>CAZUVX010000012.1:6545-25130 GCA_964623865.1 uncultured Spirochaetaceae bacterium | reverse complement strand
GCGCCCTCCGCAGCGCCCTCCGCAGCGCCCTCCGCAGCGCGGCCGGTGCGCCCAGGCGCGCTGTCCCGCGCTTCGCCGTGGTTCCGCACCCACGCCGGATCGTAGGGATCCTCATGAACCACCACGCGCGCCCCGGCGCGGAGTGCCTGGGGGATGAAGCGGTGGCCGTCGGTGTGGAGACCCCGGAGGGCGACGAAGAGGTCCCCGGGACGACACTGCCTGGAATCATATACAATGTTGGAGACGAGGGCATCCTCTCGGATCACGCCGTCGATGCCTGCCTCGCGCAGGAGCGACTGTAGCGATACTTCCAGCATGGGACGGATAGTAGCAGTGCATGCACCCTTGAGCAACGCGACGCGATCTGGAATACGGCTCCAGGAGGCTCCGGAGGATCACCCCTATCTGAAGCGCCAACTCATTGCCTACCTGGGCAACAAGCGCAGACTGCTGCCCTTCTTCGGCAGAGTCTTCGCCGAGCTCGCAGACACGCCGGACGCCACCGTCCCTCCTCGTTTCGTGGACCCCTTTGCAGGAAGCGGCGCCGTCTCGCGTCTCGCCAAGCTCATGGGCTTTCACGTTGCCGCCAACGACTGGGAGCTCTACAGCTACATCCTGAATGCCGCGTACCTTGGAGTCGACCGCCGCGATCTGCCGGCCCTCTTCCGTCGACACGGCGGTATTGCCGCGCTTCTGTCGGAGCTGAACGCTCTCTACGACCTGGGCACCCCTCCGCCGGTCCCGTACATCACAACTCACTACGCGCCGGCCGCGACCGAGGATGCCGACTACCGGTGGGAACGCCTCTTCTACACCCGGGAGAACGCGCTATTCATCGACCGGGTGAGGGAGCGGATAGAAGTACTCTATCCTGAGATCGATGCCGACGGGCTCGTCTCGTGGTCCCACGCTGCGTCTCCGGCGGTTGCCGCGGCGGGGCGGGGCTCCCGGGCGGATTGCTCCAACGCGGCTACGGAGAAGGTGCTCCTCATTGCGCTCCTTCTGGTGGAGGCCTCAACCCATGCGAACACTTCCGGCGTCTTCAAGGCGTACCACAAGGGCTTCGGCGGGCACGGCCGGGACGCTTTGCGGCGAATTCTCGGGCGTATGGAGCTCGAGATGCCCGAGCTCATCGACGGTGCGGCGGACGGAGCGATTGTGCGGTCCATGGACGCCGCGGCGTTCCTCGCGAGCCACAGCGGTGACATCATCTATCTGGACCCTCCCTACAACTCACATCAGTACGGGAGCAACTACTTCATGCTGAACACCATTGCCCGGTGGGATCGGCCCACCGTGCCGGACCGTCGGGGCCCGGACGGTCGATTCTCCGAGAAGGCCGGTATTCGCCGGGACTGGAAGAGAACGCGATCGGACTTCTGCTCTCGGGGGCTCGCCCTGAACGCTTTCGAGACGCTGCTCGACCGCGCCGACGGGCGCCACCTCGTGCTTAGCTACAACACGGAGGGGATCGTGCCTCTCGAGGAGCTTCTCGATCTGCTCGAGCGGCACGGGCGGGTGCGCATGTTCGGCCGAGACTACGTGAAGTACCGCGGCGGCAAGCAGAGTCTCCACCGGCACACGCGGAATACCGAGTTTCTGGTGGTGGTTACGCGGGACGAGGGTGCCCGGCCGCGGGACCGCCGGGAGGTTCAGCGCTTTCTCCGGCGCCGTCGCGTGGAGGCGCTCCTCGGTCAGCCGCACAATCCGGCGCGCCTTGAGGAGATGTTTCGACGGGACGGCGGGACTCTGAGGCTTCCCGCGTCCGCGGGTAGCGAATCCGAGGCACGGGCGGCCGCCCGTGCCGGTCGGGTCCTTTCCGCCGGCGTGAACGTCGAGCTCGGTCTCCGCCTGGAGGAGGGCCATCGCCCGGTCGTTGCAGAGGGTGACCTCTCAGGGTTGAGTGAAGCCGTTCTCGAGTGGCTGGAAAGCACCCTCGGCTACACGGCGTGTGGGACGCGGCAGGAGGAAGTGCTCGTCATTGCCGAGGTTCTCCGAGGGGATGCTCAAGACCCCCGGGAGCGGCGCCGCCTCGTCGCGAAGCTCCTCAAGGCGTTGCGGAAGTTCGCCTACCGGAAGTACGAGGAGACCTTTCTCGAGACAAGGGGGAAACTCATCGATCTGGCGCGGCGTGAGCCGGAGCGGTTTCCCGGGCTCATGGAGGGCATCGAATCGTTGTATGACCTTCTCCGACGTCGAAAGGGAGGTGGCCATGCCGGGTGAGATCGAAGGTGCGCGGCAGATAGAGAGAGGGATTCAGGCGATGGGTCACCTGCGCCGACTTCGACCTCGTCGTCCGGTACGAGGATGACGAGCTGCCGCGGTCTCCCGTGATTCCGACTTTGCTGGTACAAGCGCTCTGCCAGGGCGAGCGCTCTGCTATGACAAGCGCTCTGCCAGGGCAAGCTGACCGGGGAGCGGTGCCTCACATCGGAGCGGTGCATCACATGGAAGTCGGGGGTAAGCCGCGAGCGCTTACCCCCGCAAGCGTGCTGTGCTAGAGGTAGCCGATCTCCGTTGCCCGTCTGCGGAGCTCCTCCCGAAAATCAGGATGAGCAACGGCAATGAGGTTGTTGGTCCGTTCGCGGACGGTTCGTCCCCGGAGCGGCGCAATGCCGAACTCCGTGACAATGTAGTCTGCGTTACTGCGGTGGAGGGTCACGGCGGTCCCCTCCGGAAGGGTCGGGACGATCGATGTGACCTCGCCCTTCTTCTTGGTGGCGTGACAGGCGATTACACTCTTCCCCTTGCCGTCGTAGGCTTCCTGTGCGCCCACGGCAGTGTCGGACTGTCCGCCCGTGCCGGAGTACTGATTCGTGCCGATCGACTCGCTCGCGACCTGTCCGGTCAGGTCCACCATGAGGCAGGTGTTGAGGGAAACCATCCGGGAGTTGTTTCGGATCACCGCAGGGTCGTTGACCCACTTCCCGCGCTGGAACTCGACGGCAAGATTATCGTCCAGCCACTCGTAGAGCCGCCTGGAGCCGAAGGCGAAGGTGCAGACGAACTTGTCCTTGAAGAGGGTCTTCTTGCGGTTTGTGATTACCCCCGCCTCGTACAGGTCGACCATTGAATCGACCATCATCTCGGTATGCACGCCGAGATCCTTCTTTCCCATGAGGGCGAGGGCGGCGGCGTTCGGAATGTTGCCGATGCCGAGCTGGATCGTGGAGCCGTCCTCCACGAGCTCGGCGACGTAGTTGCCGATCGCCTTGTCGGTCTCTCCCGGTTCCGCGTTGGGGAGGGTCGGTACTTCCTGATGATGCTCGACGAAGTAGTCTACGTCGCGAACGTGGACGTGGGTGTCTCCATAGGTGCGGGGAAGGTTCTCGTTCACCTCCAGCACGACACTTTCCGCGGCCTCAATGATATCCTTCTCATAGGTGATTCCAAGAGAGAGCGACACGTAGCCCTTCGAATCGGGAGGTGTGCAGGTGCCGAAAAAGACGTTGGGGCGCTTTGCGTACATGCGGTCGCCGGCGGCGCGGTGCAGCATGTTGGGCACGTAGGTCACGGTGCCGGCACCCTTCTTCAGCGCCTCCCGGGAGCCCGGTGCGTGAAACCAACTTGCCAGCTCGAAGTGGCCCTTCATTTCAGGATTTGCGTAGAACTCATACGGCTTGAGGGTAAGCACTGAGAATACTCGGACGTTTTCTACCTGGTCCTTCACAATGTGGAACTTGTCCATGCAGCCCTGCGGCTCGGAGGCGCACTGCGCCACGATCACGTCGTCGTTCGACTTGATCGTCTTCACCGCCTCCTCAATGCCAACGAGCTTGGACCTGTATTGATCGTTCCAGTTCGACATAATCGCTCCTCTGACCCCTTTGGCGTAATGTATAGTTATTGGGTGAGAGTAGATTCACCTCAAAGTGCAGTGTCATTATAGACCGTCTCTTCCGCGCTTGCAATGGTGGATTGCACCTGTCACCATGCACCGCCGTGCCGGCCCAAACCACCATTTCGAGGCTCATACGCCGGTCCCGGAGCCTAATGAGCGGTAAAGCGACCTCTGAGCGCCCGGATTGGGCTGATCAAGGGTTGATCGCGTGGTCGGCGGCCGCATTCTCGAAAGAATTTCTTGACGGCCCTGTGGGGTGGGTGTAGTATGCCGACTGAGAGACGATTCAGTAATTACTCATCAGCAACAAGAAAAGGGTACACCACGCATGAATGTAGGCATTCGGGGAATCGGCACGTATATTCCGGAGACCGTCATGACGGCGAAGGAGATAGCCGACCGCACGGGCATCCCGGAAGACGTTATTGCAAAGAAGTTCGGTGTCAACCGGAAGCCGGTTCCGGGCCCGCGGGATACGACGAGCTACATGGGCATCCAGGCTGCAAAGCAGGCTATTGACGACGCGGGTGTCGATCCCGAGGAGATCGATCTCGTCATCTGGAACGGAGGTCAGCACAAGGACTATCCCTGCTGGCTGGCGGGGCTCAAGGTGGCCCACGAGATCGGCGCGACGAATGCCTGGTCCTTCGACATGGAGGCCATGTGCGGCTCCATGATGGCGGCTTTCGACGTGGCAAAGGCCATGATGATTGCGAAGTCGGACACGAAGCGCGTTCTCCTGGTCAGCGGATACCGAAACGTCGACCTCATCAGCCTGGACGTTCCCGAGACCAGCTTCATGTTCGACATCGGCGCCGGCGGCGCGGCGGTCCTCCTCGAGAAGGGGTACGACCGCAACGTCATCCTGGGGACCGCCTTCATCGGTGACGGCTCCTTCTCGGAGGACTGCGTAGTGCCCGTACTGGGAGCGAACAAGTGGCCGCCGGCGCCGGAGGATGCGCAGGCCGCACACTTCGTTGTTCGCAACCCCGACCACTTCAAGAAGGAGCTCGGCGAAAAGACCATGCCGAACTTCTACAAGGTCATTCGCGACTCCCTGGCGAACTCCGGACTTGCGCAGGATGACATCGGGTATCTGGCAATTCTGCACTTCAAGCGCTCTGCGCATGACGCGGTTCTGCAGGAGCTCGGCCTCGACGAAAGCAAGACGACATACCTGGACAACTACGGGCACCTCGGTCAGAACGACCAGGTCCTGTCACTGCAACTCGGCCTCGAGGCCGGGAAGATCACCGACGGCACCAACATCGTCATGGTTGGCGCGGGGCTCGGATTCGTCTGGGCTTCCGCAGTGGTTCACTGGGGCGCGTACGCCGGGTAGGGCGCCTGCACGAATACGGAGGGCGGATCGAAATGGAGCAGCAGCAGATCACCGTTACCGGTAGGAAGATGTGTTACCTGCAACATGGTGAGGGCACACCGGTGCTTCTCATCCACGGGA
This sequence comes from uncultured Spirochaetaceae bacterium, assembly GCA_964623865.1. Taxonomy (GTDB): domain Bacteria; phylum Spirochaetota; class Spirochaetia; order DSM-27196; family PWMO01; genus CAYFQV01. Next base: position 19,827 of record CAZUVX010000012.1, on the reverse strand, counting down.
ACACCGGTTGCAACCTCTGGTTCGAGAAGGTCATGGATGTTCCGGCCTTCGCCTGCTGGGCACCGGATCTCCCGAACTTCGGCTGCTCCGACAACATCGATCAGATCGATATCGATGTCTACGCCGACTATGCACGGGCCTTCGCTGAAGAGGTTGGTCTGAAACGGCCCGTTGTCGTAGGCCACTCCTTCGGAGGAGCAGTTGCCATGTCGCTTGTGCTGCGCAATCCGGGATGGGCTCGCTCCATGATGCTCGTGGATTCCGCGCCGGCGGACGGGCTTACGACGCCGGAAGAACACTATCCCGTCATCGAGCAGTACAAGGTGAATCGCGACCTCATGAAACAGGCACTCGGTATGCTCATGCCGGACATTCCGGATCCGGATCACTTCGAGCGGCTCGTGGACAGGGGTATGGAGATGAACCCGGACGCCTACGTGGGCCACGCCAGGGCCCTCACCGACTTCGACTATGTAGCTGCAGCCGGGAAGCACGAAGGGTCGGTCCTGGTCGTCGTGGGCGACAAGGATCCGCTGATCACGGTGGAGCACGCCAAGAAGACGGCGTCCCAGTTTCCCAGGGCCACCACCCGCGTTGTAGAGGGCGTGGGGCATGCCGTCATGGTGGAGCGGCCCGAGGAGTTCAAGGCGATCCTTCGGGACTTCGCCGGCGAGTAGACAGGAGACAACGTCTTGCCGGTCGCGATCCAAGAGGCGGCGGTCAAGACGATGGAGAAACGGTTTCACTACGGCGGGATGGACCTGCCGGTGAAGGAGGTTACATGAAGATTCGGATAGTAGCACTTGTGACTGCTCTCGTCGTCCTTGCGGTCGCCCCCGCGTTTTCGGCGGGCCAACAGGAAGGCGGGGAAGGTCCCATCAAGCTCGGCGGTGTCTGGCCTCTCGGCGACATCACCGGGGACCAGGGCAGCAAGGCTGCGCAGCTGGCGGTGGAAGAGATCAACGACGCCGGCGGCGTCCTGGGACGTCCCCTGGAGTTGATCGTCATCGACAGCGAGCTCAAGCCGGAGAAGGGCGCCTCCGCCCTCGAGCGCCTGGCAACGGTGGAGAACGTGGACATGTTCGTCGGCGGCATGGCGAGCAATGTCCATCTGGCACAAATCCCGACCCTCAAGAAGTATGAGAAGATCGCCATGTGGACCGGCGCCGCATCCGTCCGGGCGGAAGAGGCGGTCGGTCCCGACGCCGAATGGTACTTCCATCTGCACCCGTGGGATTACACCCAGGGCGAGAGCTACGTCGAGGGGTGGAACGCCATTGCCGAGGAGTATCCCGAGGTAGACACCGACCGCTGGTTCATCGCCTACGAGGACGGCCCCTTCGGTACCAGCTCCTTCGAAGCGTCCAAGGAACTCTACGGCGAGCTGGGCGAGATCGAGGGTGAGTCCTTCACCAGTGCGGCCACCGGCGGCGGCGACTACAGCGCCATGCTCGAGATTGCCAAGGAGTATGACCCGGACGTCTTCATCTGGGCCGGGTACGATGCCGACGCCCTCCCGATCATGGAGCAGGCAAAAGCCATTGGATTCGAGCCGCCGCTCTTCATTGGAGCGCCTCCGGGCTGGCCTGCAGACTTCGGCGACTCCGCGCTGGCCGAGAACGTGACCCTCTACGGCATGTGGGCGCCGTCGATCAACGAGGTTACCGACGTGAGCAAGAACTTCTTCGACGCCTACGTCGACACGTACGACCGGGAGCCCGCCACCTACTTTGCCCCGCTCTCGTACACGGCGATCTACGTTCTTGCCGAAGCCATCGAGGACGCCGGCACCCTGGACAAGGAAGCTGTAATCGAGGCGCTTGAGAACATTCAGTACGAATCCCCCCTCGGCGAGACCGTCAGCTTCAGCCCCTCGAACACCATTCAGCACCAGGGCATTCGCGGACAGAAGATCCTCCAGTGGCAGAACGGCAAGCAGGAGGTCATCTGGCCCTTCGAATTTGCGACGGCCGATCTGGAGTACCCCTTCCCTGGCTGGGATGAGCGGTAAGTCTTGATACACCGGTTGCCTGGAGACCGGTAGTCAGTCAGGTCAAAATGGAGACCGGGTCGGCAATGCCGGCCCGGTCTTCTTTGAAGGAGAGGAATCTATGGCAATATCGAGGCGCACGCTCATCGGCATTACAGCCGCGGCCGTTGCGGTAGTCATTGTCCTGTTGGTCTGGAGGCCGACGGTGCTGATCTACGGCATCCAGCGAGCCGGCCTCTACGCATCCATCGCCCTGCCCATGGCTCTCATCCTGGGCATTGTGGGAATTGTCAATCTGGCGCATGGCGAGTTTCTCATGCTCGGCGCCTACTTCGTCTATCTGTTCAGCACCAACCTCGGGGCGGATCCGTTAATGGCAATGATTCCCGCCATGGTGTTGCTCTTTGTTCTCGGAATACTCGCGTACAAGGCAACCATTCAGCACGTTCTCAGTGCGCCCGAGCTGAACCAGGTGATCCTCACCTTTGGTCTTGCGATCATTGCGTCCGAGACGGTCAATCTCATTGCGACCACGCAGCCTCGCAAGGTTTCCGTGGGCTATTCCTCCGCCTCGGCCTCCATCGGCGAGCTCACCTTCGGGATCTTCGACTTCACCTACGTTCTGGCGGCTATTGTGATCGTCGTCGGATTGATGCTGTTCCTGCGACGCACCAGGCTGGGAAAGGCCGCTCTCGCCGTCGGACAGAACCCCAAAGGCGCCGCCATTGTCGGCATTAATGTCGGGCGCACCTACCTTCTCGTGTTCTCTCTTGCCGTCGGTATCCTGGGGATCATCGCGACGCTCTTCGCGGTCCGGTACTCACTCTTTCCCGCCGTCGGCGCACCCTTTACCATGAAATCTCTCGCAATCATCGCAATGGCCGGACTCGGGAATCTAACCGCGGTGGTGTACTGTGCCGCCGGTCTCGGTTTGGCGGAGGCGTTCATAACCTCATTCCGCGGGTACGGCGGTTGGGCGGAGATCGTCTTCTTTGCATTGATCGTAATCGTGATCATGGTCCGGTCGTTTCGAGGAGCCAAACGATGAAACCACGAACAATCGCAGCCGTCGTCGTTCTGCTCGCGGTCGCGGCGCTCTATCCGCTCTACACAGGCTCATACCAACAGTCCGTGGCGACCACCGTCCTCATGTACATGGCCCTTTCGGTCAGTTGGGACATTCTCCTTCGTAGCGGTCAGCTCTCCCTGGGAATCGCCGGGTTCTTCGGTCTGGGCGCGTATACCGGGGGGCTCGTCTTTCTCCATCTCGGGGTGCCCCGACTGTTGTCCCTGCTGATCGGTGGAGTCATGTCCTTCGCCGTGGCGGCGCTGGTCGGACTGGCGGTGCTTCGGCTTCGGGGACTGTACTTCGCCATCGTCACACTCGCCCTGGCGGAGATCTTTCGGGTGATTGCGCGCAACTGGTCTTCCGTTACCGGCGGATCCGAGGGTGAGTTTCTTCCCACCGCCATCTTCAACGGCGACTCCGCGTTGATCTACCTGATGGTGCTCGTTATCGCCGTGGCTTCCATCGCTCTTTCCGAGGTCTTCCGGCGAACGAAGTGGCACTTCGCGTTGACATCGATCAGAAACAATGAAACGGTCGCACGGACCAGCGGCGTGAACATCTACAAGTACCTGGTCTTTGCCTTCGCCATTTCGGCGGGCATACAGGGCGTCATAGGGGCCGCGTATTCGCACAGCTACGGCTTCTTGACCCCGGAGAACAGCTTCAGCGTCGACTTCACGCTGCTCCCAATCGCAATGGGACTGCTCGGCGGCATCTACGGTACCGCCGGGCCGATTGTCGGCGCCCTGCTGCTGGGCTTCGTCGGAGAGTATCTGAAGCTGTACATCCCGTATGGGCACCTGATTGTCTACGGGATCATCATAGTGCTGGTCATTGTCTTCATGCCGCAGGGCATTACCGGACTCATCAAGTCCCGGCTGCGTGCCCGCAGAGAGACAGGAGGAGCCGTCCAATGAGCAAGCTTGTCACCCGTAAGCTCACCAAGCAGTTCGGTGGTCTCGTGGCGGTCAAGAGCGTGGATTTCGAGATGGAGCAGGGAAGCATTGTCGGAATCATCGGCCCGAACGGCGCCGGAAAGACGACCTTCATCAACGTAATCAGCGGTGTCTACCTGCCTACCTCCGGAAGCATCACCTTCGATGGGCAGGATATCACCACCACGCCGCCGTACCTGCGCAGCAAGATGGGTATCGGCCGGACATACCAGCTGATTCACCCTCTCGAGGACCTGAACGTCCGGGAGAACGTCATGACCGGCTGCATCTTCACGCAAAACGCGACGGTTCGGCAGGCGCGCCACATGGCCGACGATCTGTGCAAGCTCGTCGGTCTGGAACGCATTGATCGCGCCGTGTCGCAGTTGACCATTCTCGAGGTCAAGAAGATGGAGCTCGCACACGCCCTGGGAACCAATCCGCGCGTTCTCTTCCTGGACGAGATCATGGCGGGCCTCAACGTCGACGAGACGAACGACATGATCAAAACGGTTCGCGCCGTCGCAGAGGATCGGAATCTTGCAGTGGGTGTTGTTGAGCACGTCATGAACGTCATCAAGGAGATTACCCACACCGTCATTGTGCTGGAGAACGGCCAAATCATTGCGGCGGGACCGTACGACGAGGTTTCGCAGAACCCACAGGTCATTGAGGCCTACCTCGGAGCGGAGGCATAGATGCTCAAGATAGAGAACCTCAACTGCTATTACGGAAAGCTGCACGTCCTCCGCGACGTGTCACTGGAGGTCGGAAACGAATCCGTGGCGCTGCTCGGACCGAACGGAGCGGGGAAGACCACCCTCATCAATGCCATACTGGGCCTCATGAAGCCGAGGTCGGGTACGATCACCTTCGACGGTGAGAGTATTACCGGACTGAAGACCCACGAGATCGTCCGGCGCGGCGTTGCTCTGGTTCCCCAGGAGCGGGAGCTCTTCCCGTCCATGAGCGTTGCTGATAACCTCACCTCCGGTGCGGCGTACAACCCGCGGGCGACCGAAGGAATCACGGAGCGGCAGGAGCACGTGTTCGAGCTCTTCCCGATCTTGAAGGAACGGATGAAGCAACTTGCAGGCACACTAAGCGGCGGACAGCAGCGCATGCTCGCGGTCGGCCGCGCCCTCATGTCGAACCCGAAGCTTCTGGTTCTGGATGAGCCGAGCCTGGGGCTTCAGCCGTCGCTGGTTACCGAGCTCTTCGACCGGTTGAACGGGATGCGAGGCGAGGTTCGTATTCTTGTTACGGAGCAGAACGTCCGGGCAAGCCTCCGGATCGCCGACCGCGGATACGTCCTGGAAAACGGGGCGATTGTCATGCAGGACGGCGCCGAGTCGCTGAAGAACGATCCTCATCTGGTGAAGTCGTATCTGGGCCTGTAGAATGCACCGTGGAAGGTGGGCTTGTGCAGCAGACGTCGAATACCAGGGAGCGCCTCAAGACCTCGAGTCTCGACCTCTTCTCAAGGTGCTGGTACGAGACCGTATCGGTAGCTGAGATCTGTCGGGACTCCGAGGTCTCCAACGGGATCTTCTACCACTACTATCACAATAAGGAAGAGATCTTCCGGGAGATCCTCGACGAGTACCTGGTAATGCTTCGGAAGCGGCTGGACGGCGTCTCCGGGTCGACGGTGCAGGAGCGTCTCGGCTCCTTTCTCGAAGTCGTTGTCGCCTCGATCCGGCAAGACTGGAAGCACTTGAGCGTCTTCCGGGAGGGGCAGTATCGCTTTCCGGAGTACGAGCGGCGGCTTCGGGACATCTACGTGGAAGCCGCTTCGCGGGTGTACGGGCGGCAGATCAACGAAGCGGAGTACATCTACGTGGCGGGCGGCGTCAGGTTCGCCACCGTGCGGTCCCTTCACAGTGACATGTCTCTGGATCTGCGGGTGATCAAGGACGCCGTGCATAACGGCATCTTCACGGTGCGCCTGGAGCAGCCCGACAAGCTGTTCCCGACCGAGATTGTTGAGCTCGAGGCGGAGGAGGATGCGTCGCGGAACCGGCTTATAGCTTCCGGAATCGAGCTCTTCGGCCAACGGGGCTACTACAACGTGAATGTCTACGAGGTTGCCCGCAACGCCGGCTTCTCCGTCGGCACCTTCTACCTCTACTTCAAGACCAAAGAGGAGTTCCTCGCGGAGATTGTGCGCCTGATCGGGAGGCGCACCCGCCGTTTCATTACTATCAACCTGGACCCGGCCCTCAATCGGCTCGAGCAGGAGTTGAGGGGGCTGTTTCTCTTTCTGAAGCACTTCAGCGGCCATTCGGAGTACTACTCGATCGTTCGTGAGGCTGAGTTCGTCGTCTCCCAGGAGGTCAACGAGTACTACAACGGCTTCGAGCGCGGATACCTCCGGGATCTTCCGCAGACCCGGCAGGAGGGCGTGGAGGCCAAGCGGGTCATAGCCAACGCGCTCCTGGGGGTCTCCCACTACACCGGCATCGAGGTGCTCTACAGCCGCAACATCACCGACTACTACCAGGTCATCCTGCAGCTCGGGCGCTACCTCCACGAGGGCGTTCGGGAATAGGCGCGCCCGAGCATTCCCTTGAGCTCGCGCACGGTGAAGAACACCTCCGGCGGCCTGTCCTCAAAGGAGCGGTCACCCGCCGTGATTGTCTCTCCCGTGGTCAGATCGGTCATAGAGATCTCATCGTGTATGACCGAGCCGTCGATGTCGAAGACGAAGGTGCGCTCCACCGTGACGTCGCCGTGGAAGGTATTGAGGGTCGAATCGATCACCGCAATCCGCCGTTCCGGATCGAAGGTGTAGTCCGTAAGCCTGGACCAGTCACCCGACGGTGAGGTCTCCTCGAGTCGCGCAAAGGTGCCGGGGAGGCTGCTTTGGTAGAGGATCATTGCCCGCATGACCGGATCGGTGGGGTGGGGCATGCCGCTGAACCAGCTCGAAGGGTGGCGCACCTCGTCGAGCCAGAGCTGGTAGTACCGCGAGTCCGCCGACACCTCCCGGATTGTCGCTCGCGCCTGGTCCCGCAGCGCCAGCGCCTCCCGGACTCGCTCCTCCTGCGCCGAGAGTGACCCTGCTGCCGCGAGAAGGATCAGGAGCAGAAGAAAGAGTCCTGGAACGATGCCGACGGCGCCGCCACGCGCCCTACGGTTGGCCGGCACATCCGTGCCGTGAAGAGGCATACGCATCCCGCTTCCAATGATAGTACGGCGGGACGCCGACTTCTACGGGGAGTGCCGCCCTTCAGCCGGGCCTACCCCGCCGGCGTGGCCTTCGGCATCGTCCTTTTGGCTGCCTTGGATAGGTCCGTGACGACGTGCGGCGGGCGCTCGGTGTAGCCGGTGTGGAGCAGCTCGTGGGAGACGTGCCCGCCGGGCTTGCCGAGCCAGTGCTGGTAGAGCGCCTGAACCTCCGGGTTCTCGTGGGACTTGCGGATGGGCAGCTCCTGATCCTCCCGGTAGAGTCCGGCAATGCGCTGCCGGCGCCTGGCAATGGTATTCTCGAGGGGTTGGCCGCCCCCGCCAATGCACCCTCCCGTGCACGCCATGACCTCGACGAAGTGGAAGGGCAGCTCCCCGGCGGTCTTGGCGTTACGGACGACCTCCAGGAGTCGGCGCGCATTCGCCAGACCGTGGGCAACCGCGACGCGCACCTCCGTCCCCGCCAGGTCCACCGCCGCCTGTCGCACGCCGTCCATGCCGCGCACCGCTTCGAGTTCGATGTGGGGGAGCGCCTCGCCTGTCCGGATCTCGTAGGCGGTCCGGACCGCCGCCTCCATGACACCACCGGTGGCGCCGAAGATCGTCGCCGCGCCGGTGTACTGCGACAGCACCGGGTCCGCCTTCTCCTCCTTCAGCCGCTCGAACTCAATGCCCGCCTCCCGGATCATTCTGGCGAGCTCGCGGGTCGTGAGGACGTAGTCCACATCCCGAAAGCCGCTTGAGTTCATCTCGGGGCGATTCGCCTCGAACTTCTTCGCCGTGCAGGGCATAATGGAGACGCTCGTAATCGCCGCCGGATCGAGGCCGCGGGTCTCGGCGAAGTATGTCTTGATGATCGCTCCCATCATCTGCTGTGGCGACTTGCAGGTGGAGACATTCTCCAGGAGCTCCGGAAAGTAGGTCTCGCCGAACTTGATCCACCCCGGCGAGCAGGAGGTGATGAGGGGCAGCGGTCCTCCTTCCCCCACGCGATTCAGCAGCTCGGTTCCCTCTTCCATGATGGTGAGGTCGGCGGAGAAGTTGGTGTCGAAGACAACATCAACGCCGATAGCGCGAAGCGCGGCGTAGATCTTGCCGATGCTGAGCGTTCCCGGCTCCATGCCGAACTCCTCGCCCAGGGACACCCGGACAGCAGGTGCAATCTGGGCCACGACGGTTCTCGCCGGATCGTCAATGGCGTTCCACACGCCGTGGATGTCCTCGCGCTCGTAGAGGGCGCCGACGGGACAGTACACCACGCACTGTCCGCAGTTCACGCAGACGCTGTCACCCATGCCCTGCCCGTAGGCGGGTGCCACAATGGTGTCGGAGCCGCGTCCCTGGAAGAAGATCGACCCGACACTCTGGACGGTATTGCAGACATCCACGCAGCGGCCGCAGCCAATGCACTTGTTCATGTCCCGAACGATCGCCCGGGAGGTGCGATCCACCGACAGGCCCCTCGTGTAGGTGTCGTAGGGGAGCGTGCGCACCTCCAGGCGTTCCGCCAGATCCTGGAGCTCGCACTTCCCGTGCTTGATGCACTGCAGGCAATCCGCCGGATGTGCCGCCAGGACCAGCTCGAGGAGTCCGCGTCGCGCCGATCGCAGCCTGGCGGTATTGGTGCGGACCTGCATTCCGTCCCGAACGGCGCTTATGCAGGCACGCTTTGGGTCGGGGGTGCCGTCAATGTCGACCACGCACATGCCGCAGGAGCCTCGGGGTGAGAGGTCCTCGTGGTGGCAGAGCGTCGGAATGGAGATCCCGGCGCGGTCGGCGGCGTCCAGGATGGTGCTCCCATCCGGCACGGCCGTCGTGATTCCGTCGATTGTGACCGTTGCCATGACTAGACCACCTCCTTCAGGTACTGCTGCTGCGTGATGAAGTTCGCGATCTCCTCTCCGAAATTGTCCAGAAGCGTGTTGAGGGGCATCGCTACGGACTGGCCGAAGGGGCAAAGGGAGGTGTCGTGCATGATTGTGGCGATCTTCCGGATCGCGGCCAGATAGTCTATAGTTCCGCTTCCCGTCGCGATGCGTCGCGCCATATAGTCGAGCTGTCTGGTGCCGTACCGGCAGCCGAAGCACTGGCCGCAGGACTCCTCCGCGAAAAACCGCGTGGTGACCTCCAGAACGTGGGCCATGGAGACTGAGGAGTTCATGACCACCACGGCCCCGGATCCCAGAGAGCCGCCGATGCCGCGCATGGAGGTGAAGTCGAGGCGATAGTCGACCGCGGTAGTGTCGTAGATCGGTCCGGCGGTGCCGCCGATCTGCACCGCCTTCAGGGATCCGTTGACGCCGCCCGCCGCCTCCAGGAGCTCGCCCACGGTGACTCCCATGGGGAACTCGTAGACCCCGGGCTCGGCAACGTGGCCGCTCACCGGGTAGAGCTTTGGTCCCGGTGTTGTCTCCGCACCAATCCCGGCGAACCACTCGGCGCCGTTGGCCAGAATCAGGGGGACGCAGCTCAGGGTCTCGACGTTGTTCACCAGGGTCGGGCTATCCCAGAGCCCGTGCTCCGTCGGGTAGGGCGGCTTGTGGAGGGGATGGCCGCGGTTTCCCATGAGAGAGTTCAGGAGCGCCGTCTCGTCTCCGACGACATAGGAGCCACCGCCTTTCTTGACGCGAATACTGAAGTCGAAGCCTTTGCCCAGGATGTTCCGGCCCAAGAAGCCCTTCGCCCGGGCGCGCTCAACCGCCTCCTCGAACTGCGCGATTGCCGCAGGGTATTCGCCGCGCACGTAGATGAAGCCCTCCTCCGAGCCGACGGCATAGGCGGCAATGGTCATCCCCTCCAAGACCAGGTAGGGAGCCCCCTCCATGAGGAAGCGGTCCTTGAAGGTACCCGGCTCGCCCTCGTCGGCGTTGCAGACTATGTAGGACTGCTCACCCCGGGGAACGGTCCCCCACTTGAAGCCGGCGGCCACTCCGGCGCCGCCGCGGCCGGCGAGTTTCGATGCGCCGATTACATCGATGACTTCTTCCGGGTCCATCTGCAGGGCCGCCTCGAGTCCGACGTAGCCGCCCATGCGGTGGTACGCCTCCATGTCCAGCGGCTCTTCCGGAGCCGCGAAGCGAATCAGATAATCCGTCTGCTTCATGGCTTCACCTCGTCGAGTGCACCGTCGACATCGTCCCTGGTCAGGTTCCGGTACAGGCGGTCGTCGATCATGGCGTTCGGAGCGGTGTTGCAGCAGCCCAGGCAGTTTACGGTCTCCAGGGAGAACCGGGCGTCTGCGGTAGTCTCACCGTTGCCGATGCCGAGGGTCGTGCGCAGGTGGCGATAGAGATCCAGGGAGCCGCAGATTCGACAGGAAAGGGAGTCGCACAACCGGATGACGTGCCGGCCCCGGGGCTCCCGGGCGAAGGCGTGGTAGAAGGAAAGAACACCGTCCACCTCAGCGACGGAGAGGCCGAGATAGTCCGCAACCGTGGCAATGTCCTCCGGGGCTACGTAGCTCTCGTCGGCGTTCCGTTCCTGGAGGGCGTGAAACATCAGGAGGATGTTTTCGCGTTTCGGTGCGAATCTGGTAACCACATCGCGTGCACTCATGGCAAGCCTCCTTGCAAGGAGATCGTGGCTTCAGCACCACTCGAAATGGGGCTGTGATGGGCTTGTCCGAACAAGAGGCGGGGCTATGGTTGGCGGGCGACAAACCCACCGTCTCTTGAATTGTACCACGTCGTATCGATAAGGGAAGTGCAAAAACACGGCCCGCCCGGTGGCCCCCGCCCGGTAGCGCCGGCGCCCAGATGTGCGCGTGCGTCCTCGGCCGCGCCCGTGTTACACTGGGCATCGTGGCTGACGATGCGCCTCTCGTTGTTGTTGGACACACGAACCCCGACACCGACTCGGTGTGCTCGGCCGTCGCCTACGCGCGGTACAAGTCGGCCCGTGGCGTAACCGCCGCCCCCTACCGCGCCGGCAACCTCAACGCCCAGACGCGCTTCGTCTTCGATCACTTCGGTTGCTCGCCGCCGGATCTGCTCACGGATCTCTACCCGAAGCTCCAGGACATAATGATCCCCCACGAGTCCCTCTATCTCCTGCACCCGCAGGAGCCCCTCTCGAGGGCCGCGCGCGTCATCCTGGACAAAGGATTCGCCTTCCTGCCGGTGGTTGATGATGACGGCTTCTGCCTCGGGAAGGTCACCGTTCTCCGCATCGCAGGGCTCCTGGACCAATTGCCCCTGCGCGCGAAAGGAGTGCCGGTGGAGACCGCCATTGCCGAAGCCATGGGCGCACCGGTTTCGGGGTACCTGGAGTCTCCGGAACCGACCTTCGTTACCGCCGATCTAGTCCGCGACGTGGAGCACCGGATCAACCAGTACAACGTCGGCGGATTCATTGTGAACGATGATGCCGGGCGCATTGCCGGGATCATTGCCCGGGTGAACTTCCTGAACAAGGCGCGCTTCCGGGTCGCTCTGGTGGATCACAACGAGTTCTCCCAGGCGGTCGACGGAATCGAAGAGGCGGAGGTCGTCGAGGTGATCGACCATCACCGTATCGGCGCCCGGAGCACCGCCATGCCGATCACCTTCATCAACAGAGTTCTCGGCTCCACGGCGACTATTGTTGCCGACATGTTCCGCAGCGACGGGATCGGTGTGGACCCGCAGACTGCGGGGCTGCTGCTCTCGGCCATCCTCTCGGACACGGTCATCCTCAAATCGCCGACGGCAACGCCGGTGGATGCGGAGGTCGCCGGGTGGCTTGCAGAAACCGCCGGCGTAGACCTGCACGCCTACGGTGAGAAGATGTTTCAGGCGGGCAGCGAGGTGGCCGGCCTCTCGGCGGATCAGATCGTCGGCCAGGATCAGAAGCACTACGAGGAGGGGGGCTTCCGTTTTGCAGTGAGCCAGATCGAGATGGTGGGCTTCAAGGTCTTCGAAGAGCGCGCCGGGGAGATCCGCGACGCCGTCGCACGAACCAGGAGCGCCAACGGCCTGGACTTCGCCTGCCTCATGGTTACCGACATAACCCGGGAGACCACGCGTCTGGTCTTCGAAGGCCCGCAGCGAATCCAGGATGCCGTCCAGTACCCCGCCGTCGCCCAGGGGGTCTTCGAGATGAAGGGCGTTCTCTCCCGGAAGAAGCAGGTGCTTCCCTACCTCATGGACGTGCTGAGCGCGCTCTAACGCGGGCGCCCTCTCCGTGGGACAATCGTGCGTGGGACATTCGTGCGGCCTGCGTGCCGTTCGCTCATTCGCCGTCCGTCTCCTCGTCGACCGGGCGCTCCCGCACCCACTCTCTCTCCGCGTTCATGCTCGCCCAGTACTTCTGCCCTGACGGGACGGTGAGAATGCCGCCGACGGCGCGTCCCTCGGCGAACTCACCCTCGTAGCGCAGGTCGTCGGGAGCGTTGTAGGTGCCGACCCCGTCGGGACGGCCGGCGACGAACTCACCCTCGTAGGTGGTGCCGTCGGGCCACTCCATGAGGCCCGTGCCCTCGGGGTGGCCGTCCTTCCAGGTGCCCTCGTAGTAGGTCCCGTCGTCCCATTGCATGGAGCCGGCACCGTGGCGCCGGCCGTCCCGCCACCGCCCAAGGTAGCGCGCGTCGTCGGGCCAGCGGTACTCCCCGGAGCCCTCGGGACGGCCGTCCACCCACTCGCCGCGATAGACTGCGCCATCGTCCCATTCCATGGTCCCCCTGCCGTGGGGAATCCCCTGCCGAATTTCACCGTCGTAGGTTCCTCGGGGGGTCCGTACCACCATGGTGCCTGAAGGGGCGTTGGGGTCGGCATCCCGCTCGATCGGGGAAGGTCCGCTCCGGGCAGGTCCGGCCAGGGGGCTCCCCTGCGGGGGCGCCTCGCCGGAGGGATCGGAACCGTCGGGGTCGCCTGCGGGGTCTTCGGCATGGTCTTCGGGCGTGTCCCCGAAGTCGAAGACCACGCGACGCGTGGCGCCGGAATCGACGGAGATTCGTTGGAAGCGCTCAGCCTCGGTCGTCGGTGCAATGCTCACGACGAGGGGGCCGGGCTCAACACCGACGGACCGATCTTCTCCCCGCGAGATCTCCGCGACTTCGACGCCGTCCACGTAGAGTGTGCCGTCGCGGTTGGACTCGACAACGAGCGTGGCGCCGCCCCGAGC
>CAZUVX010000012.1:3678-6445 GCA_964623865.1 uncultured Spirochaetaceae bacterium | reverse complement strand
CTCTCTCGAATGTACTCGCCCTTGAAGTTTGCGTCACGGCCTACGTACCTTTTGAGTACAAACGAATTCTCAATGTGAGGCTTCGGGAACGACTTTTTGGGGGTTTTATGCGCTATTTTGCAGTGTTTCTGCTCTTTTTTGGTTTGGTGTTCTCCCTCGGTGCACAGGATGTGGACATTTCTGAGATCGAACCGCGGGATTTGGACCCGCAACTGCTCGACATCAGTGAGGCATCCTTCTACTTCCAGGGCCCGTTGGAAATCTACGTACAGGACCTCGTCTACGACGGGCACAAGTACGCAGCCGTCCTTGACTACGACGGAGATCGTGAAGTTCGCGTGGAGGCGCCGGAAGACTACGGTGCCGACATGCGCCCCAGCGCGATTGACATGAGCGGCGTGGAAATCGAGCTCAAAGATGACGGCTCAGTCACCCTCACCGGGGCCGTGATCAACGGGTTCGAGTATGAGGCAGACCTCGTCTATCAGGACGGTCGAACTCTTGCCGCTACGGAAGGCTTCGATCGTCTCGGCCCCGCGACGAGCCCGCAGGGTGTTGCCGCTGAGCGCATCGACAAGTTGCAGCAAGAGCTGGCCCAGGCTCAGGTCGACCAGGACCGGGCGGAGACACAAATCGAGCAGCTCCGTGCCGGCAACCGCCCGGTCGCGGTGCTTCAGGACGAGGTGGAGAGACTCGAGTCGCGGATCGAGGAGCGAGACGCCCGCATTGCGCGGCTGAACAATCGAGTGTCGGAGCTGAGAGTGCAGCTGGATGACGCGCGCAATCCGACCATGCCTCAGCTGCCGCGGTTGGTCCATTCCGGTTTTGAGGGACAGTCCACGAGCTTCGGCCGGTGGCAGAGCCCGGAGCGATCCATGGAACAGACCGATTCCGAGGCGCGCTTCGCCAAGGTGATCTATCCGGTTGAGCAGGACGGCTCCGCATTCACCTATGCCGTAGAGGCAAGCGCCCCTGACAGCGGCTGGGTCGGCTACGGCGTCCACTTTCTCGCGGACGGGTTCAACAGCGCACGCGGCTACGGATTGGGCCGGTCATACCTGCTGTGGGTCACCCGTGACCCGGAGCACAACCAAACAGACCGCGGCTTCGTGCAGCTCTACCAGTCATTCAACGACGTGCACATGATTGAGGTTGCAAGCGCCATCCTGCCCGTTTCAAGCTTCAACGAGCTTCGAGCGACGGTTCACGCCGACACTGTGAGCAACGAGATCGAGGTCTACCTGGACGGCCAGTACGCGTTCACCTTTCCTGCCGCGGACCTTGCCGACGGAGCAGAAGCGGTGGCGCTTCGCGCCCTCGGTCCGGTGACCTTTACGGAGCTGTCGGTACGGAGCCGGCCGTAGCTTTGCCGGGAAGACGCCTCAAGGCGTATCCGCGACATCCCGGGGCCACACCACGCTGAACTCTTCGAAGACCACCGGGATCCGGTCGTGCATGGGAAGGCCGAGAGCGCCGTGCTCGAGTGCGTAGGCGCGGCGGTGCCCGTCGAGCCAGTCTTGCCGGCTTCGGTCCCCTTCGCCCTCACGCCGGGCGAACTCATCCGTGACGTCTTCCATGGGGGCGACCCAGATCCGGTCGGTGCGAATAATGCATTGCGCCGCGGCGGAGCCGTCCAGAATGATCGAGTGGCCGCCAACCTGCGGCATGGTCTCACGCTCAACGAGCATAGCCTCCAGGCTGGTTGCGGTCGCTCGCTTGTAGCCCTGCATAACCAGCTGGAGGAGCTCGTCGGCCATTTCAGGGCCGATGCCGAAGGCCCACGCTTCGACGTCCGACTTCAGTAACTCCGCCGACCGGCGGGGATAAGCCGTGAGATACTCCGCCCACATGTGCCGTGCGGAGGCGTTCATGCCGTCGCATGGCACGGCGGCGCGCGCCTCGACCTCAACCAGACACCCCGGGAGGGTGAAGCCGGCAACGTAAACGGTCGTGATGAGCGGGTCGTGCGCCCGCTCCCCCCAGAAGTCCTGCCACGCCCGCAGCGCCGCCTCAATGTCTCCGTCGGACTTCAGATAAAACCTGACCTGATAGAGGTTCTCGAGCCCGCCTCCGCCTTCCTGGAGGAGGCGATCGACGTTGGCAAGGGCTTGGGCCGTCTGGGCCCGGAGATCGGTGGGCCCGACGATTGCGCCGTCGGCATCGACCCCTTGCTGACTTGCTATCTCGATCAGGCGACTGCGCAGTGGAGTCACGGCGCCGTGAGAGGAGGCAGTGCCGTCCGGCAGTGTGGTGGGATTCAGGTATGTTATTCCGCTGTCCATGGAGAGACTCTACCACGGAGACCGGCGCCTGTGGGGCCCTTTGCAGGCTCCGCCGGCGCCGGTTCAATGGCGCTCAGCTCCGGCGTCGCGAGCGACCTGCGCCGCCGCCTCCACCGCCGAAGATGATCATCATGCCCAGGAGGAAGCCGAAGTTGTACCATCCACCGTTGTTGTGGACCTCGTACATGGACACGTTGTCGGAGAAGAGCGAGATGATGAAGGTGATCGGCGCAATGATCCCGTGCCAGAGTCCCGGGAGGAAACCGGCCACTTCCCCTTCCTCGTCTCCGGTGTCGACCAGGTCATTCGGACCCGCGGCGCATCCGGCCACTATCAGCACTACCAGCACAGCCAGACAGACCAACAGCACACGCTTCATTCGTGCCTCCTGATCAGAGGATTACTGCATCAGGCGCAGAGGCGCAAGCCCATACCCGCGTCGTGAAGTCCGGGTGGGCGCGGACGCCCACGGGGGCGCGGACGCC
>CAZUVX010000012.1:0-3578 GCA_964623865.1 uncultured Spirochaetaceae bacterium | reverse complement strand
CGGACGCCCACGGGGGCGCGGGGTCAGGAGAACAGCTCGGCGATCAGGTCGGCGTACTGCTCGTTGATGACGTGGCGCTTGATCTCTTGCTTGGCCGAGAGCTCCTTGCCGATCTCGAACTGATCGGCCAGAAGGCGGAACCGGAAGATCTGCTCGAAGCCGCGGAAGCCGTTCTTGCCGCTCACGAGCTCTGTGATCTCGCGCTCGAGGAGCTTGACCGCTTCCGGGACTTCGATGAGCTCGGCCAGGCTCTTGTCGGTTGCCTCGAGAGCCTGGGACAACGCCTCCTCGTTCGGGACGATCAACGCTCCGAGAAACTTCTGATCCTGGCCCAGGACGATTGCCTGGTCGATCAGATCGCTCTCTCGAAGCTTCTGCTCAATGGGCAGGGGCTCGATGTTCTCTCCGCCGCGGAGCACGATGGTGTCCTTCGCCCGACCGGTGATCTTGAGCTCATTGTTCCGAGTGAGCATGCCCAGGTCGCCGGTGTTGAACCAGCCGTCTTTCGCAAGAACCGTTGCCGTCAGCTCCGGCTGATTGTAGTAGCCGCTCATGACCTGCGGTCCCCGAACAAATACGACGCCCTGTTGGCCCGGAGGAAGGATGTTACCCTGGTCGTCTCGAATTTCGCACTCAGTGTCGGAGAGGAGGTTGCCCACGGTGCCGGGCACCGGCCGCCACTGCTTCCGCACGGCGACTACCGGCGCGGTTTCGGTGAGCCCGTAACCCTCCAGGAGGAGGATCCCCGCGGCTCCGAAGAACTCGTCTACCTGCAGTGGCAGGGCGCCTCCTCCGCTGATACCTGCAATGAAGCGGCCGCCGAGACGCGCCTTGATTTTGCCGAAGACCAGGGCGTTCCCCAACGCGCGAAGCGGCCACAGGAGGAGCCACGGCACAATCCCTGCCGGAAAATCGAGGAGGCGAGAGCGTGGCCGGAAGTCGGGTTTCCTGCCCCTGACCAGATCGTCCAGCTTCTTGTGAGAACCGCCGATCGAGACGAAGAATCGAAAGAGCGCCCACTTAACGCCCCCCTGAGCGCGGGCGTTCTTGATGACGCCGGATCTGACCGACTCCCAGATGCGCGGAACCGAGGCCATCCACTGGGGGCGAACAGCTGCGAAGTCCGCCAGCATGATCTTGCCGACGGGCTTAGAGTAGGCCTGGGCGGAGGCGCTTCCGAGTGAGATGTACTGCATGATCCGCTCGAAGCTGTGCCACACGGGCAGGACCGCGAGCCATACGTCCCCAGGCCGGATCTTCACGAAGTTCGGAATGCAGTCAACCTGGTGGAGGAAGTTACGATGCGTTAGCACGACACCCTTCGGCGTTCCCGTTGTCCCGGAAGTGAAGATGATGGTCGCTACGTCCTGGGGGCTTCCCTTTGCGATCTCCTCCTCGATTGCACCGGCGCCGTCCCGGCCCAGGATGCCTCGTCCCGTCTCTATGACGCTCTCATAGGTGGTGACGTTCACCTTCGCAAGGGCGGTGCGGGTTTCGGCGTCTTCCTTTTCGAGGCTGAAGTCGTGCTCAAAGACTATCAGCGTATTCAGCTCGGGAAGCTCCTTCGCAATGGATGCGATCTTCTGCAACTGCACGGCGTTTTCCACGAATGCAACGCGGCATCCCGCGAAGCTCAGGATGTACTGGAGCTCCTCGGGCATACTGTCGTTGCCTCGCGGCACATCGGCGGCACCCAGAGAGAGGACGGCCAGGTCCGAGACGAACCACTCGGCTCGATTCTCGGATACCAGTCCGACGTGATCTCCCCGGCTCACTCCCAGGTCGCGCAGTCCGGCTGCGAATGCGAGCACTTCCTGATAGAGCCGGGAAAAGGAGCGTGGGTGAAACTCCCCGGCATGGTCTTTCACGTACTGCGCCGGAGTCTCCGGGTACTCAGTGCGAACCTGCTGGAGAAGTTGGGGAATGGACAGGTCTGTAATCGGCGTGGTCATGGTGGGAACCCTCGATTGTAAGGAAATCGTTTCGGTCGGCGACCGACTGATCTGAGAACAGAGTACTCCCTCTTCGCGATACGTGCAATCACAAACGCGCGCCTCCGTGCGCCTTCGCGCTTTCGCACCTCCGGATGGTCCGGCGTTTCCCAGCGTCTCCCCGCGTGCCCCCGGTGCAGCATCGTTCGTGCCGCCCGTCCGGGCGCGTCGCCCGCGAGGGCGCCCTGCAGTCAGAGTTCTTTACAACGGCGCGAGGTCGGCGTAGAGTTGCCGCATAATGAGCAGAAGTGATGAACGCGTGCCGGAAGACGGCCGCTCTTCCGGAGCACGCATGCCTCTCCTCGGTGATGCGCCACGACTGGCGGCAATCGTTGCGCCGGTGGTCGGAGCTGCCGTTGTGCTCACCGTCGTATGGCCGGAGCGCTTCACCTTCCTGGGGAAATTCTGGGGCGTCGGTGTTGCCGCGGGGATTGTTCTGGCCGCAGTGGGTGTGGTGTTCTGGGTCTCCGCGGCGGTCGGCCTGATTCGCGCGTATGGCCGGGACCGTCCGGCTACGCGGGGGGCCTTCGGACTGGCCCGGCATCCAATCTTCGCGTGGTGGGTGTTCTTCATTCTTCCACCGGCGGCACTCATCACGAACTCGTGGCTCTTTCTGATCGCCGCCGTCTTCGCCGGGGTTGCGACTGTTCCTTCGATGCGACGGGAAGACATCGCCCTCGCGGCGCGCTACGGCGAGGCCTATGAGGCGTATCGGGGACGGGTCCGTGCTCTCGTGCCTATTCCAAGACTCCTGCCGATTACCGTGGAACGGGTCTCCCGGGGGATCGGTATCCTCGCGCTGACCGGAGCCATGTCACTTCTGGCCTTCTACGCCGTTGTCCGCCCGGTCATGCTCGGGCTGGGAGTGACCGCGGAGGAGCATCGCGCCCCCATGGCCGGGGACGACCTGATCCGAGACGTTCGCTCGGGATACACACAGGCGGTAACGATTGGGGCTCCTCCGGCAGAGGTGTGGAAGTGGCTCATTCAGATCGGGTATGGCCGCGGCGGGTGGTACAATGTCGACGCCATCAACCGCCTTGCCGATCGCGACTACTTCTACGAGGGTACCACCTCGGCGGGCCGGATCATTCCGGAGCTGCAAACCCTGCGCGTCGGCGACTCCATTGCCATTGTGCCGCAGCTCGCCATGACCGTCGCAGAGCTCATTCCGGAGCGACGGCTTCTTCTGGTCGGTAATCCCGATGACCCCGCTGCGGAGATGAACGCGGTCTGGCTCTTCGAGCTGCGGCCGGTGCCCGATCGTGACAACGCGACCCGCCTCGTCGTGCGCTTTTCGAGCACCTTCCCCGGCGGTCTCGGCGCGCGCCTTGCAAACGGATTCGTCAACGAGATCGGCGGAGCCATCATCCAACAGCCGGCAATGCTACACGGCCTGAAGATCCGCGCGGAAGGCCGCACGGCGGACATGGAGGTCTAGGCCGAGCGAACAGGCGTGCGACCAGGTTCACTTCTTCCCCGACGAACCTGTCGACGTATCAACCGCGGGACCGGGCTTCCCCGGCCACAATCTCCAGGAGCCCGGATACGGCCTTGCGAGGACCCTCGTATCCAAGGGTTTCCGTC
>CAZUVX010000011.1:49928-62917 GCA_964623865.1 uncultured Spirochaetaceae bacterium | reverse complement strand
GATTGATCGCGCCGCAACCGAACCATAGCCGGACCATCCTCCCGGGCACCCTGTCCACGCGCTTCGCCCTATCGCTTTCCCAGAGGCTTTCCCATGAAGAGCAGCCTCGCTGCGCTTCCTGGATGGTGGTTCCCCTCCCGCTCGTCGGCAGCGGGAAGGGCCCGCGCCACCTCCCGTGTGAAGCCGTTCCTCCGATAGAAGCTCACGTTCCGCGCCCCTTCGCTCGTGACCAGGTGGAGCCCGGGCGCCTCAAGATCAGCTTGCTGCAGTCGATCCTCGAGGACCTCGATCAGTCGGCTCCCCAGACCAACGCCGCGACCGGCGGCGGTCAAGTTGATGTGCAGATGTGCCGGAAACTCATCGTAGAGATCATCGAAGAGCGACAGATGAGGGGCGAGCTGATAGAGCTCCGGGTGAGACCGGGTATCGGCAACGGCGCACACATACCCAATGACCACCTGAGCCTCGACGGCCGGATTCCATTCAGAGGTCTCCGGCCGGGCAGTTGCGTCGTCCGGCCGCGTCGCCGGCAAGAACAGCTCCGGTGCCGCGTACCAGTAGTAGTCAAAGTACATGCGGCGATAGGCGCGCAACTCAGCGGCGCTTGCGAAGGAGGTCCGTGAGGCGGTTTCCCAGAACACCGCCTCCGCGCCGGCGTAGAGATGCAGCTCCCGCGCACCCGCCTCGAGAAAGCTCGAGACCGGCAGGATTGCGACGCCTCGAAGATCACTCGAAGCGTCAGGATCGAACAGCGTCATAACGTACCCTCCTCTGCTCCGGCGCACGAGGTCACGGTAGCCTTTCCTCTTTCTTCCTGCAATGCCGATGCTCACGGCGCCACCCATCCGGTTGCGCGGGCTGCCGGGAAGTGCGAGATTCTACCCATGTCTGCAGGCCCGACCACGCCGCACTCCACGCAAGGGACTACGACTCCCCCGACGAGCTTCCGCCCGTAGGCATCGATCTCTATGAAGAGATTCTCAGACGGGCGCTCCCTCCAACGGCGACGGAGCACGACGCGGCGGGGCGGTCTCGGCGGAGGGGCTCCGGGAGATCCTCCCCGGCCTCTAGGAGATTCTCCCATTCACCCCCGCGCCATCTTGCGATATGGTGATATGCATGAATACTCGACTATTTATCTCTTTTGGACTTTTGATCGTGGCCGGACTTCTGGTCCTCACCGGGTGTCCGAATCCGGCGGGGGGCGACCCGGACCAGACGAATGCGCCGGAGGAAGACGTCGACGACGATACCGCGGATGATACGACCGACGGTTCCGACGACTCGACGGACGACGGCTCGGAGGAGGAAGACGTCGACGACGACCCCGGGGAGGTAGACCTCGGCGGCGACACCGGCGCGAGCGTTGATGCGCCGGTGGATGTTGAGGCCTCCGTCGTGAGCGACACGAGCGGCTACCCGTCGGATGCAAAGACGCCGCTCCTGGAGCTCTCGGGAGATCTCGGGAGCGGAGAGACCGCCACGATCTCCTTTACCGTTTCCGACGGCCTCACCGATCGCGACGTGATTGTCCGGGCAACCGGGAGCGGCACCTGGGAGCGCGTCGGCACCACGGAGCTCTCCAGTGACGGAACAACCGTGTCGATCACGGTGAGCGACCTCAACGGCGTCTGGGCGGTCGTAACGGTGCCGGCGGCGCCGACGGTGACGAGTGGTGCAGATGGTTCCACAAGACGTCCTTCCTGGTCGTGGGAGGTGGATTCATCCACAGGTGCGGTACGGTATCAGCTAAACGGTACCTCGGACTCCTGGGTCGAGGTCTCTGATCCGAGTACAACCAGCTTCACGCCTACGCAGGACCTGCCCCTGGGAGAACATACCCTCTACGTACAGGCCGGCACCGGTACCGGCTTGTGGTCGGACACGCAAAGCCTGACGGTACCCGTCCATTACGACGCCGCGGACTTCTTCAACCTTGACGCGGGTTTCGGCGTGAAATATAAGGTCACCGACACTTACGTGTACTCAGATGACTCCCAGACCAACAGCGGTTCCCCCTTCAACGTCTGGGTAGTGAATCAGACTCCGATCAGTACCGGGGACGAGTTCTTCAGCGGGATCATCACGGTAATGCCGGAAACCGAGATCTCGAAGGGTCCCTACTCTGCGCTGATATTCTCGACCAGCCTGGATGGAAGCAGCGGTGTGTGGGGATTCGGCGGAGGTATGCCGGCGAGCGGCCAGGCGCAAATGCTGCGCTACATGACGGCCGTGGACGCCACGATCATTGACGGAGTTGTGCTGACCGACCCGGAGAACGGCGTTGTATACGCCTGGTCCTACGGGGGCGAACGTACAGTCGGGGGCAACCCGGTGGATACGGTCCGGATTGACGTGTCAATCGACCAGTCCTCGGCGGAACAGTTGGCTGGAAGCAACCCCGCCGAATACTACGAAGGTGAAGGGTACGTGATCCTGGCACCCGACGTGGGACCCGTCGAGTTGCAGTTCGACCGTACAAACGGAACCTCGCTCTCCTTCGATCGGCTCGAACACGGGATCCAAAGCCGCCACACGTTGAGCGGCACACTGGACGATTCCACCTACGATGTTGCGAACAGCACCTACTACGTCCATCTGGATACGGTCGTGGGAGAATTCAACCCTGGAACCGGTGTGGTTTCCGATCCGCTGCCGGGTGCGACAGCGGACGCGAACGGAGAGTTCTCATTAGACGTTTACGGCCCGGTCGCGCGCCTCTACGTGGGACTGGATAGAAACAGCGACGGCCTGATGGATGTGCCATTGCCCGGCGTAGAGTTCGTCCCGGACACCAGCGCCGGGGACATAGGAGTCGTGCAGTAGATCGAGAGCTCAGTGCGGAAGGTCACTCGACCGCGCCGCCGGAGGCCTCCTTTGGCGGCATTACGGCCCCTCCGGCGCCGCGCCCGGCACGTTGGGCGCCGGCGTCGTCGGAGCCCGCTTCGCGCGAGAACCCGTGGCGGGGGCGGTCCCCCGCCACCTGCCGCCACGCCAGGTAGGCCAGGAAGACGGCAATGCCCTTGTCCACCAGGTTCGAGGGGACGCGGGCAACGAAGGTGGAGAAGAGGACGCTGCGGCCGGAGGTCACAAAGCCGACGACAATGTAGTCAATGGGCACCCCGGTCACCCCGCCGTAGAGGTAGGTGGCAATGACGGCGCCCAGGGCGGAGTTGGCAAGGGCCACCCAGACCGTCACGAGGGCCGCATCCCGCAGCGTCCGGAACCGGCCTGCCCGGACGTGGGCCCAGACGATGACCGCCGTGGCGGCGCTGCAGATCGCCCAGGGCAGGCCCTCCATGGTCGTGCCCGCCATGAGCTCCTGGACGCCGTTGGTGGCAACGCCGACCAGGAGGCCGGGCAACAACCCGAAGAGCGCCGCCGCCACGGCGGTGCCGATGGTGTCGAAGAAGAAGGGGATCATGAGCACGGCGTTGAGGTTCTTCAGCAGCATGTTGACGCCAAGGAGGATCGCGACTCCCGCCGCAATAAACCACCACCTGCGCCGATTCCGACCATACACTTTCGCGAAGGCCCCGGGTTCGAGTACCATTGCAACTGAGTATAGCAGGTAGATATGCGAAAGAACATGCACCTCGTGCTGCTCGTAATCATCGTCCTCTGCTATGTTGCAGCCCTCGCCTTCTCCACCGTCTCACGGAACTCACTGACACGCCTCCTGGAGCGCCGGGACGGTCTCCACAGCGCGGCCCTGCGCATTGAGCACGAACGGGCCGCCCTGGCCATGGGCGCCTCCGGCGAGGGCCTGCTGCGCGCCGCCGCAGAGGCGCGCCGGGAGATCAACCACGGCATCTTCAGCCACCTGGCAACCCTGGACAACACGGTCGCCGCCGACCTTGCGGCAGTCACAACAGCCCTGAAGCCCCTTGAGATCGATGCCGACGGGCAGATCGAGCGCGACCGGTCGGCACTGCCGGCGCGGGCGAACGCCCTGTCGGCGAGCCTGCAGAGCCTCTCGGAGCAGCTGGGACGCCACGCGGCGAATCAGGTCTTCTCCTTCCAGAGCTACTTCATGCTCCTCACGGCCATCCTGGTCGTCGCCGGCCTCGCAGTCATTGCCGCACAGCGAGAGCTCGCCCACCGGCGCCGCGCCGCGGCGCGGCGCACCCAGCTTGCCCGGCGCCTCCTGCGCAGCCGGGATACGGTCCGACGTTCGGTGGCGGCGGAGCTCCACGACTCCATTGCCCAGGAGCTCTACAGCGCCGCCATGGCGATCGAGCAGCACGACCTCGCACGGGCGGACTCCCGGGTCCGGCGGAGCCTGGAGATGATCCGGCGGCTCACCCGGGCGCTCCACCCCGTGGATGTGACGCGCCAAGGTCTGACGGAGACACTTCGGGGGCTCCTGGACGATGTCGGGGCAACCTCGCGAACCCAGTTTGAGCTTGCGACTCACGGCGTCGACCCCGCGCGACTGTCGGCGGAGACGCAACAAGAGGTGTACGAGATCATTCGCGAGGCGGTTTCCAACGTCGTACGTCACGCCGAAGCGAAGCA
This sequence comes from uncultured Spirochaetaceae bacterium, assembly GCA_964623865.1. GTDB lineage: Bacteria > Spirochaetota > Spirochaetia > DSM-27196 > PWMO01 > CAYFQV01. The sequence continues at coordinate 58,399 of CAZUVX010000011.1, read as the reverse complement.
CGCCCGGGTCGTGGTGACCGCGAGTCACCCCCACCTTACGGTAGTCATCCGCGACGACGGACGGGGATTCGATCCACGCCGCCGAGACGACGGCGGCGGCATTGGCCTGACCTCCATGGAGGAGCGCGCCCGCGCCCTCGGGGGCGACCTGGATATCACCGCGCGCCCCGGAGGAGGGGTGACTCTGCGGGTGCAGATTCCCCTGAGGCCGCCGCCGGTCGGCACCGCGGCGGCGGGTCCGCCGACGGTGGGCGCGGATGCGGATGCGGAGAGCCCGGTAAATGCGTGACGTCCGGGTCGTCGTGGTGGATGATCACCCCGCCGTTCGGGAGGGACTCCGCTCCGGCCTCTCGGCCCAACGCGGCGTAACCGTTGTCGGCGACTTCGCCGGCGAGGAGTGCCTGTCGGCGCTCACCTCCCTGGAACCGGACGTGGTGCTCCTGGACATCGGCCTCGGCGACCAGTCGGGGCTTCGGGTGCTGGAGCGAATCCGCCGCTCACATCCGGGACAGGCCGTAGTCATCCTGTCCATGTACACTCGAAACGACTTCATCCAGGAAGCCCTGCGTATGGGTGCGCGGGGCTACCTGTCCAAGGAGTCTCCCACCGAGCGCGTGACCGCCGCGGTCCTCGCCGCGGCAACCGGGCTGTACGCCTTCGACGAGCCGGTGGCCTCTATCCTCATCGATCGCCTTGCCGCCCACGCGTCGAAGCCGCGCACGGGCATCTCGAAGTACGACCTCCTCACCCCGCGGGAACAGCAGGTCTTCCGCCTCCTCGCCGAGGGTTATTCCACGAAGGAGACCGCCGCACACCTCAGCCTGGCCCACCGCACGGTGGAGAACTACCAGACCAGCATCTACCACAAGCTTGATCTCTCCTCGCCGGCGGAGCTGGTGCGTCTGGCCATTGAGCTCGACGTCATCTGAGACGGACGCGGCCCGGAGGGAAGGAGCCGGGCCGGCCGTGGGCCGCGGACGGCGCGTTGCGCCGCGACCGCCCCGCTCCGCCATTGCCGCAGGCCCCACCCTTCACTATTCTTCTAGGATATGCGGTATCGAACAGTTCGCGTTCTCGTTTGTGTTGTGATGGTCGCAGTCATGTTGCTCTTCGCCGTCGGCGCGGTTGCGGCCGCCGACGGTACAGACGCCCGTGACCCGGGGCCGGGGCCCGCTCCGTCCATTGCGGCGGAGGACGGCTTCGGGGCGCTATTCGCCAACCCCGCGGCGATCGGTGTCGGCAACTCCGACGGCGTGGCCCTCTCCTACCGGTATCCCCTGGGTGCCGGCGCGGCGACGGCGGAAGAAGCCCTCGAGGGTTTGACTCTCTACTCCGGCGGTCTGGGCACGAGTTACGCCTATCGCTACGCCGAGGGCCGTCACGTGCAGAACCTCGGCATCGGCGTGGAAGCGGGACGCAACCTCTACCTCGGCGGCGCCGCGGGCATCAAAGACTTCGACACGGACACCCTCGCCCTCTCCGGCGGCTTTCTCTACCGGCCCATCGACTACCTCTCGATCGGCACGGTCGTCGACGGCACCCTGGACGGCGACCCGGCGGTAGGCGCCGGAATCGGCGTGCGACCCCTCGCCTTCTCGGAGGATTACGAAGATCTGATCAGTATCGATGCCAACGTCCGGTACACCGCCGGCGGCGGCGTAACGTTTCCCCGGGTCGGCGTCACGCTCCATGCACCCGAGGGGCTCCGCCTCGAGGGCGCCTACGACGTAACCGGCGAGGCCTTCACCGTCGGGGGCAGCATTTCCTACGGCAACCTGCGAACCGGCGGAGGCTACAGCGCCGCTCCGGCAACAGGCAGCGGCGAATCCGGCGGCGATGACCTTCAGGGCAGCGCCGGCGCCTTTCTCCACGTCTCTCCGAAGCGCTTTCCCACGTCGCCGGCCTTTGAAGGGGAGTACGTCGCCGAGTACGAGCCCGGCCCCATGATCGCCGAGCGCGCCCCGGGCGGACAGTTCCCCGGGATTGCCGAGCTCACCGAGACGACGTCCATCACCCAGGTGATCGAGGAGATACGCCGCCTCCAGGAGGATCCCCGCGTCTCGGGCATCCTCTTCCGGAATCACAACCTGAGCATTTCCCTTGCAAACGTTCACGAGTTGCAGACCGCACTGCAGGAGTTCAAGGACGCCGGGAAGAAGGTCGTCTTCTACTACGAGACGGTGAGCAACGTGAACTACGCTCTCGCCGCCGGTGTGGCGGATGCGATTTATCTCCATCCTCAGGGAACGGTCGTCCTCTCCGGCCTTGGGGGCGCACAGCCGTATCTCGCGGGTCTCTTCGATCGCCTCGGCGTCGGCATCAACAACATCCGCAGCCATCCGCCGAAGAGCGCCTACAACCTCTTCTCCGAGTCCGGCGCCACGGAGGCGGAACGGGAAAACCTGGAGACCTTGTACGACGGCCTCTACGACGTCTTCACCGGCATGATCCGCGACGGCCGGGGAGATCGCCTCTCCGGATCGGTCGAGGAGATCGTCGACGGTGGACCCTATCTCACGGCGCAGTCCGCGCTGGAGGCCGGCGTCGTCGATGAGCTCCTCCACCATGACGAAGTGGATGACGCCGTCGCCGAGCTCGTCGACGGCGCTCGCCCCTCCAATGCATCCTTCACGCAACGCATGGAGACGAGCTGGAGTGAGCCGCCGGTGCACCGCGTCGGCATCATCTATGGAATCGGCGGCATTGCCCCCGGCGAGGGACAGCCCGGCGTCTCAATCGGCAGCGAAACCATGGCGCGGGCAATCCGCAAGGCGCGCGAAGACCGGAGCATCAAAGCGATCATCATCCGCATCGACTCCGGCGGCGGCTCGAGCCTCGCCTCGGAGGTGATCGCCCGGGAGGTCGCGCTCACAACCGAAGGGCCGGATGCGAAGCCCCTGGTGGTCTCCATGGGCGCGACCGCGGCCAGCGGCGGCTACTACATTGCCGCCCCGGCGGACCGGATCGTGGCGCAGCCCTCCACGGTTACCGGCTCGATCGGCGTCGTGACGCTCCTGTTCAACATTGCCGAGCTCTCCGAGAAGATCGGCGTCAACTGGGACACCTTCCTGAGAGGCGAAAACGCCGACTTCGGCGCTCTCTACCGCGAGCTGGAACCGCAGGAGCGCGAACGCCTGGAGGAGAGCATCCGTTCCACCTACGACATCTTCGTCCGGACCGTTGCCGACGGCCGCGACATGTCAACGGATGACGTGGACCGGATCGGCCGGGGGCAGGTCTGGACCGGAACCCAGGCGCGGGATCGCGGCCTGGTGGACGACCTCGGCGGCTGGGTGGAAACCATCGACATTGTCCGGGAGCTCCTTCCGGGGGACCGGGAGCTCGTGTTCAAGGAGTTCACCGGCGTGGATAACCGCTTCGAGTCCATGATCGGTCTGGGCTTCCTGCCCATGGCCCTTGAACCGCTCCGGGCTGAGCTCCTGGGCGAGTCCGCCGTCCCCGCGGAGCTGCAGCAGCTCGCCGAGCTCCAGCAAGAGCTGGAACGCTACGGCAGCGAGCGCACGCTCATGCTCGCCCCGCGGGACCTGGCGCCGCGCAGCGAGTAGCGGCGAAGCGGCGCCGGCGGCCTCAACAGGATTCCGGCCGGAATGCGAATTCGCTCGGTCCGGTCTACCGTCACCGCCCGATCGGCAGCGCAAAGATCACCTGGCCGGTCATATTGTCGATTGACTGGAGGAGATTCCCGCTCTCAATGACCAGGGCGAGCTCGCCCCCGGCAAGGACCGTCCGAATCCCGGCGCGGACATCCACGTCCAGGTCGAAGTCGGAATCGCGGCTGAAGCTGGGGATCTCTTCGCGCCGCTCGACTTCGTCACCCGCCTCCCCGACGAGAAGATCCGTGGTCGTCTCGGTGACGCTGTATGTTTGGCCGTACTCGCCGACACCGGCGACCTCGGCGGCAACGTTGCCGCCGATTGTGAAGGCAACGGCGCCCCCGAAGGGGCGGGCCTCAATGGCAACGGGGAGCGCGATCCGCGCGCCGCTGGTGAGGCGGATACCGCTGAGACTCTCTGTTGGGCCGACCCGCGCGAACGACTCAACGCGCTCGGTCGCCGAGGTCCAGCGCTCTTCAGGAAACGCTCCATCCCCACCCGGGGTGCCTTCGAGACGGCGCGTGCGGCGCTCAACAAGATCGTAGCGGACCGTCGGCTCACGCCTGTGATAAACCGACAACGCCGGCTCGCTATCCAGGCGGAAGAGGCGTCCCAGGGCGTCGAAGCTGAAGCGATACGCAAGGCCGACATCACCGAGGAAGCCGGTGCGCCCCCGGCGCTCTTCTTCCACGCGCGTCTCATCACGAGGGCCCAGGCGTTCGCCCCCGGCGTTCGGGTCGTAGAGAAGCTGCTGTGCAGTGTCCTCCGCCGTGGCGTCCGGGGCAATCCATCCATACGTTGCAACGTCTGTGCTGATCCGCCACCCCGTCGGGAGTCGGAGCTCGTAGTTCCCACCGGCATTCCACCGGTGCACAATGTCGGTCCGTGCATCCACGGCGTTTGCCGGACTCCGCGGCTCATCGAGGTCACCGGCGAAGGACGCCTCCTGCTCAAAGGCGCGGGAGCGGTCCAGGAGGCGGTATCCGATGCGCGGTTCGATCCTGGACGCACGATCGGCGCCGGCCACAAAGGGAACGGACAGGTCGATGGCCGTTGAGGAGTGTGCCCGCGTCGACGTTTCGGTGAAGGTCTGCTCCAGAACCGGCACCGGGGTACCGTCGTCGGTGGGCTCGTTGCGATACTCCCGAGTCGTGCGGGTGAAGTTGTCGCGGATCCACGTATCCGGGTCGTCGGGATCGCCGCGCTCCTGCGCGACACCCAGTCGGTATCCCACGTTGGTGCCGAACATGGGCGCCACGAGCATGGCCTCGGCAGACCACTGGAAGACCGCGGCGCGGGTGAACTCGAGCATCCGGGTTTCCGGGTAGAAGAGGTACTCTTTCCCCTCGCTGTCCTGCAGCACCTCGGGCGGTGTGGCAACGCTCTCAGGGCGCGGTCCGTCCGCCGGAGCGGTCCCGAGGGCATCCGCCGCGACCCTGGCGGCGACACTGGTTCCCCGCCGGGCCGCACTCGCAGTGTCCCCGGGATTCGCGACGTGCAGTCCGAACTGCAGGGGCGTCCCCGTAACACTGTCGGTGAGAGAGAGTTGCTCCAGGTTGGACCAGGAGCCGAAGATGTAGCTCCGGTCCAGACCGGCGGCCGCGGCGGCTCCGTCCTTACGCGCCCCTGCTCCCGCGCCGACCGCACTCGCTGCGCCGGGAGCCCACACGTCGAAGGCGGCGTCCAGCTCGTTGTGCCGGAGGCCGAAGGTACTCCGCGCAGGTACGGACTCGAAGAACGGCTCCGTCGCGAACCGCTCGTACGAGCCGGCCACGCTCTCCGCGGCGCCGGAGGAGTTGTCTTCATCGACCTGTGCCTCCTGGACCTCCGGCCCAAGGATGAAGAGCGCCAGGACCATGACCACTGTGACGGGACGCATACGCTGCATGCTACTCGGATGCCTCCGACTCGGTTGTCCGACGCGGAGCGGTCAGCGGGAAGACCGCCTGAACCGTTAGTTTGTCGAACTCGAGGACGCTTGAGCCGTTCAGGACAACGTCGAGCTCCGCCTCGCCGGGCAGGAAGATGGACAGGCCCACACGCGTCTCGTTGCGGAAGACGAAATCGTGGCTCGGGGAGACCTGGGTTTCGTCGAATTCGCTTGCCCAGACGGTAACGGGGTCGCTTTCGGTCGTAGAATCCGCGTCGTCTTCGGTGACGGTGGTGCGCGACTCCCGGACAGGATAGCGGACCCGCCGTTCATAGGTGTACTCCACACTGCTGCGGGCGCCGAGTACCAGGGCAAAGGGCCAGTTGGTACCACGCAGCTCGACGGCGGAGGGAATGGCGAAGCGAGCGGTGTAGCTGATGTCGTGGTCGTAGTCGTCTCGCTCATACGCAGTGGTAATTGTGACCCGCTCGTTGAAGTCTTGATCCTCCAGGGTGGGACCATAGTCCTCGGTTTCCTCGATCTCCTTGTCCACGGCAATGTGGTCCTCGTAGGCAGGGTCGCGGAGATAGCGCAAGCCGAAATCAGTGCCGATCGCGGCACGGACCTGGCTTGACACCGGGATCGATGTCCGCGTCGTGAACCCGCCCCCGGCGGCTATCAGGCGACGACCGCTGCGTTCCCGGGTGACGGTCCGCACGTGCCGGGAGATCGGGGCGAAGTCGGCACCGTCGTCTGCGTCGTCGATCTCGTAGGTGACTGTTTCCGAACGATCGCTGAAATCCTCGACGCGAGCGACGTCCATGCCGCCGGCAAGGAAGTAGCCAAGGGCGGTCTGCGTCTTGGCACCGAAGACCGCAGCCTCATCGGCAACGTAGACCAGTCCTCCACCGATGCTGTCGACACTGTCCTCGCGCTCGAAGCTTTCCGCCATCTCGAAGGTGCCCGCGTCGTCGGGATCCTCGGGTAGCTGCACGTTGAACTCGCCGTCGAAGGCGTCCTGGTTGAGATCCTCGTCCAGGCTTACGCCGAAGCTCGGATCAGAAAGCTCGATGCCGCGGTCGCCGGAGAGATCCGTGCTCCGGTACCGGAACGCCGGCCGCAGAACGTGACTCATCCCAAAGGCATCGAACTGAAGCGGCGCGCGGACTTCAAAGTGGTTCACACGCTCCGGAAAACTCGAAGTCCGGGTGATCGTGAAGTTCGGCTCCTCCTCCGCGGGCGGAGGATCGGTGGCGCGCTCCGCATAGATCGTGTCCTGCACGGTCTGATTGCGTTGTGCCCAGTCCAGGGGATTCTCGGTGTCCCCGAGCCGCCGAGCGTAGGAGAAATCCAACCCCACGGTAACTGCCGTGAGACCGAGCAACGTCTGCAGCCGGGTTTCCAGACTGTACGCCGTGCGGCGGTCAAAGGTCACCTTACGTATGGTCTGATCCCACTCATACTCCTGGCTGTCCACGGTCTCGGTCTGGGTGCTGATCACCTGCCGTGCCTCCAGCTCATCCAGCTCCGTCGGAGTGCTCAGGGCATTCCGGCCGATGAAACCGACCGAGTATGGTAGGGTGCCGGGAACGTAGAGACCGGCGGTAACGGGAACGTCGTCGGATTGCGCAGAGGCGGCCATCTGTCCGACATTCGCCAACCCCGTGAAGAGGTAGGGCCTCACGGCGGTGCCGAACCCACGGGTCCCGAATGAGTAGCGCGGGTTGAAGCTCTCGTCGATGGGCGTCCCGAAGAGTCCGAAGCTGCTGTCCGCGCGGAGGGATCGAAACTCCGCCTCATACGCGTCGGCGCTGAGCATATCCTCGTCGAAGCCGTCCTCATCGAGGGCGAAGGTCCCCTCCACCACTATCACGGCCTGTAGGACCAGGGCGGCGCACATCGCCAATGCCGTTAGCCTGCGAAATACCATACCTGCCTCTCTTTCAATTAAGCTCACTCATGCAGTCGCTCGGTGTGCAGGACACGCCGTCCTATTGGTTCTGCACTTCGAGGTACTCCAGATAGTCCTGCGAATCACTCCCGGCAATGACGATCCGTGCGGAATCCGCCGCCGGGTCACCGCTCCCGGGCTGCTCATACACAACAACGTGGTCTGTTTGAAATGCACTTTGGTTGTAGTTCCGGATCACGTAGGGCCGGGCGACGTTGGTAACGTCCACCAGATCGGTTCCACGACCGCCGCCGGCAACCACCAGCATGCCGTCGATGAAGCCCAGCGACCGCGCGTCCGCGACCTCACGGACCCGTACCGGCATGGTCGGTTGCAGGGAACCGCCGAGGAGGTCTTCGACGGTCCCGATCTCCGCGATGAGCAGTCCCTCGTCTACGGAGGCAAACGCCGCGAAGATGAGCTCCTCCCCGTCGTGTGTCCCCGCCCAGGCGATAACGTCTCGAACCTCGCCGACGCCTTCCGCGGCGCTTACGGTGTCCGCCGTCGGGTCCAGGGCGCCGGCATCTGCGTCGCGCAGGTTCGCGTTCTCCGCGGCGCCGTCATCCGCAAAGTAGATCGCGGTATCAGTGACGCTGCCGGAAGCGTCGCGCAGCACGACCCGCGCGCCCGCGTCGCCGTCCGCGGAGAGAACGACCTCGCCCTGCGACGAGCCGTCATCGAGGAGCAGCGCGGCAACGCGTTGGGTGACCAACTCCTCGGCGCCGAGCAACTCGTCGCGCATCTCTTGCGCCTCCGTCGCGGCGAGCTCGCTTTCGACCGGGCTACCGCCGGCGGGGTCGTCAAAGTTGAGGTCCTCCAGCGAGCGGAGACCCGCAGGTCCGGCGGCAACAAGGAGATCCTGGCCGGGATTGAGCGGGCTGGTTACCGCGTGGTAGACCCCGTCCGTGTAGTCGCCGTTCTCGTAGGTGCCTGTGCCGCCCGTGTCCGCAATCGGCGGGCTTGCGTCCGCAATCTCATAGATGGTCAGGCCGGCACCTTGGGCGGATAACAGGTAGTCTGCGTTTGAGTCGAAGGA
>CAZUVX010000011.1:37911-49828 GCA_964623865.1 uncultured Spirochaetaceae bacterium | reverse complement strand
ACGCCGCGGATGAAGCGGGAGGGCGCAAAGCGGGTGACGTCACCCCCGTTTTCGGCATCCACGCGGACCAAGCCGTTGTCTCCATCCGCGACCACTGCGGCGTCCACCGTGCCGTTGGTCATTCCCTCGAGGTCCGGCACGACGACCAGGCCGTTTCCGTTTCGCAGGGAGTTGGAATCGACAACGGTGTCCGCGGCGCCGCCACCCACGTCGCCGGCCTCAAGACGCCGCAAGGTCGGTTGCGAACCTGCGGCGGCGGTTGTCGTTGCGTAGATCGTGCCGGTGCCGTCGAAGTCAAGATTGTCCACGCTCAGGACCGCGTCCCCATCATCCAATGGCTCAGCATCGATGAAGTCCGCCGGAGTCTTACTGAAACCGGCAATGTCGATCTCATAGAGAGCCCCATCGACCTCCCGACCCGTCGGGTCGTCATTCTCGTCGGTGCTGAAGCCTTCACGAATGACGCCCAGGTAGCCCGTGCTGCCGCCGTCGGTCAGCCGAAGCGCCTGGAGGCGGTAGAGGACTTCGTCGGTGTGCGCGAATGAGGAGCCGGGGAACTCGCCACCGAGCGCTTCTCCGCCGACCGGCGAGTCGCCGCTGTCCTCGCTCAGGCTGCCGTCGCTGTAGCTGAGCAGATGCAACTCTCCCTCGTCCCCGGCAAAAGGGTCACTTGTGCCGAACTCCGGGAGCGGGCCCTCCTGGACAACGAGGACCGTCGTACTCGCCGCATCCACACGACTGAAGGCGGCGCCCGTCTCCGTGAAGCTGCCGGTGGAGCTGTAGACGGGTGACCATCCGGGCTCACCTGGGTCACCGCTGAGATCGTACAAGCGGACCTCTTCGGCGCCGTCGGCAACGAGGAGAAAGTCATCGTCCCCGCCGGCACTGCCGACGGCCAGGTCGACCGCCCGGCCGCTTCCCTCCGTCCCCCGCCAATCGAGGAGCTCCAGGGTCGACGAGAGATCTCCGGTGCCGTCCAGATCGGCGAGCCTGACCGCGCGAACGCCGTCGGCGCCGTGGGCGCTGAAGAGCACGGGTGCCTCATTGCCGCCGGGGTCGTAGACCACCGCGTCGCGGCTCGGGAAGACTACCTCCAGGTCCAGACGGCCGCGGTAGGGCGTTTCGTCCTGGCTGCCGTTCGGCGAGATCTCGAAGATCCGGGCCTCCTCGCCAAGTACGTAGACGAACTCGTCACCGCCGGCGCCGTCCGGGTCGACGCCGTCCGGTGCTTTGACCACCGCGGCGGCTTCATCCGGCGTACCCGCCGAGCGGGATTCCGACGCGCGCTGCTCCACAACGTAGTCCCGCTCGAAGAGTGCCGTTACCGTCTGGTCCGTCTCCAGGGAGAACTCCAGCGGAGACACGTCCACCGTGCGGGTGTCGCCGGCGGCCTCTTCGACCCTGAAGCCGCCGAAGCGGTACCCGGTCTCCGCCTGGGCACTCACCTTCATCTCCGTGGAGCGCAGGTACTCGTTGTTTCCCTCGTCCCATGGGACGAACTCCGGGATGGAGCTCATCTGAAAGTCCGGCGCAGCGTAGGTTTTGTCAACGTCCAGCGAGCCCCAGTCACTGCGGGGAAACACGGCCGTGGAGAAGGTGTGGGTGAGCGCCTCATACTCGGCGGTCAACACCGTGTCACGAGTGAGCTCGATCTCCACGGGATTCTCCGGAGTCTCTTCCGGCTCGGGACGCTCCGGGCCGGTGATAACCCACCTCTGGAACTCGAACCCCGGCAAGCGCTCTTCGGTATCCGCATCCGGAGCCCGAAACTGTCCCTTATACCGGAGTCCACCGCCCGCTCGCTGGACGACCAACGAGAAGGGGTGTGAGTTCAGGGCGTCTATGGTCTCGTCGCTGTTCGCCCAGGTATCCAACCGTTCGATGTCTGCCCTGAGGCCGACGTTCAGCTGTCCGAGTATGTCGGAATCCGGGCGAAAGACCGCACCGACGACAAGGTCGTCGTCTACGGTCACAATCTTTCCGACGGCACTCCCGCCGAGATCTTCAGCCCACTGCCAGAATACCGAGTTCTGCGAGGAGCGGGCGCTCAGGGTGAGTGACTCCCCGCGCGGCACTTCATAGGCGAACGCGGCTCCGGGCACGTCCTCGGGGGGATCAACCTCAGAGAAGTCCGAGAGACCGGCGACGGCACCGATGTCGCCGACGGTGTCGTACTGATCGTCGCTCTCCGCTACGTCCGTGGCATACAGTGTTTCGCCGTCTGCATCCAGGAAGAGGATTACGATCGACACCGTCTGAGTCTGCGGACGCGGATCGGGACCGAAGAAGAGCCTGCACCCACCGGTCATGACAATCCAGACGCCGAGCAGAGCGAGCAACGTCCTGGAACGCAATCTGCGGGTATCTCCTGCATGGGTCCGCGTTATGTGCATCCTTTGGTTCCTCAATTGATCGTGAAGGACTGGCCAAGGGCCCGGAACTCGAGGCCGTCTTCAGTGAGGTCAAAGCCGGTGCTTACGGTTACGCATTCGACTAAGCAGGCCTTCACTGAAATGTCGTAGCCCAGGCCGGAGGTGCCGATTCGCACCTCAATGACTCCTTCCGCTCCGTAGTCACCGACATCCGTTTCCTCAATGCCACCAACTTCAAGGCGACCGCTGATATTCGCGGCGATCAACTCGCCGTTAGACCAATCGATATACCCGTCGATCCTCGCAGAGGTAAAGACGAAGTCGTGCATGTATGAGACGTAGAGTCCGTCGTTGTTGAAGGTCACGCTTGCGTTCAGCAGGTCGAAGTCGCCCAGGGTGATACTCGTGTTGAAGTTGGTTTCAAAATCGCCGTTCGACTCCACGCGCACGCCGACCTGCGCGGTCAGCACGTCACCGAGGCTCAGAGTGCCGTTGATGAACACGCCGTCGTCCTCGCCGGGAACGTTGTAGCGGACCGCCACATCCGCGCCGATGATCTCATGACCGGCGAGCCGGATATCTCCGCTTCCGACAAGCTCGAATTCGTTTCCGCCGCCATTGCCGTCCGGAGGTGTGTAGGAGCCGCGGACCTCGAGACGGGCACCGGTATCCGTGGTGATGACCGGGATGTTGAGCTCTCCGCCGAGCTCAATCCCCTCGCTTCGGCTGACGAGGATGTCGGCTCCGACAATCGGAACGTCGCCGATTTCCACGTCCGCCTCACCGGAGAGGGTGTAGTCGAAGGCGGGGTCACGCGCTTCGTCGTAGGAGAGATCCCCCTCAACCCGGGCACTCAGGGGAAAACCCTCGATCTGTTCCCCGAACTGCCCGGCAAGGCGGACGTACTGCGAGCTCTCCTCGGTAACCATCTCGAATTCCGCTTCGCCGAGCGTGACTTCGCGCGGCGTGTCCCAGTCTGGAACGTCGAGCCCAATGACAATGTCGGACTCCAGCCGCAATCCCGCGTCGTCGGTGTCGCGGATCCACGCCTCCGCCGTTGCGTTGCCTTCCAGCTTCGCACCGAGATCGCCGAAGCTGCCGTCAAAACCAAGACCTACCGCGTCGCCGCGCATCCAGAAACCGTCGGTCGTAGAGACGTTGACTTGTCCGACGAAACGAGCAAACTCGTCGATGTCCACGAAAGGTTTGTCGCCGGTGTTGTTGTCGACTTCCGGGACCGTGCGAATCAGGCTTTCACCGAAACCGACCAGGTTCTCGAAAGTTTCCAGCGGTCGGAAGCCGAACGTAGACTGTACCTCCAACCGCCAGTCCCGTGGATTCTCACTTACGTAGCCTGAAACGATGGACCTACTGTCCACCGCGGGCACCAGCATCTTGTTGATGGTCTCGTTCGCATCCGCAACAAAATCGCCGATCACGTCCCCATCCAGGAGAGGAACGCTTGCGAGCTGCGTCATATCCAGCACGGCCGAGAGGTCCAGGGGCTCCGCATCAGGATCAACGCCGTTGAGCCGCGTATAGTATGCACGCCACTCCGGCTCGTTCTCCACCACCATCCAGACGCGGTTCAGCGGAACGTCATTGAGTATGGGTATGAAGTCGTTGATCATGTAGGCGTCGAAGTTCAGTACGCCCTTCCCGGCGAGGCGGAAGCCGGGAACGTCCGTACCGGCGACAGCGGCGCTCCGATCCCGATTGTTCGGGTTCAGGTTGACGCCGATTGCTCCGTCGAAACGGAAAGGCAGCTTGATCTTCTTGAAGTCGAACTTGAAGCGCGTCGAAGCGTAGAAGTGCACCGGCACCGCCGTCGGCACGTTCAACCCGGCCAGAGGCTTGCGAAGCTTGATGTCCGTGTCATCGTCGAGATTCAGGTCGCCCAGGGCGTCGGCATTGTCGAGTTGAAACCGGAGATTCGGGTCCGGTGAGGCGGCAAGGCCGACCCGCCCGGCCAGCATGTCGAGGAACCCACCGACCTTCTTGGCACGCGTCTGGGTGCGGCCGCCGGACCCGCTACCGCCGGACCCGCTACCGCCGGACCCGCCACCGCCGTCCGATCCACCGGTCCCGGCGCCGCTTCCACTGCCGGTTTCGCCTGAACCGTCCGAGTCGGATTTCGCCTCCTTGTTGGGTGAATCCCCGAGCAGAAACAGAGGCCAGTCTTCTACGATCCCAACGACGAGGAAGAAGTAGCTCGGAACGCCCGACACCTGGGGCATCTCTACACCGAAGGAGTACTGGTTGAGTGCGCTTACGGCGCTGTTCACATCGAACAACAGGAACAGGTCGTCCTGAGAGAGATCCGGATCTTCGTCGGAGCCGAGAATGACGTCGTCATCGTAGCCGTCGGACTGCAGCTCCTCGCGGGTGCGGACGAAGACCGCAGTAACCAGATCGCGGGACCACTCCATGGCGCCGAAAAGCGACTCCTCCGGATTCGGCAGCGGCGGCGTGGCAGTGCCTTCGGCGTACGTGTCCGGATCGGAGGGATCTATTGTGATATTCGCATTCCTCAGAACCAGCGGCAGCACGTGATCGTGTCCGGGGAACTCAACGAACACGGTATCCGATAGATGCATTTTGCCGTTGCCCTGAGGCGCGAAGTTCCGCCGATGCACCACGAATCGGAGATTCCGGCCGTCGTCGCCCCCACCCGCCGCATTCGACCGGCCGAGGGAGGCAGGGGTTACGCCGCTGCCGGAGCCGTCGGTCGGCCCGCCGTCACCGCCGCCAAGGAGGATCTCCACGCGATCACCCTCATCGATCGGGTAACCCATGCTCTGAAGCGCCTGGAGGAATTCTACGTCGGATAACGCACCATCCGGTGGCGAGCCGTCGTTCCGGGGACCGTCATCCTCGGCGCCCTGATCCGCGGGATCCTCCGCGGGACTCTGGGAATCGGGATCGGGTAGAAAGAACATGTGGCATCCCGCCGCTGCCGAGAGGAGCATGACAACAGCGACGATCTTCGCCACATAGACACCTGCGGTGCGGACACCGAACGACCCATTCAGAATGGCCCTCGGCCCGAAGGAAGACGCGGCGGGCGGCCTCGATCGCATACGTTAGGCGCTCCTTTCCGGCAAGGCTTAGCGCCAGAACGCCAACCGCTGCGAGAACTCGTCGGTTACCGCACCTCGTTCGAAGTACACCCCAACGCTTTCAACTGAGACATCAAGATCAGCACCCACTGTGAGGCGCTCACCGGGCTGCATTCGGAAGTCCCAGTCCCGGGGCGTCACCTGCTGCGGCAAGGCCGCGTTCAGGCGGATGTAGATCGTACGACCGCTGGTGTTCGTGATCGTTCCCCGTCGAACAGTCTGCTCGAAGGTGTAGATCCCCGCCTCCACGCCGGGCCGCGGCGGTGCAGATACTTCCGGCCGAATGCTTGCTTCCGGCTCGATTTCAACGGAGATTCCGTCTGCTTCCTGCGACCGCGGCTCGCCCGAGAAGGGTTCCTCCGTTTGACCGCCGCCGAACGCCAAAGCGGCAATAGCGGTCAACAGAATGAACGAGAGAAAACTGATGGGAATTAAACGCACGAGTGAAGAGTCCTTTCAACCGGATCAGGACGAACCCACCGTCAGGACAAGTCACTCCTGAGTACTGTCGTCCAATGCCGGAACTAACGCCCAAACCGCGCAACGCGAAATGCGGTTGCGCGATCACCACCGAACTTGATACTATGGTAGTCGATGTACGCTGTCAAGTTCTCCACACGATTTCTCTTCCGCCCAAGGGTCTCGACATCACGGGAGCGGTCCTGCACAGGAGCTCTCAAGGCTTGCATTCTGATTGCAGCCCTGGTGCTTTCGATCGGGTACGCGCACGCCCAGGAGCAGGTGACCATGGTCCCGCGCGCGGTACTCCGGTCGCACATTCCAGCGGGGGCCGTTTCAAACCAACAGAAGATTGTGGTGCACTTCCTCCAGGGTGAGCTTGCCGATGGACGAGAGGTGACCCTCGGGCTTGGGAGCGCCGCGGCCTGGTCGGAAATCCGCGTCGACGGGGAGCGTGCCTCGAGCGCGGAGGAGCTCGCCGCGCTGTTACACCAACAACCCTACGAAGTCCGGATTGACGAACTCGAGCAGGGTCAGGAAGACCTGGAAATCTTCAATCCACCGCCTCCGGTGACGTGGGGCGGAATACTGCCGCAGGGTGACCGCAGCTTCACGTCCGTCGTTGAAACCGCCGAAGCCCCGCCGGTCGAGTATCGCCGCCTGGATTAGGTCCTAGACGAGAAACCGCCCGCCAACTCCACGCCCTTCACCGCCGCCAGAAGCGCGGGGTGAAGAGAATGAGGACGGTAAAAACTTCCAGGCGCCCCATCATCATGACGAAGCTGAGTACCCACTTCACGTGGTCGGGGAAGAAGGCGTAGTTCTGCGTGGGTCCGACCATGGCGAAGCCGGGGCCAATGTTGCCCAGGGTGACCAGGGCGGTCGAGACGGAGGTGACGAGGTCGAAGCCGGAGAGGCCCACGATCACCGTGGTGAGCAGGATCAGGAACATGTAGAGGATGACGAATCCTGAGATGGCGTAGACGATGTTCTTCTTGACCTGACTTCCGCTCAGCTTGATAGAGAAGATGCCCCGGGGGTGCAGGAGGTAGTTCATCTCGTTCACCGCCTGCTTGAGCAGGGTCATGATGCGGACCACCTTCATGCCGCCGCCGGTGGAGCCCGACGAGCCGCCGATGAACATGAGCAGGAACAACAGCACCTGCGCCGCCGCCGGCCACACTGCGAAGTCCGCCGTCGCGTAGCCGGTGGTCGTCAGGATGGAAGCGGCCTGGAAACTCCCGTAACGCAGGCTCTCGCCGAAGGTCGCGTAGACACCGTTCACCCGAAGCACCACCGCCAGTACCGCCGCGACGATCACGAAGATTCCCAGGTAGGCGCGCACCTCGGAGTCGCGGAAGACCGACTCCACCCGGCCGACGAAGAGCTTGTAGTAGAGGGCGAAGTTGATCCCCGCCAGGACCATGAAGACGGTAATGACAACGTCAATGAATACGGAGTCGTAGTGGCCGACACTGGCCGCCTTCGGGGAGAAGCCGCCGGTGGCCAGGGTGCCGAAGGTGTGGGTCAACGCGTCGTAGAGGTCCATGCCCCCCAGCATGAGCAGCAGTACCTCCAGACCGGTCAGAACGAAGTAGGTGATCCACAGGATCTTCGCCGTCTCGGTGACCTTGGGCGTAATCTTGTCGACGGTCGGCCCCGGCGCCTCCGCCTTGATGAGCTGCAACCCGCCGATCCCCAGAATAGGGAAGATGGCGACGGTAAGAACAATGATCCCCATGCCCCCGAGCCAGTGCGTCAGGGAGCGCCAGAAGAGCATGCTCCGCGGCAGCGCCTCAATGTCGGTGAGAATGGAGGCTCCCGTCGTGGTGAATCCCGACATGGTCTCGAAGAAAGCGTCGACGAAGCGCGGAATGGTACCCGAAATGACGAAGGGGAGCGCCCCGAGGAGGCTCGCCACGAGCCACGCCATGCTCACCAGGAAGAAGCCCGCCCGGGTGGAGAGGCTCGACGCCTCGCTCTTCACGAGGGCGAGGTAGAGACCGGCGACGACCGCCGCCGCGCCCAGGGGAATAGCGAAGGACGGCAAGAGGTGATTCTCCCCGTACACCAGCGCCACCATAATCGGCGCCAGGAGCACGCCGCAGAGCATGAGCACAAGGATGGCGATGATCCGAAAAACGAGCTTGAAGTTCATTAAGCCACGCTGAAGTAGTCCTGGACGCGATCCACGAAGTCCTTCTTCACAATGACGACAACGTGATCATCCGCCTCAATGCGGTCGTCTCCCCGGGGAATGATGTTCTTGCCGTCCCGGGCAAGCGACACCACGAGAGAGTTCCCAGGCAGCTTTAACTCGCGAATGCTCTTGTCCGAGGCGCGGCTATTGGCATCCACCGCGAACTCCAGGACCTCGAGCTTCCCGTCGGATATGCTGTGGAGGCTCTTGATGCGCCCCCGCCGGATGAGCTTCAGGATGGAGCTGACCACGGCGGACTTCAGGCTGACGGCAACATCGATATCCAGATTGGATGCAATCTTCGTGTAGGTGGCCTTGTTCACCAGGACGACGCTCCGCTTGATGCCGAGGGTCTTGGCGTACACGGCCGTGACAATGTTGAGCTCCTGGTTCTCCGTCGTGGCAATGACCAGGTCGGAGTTCGCGAAGTGCTCCTCCTCGAAGATGCCCTCGTCGGAGATGTCGGCGTTGATCACCAGCGCCTCCGGGAACTGATCGGAGAGCTGCTTGGCCTTCTGGTAATCCCGCTCGACGACTTTGATGCTCTGCCTGGTTCCTGCCGAGAGGCGATGCAGCAGGCGCCGCACCCCGGCCTTGGGCGGATTCTTCTGACTCTCCAGGATTCCCCGGAGCACCAGGCCGCCGACGCGCCCGCCCCCAACCAGGATGATCTTTCGGAGGGCGCGCTTCTCTTTGCCCAGGCGTTCGAAGAGGCGCTCGAAGCTCGTCTCGTTCGCCACTATGTACAGGACATCGCCTTCGTGGATGACGGTGTCGCCCGAGGGGATGATGTAGTCGTTCTCCCGAAGAACCGCGGCGACCAGGAAGTCGAAGTCGGCCTCCATGCTCGCCTGCTGCAAGGTCTTTCCCAGGAAGTAGGATCCGCGGTTCACCGTGATGTTCCGCATCTGCACATTGCCCTGCTCGAAGAGCATGACGTCGCTCATGGCGCCGCGCTCAATGCTGCGAAGGATGGCGTTGGCCGCCTCGATCTCCGGATTGACAATATGATCGATGCCGAGAAAGCTCTTCTCGGAAATGCGCGTCCGGGTGTAGTCGATGTTGCGCACCCGGGCAATGCGATAGGGCCGGTCGAACTCGCTCGCGGCGATGCCGCAGGCAATGAGGTTCATCTCGTCCGAGTCGGTGACGCTCAGGAAGAAGTCCGCGGTCTCCGTGCCGGCGCGGCGCAGGACGTCCAGATTATTGCCCAGGTCCTGGATGACCATGCAGTCCAGTCGGTTGGCGGCGTACTCAGCCTTGCCGACATCCTTCTCAACGAGCACGACATCTCGATTCTCTGCAATGAGTTGTCGTGCCAACTGAAATCCGACGGCGCCGGCTCCTACAATGACGACCTTCATCGCTTCCAATGTATAGCCCAAGCGCGAAGGTGCGTCAAACAGCGCGAACGCTCCGCCGACACGGTCAGCCCAGCCAGGGTGTATCTCCCCCGGAAAACACGTAGATTTTCGGAGTGTGCAGTCCCGCAACAATCGAGTAGGCTCTCTTCCTAGAACTGAAATCGGACCGTGAAATCAAGGAGGCACCATGCGCGTGCGAAGTCTGTGGATTGTCGGTAGTATCCTGGCGGCGCTGTTGATCACTGTGGGCTGCCAGGGTCCCTTCGGAGTCGACGCCACCCTGACTATCACGGGGACTATCTCCATGGAGAATGCCGATGATGCCGTCACCATGGCGGGCATCAGCGTCGTGGAGCGCGGCATAACCGAGCAACCGGCGAGCGACGGCACCTTTACCGTTGCGGGCCTGGCTCCGGGGGATTACGTTCTCGAGATCGCGGCGCCTGGATACGTCCCGATCACCCGGGAAGTGAGCGCACCCGACGGCGGTGAGTACCCCGTGGGTGAGCTGGAGCTCGCCGTCTCCGACGCAATCTACGTCACTGCCGGTGGGAACGACAGCAACAACGGTCTAACGGGCGACGCCCCGGTCGCGAGCCTGCACAAGGCGCTGCGCCTGGCGAAGCTCCACGGCCTCACGAGCATCAAGGTCGCCGGCGGAACCTACGATCTCGGCGGCGACAGCCTCCCACTGGGGTCTCCGGTCGGAATCACCGGCGGGTACAACGCATCCAACTGGGACCAGCAGGACGCGCAATCCTACGAGACGATCATTACCGGGGCGGCGGACGTCATTACTATTGGAGCGGTGTCCGGCGCTCTGGTCCAGGACGTCACCCTCCGCCCCGACCCGACGACCGAAGGCTACAGCCGCGGCTTCAACATCTACGGCAGCAACGCCTGGATCAACGGCGTATCTGTGGACCCGCCGGAGGAGGACTTCTTCCAGTTCGAGGCGCTCGGCATTTTCCACGGGAGCAGCGTCGAGGTCATCGACTCCTACCTCCAGGTGCCGGACACCCAGGACCATGCGAACGGAATCCACCCCATGCACGGCTCCTACGTGAAGCTGAACAACACCGAGTTGGTGGTCGGCTACGCCGGGCATGACTCCGGTGCCCTCGGAATTCACGTGACCGAGAACTCCATGGCGGAGCTCTACAACTCGAGCATCACCATGGCGTCCTCCGCCGAACGAAACATCGGAATCCTCGCCGAGGACGGCGGGCAGGTATTCCTGCTGGAAGAGAGCACCGTTGAATCCGGCGCATCCGCGAATGACGCGTCTTACGGCATTGAGCTCTACCAGAACGCCTCCGCAACGATCGAGAACTCGAGCGTTCGCGGCGGGGCGAGTGATCTCGAGTCGGCGGGCATTCTGGTCGGCGGCGTGTCTACAGCGAGCATCCTTGGGAACGATGTCATCAGGGGCGGTCCCCTGGCCGGTGCGGACGTGACGGACTCCCAATCCGCGGGCATCATTGTGCGGTCGATTTCAGGTGCCGTCCGCATTGTCGAGAACAGTGAGATCTCCGGTCCGACGGGAGACCCGGTCGACACCGATCCCTCCAGGCGACCCGACCGCACCTTCGGCATTTTCATTGCGGAGCGTGCCAACGCCGTGATTGCGGAAAACACGACCATCAGCGGCGGCCTCGGTCGCAGCATGGCCACCGGCATCGGCGGCTGGGACTTCTCCGGCGCCGTGGAGATCCAGAACAATGGGACCATCACCGCCGGAGAGGTTCTAGATCCGCGCGGCGACGTGTACACGGATACCCGCGGGATCGATCTCGGCACCGACGATCCGACGGCGTACGTCCGGATAACCGGCAACCACGTTGACGGGGGCGTGGTAGCGCGCACGGAGAACGCCTATGGCGGCTCAACGGGCGTCTCACTCCACGGACCGTTCTCCGCAACGATCGTGGACAACCTGATTGACGGCGGAACCGTCGAGAACCTCAACGAAAGCGACTTTGAAGTCGATCCGGACGGCTACTTCGGCGGTCCGACCGTCGTGTCCCCCGGCGCCGCAGACGTCGTCCTGAATCGGAATACCCTGCAGGTCCTGACACCCAAAGCCGATGTGGACGCCGGCAACCCGGTCTTTGTTCGCGGGATCCATGGCGGGGCTGCCGGAACAGAGTTGACGGCGAAGAACAACCAGGTACTCCTCTACAACGTGGACGGCCCCATCCACGCCTTCGAGCCGGAGCAATACTCCAGCTTCACCGTGACGAACAACACCGTCATTCTTCAGGTGGACAACGACGACACCGGTGATAGCTACACAGCAGATGCGGCCGGACTGTGGGCGAGCCATACCGGATCGAGTATCCGCCTTACGAACAATCTGTGGTATTTCCCGAATCCTGTGACCTTCGACATCACGGATGACGG
>CAZUVX010000011.1:21855-37811 GCA_964623865.1 uncultured Spirochaetaceae bacterium | reverse complement strand
AGGGTCTCATGGCCAACACCCCGGAGCTCGGATATGTCACCGACGACTTCAACGGCAACGAGCGACAACCTTCAGGGGCGGTTGAGGACGGCGGCGCGGACACCATGATCGACATCGGCGCCTTCGAGTACGTGGGCGACTGATCGCAAGGACCTCTGAAACGACCTTCGGGGCCGGCGCACGCCGGCCCCGCGGCCGACCCTTGAGCCCCACGCCGTCCAGGAGTACCCTTTCGGCAGCGCAGGCGCGGGGGCGCGGGCGCGCGCAAGGAGGGCGCCGTGGCGAGGGTTCGCATTGGGGCGTGCAGTTGGAAGTTTCCCAGTTGGGAGGGGCTCGTCTACAGCGCCCCTGAGGGCATCGACTATCTATCTGAATACGCAGAGCACTTCGATACCGTCGAGATCGACCAGTGGTTCTGGTCGCTCTTCGGACCGGACACCATCGGCCTGCCCAAGCTCGACGACGTGGCCCGCTACCTCCAGGCCGTGCCGGAGGACTTTGCCTTCACCATCAAGGCGCCGAACAGCGTGACCCTGACGCACTTCTACAAGCGCGATCCGAAGCACGGCGGCACGCCGAATCCCTACTTCCTGTCTCTGCCGCTGTTGGAGGATTTCCTGTCATACATTGAGCCGATGCGAACGCAGACCGCCGCGGTCATGTTCCAGTTCGAGTACCTGAACAAGGAGAAGATGCGGGACCTCGCGGCGTTTATTCAGACCATGGAGCCCTTCGCCGAGGCGCTGCCGCGGAGATGGGCCTACGCGGTGGAGACGAGGAACCCAAAGTACCTGCGCAGGGAGCTCTTCGAGTTCCACGCACGACATGGGATCTCAACCGTGCTGGTGGACGGGTACTATCTCCCCCCGGTGAAGGAGACCTTTGAAAAGGCGCGCCCGTGGTTACGAAGCCCCGTGATCATTCGACTCATGGGGCCGGATCGGCAGGGCATTGAGAAGCGTACGAAGAAGAAGTGGGACCGGATTGTTCAACCAATGGACGAAACCCTCGACAACGTGGCCGGGATCATCAGCGCGGTCGTGGCGGACGGTCACGACGTCGTTGTCAACATAAACAACCACTTCGAAGGGTCCGCGCCGATCACCATTCGGAAACTCCAGGAGCGCATCCAGGTGCTCTAACGCCGGGACGGGCGCCGGCGCCCCACCGGTTACTCCCCGGCGTCACCCGCCGGCGGGGCGTCGGTCTCCTCTCCGGCCAGAAGGCCGGAAATCACCTGCCACGCCTCATCCCGGTAGCGCCGGAAGTCCTCGCTGTCGCCGGGGGAGGAGACGAAGGAAGCCAGCCCCCGCGCCTCGCCGATCAGGAGGTCGTGGGCGCGGATCATCTCCTGGAGAATGGGGCGCTCCTCCTCGGCGACACTGCCGCTGTCCAGGAGATTCTGCAGCGCTTCCCGGGCTGTTCGGTGGAAGGCAATGGACTCCTCCGCCAGAGAGGTCGCGGTCTCGGCGGCGTACGCGCCGGATGCGTAGCCGTCGGCGACGCCGGCGAGCCCCACGTAGCCGAAGTAGAGGTTCGACATGCCCACGGCACCCAGAGCCACCAGGGCGGGATCGCCGGCCTCCACTGCGACGGCGGTGTCATCGGCGGTCGTGTCGGAGGCGCCGGGCGTCCCCGAGTCCCTGCCGTCGTCCTGAGCGAGCGCGCCCGCAGCTATCAGCGCGCACACGACGAGGATTGCTGGAATGCGTTTCACTTCTCCCCTCCTCAGACGGGAACCTCTATGACGTGCTCCGTGAATCCCGGAACGGCTTCCGCCGCGCTCTCAATGGCGGCCCTGCCGCCCACCACGGCAACGTAGGCGCCCTCCAGGCGCTCCCTGATACGCCGCGCCGCCTGCTGCACCGCTTCGGGCCCGAGCCCCAGGGTGTAGTCGCGGTGGGCCTGACGCATCTCAGGAGTGAGGCCCAGGAGGTGCCACCGCAGAGCGTAGGAGTTCTGCTCCCCCGGCGAGAGCGGTCGCTGCTCCCGCCCGATCAGCGAGATCACCGCGAGCTCCACGGTGCGTTCGTCCGGAGCACTGTCGACAAGCTCGTCCACAGCTTGCCCGTACGCCTGTATTGTCGGCAACACGTGGGGATCACGATAGGACACGAAGCTGAAGAGTTCCTCCAGTCCACGGGTCGTCGCAAAGGCACCGTAGGCGCCTCCCTTCATGCGAATGAGCTCCCAGAGGCGGCCGGTCCGCAGGATGTGGGCGAGTGCCGCTTCCGCGGCGTACTCCGCCGTGCCGTACGCGGTACCCTGCAGCGCCACCGCGACGTAGTTCACCGCGGAGCTCACGATCAGCGACTCATGCCGGGGCACCTCCGACCGCCCGACGGGCAGCCCCCGGTACTCGTCCAGACCGGCGCCCATGGGAAGCCTGGCCAGCGCGTGCTCCAGTCGTTCCGCGACGTGTGGACCCGCCTCGGGATCGCAGGTGACCGCCGCGATCAGTCGGCTGCGGACCACGAAGCTGTCCCGGAGGGCGTAGAACACATCACTCAGGGAGTCCAGGCCGCGGCCGGGGCCGCCTTCGCCGCCGGGGTCCATCCCGCCCCCCGGTGGTGATACCGCCTCACCCGGGGCGTCCGCCCGCGCCGCCTCGGCGTCTTCACCGCTTCCGTCCGCGAGGTTGCGCAGGAAGAAGTACTGGGAGAGGCCGCGCCAGGAGTCCTCCACCCGGGCGGTGCCGGAGACGCCACGGGCCGCCCGGAGGGCGGCAAAGTTGTGGCCTCCGGGGATGATGGCGGCGCGGTAGTCGTTCCGCGTCTCCTGCACCAGCGTGGCAAGACGCTCGGAGTTACCGAAGTTCGCGTCGGTGAGGATGCGGAGCATGAGCTCCAACGCCTCGTCGAGGGACTCCCTGAGGCACTTCATGCGAACGTGGAGATAGGCGTGGGGCGTGTCGGCGGGGGGCCCGCCCTTCGCACGATCCCCGGAAGCCTTGATGCGGGAGACTTCGGCCGACACGTTGAGACCGCCCATCTTGAGGGCGATCTCGTTGGAGATCGCGTCGTAGCTCGTGTCGGAGAGACCGGTCTCCGTGACGGCGGTGGTAAACAGGGGAATGTAGGGAAGCAGCTCCTCCGAGATGCCGTCCAGGGAGAATGCGAGGTCGACGTATACGACGCCGTTCGTGAAGACTCCGTGCCGCAACACCTCGACGCCGTCGCTGGTTCGCATGCGTTCCACGGGGATCCGGGGAACCTCCCGCGGCGCGTCCTCCTTGGTGAGTGTCGGCAGACGTTCGATGTCCTCGGGGCGGTCGGGCTGCGCCTGTAACTCCTCCAGGGCGCGCTGCTCCTCGGAAATGCGGACGCCCTCATCCTCCGGGAGCGCAGCCGAGACCGCGGCGAGGTCGCGCTCCGCTTCCCGGCGCTCCCGCTCGAGCTGCTCCTTGTCCGGGCGAACGACCAGAGTGGAGCGGTGGGGGTTATTGAGGAGATGGTCCGTGATCATCGACTCAAAGTAATTGGGGTTCTCCTCGAGCTCCTGCTTGAGCGCGTCGAAGGGACGGCGGAACTCCAGGGTGGTCTCCGGGGGCGCATCGTGGAGCCAGCCACGGTAGAGGCGGCCGGCCAGGCGGATCCCGGTTGGGCCGCTGCGAATCTCACGGTTGCGGAACTCGACGGTCCGTATGGCGCCGGTCACGAGCTCATCGTCAAGGCCTTCGTCGACCAGGCGCCGGAGCTCTCCTTCAATGAGATCGATGATTGCGCCCTTCTTCTCGGGGTCGGTGCCTCGCATCCCCACGGCAAAGATCGCCTCACGCAGGTCCGTCTCGATCCCGCTGGGGCTGGAGAGGTCCTCTCCCAGATTCGACTCGGAGATGAGCTTCTGCAGCGGGGATCCCGAGTGGCCCAAGAGCACTTCCCCGAGAACTTCCAGCGCTTTGAGCCGAACCGGATCGGTAACCGGAAAGAGGAGCCAGTTCAGCGTCACAGATGACTGGCCCACATCGTCCTCGCTTGCGTCCAGGGGAAAGGTGCGCTCCAGCTCCCGCGGGCTCTCCCAACGCGGCTGCTCCGGTATGGGCGCGGGGCGCTCCTGGGTATGGAAGTGCGAGAGAAAGCGCTCGTCCAACAGCTCCAGGTAGCGCTCGGTTGCAATGTTGCCGTAGAGGAAGATCCGGCAGTTCGACGGATGGTAGTACCGGCGGTGGAACTCGACGAACTCCTCGTAGGTGAGATGCGGAATCTCGGCGGGGTCACCGCCTGAGTCGTAACCGTACGGGGTGTCAGGCAGAAGGGAGCGGATCGCCCAGTCGCCGGCCACGGCGTCGTGGGTGGACCGGGCGCCCTTCATCTCATTCAGGACGACCCCGGTACGCTCCAGGGTGCCGTCCGCCATGAACTGCAGGCGGTGACCCTCCTGTTGGAAGAGCTCCCGCTTCAGAAGGGGAAAGAAGACGGCATCCCCGTAGACTTCCATGATGTTGAAAAGATCCCTGGCGACGGGGCTGCTTGCCGGATACACCGTCTTGTCCGGAAAGGTCAGAGCATTGAGGAAGGTGTTCATGCTTCCCTTCATGAGGTGCAGGAAGGGGTCCTTCAGAGGGTAGTTCCGGGACCCGGACAGGACGGTGTGCTCCAGGATGTGCGCCACCCCGGTCGAGTCCGGCGGCGGCGTCAGAAAGGCGAAGGAGAACATGTTCTCCGGATCGTCGTTGTGCAGGTGGTAGACCTGGGCACCGCTCTGCTCATGCCGCAGAAGGGTCCCGGTGCCGTGATACTCCGGAAGCTCCGTTGATGACTGAACCGTGAAACCGTGCATATGTATCTATCCTTGCAGGCGCGCCGGGCAGCGTCAGGTATTCTCCAGAAGGTGGCGTACAACCGTGCGGGCGTGCCGCGCCACCATGGGAAGCACCTTTGCGAAGCGCTTCCCCGTCTCCCTGTCCGCGCGATCCGAGATGGTGCGGACCACCACGAAGGGGACCTCGTTGACCGTTGCGACCAGGCCGACCGCCGCGCCCTCCATCTCGACGGCGTCGCCGAAGAGCTCCTCACGAAGGAAGGCGTACTCCTCCTCGTCCGCGGTCGTGACGAAGCGATCCCCCGTGAGAATGCGCCCAACGTGAACGCCTTCCGTCTCCGTGGGAAGGGAGGAGACAATCCGCACCAGCGCCGGGTCGCAGGCGAGCTCCCGCAGTCCCGTGTACGGCACCTCCCCGCGGGCAAAACCGACGGCGGTGGCATCCAGGTCGTACTGCATGCAGTCCCTGGCAACCACAATGTCGCCGATGTCGTACGCCGGGTTCAGTGCGCCGGCAACGCCGGTGAAGATCACCCGCTCCGGCTGATATCGATCAATCAGGTGCTGCGCCACCGCGGCGCTGTAGGCTTTTCCCACGCCGCTCCTGGCAACCACTACCGGAGATTCCGCCACGGTGCCGATGTGGAAGACGTGGCCATGCCACGTCTCCTCACGCCGGTCCGCTACGGCCTCCACAAGCTCTCTGATCTCGCCGTCGAGGGCACCGAGTACGACCGTCATAGTGGGGGCTAGTATACGCCCACGCCTAAGAGAGCGTCCACGGCGGCGCGGGCGCGGGACACGGCGCGCGGACGGACCCCGCCACAAAGGACGGGTCCCTTAGAGGGCGTCCAGCGCCGCCGCGATCCGCCGGGCCGCCTCGCGGACGGTGGCTCGTGGCGCCGCAATGTTGAGACGCTGGAACCCAATGCCCTCTTCGCCGAAGAGCTTGCCGTCCGAGGGCCAGACCCCGGCGGCCTCGATTGCCCCTCGGAGATCGCCGTGGTCCTTCCCCTTCTCGGCGAGAACCTCCCGGAAGTCGAGCCACGCAATGTAGGTTCCCTCCAGAGGAGTGACCCGCACCTTCGGCGCGAGCACTGCAAGGTCGCGACGAACCATCTCATCGGTTTCCGTGAGATAGGGAAGGAGCTGGTCCAGCCACTCCGCTCCTTCTGCATACGCCGCCTCGGTCGCGGCGACGCCGAAGAGGTTCGGCATCCAGATCCCCCGCGCCATGACCGAGCGCTTGAAGCGCTTTCGCTGATCCGGATCCGGCAGAACTGCCTGGGCGCATGAGCTCCCGGCAATGTTGAAGCTCTTGCTCGGCGATGTGGTGACGAGGCTGTTCGCCCGCACCTCCTCTCCAAGGCTCAACACGGAGGTAAAGGTACTTCCGTGGAGCAGGACATCGCAGTGGATCTCGTCGGAAACAACGAAGGCGCCCTCCTCTGCGCAGATCCGAGCCATCTCTTCGAGCTCCGGGCGAGCCCACACTCGGCCGACGGGGTTGTGCGGCGAACAGAGCAGGAGCATTCGGGCACCCTCTCGGAAGCATTTGCGCAGGTTGTCCATGTCCACCGTATAGCGTCCATCTACCTCCCGCAGGGGGTTGCGTACAATGGTTCGCCCCTGTTTCGCGACGGCGTCGTAGAAGGGAAAGTACACCGGTGTCTGGATCACCACGCCGTCGCCGGGCTCGGTGAAGGTGGCAATTGCCGCTTCGACGGCGGGCATGACGCCGGTCACACTGATGATCTCGTCACGGCCGATGGGCGTGCCGTGCCGGCGACGGTGCCACTCGATGAACGCATCGAGCAGACTCTCCGGTACGAGGGTGTAGCCGTACACCGGATGCGCGGCGCGCTCGCGGAGTGCCCGAACCACCGGCTCCGGAG
Organism: uncultured Spirochaetaceae bacterium; assembly: GCA_964623865.1. GTDB lineage: Bacteria > Spirochaetota > Spirochaetia > DSM-27196 > PWMO01 > CAYFQV01. The sequence continues at coordinate 31,155 of CAZUVX010000011.1, read as the reverse complement.
AGGGGAGGTCCATATCCGCAACCCACATGGGCAGAAGATCGGGATTCCGCTCCCGGGCGCGAGCCACGGGTTCGTAGTCCCATTTGACTGCGTGGGTACCGCGGCGGTCGATGCAAGCGTCGAAGTCGTAGATCATGGCGCAAGTGTACCGGACCTTGCCCGGAATGGTACATGCCGACCTGCACGCGTGGAGGGTCCTCTGCATGGCGGCCGACACCGGGCCGGGCGGGGCCGGGGCGACGTCGAGTGGGGCGGCGCCGCGTGGGCGGGGCCGCGTGCCGGGCCGGGGGCGGTGCCGGGCCGGGGGTGCCGTGCGGGGGCGCCGGGCGGGCTCCTTCTGGTCTTCCCCGCACGCTGTGGTGTACCCTCACTTCGCAATGGGAATCACCCCGACGGGTCAACGACTGCGATCACGCCTCTTTGAGGAGACACGGCGCTTCTTCACCGACAGAGAATACCTTGAGGTCGATGTCCCCGTCCTGGCGGAGTCCTTGATCCCGGAGCCCCATCTCGAGGTCTTCGAGACGCACTACCTAGCTCCCTACGAAGACCCCCCGGAACGTCGTCCCCTCTATCTGACTCCGTCCCCGGAGGTCTATCTGAAGCGGCTTCTTGCCGCTGGATGGCCGTCACTGTTCTGCCTCTCCCGGGCGTTTCGGAACGCGGAGTCGATTGGTCGGCTTCACAACCCGGAGTTCACCATGCTGGAGTTCTATACGCGAGGCGCCGACTACCTGGACTCTGCGGCGGTGACCCGGCTCCTCCTGACCCATCTGCTGGAGTCTTTGAGCGACGAGGCAGCGGCGTACCGACAGGAGAGAGGGAGGCCCGGGAGGGAGGGGTTGGAAGCGCTGCGTCCTCCCTTCAGACGGCACAGCGTAGACGAGCTCATGCAGCGTCATGCGGGAGCTCCGGGCGGCTGGGCGTCGAACCGGGAGACCCTTGCAAAGGCGGCGCGGGCCGCGGACCTCTCCCCCGACCCCGAGGAGAGCTTCGAAAGCATCTTCAATCATCTGTTCGTCCACCGCGTTGAGCCGGCGTTATCCCGGGACGGCGCCGTGCTGGTGCGCGATTACCCCGCCGAGGTGGCCACACTGGCAAAGCGGCGCGAGAATTCCCCGTGGAGCGAGCGCTGGGAGCTTTACCTTTGCGGTCTCGAAGTGGCAAACTGTTATACGGAAGAGACGCGGCCGGAGGAGGTCGCGACGTTCTTCCAATCGGAACGTGCCAGGAAGCAAACCAGTTTCATTGTTCATCCCGTCGATCCCGGGTATCCATCACTCTTTGAAGGGGTGCAGGAGCCGATCTCCGGCGTGGCGGTAGGCATGGATCGTCTCCTCATGGCGCTGGTCGGGGCGGAGGAGATAGAAGAGGTGATGGCGTTTCCGGCACGTCTCGTGGTATAGTAAACCCATACGCTGAGGAATACCGAGAATGGTCAAAGCTGGACAGATCGAGAAGGGTATGCACCTGATCATAAAGGATGCGCCCCACGTGGTCGCAGAACGCGAGTTCGTTAACCCCGGTAAGGGTTCCGCCTTCGTACGCCTGAAGCTCAAGAATCTGCGCACAGGGCAGGTGTTGAGAGAGACGGTCAAGTCTCACGAGCAGATTGAGGAGGCCGAGGTCTTCGAGCGGCCGGCGCAGTTTCTCTACGGAGACGGCAGCGACTATCACTTCATGGACACGGATACCTACGACCAGTTCACCGTGCATGAAGAGGGCCTTCGCGACAAGGGACAGTACATGCGCGAAGGAGACACCTACGAGATCCTCATGTGGGACACCGAGCCCATCGACATAAGCATTCCGTACAAGATGGTATACACGGTCACCGAAGCTCCCGAAGCGGTGAAGGGCGACACGGTGACCGGCGCCACGAAGACCGTTACGGTAGAGACAGGATTACAGGTAAAGGTCCCCATCTTCATAAAGGAAGGGGAGAAGATACTCGTCAACACTGAATCGGGAGATTATGTGGAGCGAGTTAACCAGTAAGACATCGCATCTTGGAGTCACGTAAATAGAGGTATTGTCATGAGAGTAACAACAAAGGGCCGCTATGCACTGAGGGCGCTCACCAAGCTGGCCCTCCACGAAGGCGATCGCCCGGTTCCGATCAAGCGGATCGCCGAAGAGGAGGATCTCTCTCCGGAGTTCCTGGAGCAGATCTTCTTTCGCCTGAAGAAGGCCGACATCATTCGGTCCGTCCGCGGCCCGGGGGGCGGCTTCATGCTCAACCAGATTCCGTCCGACATCACGGCCAAGGACATCTTCGAGGCGGTTGGTGAAGGCATTGAGTTGACGCCGTGCACTGCGGATGACGAAGACTGCGACCGCCGTGAGGACTGCGTCGTAACCGACGTGTGGCAGGACGCGTCGGAGTACATTGTCTCCTACTTCGCCGGCCTCACCTTGCAGCACATCCTCGACCGTCACCAAAAGAAGGCGCCTAAGGCGCATGAGGCGGTCAACGCGTAGCGCCGTCGGCGTCTAGCTTCTTCCGAGTGTCCCTTCGGCGGGCTCGCTTCAGTGGAAGGGCCCGCGAGGGGACCTACCGAGGCCGGAGAATCCGAGCCGGGCGGGGTCTCTCCCGACGGCGTGCCGTCCGGCCCCGCCGGACTCCCTGTGGTACAACGTCAACGGCCGCAACCGGGGCGATCGAAGGGGTGCACGATGAGATTGATGCAACAGCACGCGGTGGGCCTCATTGTGGATGTTCAGGAGCGGCTCTTTCCGGTCATGCGCGACGGCGCGGCCCTCACGGAGAACCTGCAGACCCTCATCCGCGGCCTGGGCATCCTCAACGTGCCGATTGTCGTCACCGAGCAGTACCGAAAGGGTCTCGGAGAGACCATTGAGCCGGTTCGCTCAGTCCTAGAGGAGACTGTGGGTTCCTGGGACGCGTTTGAGAAGACCGCCTTCAGCTGCTGCGATGAACCGGCCATCCTTCGCCGCATCGAGGAGTCAAGCCGAACCGTCGTGATCATTGCGGGGATCGAGACGCATGTCTGCGTGCTCCAGACCGCCATGGACCTGCTTGCAGGGGGGTACACGCCGGTCGTCGTCACCGACGCCGTGTCGTCCAGGAAGGCCCTTGACCAGGATGTGGCGCTGCGCAGGATGGAGTCCCAGGGCGTCGTGTTGACTACAACGGAGTCGGTTCTCTTCGAGCTGACCCGCTACTCCCGGAGCGACACCTTCAAGGCGGTTTCGAAGCTGGTGAAGTGAGGGACGGCGGGAGCGATCCCTCATTGCACTTGACCGCCGCGCATCTCGCCGTACAATCAACCCATGAAGAAGAAGATCGGCTTCGTGTCCTTTCGCTTTGCCGGTACCGACGGGGTCTCCCTGGAGACCATCAAGTGGGCGGAGGTTCTGGAGTCCCGGGGCCATGAGTGCTACTACCTGGGCGGGGAGCTCGACACCCCGCCGGAACGTTCCATGCTCGTGGAGCTCTCGCACTTCAAGCACCCGGAGATCCGCGCACTCCACGATCAGTGTTTCTCCCTGCCGCATCGGCCCAGGCAACTCACGGCCGACCTGCACACCTATCGGCAGAAGCTCAAGACGGAGATCTACCGCTTCATCGAGACCTTTGGCATCGAACTACTGATAGCAGAGAACTCCCTGACCATTCCGCTGAACATTCCATTCGCCATGGCCCTGACCGAAGTAATTGCGGAGACCGGCATCAAGACCATTGCACACCACCACGACTTCTTCTGGGAGCGCAAGCGATTCCTGACGAACTGCGTCTGGGACATCTTGAATTCCTGCTACCCACCGCACCTCAACAGCATTGCCCACGTGGTCATTAACACCAGCGGCCAGAATCAGCTCGCCCTGCGCACGGGGATCGCCTCCATCCTGGTGCCCAACGTCATGGAGTTCGAGCAAGAGCCTGAAGGGATCGATGATTACAACGCCGACGTGCGACGCGCCCTCGGCGTCGACGACGACGAGCTCCTGTTCCTGCAGCCGACTCGCGTCGTACAACGGAAGGGGATCGAGCACGCCATTGAGCTCGTGGCTCGGCTCAAGCGCAAGGCGGTGCTGGTCATCTCCCACGCGTCGGGAGACGAGGGCTACGAGTACCAGAATCGGGTAAAGGAGTTCGCGGAGATGTTAGGGGTCCGCGCCCTCTTTGGTGCGGATGTCATTGGTGAGCGCCGCGGCACCACCGAGGACGGCCGCAAGATCTACAGTCTGGACGACATCTACCCCCACGCGGACCTGGTCACCTACCCCTCCTGGGTGGAGGGCTTCGGCAACGCCTTCCTGGAAGCGATCTACTTCCGCAAGCCCATCCTGGTGAACAACTACTCCATCTACTCCCACGACATTAAGCCGAAAGGCTTCGACGTCATTGAGATCGACAACTTCGTCTCCTCCGAGACGGTGGAGTATGTCGGGCACCTCCTGGAGAACCCCGCGCGCGTGCAGCAGATGGTCGACCACAACTACCAGCTCGGCTGCCGATACTTCTCGTACCGCATCGTGGACACGCAGCTTCGCACCGTCATGCAGAACCTCTTTGGAGATGAGAACGCCGAGGGTTGCAAAGAGTCCTTCACGAAGGCTTAAGAGCGCCCGGCCGGCGGACGCCGGGCTCCAGGCGGGGAGAGCATTCCGTGCCGTCTCCACCACGCCCGGCAGCGCGTTACACCGGCTTGAGCCACATCACCTCGTAGGCATCCACCTCAAAGGAGATTCGGGTCGGGCCGTCCCAGTGGGGGTAGAAGGTGTCCCCGGATATGAGATCGGCGAAGCTCTTCGTATCGCCGACACCGGCCTGTCCAAGGTCCAGCTGAACCTCCACCGCATCTCCGGAGACGTTGATCAAGCATATGACCGGGCCGGGTGCCGGGCTCCGGACGGTGGCGGGGCGGGGTTCCGCGCCGTCGGGTGCGGAGGCGTCTTCCACCGGGCCGCCCCGGATGACGCACAAGAGCTGGTGCGGCGTCTCGACGATGCGCTGCGGCGAGGCGGGATCGAAGGCGGCTTCGCCGATTCGGGCGGCAAGCATGCGCCGGTACCCTTCGAAGACATGGTTGCGCAGCCCTTCGTCCTGAAGGAGCTCGTCGACCACGGTGTCGTAGTCGAGCTTCTCCCGATTGATGGTGCGGTTATGGCCGGTCTGAGCCACACCCTCCTTCCAGTTTTCCGAACCGATCAGACTGTGCACGTAGATGCCCGGCACGCCGGCGAGGACGAGCATGATCGCCTGGCTTGCCAGGAACATCCGCGCCCGCTGCTCCTCCGGCAGCGCCGGGTCGGTCACCGCCGAGAGGTAGTTGATGTTCATCTCGTAGGGGATCTCACCCTCGGGAGTTGCCTTGTAGGAAATGAGGCCGCCCCGCTCCTGCACTGCGGCTATCATGGCATCGATCTCCTCCTCGGTGAGAATGCCCTGGGCCGGGAGCAGACCGATTCCGTCGTGAGAGGCCAGGAAATTGAAGAACGTGGTCCCTGCCGACGGCTCAGGCAGTGCCTGCGCCCACCGTTGGAGGTGACGCGTATCCTCCCGGAGCATGGCGTCCAGAGTCAGCGGCGGCAACGAGAAATTGTACACCATGTGCGCCTCATTCGTGCCGTCGCCGAAATAGCTCAGGTTCTCCTCGTGGGGGACGTTCGTCTCAGTGATTATGACGACCCACGGCGCAAGCTCTTCCAGTACCGCCCGGAAGAGCTGCACGACCTTGTGGGTCTTCGGATGGTGGAGGGAGGGGTGCCCGAGCTCCTTCCAGAGGTAGGCGATCGCGTCCAGCCGGACGATCTGCATGCCCCGCTCCACGTAGCCGAGGAGGATATCCACCATTTCCAGGAGCACCACGGGGTCGGCGAAGTTCAGATCCACCTGGTCGGCGCTGAAGGTGGTCCAGACGTGCTTCGTACCCTCGGCGGTTTCAACGGGCGTCAGGAGCGGGTGCGCCCGGGGCCGAACCACCATGGAGACGTCCGTGTCCGGCGGCACCGTAATGAAGTAGCGCGTGTAGGGCTCCTCCCCCTGCTTGAAGCGCAGGAACCACTCGCTCTCCGCGGAGCAGTGGTTGAGAACCAGATCAACCATGAGACGGTACTCGGCGGCAATCGCTTCGACATCGTCCCAGGTTCCAAAGCCGGGATTCACCTGCCGGTAGTCGATAACCGAAAAGCCGTCGTCGGAGGAGTACGGGCTGAAGGGGAGAATGTGCACTCCGGTGACGACCTCTTCGAGGTGGTGCTCCATGAACTTCCGGAGGTACTGCAGCGGCGCACCCTCGGAGCCGTGGAACTGGTCTCCGTAGGTGATCATGACGCAGTCGCTTTGGGTCAACGGGAGCGTCCCGGGTTGCGATGGAGGAGCGTGGGCGGGCTCACGGATGCGAGATGCGTGACCGAGCATGACCTCGTTCAGACGGCCCGCCGCGGCGGCGCCGGCGTCCTCTCCGTAGATCTCTGCGAGAAGGCGGTGGATTCGTGGATTCATGCCTTCATTGTACTCCAGTCCCGGCACGCCGCAAGCGTTCTGCCGGGGCGGCGGCGTTTCGGCCTCGTTGCCTGACTGCACCGGCTAGGCTACCCTTGGCTCATGCATCTCGTGGTCTTTCACTACCACCTCCGCCCGGGAGGCGTCACCGGCGTGGTTCGCGATGCGGTCACCGTGCTGCTGCAGGACGGAACCGTTGAGAGAGTGACCCTCGTTTCCGGGACGGAGGAGAATCTGGACTCGCTGCAGGAACAGGTAACGGGGGCCGTGCCGGAACTGGACCGCGACCGGCTGCGGGTGGCCGTGCATCCCGAGCTACGCTACGCCGCGGACATTGCCGGCTTCGACGCGGCCGCTGCAACCGCCCGTCTCAAAGGCGTCCTTGCCGACCACTACCTCTTCCCGGACGCAGTGTGGTGGGTCCACAACCACCACCTGGGCAAGAATCCCGCAGTCACTCAAGCCTTCGTCGAGGTCCTGGCCGCGCACCCCACCCAGCGCTGCCTCCTAGAGATTCACGACTTCCCGGAGGCCGGCCGCTACGCGAATCTCTCCTACCTCACCGCACACATCTCCGTGGATCCCTACCCCGTGCTGCCGAACGTCCACTATGCGGTTCTCAATCACCGCGACGCCTCCGTGCTGCGCGACGCCGGCATCCCGGCGGAACACGTCTCGGTCCTCCAGAATCCTGTAAGGTCGATGCCGACGGACGCCGCTCACGGCCGACCCCGTCTCTCGGCGGCCACCCTTGCCGAGCGCTATTCCGGCGTCGATCCGGAAGGCGCCCTTCTGCTCTACCCGGTGCGCTGCATCCGCCGGAAGAACGTCCTGGAAGCGGCGACTCTGGCACGGCTTCTCGAGGAGCGAACCGGGCGGCCCATGAATCTCCTGGTGACGCTCCCGGGTCTCTCCGACCAGGAGCGCCGGTACTCCCGGATGATCGAGGACGCCTATGCACGGGGCATCATCCCCGGCGCCTTCGGCCTGGGGGAAGAACTGGATGCCCTGGGCGTCTCTTTCATCGATCTCATGACCAACGTCGACCTGGTGCTCTCCACATCCGTCCAGGAGGGTTTCGGGTACGCATTCTTCGAGGGACTCGCATCGGGGGTGCCGCTGCTGGCGCGCTACCTCGATGTTCTTGCCGGAACGGAGGAGCTTTTCGACCGTTTTCACACCGAGTTCTACCGTCGCCTCGAGGTCCCCTTCACGTCTCCCTCCCTGTCGGATATTCGCCCCTACTTGCGCAGCCGATACGACGAGCAACTCGAGACGGTGAAGCCCCATCTTCCCGCAGAGGCTGTCGAGGCACTGGAGGCGCAGGTGGCCGAGCTCCTGTCGGGCTACACCATCGACTTCTCCTACCTCATGCCGCAAATGCAGTACACCGTGGTTGCGGACCTGCGGGACGCGACGTTTCGCGGTGACCTCGCTGAGCTGAACCGGGAACTCGTTGCCCCCGCCGCCGCCCTCTTCACCCGTCGAAACAGCGGCGGCAACCTTGCGGTCCAGGCGCGATACGGAGGCGCCGCCTTCCGCACCGCCTTCACCACTGCCGTGGATGCGCTGAACCGACGCAGCGCCGGTGGACCCTCCGGTGGTCGTTTCCCTCGGCCGGAGAACCGGCCGACGGGCACCCAGGCGCGGATACTCCGGCGCTTCGCAACAGTCGAGTACCTGCGACTCCTCTACTCGGGAATCTGACGGCTGCACGCCTCAGCCGCGGGAGCGGCCGTGCAACCCCTTCCGCGGAACGGCCGTCAGGCGAAGGGTCCGGCAGTGTCTCCGAACGCGGTGGAGTCACGGGCGCCCGGGGGATCGAACCCTGTTGCACAGCGCCGGAGCCTCGGGCAGAATACAGCCGATCTGCGGTAGGTTATTCCATTGAGCCATGAGGCGCCGGTGCCCAACGAGAGCTACACCCTTAGCAAGATTGCCCTCCTGTACTACGTCGAAGACCTGAATCAGCGCGAGATTGCCGAGCGCATGAACATGAGCATTGCGGCGGTGTCCCGCGCCATCACGAGAGCTCGCGAGCGTGGATTGGTGGAGATCCGCATCCACAGTCCCGAGCAGACCTACCCCGGCCTGGAACGAGAGATCGAGAAGCGCTACGGTCTGCGGGATTGCATTGTCGTACCGACCCTCGGCGAGGTCCAGGCAACGTATCGAAGCATGGCTCGTGCCGTAGAGACCCTCTTCGTGCGGCACTTGCCGCAGAAGGGCCTGTTGGGTGTGAGCTGGGGAGAGACGCTGAAGGCGGTCGGTGACGAGATCCGGACTGTAAACCGCCTCGCCGTCGACACCGTGCCGATTCTCGGAGGCATGGGAACCATCGAGACCGGGATCTACCCTAACACCATTGCCCGCAGGCTCGCGGAACGCCTGGGGGGAAACAGCTTCCTGGTGAACACCCCGGCCATTGTCGACGACCGCGCAACCCGGGATGCCCTGCTCTCGGACTCCAACTTCCAGAGCGTCGCGGAGAAGTGGCGCCATCTCCGTGGGGTCGTCCTCAGCGTGAGTGCCATCGATCCGGATGCGTCCGCGTTTCGCCACGGCGTACTTTCGGCTGCGGACCGGCAAATCCTCGCACGGGACGGTGTGCGCTGCATGACGAACTTCGTGTTCCTGGACGCCCAGGGAGACCGCGTCACCAACGAGGTCAGCGACCGCCTCATTCACTGCCCCCTCGACACCTTCGTGCAGGTGCCGGTGCGGCTGATTGCGGCCGGCGGTCCAAAAAAGGCGGAAGCACTCCGGGTCGCCCTCCGCGCCGGGATCCCGAACCTCCTCGTGGTCGATGAGGAACTCGCGGGAGTGCT
>CAZUVX010000011.1:11777-21755 GCA_964623865.1 uncultured Spirochaetaceae bacterium | reverse complement strand
CACAAAGCGGCGTAACTGCTTGTACTCCTCGAACGGCTCAATGTAGCGCTCATGCATCTTCAGGTTCGGCTCATACCGCGGCCCGAGACGGATGGTCCGGGAGATGGCTTCATCGACTCCGGAGAAGACCCCGGCACCCACCCCGGCAAGGATGGCGCTGCCCAGGGCGCCGGCCTCGGTGACCTCCGGGCGGACGCACGGCCTGCCCATGATGTCGGCGCACAGTTGCAGCCCGGCATTGGACTTGGCGCCGCCGCCGGTCGTGCGAAACTCATCAACGGCAATGCTCACTGCGTCGAGGGCGTCCACACTGATCTTCAGGGAGAAGATGTTACCTTCCAGAATCCCTTTGAGGATTTCGCCCCGTGACGTTCCGAGGGTCATACCGACGAAGGCGCCGTCGGGTCTCTCAATGAAGTCCGGCGGTCCCATGGGGGCGAAGTGGGGAAGAACCCGCACGCTGCTCGGCTCACTCGGAAGCTCCCCGAAGAGCCGGGGGTACACGTCCTCACCGGCCGCGAGGGCCTCCTCATGCTCTCTGCCGGCAAAGGTGTTGCGATACCACTTCACCACGGAGCCGCCCATGTTGTAGATGAGCGTGATGAATCGATCCGGGACGGCGTGGTGCTCGGTGTTGAGCCCGCGCTCCAACATGGCCTCCGCGGGCTTACGCTCGGCGTAGACCGGAGCAATGCACTGGAAGGTCCCGAGCCCCCACATGGCGGTGCCCTTCCGGATTGCCCCGGAACCCAGGGAGGCCGCGCACTGATCGTGAGTCCCCACGACAATGGGAACTTCCCGCGGGAGTCCCAGCTCCTCCGCAACGGTATCCGCCACGGTTCCGATGGGTGTACCCGCCGGTGCCACCGACGGCAGTTTCTCCCGTTCCAGGCCGGATGCCTTCAGGAGCTCCGCCGACCAGTCTTCCCGGTCCACGTCGAAGAGAAGCGTGCGATTGGCGAGGGAGTAGTCCGTCCGGGGCTCCCCGCCCAGCATGAAGGCGACGAAGCTGTTCCAGACCAGGAAGTAGTCGGTATTCTCGTAGAGCTCGGGCCGGTACTTCTTCGTCCACATGACCTTAGTGATGCTGAACTGGTTCGTAAGGGCATTGCCCGTCAGTCGGTACAGCTCCGAGGGGTCGAAATCTACCGCCAACGAGGGGACGAACTCCTCTCCTCGCTCGTCCAAGTTCATGATCGAAGGCCCCAGAATGCGGCGGTCCTTCGAGACCGGCACGAGATTCTCCCCCATGGAGGAGACCGCGAGCGCCTGGACGGGGTCGGCACGGCCCGCCGCGGCAACGGCGCGGGCAACGACATCCTTGATCCGGGGCCAGATGCCCCGGGCGTCCAGCTCGGCGTAGCCCGCCTGCGGCCGGGAGATGTCGTACTCCGTGTAGGCCGTTCCCAGAATCGTACCGTCCAGGGCGAATACCACGGCCTTTGAGCCGGTCGTTCCGACGTCGATGCCCAGCAGACTCATAGAACATCCTCGAAGTGGCGACGACTACCGGCGATCTCGAGGTACTCCTTCAGGAGGTATCGCGTCCGGGAGTACACCTCATCCTGGGCCCTCTCGATGCTGTCCGTCTCGCGAAGAGCCTTCGTGTAGGCCTGACGAACCTCCGTTCCAATGTTCATCTTGGCCACACCCGCCTGGAACGCGGGCAGAAGATACTCCTTCGTAATACCGGACCCACCATGCAGTACAAGGGGAAGCCGGGTGGCCGAGACCAGTTTCTGCAGGTGCTCCAGATCCAGCCTCGCCGCAGGCTTCTTCTGATCCCGGAGAGCCGCCGAGACCGCACCGTGAATGCTCCCGAAGGCAACCGAGAGCCAGTCGCACCCGCTCTCGGCTACGAAGCGGCGCGCATCGTCCGGGTCGGTGAAGCCGCGCTTGGTCCGGAAGAGCTCCTCGTAGGGCGGCGGCGGTCCCTCCTCATGGCCGTAGACGGCGCCGAGCTCCGCCTCGACGGGAACCCCGGATTCGTGGGCCAGATCGGAAATCTCCCGGGTCACGCGGATGTTGTCCTCCAGGGAGAGCCGGGAGCCGTCGATCATAACCGAGTCGAAGCCGAGGGAGAGCGCCTTTTCGATGATGGGCCGGTAATCGACCTCCAGGTTATCCTCATCGATGACGGGTACGTGATCCAGGTGCAGACGCACGTGGTCCCGGACGCTCGTATCCGTCACAATCTCGTCGTACTGCGCCTTGATCTCCGCCGGACCCTTCGCCTCGAACTTCTCCCACTCAACGCGAGCCACCGCTACGAAGGCCATGACGTCTTCATCCACACAGGCTCTACAGACCGGTTGCATGATCGGCAGGAACGGAATGTTGAAGGAAGGGACTACGACGCCGATTTTGTAGGCGTGATCGAGAATTGCCGTAGAGTTGCTCAATTGGAATACCTCCGCCGGAGAGTGTGTGGTAGCGACGGCGACGGCCCGGGCCGCAGGGCGCGCTTCCGTCGCCATGCAGAACGCGGCGGCCGCCGCTCGTCGCTCCGGGGAGCGCCCGGGCGCGCTTGGCCGCCGGCCGCCCCCCTGCTGCCGTTGTTGCTTGAGTCGCTCAAGTGTACTCTTTCTCGTACACAGTGCAACCCACGTTGATCCGCCGGATGAGAAGCTCAATGCTGTTGTCGCAGGCGGTGCACCAGTTCACCTCTCCGGCGTTCCCGCCTGCAGGTTGCTCCTTCCGTCGCGCAGGACGGTGCAGGCGGAACCCATGACCACCGAGCCCTTCTTCAGGTTGTCCCGCGCCGCCTTCTGAAAGGTGAAGTGCAGGTAGACGTCGTCGGGGGATGGCGCGGTCGGGCTGTGAGAGCGCCAGGGTAATCGACGGGCCGGCGGCCGATACCAGAATGATCTTCGGGTCGTTGATCTCCTTCTGTATGCGCTCGTAGACCTCGAAGTTGAAGCGCCTCCGATTCTCGAAGGAGCCACCGTACTTCCAGTCGCCGTCGTTCCAGTCGCCGTCGTTCCGGGGCCGGAGGAGCCGGGAACCGAGGTAGCCGTGGCAGTTCTTGACATCGATGCCGTCGGCGCCGAAGCATTCTTCGGCATGACCGGGAGCTGAGAACTCCGCCAGGCGGAGCGGGTCTGCTTGCCCATGGTGTGGAACTCTAGAGCCGGGATCTTGAAGGCATCGTCCTCCTTCGGCAGGCCGAAGTGAACAATGATTCCGGTCTCTCCCGCAATGTCGACGCCTCGCTCGAAAGCCGCGTCGGCGCTCGCCGGCACAATGACGGGGTGTGAGAGCTTGCCCTTCGTGCCGTCGCCGATTGCTTTCTTGAGGTCCTTTGCGTAGTAAGGGGACTTCGAGTCGGAGACGGGAAGAGGTGGTCCGGTCACATCCCGGCATCCCCCCTTCTCCCCCTCGTACTTTGCGAGAATCCTCGACGGTGCAGTGTTGGAGGCCGATGCTCACGACTACACCGTCAGCATCGTCCTGGATCAGAAAGGAGAAGCGCCCGCGACCGCCCACGGGTGTTTGAGAAACTTGCACAAACGCATAAAATGGAGTACACCATCGTGGACGGTGACTTCTCGAAGACCGGCGGGTACCGCGCCGCGGGCCACTGCCCGGCCCTAGTGCACCGGCCACGGCGATCATGACCGCATGGGACCGGCAGGCGTGACTGAGACGGCCGAAACGCAGGACCGGAGGAGATTGATATGCGAATTCGTACCGCCCTAATTGTTCTCATACTGATAACCATCGTGAGTCTGGTCGGCGGGGCCGCCCTGGCAGTGATCACCATTCGCGACTTCAACCGTGCGTGGCAGTATCGCCTCACCGCGAGGGAGGCGGAGGTGCATGTGTGGCGGTTGCAGAGCCGGAGCGCCTCCTTCTTCGACGCGCAGGAGCCCATGGCGGCCTACGACGCCTGGACAAAAGCGGTAGAGGACTATCGGGTCACCCACAACGAGCTTTTCGCGGCCCGACAGGCCGTCGATACGCTCGGACCCGAGGTTCGGGATCAGGCGGACGCCCTGGAGAACTTCTACGAGCGTGTCGGCACTCAGATCGAGGAGATTCGCACAATCATCAGTGACATCGCCCTGGAGTACGGCAACCTATTCGACCGAAGCCTAGCTGCGCAGTTGCGCGACGACGACACTCGCTTAGACCTGCAGCGCCTGCAACAGGAGTTACGCAGTCTTGCGGTCACCCTGGACGAGACGGAAACCCGGATCATCAACAACCTGGCGGAGCTCCAAGACGCGGCCCTCGACGAGATGCAGCAGGAACGACTCGTCATCTTCGCGGTGGCAGTGGGGGCGATCCTCATCATCGTCATCCTCTACGTGCTCCTCTTCGCCCGCCACCTGTACCGGCGGATCGGGAGACTCCAGAGCGCCTTCTCATACCTGTCGGAGGGTGACTTCACCGTTTCGTTGAGCTCGCAGGGGCGTGACGAGATCGCCGAGCTCTCCCGGGAGATTCAGCGGTACATGACGGAGTTCGGCTACGTCATCTACTCGGTGCAGAACATCATCAACCGCTCCATCGAGCTGAAGGAGACCCTCTCCAACACCGGCGAGGAGTCCGCTGCAGCAGTGGAGGAAATGAACGCCAACATTCGCTCAATCGAGAAGCAGATCAACGACCTGAAGGAGAACATCGACAGCACCGGCGCCTCCGTTTCCGACATCTTCACCCGCCTCCAGGAGCTCTCCACCGAGGTTGAGAGTCAGTCCTCCGCGGTCAGTGAGTCCACCGCCGCGGTGGAGGAGATGGCAGCATCCATTGACAATGTGGCGCGCATTACGACCGAGCGGACCAACGCTTCGAGCAGGCTGGTGGAAGTAACCGGGACGGGAAGCGAGAAGGTCCAGGCGACGAACGAGGTCATCCAGGAGATTGCCCAATCGGTGCAGAACGTCGTGGAGATCATCGAGATCATCAACAACATCGCCTCCCAGACCAACATCCTGTCGATGAATGCCGCCATTGAGGCGGCCCACGCCGGCGAGTACGGCCGCGGCTTTGCCGTCGTGGCGGAGGAGATCCGAAACCTCTCCACCTCGACGAATGAGAACGCAAAGCGGATCAAGGAGTCCCTCAAACGGATCACCGACCACGCTCTCAAGGCGCAGGGGCTGAGCAACGAAAGCAGCGAGTCCTTCCGCGCCATCACGGAGGAGGTCGGCACCTTCACTACCTCCCTGAAGGAGATCTCCTCTACCACGGATGAGCTATCCGCCGGCACCCAGCAGATGCTCAACACCACCTCGACCCTCTCGGACGCGACCCAGCGCATCCGCGACGCCACGGGCAACATTGAGACCCAGGCCCGCGACATTGATCAGCGCATGAACAATCTGCGAGGTATCTCCGAACACGTTCGCAACGGCATGGAGGAGATCACCCGTGGCACCGACGAGATCTCCCAGGGCATGGTCCACCTGAACGATGTCAGCAAGGAGAACAGTCGTCAAATCGATGAGCTGTCGCAGGCCGTAGCCCATTTCAAGGTCGATGCCTCCCGGTACGAGGCCGGCGAGCAATCGCTTCCCGCGGACGAAGAGTCCCCGCAGCAAGCGGGCCCCGCAGGCGCGGCGCAAGACCGCGCTTCCGGAGAGCGCGCTTCCGGAGAGCGTGAGGGATCCACCGCCTCCAGCGTCGACGAGGCACCGGAGGACACCGAGGTTTCCTTCGGCTTCGATGCAGAGGCGGAGGGCCCGGTCCACATGCCGGGACCGTCGGACGAAACGGACGAGGAAGAGTGGCGCAACAACAAATAGCCGTCGGGTATCACGAAGCTTGTGGGTGACGGTAACTACAGATCATTCCGGCGTATGGTCTTGGCGGCACCAGGCGCGAAGGCGCGCCCAGACGCTCGGCGGAATCGCACACCGCCTTTCTCCGCAAGCCTTTATGCGGAATCCCACCCACAAGCTTCGTGATACGTCAATCGAGCCAGTTCAGGATTATCAGGAAGCGGCAACATCGGGGCGTGCGTAGATTTTTTATGAATGCGGTAACTTTAAATGACTTTGGTGTCTTATTAAACGGCAACGGGCGGTTTAAATCGTGCGCGGCTTCCGTTAACGGCTTGCACCAATCCGGCCTGACCAGTATAGTGAGAGTACACGGAACAATCAGAAACCCGTGAGCCAACGGCACGTCGGCCAGGGTCTATTGGCGTGCAACCAGCTCCAGGTCCGTCAACCATATACGCAAGAGGAAGCCTCTATGCCACAGAACAACACGGTCATGATCGATGGAAACACGGCCGCCGCTTATGTTGCGCACGCAACAAACGAGGTGATTGCCATCTATCCGATCACGCCTTCCTCCCCCATGGGGGAGCTCTCCGACCAGTATTCGGCGCAGGAGCGCCCCAACATATGGGGAACCATCCCTCACGTCGTTGAAATGCAGTCCGAGGCGGGAGCGGCGGGAGCCGTCCACGGCGCTCTGACCACCGGAGCTCTGACGACGACCTTCACCGCCTCCCAGGGCCTCCTTCTCATGATCCCGAACATGTTCAAGATCGCCGGCGAGCTCTCCCCGACGGTCTTTCACATTGCCGCGCGCTCGGTCGCCGCTCAGGCGTTGAGCATCTTCGGTGACCACAGCGACGTCATGGCGTGCCGGTCAACCGGCTACGCCCAGCTCGCCTCCAACAGCATTCAAGAGGTCATGGACTTTGCGTTGATTGCCCAGGCGTCGACGCTGGAGTCGCGCATTCCCTTCCTGCACTTCTTCGACGGCTTCCGAAGCTCCCACGAGATCCAGAAGGTTGCCGAGGTTCCCTACGAGGTCATGAAGGAGCTCATCAAGCCCGAGGCGATCCGCGCCCACCGCAAGCGGGCTCTCGATCCGGAGCACCCGGTCATTCGCGGAACCGCCCAGAACCCCGACGTGTTCTTTGCCGCCCGGGAAACGGTGAACGAGTTCTACGACGTCGCCCCCGGCATTGTCGAAGACGTCATGAAACGCTTCGAGAAGCTCACCGGCCGTTCCTACGATCTTTTCCAGTACGTCGGCGCCCCGGATGCGGAGCGCGTCGTCGTGATGATGGGATCCGGCGCCGAGGCCATGGATGAGACGGTGACCCACCTCGTCGAAGACGGCGAGAAGGTCGGCCTGGTCAAGGTCCGCCTCTATCGCCCCTTCTCGGTGACACACCTGGCAAAGGCGCTCCCGACGAGCGTGAAGTCGATCGCCGTCCTGGACCGGACGAAGGAGCCCGGCACCTACGGTGAGCCCCTCTACGAGGATATCATTGCCGGCGTCGACGCCATGATGAGCGACGGCTCGGCTCCCTTCTCGAACCGGCCGGTGATCGTCGGCGGCCGCTACGGTCTGGGCTCCAACGAGTTCAACGCCGGCATGGCGAAGGCGGTTCTCGACAACCTCAAGGAGAAGCAACGGAAGAACCACTTCACGATCGGCATCAACGACGACCTCACCAACACCAGCCTCGCCTGGGATGAGGATTACCGCCCGGCGGACCGGAACTTCCACCGCGCCCTCTTCTACGGCCTCGGCTCCGACGGTACCGTCGGAGCCAACAAGAACTCCATCAAGATCATTGGCGAGAACACGGACAACTACGCGCAGGGCTACTTCGTGTACGACTCCAAGAAGGCCGGCGCGCGGACGGTGAGTCACCTTCGCTTCGGCAAGGAGCCCATCAAGAGCACCTACCTGATCGACAAGGCGAACTTCCTTGCGTGCCACCAGTTCTCCTTCCTGGAGAAGTTCGACATGCTCTCCAACGCCGAAGAGGGCGCCACCTTCCTGCTGAACGCACCCTACGGCGCGGACGAGGTCTGGGGCCATCTGCCCACGGAGGTGCAGCGGCAGATCATCGACAGGAAGCTCAACTTCTACGTCATCAACGCCAACCAGATCGCCTCCGACATGGGCATGGGCAACCGGATCAACGTCATCATGCAGACCGCCTTCTTCAAGATATCCGGCGTGCTGCCCGAGGATGAGGCGATCAAACTTATCAAGGACTCTATCAAGAAGACCTACGGTGCGAAGGGCCAGGAGATTGTAGACCTCAACATTGCGACGGTGGACGCGGCGGTGCAGGCCATTGAGAAGGTCGACCATCCGGGCGACACCACCGGCGACCTCCACATTCTACCTCCGGTTCCAGAGAACGCGCCGGACTTCATCCGCGAAGTCACCGGTGAGATCATGGCGGGTCGGGGCAACACCATTCCGGTCTCGAAGCTGCCCAACGACGGCAGCTATCCCGTCGGCACCACAACGTACGAGAAGCGGAACATTGCAATCCGGATTCCGGTCTGGGATCCGGAGGTGTGCATTCAGTGCGGCGACTGCTCGGCGGTTTGCCCCCACGCGACCATTCGCATCAAGGCGTACGAGGAAGAGCACCTGAAGGGCGCTCCTGAATCATTCCGGTATACCGATGCCAAAGGGAAGGACCTGAAGGGTCTGAAGTACACCGTACAGGTGGCACCGGAGGACTGCACGGGCTGTCAGATCTGCGTCAACATCTGCCCCGCCTTCAAGAAGGTGGACGGCGAGAAGACCGATCGCAAGGCGATCAACATGGAGGACCAGCTCCCCATTCGCGACCGGGAGAAGGCGAACTGGGAGTTCTTCCAGACCCTGCCCCAGCTTCCCTCGGACAAGATCAACCGCCGCACCACGAAGGGTTCCCAGTTCCTGGAGCCCCTCTTCGAGTTCTCCGGCGCCTGCGCCGGCTGCGGCGAGACTCCTTACGTCAAGCTCATGTCGCAGCTCTTCGGCGACCGCACCGTCATTGCCAACGCTACGGGGTGTTCCTCCATCTACGGCGGCAACCTCCCGACCCACCCGTACAAGACTCGCGCGGACGGCCGCGGCCCGGCGTGGTCCAACTCTCTCTTCGAGGACGCCGCGGAGTTCGGTTTCGGCATGCGCCTCACCGCCGACAAGATGGCGGAGTACGGCATGGAACTGGTCGACCGCATGATCGAGAAGACACCAAAGGGCGTGGACGTCGATATCCTGCGGAACGTTCGCTCGAACCCGCAGGACACCCCGGAGGCAATCGAGAGCCAGCGGGAGTGGGTGGGAGCCCTGGTGAAGCAGCTCGAGAACGCGAGCTCTCACGAGGCCGATGAGCTCCTCTCCGTGAAGGACTACCTCATCCGGAAGTCCGTGTGGATCCTCGGCGGTGACGGCTGGGCATACGACATCGGCTACGGTGGCCTGGACCACGTCCTCGCATCCGGGCGAGACGTCAACGTCCTCGTCATGGATACGGAGGTCTACTCCAACACGGGCGGCCAGATGTCCAAGGCAACGCCCATCGGTGCGATTGCAAAGTTCGCCTACAGCGGCAAGAGCATCCAGAAGAAGGACCTCGGCCGCATGCTCATGACCTACGGCTACGTCTATGTGGCCCGGGTCTCTATGGGCTACAACAGGGCCCAGACGATCAAGGCCTTCCTGGAGGCGGAGTCTTACGACGGCCCGTCCATAATCATTGCCTACTCGAACTGTATTGCCCACGGAATCAACATGGCTCACGGGATGGACCACCAGAAGGCCGCCGTCACCAGCGGTGTCTGGCCGCTCTTCCGGTACGATCCGCGCCTCAAGGACGAAGACAAGAACCCCTTCCAGCTCGACTCCAAGGAGCCCTCGACCTCGCTGGAGGATTACATGTACAAACAGATCCGGTTCCGCTCTCTCAAGCAGAGTCAGCCGGAGATTGCCGCCGACCTCCTGCAGAAGGCACAACGTCAGGTCGAGGAGCAGTGGAAGATCTACCGGAACATGGCGGAGCACGGCGCCTAGAGGTTTTCCACAGCGCGCTGCGCCGGACCTCACAGGATGATCGGCGTTCACCCGGCCGCCTGCCCGGTCCCCTACCGGGCGGGCACGTCGGAACGCCCCGGCGCGTGGCGGACCGACGTTCGATTCAGGCGCAGAGTCGGCGCATGCGCCGGAACAGGCACACCCGGGATCGCCCGGGTACTAACCCGGGATCGCCCGGGT
>CAZUVX010000011.1:0-11677 GCA_964623865.1 uncultured Spirochaetaceae bacterium | reverse complement strand
ACCCGGGATCGCCCGGGTACTAACCCGGGATCGCCCGGGTGCTAACCGGGATCGCCCGGGTGCTATCGAACGATGATTTCCGCGAACTTTTCCCGGATGGTTTTGGCGGCCTTCTGCGCATCACCCTTCGGAATCCGGGCATCCTTCCACAGTGAATCCGCGAAGAACTTCTCAATGGAGTTTTCGATATCGTCGCTCATGTAGAAGACGTAGGAGAAGTTGTTCCCGACGCTCTTCAGAACCGTGAAGGACCCGTACGACATGACCGGCTCCTTCCCGACCATGATGCTGTCCTGACGCCGGGAGCTGAACACCTCGACCTCACGGAACCGATAGGGAATGGAGTGGAAGCTGTCGCGATAGGTGGGCTCAATGTGCTTCTTGGAATAGTTGGCAGGCTCGACGAGGACAAAGATCTTGTTCCCGTCCGCCTGGAAGGTGATACCCTCGTCGCTGACGAAGATGTCCTTGACATTGTTATACGAGGTGACCTCGTACTTGGTGTACGTGGAAGAGTCGTCGAAGAAAGAACTCACAATGTAACCGCCTTCGGTCGGGAGCTCTCCCTTGTTGTAGGCTCCAAATAGCTCTTTAATTGTTGCCATGTCCACTCCTAAACTTCTGCGCTGGGAATCTTTCGGCAGTATATGCCCCGCCGATTCGCCTGTCAATTTGCGGCACCACCTGCCGCACCGTTCACGCCCACACAGCGGCCTCCACCGCCACGTCCTTCGGCACCGCGGCCTCCACAACCGCGGCCTTGTTCGCAAGACCCTGCTTCCCTATAATGCTCAATTGCAACATGAACCTTCAGGACGCCTACGCGCTGTTCAAGCTCTCCGATACATCCACCGAACATGACCTCGCCGTCGCCTACCGGCGACTCGTGAAGCGCTACCATCCGGACTACAACGCCGACCGGCTGGACTGGGCCCACCGCCGAATGACCCAGATCAACCAGGCCTACGCCCTGGTCTGTGACTTCGTTAAGCAGGGGGAGGCGGGCCTGCGGGGCAGCCGCCCGCAACGGGAGCGGCCGCAACCAGGCCGAGCTGAACCGGACACACAAACCCGGCCGCAGGAGGGCGCAGACCTCGACGAAGCACCGTATCGGGAGCGCGCCCCCTCCCGGCAGGAGCTTCATCACATGCATGGCGCCGTCGAAGACATTCTCGACGGCGTGTACACCTACTATCAGTACGGCCTCCAGAACGTCCACCGCCGCAGCGAGGGTGTCCCCCGCCTCCGATACCGCAAGGCGCTACGCCACATGAAGGCGGGCATCCAGGCGCTGGGGGAACACGCAACGCGGTACGGAACAACGCTGCGTCGCACCGACGACGTCACGACCCTCTCGGTCTTTGCCAAATCCTTCCTGCAGAACATGCTCATTGAGAAGTACTACATTCCATCTTCGAGCACGGCAGAGCTCAAGGCGTACCGTCACTACCGTACCGGCAGCGACCACCTGGACCGCGCCATTCAGTGCACCCTCTTCGCCGAAGAGCTCAAGCCCGGCGGCACCCGAAACCAAGCGGGAAGCCTCTACGTGAGCCGCCATGAGTTCATGACCGTCCTGGTGAAGTTCACCGAGAGCACCTGGGTCCCCGAGGCAATGATCAAGCTGCACCTGGTCGATGCATTTACCGCCGGCACGGAAACAGGCTGCTTTCGCGCTGCCTAGCCCAACCCCGCCACGGCGCGGCTCCGCCCGGAGAACGGACACCTCCGAACCGGTGCGCCCTGCCGGGCGCACCACGAAAAAGCCCCGCCGAAGGCGGGGCATTAGCGTGGCCGTGATCAACCGGCCAAGACGAGCGATAGCAAACCGTCGGTGGCCGCGTCGTGGATCCCTTATGTCCTGTGCTCGCCGGCCGAGTTCATCTGCGCAATGGCCAACTTGGCTATGGGAATGCCGTAGGGCGACGACGACACGTAGTTGAGCCCCGCCTCCTTGACGAAGGGTATGTTCGCCGGCTCGGCCCCGTGCTCACCGCAGATGCCTGCAATGAGATCCGGCCGGGTCAGCCGCCCTCGCTCGGCGGCAATGGCGATCACCTCTTTGACCTGTTCACCGAGAACCTTGAAAGGATTCTCCTCAAGAAGGTCGAACTCGTTGTAGTCGGAGAAGAAGTTGTTGAAGTCGTCCCGGGAGAGACCGTTGGTCGTCTGGGTCAGGTCGTTGGTACCAAAGCTGAAGAACTCCGCGTACCGGGCAATGCGGTCCGCCTGAAGCGCAGCGGCAGGGAGCTCGATCATGGTGCCGACCCGATAGTGCACCGGTTTCTTCACGTTTGCAGCCTTGCGCACTTCGGCTTCAATGTCCTTGATGCCGGTGATCGACTTGCCTTCGATCCGCTTGCCGTTGCGTACCGTCTTGATCTCGTTCGCCGTCATGACGAGGGGGATCATGATCTCAGGTATGGGATTACCTCCCTCCTTCTGCAACTTGTACGCGGCCTCGAAGATGGCGCGAACCTGCATGTTGTAGATTTCCGGATAGGAGATAGCAACGCGCACCCCCCGATGACCCAGCATGGGGTTGAACTCGTTCAGCAGGTCCGCCCGCTGCTTTATCTCCGCCTCGGTCACCTTCGGATACTGCTTCTTGTAGAATGCCACGAAGGACTTCATGCTCTCCGGCGTGTGCGGCAGGAACTCGTGGAGCGGCGCGTCCAGCAGCCGGATGGTAACCGGCTTCCCGTCCATGATCTTGAGGAGCTGGTAGAAGTCGTCCACCTGGTACTTCTTCAACTTCTCCAGTGCGGTAACTCTGTTCTCCCGCGAGTCGGAAAGAATCATGGATCGGAAAGTATTGATCCGGTCTTCCGCAAAGAACATGTGCTCCGTCCGGCACAGCCCGATGCCCTTGGCCAGGAATGTCTGTGCAAGCTGAGCGTCCTTGGGCTGATCCGCGTTGGCGTGAACGTCGAAGCCGTCGCCAATGAACTCCTGGGCAATCTGCAGGAGCTCCAGCAGACCGCTACCCTCCGGAGTCGGCTTAGAAAGCGACGCCTTACCGAAGTAGATGGCCGGCTGTTCGTAGTAGGGCACGTTGAGAGTGAGGTATTCACCCTCCTTCACCGTCACGTCATTGATCTTCATGGAGTCCTTCAGGAACCTGGCGTTCGGATAGACCAGGGCCACCTTGCCGAGACTCCGGGCCACCACCGGGGCGTGAGACGCGTACCCGCCCTCCGAGGAGAGCACTCCGCCGGCCACCTCAATGGCCTTAACGTCTTCGGCAAACGTCGACGGCATGGCCAGGATGAAGTTGGTATCCGAGCCTTCCTGAATCGCCTTCTTATGCGCCTTGATGAGAGAATCCGTGGAGAAGTAGACCCGCCCGATCGCGGCGCCCACCGATCCGGCAATGCCGCCGTCGACACGCTTCATCTTCTTGACGGAGTTGATGTCAAGGGTCGGATGCAGTATCTCTGCCAGGCGGCCCGGCTTGATGGCGTTGATGACGTACTTCTTGTCCACCACTCCCGCGCGGTTGAGGTCCAGAAGCGCTTTGATTTCCGCCTGGGTGCTCTTGTTGGGCACCGGATTCTGGTCGATGACCCAGAGCTTCCCGTTCTCAATGGTGAAGCGGACCCTGCGGATCTCCCTGAAGTGCTTTTCCAGCTCATTGCCGATGTTGTCCAGCGTCTTGTAGAGCTTCTTGTCCACCTTCTCGATCGGGGTGCCCTCTTTTTCCCGTTCATCGAAGGCGTTGTGGAAGTAGCTACCCGTAATGACATTCTCACCGGTAATGATGTCGTGGGTGAAGAAGCTGCCGAAGCCGCTGTCGTCGCCGTAGTTTCCGAAGACCATTGCCTGAATCAGCAGCGCAGAGTCCTCGCTGCTCACGTTCCCCTGGAACAAACTGTGATACAGACGCACGACATAGATCAGTTGCTCATGGGTGTTGTTGAAAATACCCTCCGGAAAGAGCGGCTTTCCCTCTTCAATGGTCTTTCGGTAGTCCGCCTTCTTCTTGGCGCCGTCGACCTTCTCGATGAGTGATTCCAGCTTCTTCCGGCGCGCAGCCTTGACATCTGTGTTCAGCTCCAGCTGCGCAAGCCTTCGCAGCAGTCCCGCATACTCGTGATATGCAAAGTCCTCGCCTACGTAGTTGCCGAAGCCGTCGACCGTGTGGTCTCCAATCCCGACGTTGTGGGTACTCGCATTCGTCGCCACAACGTTGAGCATGGGGCTCTCAACGACCTTGATGAGAAGTGGATTCTCCTTGTCGTTGAACTGCTTGCCGAGGATCTGCTCCATCCTGGCGAAGGGCTCGCGATACAGGTCGTACGCTATGGATGGATCTTCGACGACTTCTTTGAGTAGCTCGTTCGAGATTATGAACCCCGGAGCGATCGGTGCGCCCATTGACGCGAGCTCCATGACCCGAACACCGCGATTCCCGATCGTCTCGAGGACCGCCGGGTCCGAAAGATACTCTGAGCTGTTAAAGGGATAAATCTTTCCCATGCCTGCCCCTCTGGGTTTGTACCCCCCGGGTCGATACCCGTCGGGTATGAAAGAGTTGATACCTATATCGACGCGTCGGAACCGCTAGAACAAGTCCAGGGTACGTCCGACGCCTCCTCTCAGGAACACCTCGAAACGCGGACTCGCTCCCTCGTAGAGGTATCGTTGCAGCTTCGACACGCTCTTGATGTCCTCGCCGACTACGCTGAACATAATCGGTGTGCCGTGCTTGACCTTGCCCCACTTGAAAAGCGAGTTGATGTCATTGATGCGCTCATTCTCGTACCAGATCAGCACATCAAGGTCGGGATACTTGCCCTTGAAGCTTTCGATGATCTTCTTCCACGCCTCGACATTGCCGTTGTGGAAGAGCTCATTCGTCACGAGGACGGAGTAGCGAGGAGTGATCCGCCGCTTCTTGCCGCCACCACTCGGCGCCGCCGGCTGCTCCGGCGCTTGGGCCGCCGCCTCAGGTTGTTCCTCCGGCTGAGCAGGCGCTTCCGGCTCCGCTTGCGGCGCCACGGGCGCGCGAACCCTCCCCTTCTTCAGGTAGGCGTCCTTGTCCTTTATGGTGCGGCCGTAGAGGACCTTTATGAAGTCCTGGACCGCTCCGTCGAGCATCTTCCGGTCCAATCCTTCATCAGGGGATCCAATGTACACCACGACGAGCTCATCCTTGATGAGCGGTAATGCGTCTTCCCAGTGCGATTCGTTCTTCGGGTTGATCACAAAGAGCCCGGCCTGGGGGTGGTGGTAGGCTAGAACAATCTGCAGATTTGCCCAATTCGCGACCTGCTCAATGACCTTGTCGACACTCTCGACGGACTCGGCCATGTTGTGCGCCTCGTAGGAGTACGCGAACTTCTCTACCAAGAGGGCATTCAGGATCGCCCTGACCTGATAGCGCTGGATAGTCCCTTCCGCCAGCCCCCGGTTGATAACGTCGGCCAGGTTATAGCCGTCGTTCATATCCGCGGCGAAGGCGTTGGCCGTCTTGAAGTGACGCAGCGCGGAGTTAAACCCCGCGCGGCTCGAAAGTAAGTTCAGATCGTTTTCCATATCCTAGAGCTCTTGAAGGTCGCTCGAAGAGGACTGACGGCGCTGGCTCGGGGTGACGTTGGCCTTCCCCTTCACGCTGGCGTCCGCGGACTCACCGCCGCCGCCGGCCATGGAGCTCGCGCCGCCTCCGCCGCCACCGGCCGGACGAGAGCCTTCGGCCGAGAACGTCTGGTCAATGTCCTCTCTAACGGTGGAGCGTCGCCGCTTGAAGGCTGCGAAAGCCGCATCCTGGAAGCCCTTCGAGACACCATGCAGAAACTCGTTCAGCACGTTCGCCATGCCGTTCAAGGTGAACTTCTTCCGCTTGATGCTGGTGATGTTCACGTCGAGGAGGAGGCCCGGCTGGATGTGGTACGGATTGATCAGATAGTCGAAGCTTTCGAACTCCCTATCCAGAAACTCCAGGCGTCGATCGAGGATGACCCGAGTCTTCGGATTCTCATACCCGAAGATCTTGTCGATCTTCTCGCGAGTCTTTCCGAGCATCTGTTTCAGGAGGTTCTTCTCGTAGAGATAGGTCCTGTTGAGCTTCTCGACATCGGTTTCTTCGGCTCGGATACGAACAATCTCGTTCCAGGTCTTCTCGATATCCTCATAGAGCGGCTCGTTCTGCTCTTCCCGATACCGTCGCACGCGTCCGCGAACCCGGCGTGACAGATCGTCGTAGTCGTCGACTCGGAAGCTCGACTTGCCGCCGTCATAGACCGCGGTGGTGACGTCGAAGAGGTGCTGAATCTCGTTCTTGAACGCCTCAACCTGCTTGTCGTACGCCTGTTGCTCTTTGATCAGCTGCTCGGCGTCATAGAATTTGAGACGAATCTCGTAGCGCTCATCCGGCAGGTTCTCAGGAACCATATCTTCGTACTCTCGCACGACGAGCTCTCGAGCATTCTTGAGGTTTTCAACGTACTGATAGCCCATCTTGGAGGTGTCGAGGATCGAGGTCAGGGAGTTGATCGCCGTATTGAAGCCACGGTTTCGAATGTTCTCCATGTCGATGATCTTCTTGATGTTCTCGCGGATGTTGAGGGGATCGAACTCCGCAGGATCGATCTCGGCACGGAGCCCTTCGATCTTCTCCATGAGGTTCTTCGCCATGAACTTGTAGCGGTTCGAGTTCTCGTCCTCGGTATCGTCGTCGGTGTGATTCGGAACACGCTTGATCTTCTCGAAGATAACCTCGCTGTCCGTGAGCTCCTCTTTGCCTTCGTCCACGAGCTCTTCCTGGTACTGCTCGATCTCGCGGTCAATGAGGTTGGTGATGGTCCGGGAGATCTGGTCCTTGATCAGGTACTCCACGGTGGCCTGATACTGGAAGATCGGGCTGATAAGCTCGGAGTCGAGAATGTTCACTGAGAGCTTCACGTCGGTGCAGACTTTCGGCTTGAACAGGTTGTCCTTGAACGCACACTTGACGATTGAGTAGGCGTTCTCGCCGCGGATGAAGGCACCAACATCGGTCTTCTGTCGCAACAGTGCGTTGGTATCATTCTCCAGGTCGTTCAGTCCGCGCTGGATGTGACCCTGGAGATGGCCGTACATGTTGACGATGGACTTCTCGATCTCGCCGGTGTTGAACTTGTCGGCGCCACCGATTTCCTCGATCATGGCCGCAATTTCTTTCGGCGTGTAACGGGCCAGAACCTTGTTCTCTTCTTTGTCCACGTAGTTCCGGATCTTCTTCACCATCTCGTCTTCGCTCGTGGTGATGTACCGGTTGAACATGTTCTGGTAGTTCTGGTTGAAGTAGTTGTACAACTTCTCCTTGATGCCACCCATTACTTCGAGCTGCTCCAGAACTTCCTTCGGGAGCTTCACGGCAATGTCATTCAAGACATTTTCAGTCTCTTCTTCGATCAGCTGTCGATACTCGTCCTTCTGCGTTCGGCCCTCTTGGGCGAGACTATTGCGTGAACCGACCGCAGACGGTTTTGTCGGATGAAAGACGTTCGGACTCTTTGGAAGACCTGGCATAACCTTCTCCTTCTCCTTTCAAGCTGTTTCCGCAAGGAAAACCCACATCAGTATAGCATATTCAGTTAGGCGAGCAATTTCAATTCACACGCCCCTCCGCGAAGGTCCTTCGTCGATCGGACGGGGTGACAGTGCAAAGAAACGCGCTATTCGGTGTTCTGTACCTCCTCGATCGTTCGATCAATGATTCTTCGGAAATTCTCGCTATAGGAGCCGTCACGAAGGGTATTCAGCTCGTCGACGAGATCCGGCTCCGACATACTCTCCGTGCGGTAGCTACTCATGAGCGCGGCGAACCGCTCGTATCGTGATCGCAGCTGCTCCAGAATGTGCTCTGCGGTTATGTCCCACAGCGTGTCCCCGGAGACAACTGTATGCGTTGAACCATCCGGCAGCTCAAACACGTTGCCCGGATAGATCCAGTCGGGATCCGGGCCGGCGCCCGGAGGCGCACCCAGCTCCCTGTACCCATTATCGACTGCAATTCTATTTGCCAGCCGAATGATGTCAAGAATTGTGACAATGATGCCCCCGGCGCCTTCACGGGCCCGCAACCCCGGCGGCGGGTTTTCCAGGTCGAGATTCTCTATGAATTGTCGGATCTCCGGCGAGACGTCGGTGGTGTCACCGATCATCTCCTCCGCTGTCGGCCCATCTTCCCGATCAGAACCGTCCTCGGTGTCGGCACCGTCCTCGGTCTCCGCGCGGTCCCCGCGTCCGGGGCCATCCGCTGTGGTGCCGTCATCGCTTACACCTCCATCGCGCCGGGCTACCTCGGCATCCTCTTGCCCGGCGGCGTCGTCCCGCGTCGCCGTATCGCCGCGGCCGATCACACCCGTGGCCAAGAGCACGGCGAAGAGCGCAACCACCACAATCGCGGCGGCGGCGGCAATGAGCCCGAGACGGCGACGTCCAGCCCCCTCTGCGTCCTCTTTCCCCGTTCCGGACCGGCGCGACGTCCGAGGAGTCGCTTCATCGGAGTCCCGGGAATCGGCGGCCCTGCCCCCGCGGCGTCCCGATGCGACACCCTCCGCCTCGCCCGCCTCGGCGTCGCCCCGGTGAGCCTGCGCGGCGGCACCGGCCCCGGTGCCCTTCCCCTCTGCGCCGCTCTTCTCCGCAGCATCCGCCGCGGCCGCGGCAACCGCCTGCTCCTCGGTGCGCTCCCGGGAGCGCTTCGGATGCAACTCCGCAATCACCGCGTCCAAGCGCTTCCGCTCCGAGGCGAACTCATCTTCGTCTACGGTGAAGAAGCTCGCTCGCATCTCCTCTCTGAGAGAGGAGCTGCGCTCCAGCCGCTCGGCCGTCACCGAATCGGAAAGCGGAAAGAGCTGATAGGTTTCAGGATTGCCGATGTAGAGGTCACAGATCAGACCGGTAACGGAAACCTCTTCGAGGGGTCGTTCGAGGCTGCGCAGCGCCTTGTCCAGGCTCGAGGCACCCCTGGCCACGGAGTCTTTCAACCCCGCCCGGGCGTTCAACAGGCGAATCAACTCACGGGCGTTGTGGATACTCAAGGCGAAGTAAGCGCTCGCGCTCTGCGCCGCAGCCTTGCCAATGCTGCGGATGGCGCGGACCGGGCCGGAGATGTCGCGCGCCGAGGCGAGTCCTTCGAAGGCGGAGCGGATCTGATCCAGAACCTGAACCTGCTCGTCCGAAAAGATCCCCGTGAAGTCCCCGGGTCTCTGGGGAATGCACGCCGCAATCAGGGCTTCCCCGAATTCCGGCGGCCCGTGCGCCGGCCGATAGGGCACGCCGTCGAGGATGGGCCCCGATGTCTTTGCAGCGTCCAGACGCCAGCGCCGGCCGTCGGCATCGATCCTCAACAGGGTCCCTTCGGGCGAGCTCTCCGTCGAGGAGCCCGCCTCGGAGGCACCGAGGCCTTCGCCGGCATCCCGCAGAGATCCGGCGGCGAGGGCAAGGGTCACGCCGCTGTGGGTGTCAACCAGGAATTCATCTGCGCGACGGTGCACCGACAGGTCGAAGAAGCTCTGCCTTCCGCCGGGGGCAAAGCGCACCTGCTCAACCCGGGCGGGCTTTGCCGGAAGCTTCCTGAACAGCTCGATGAGGCCGCGGACCGCCTCCGGCCGGTTGGTGAGCACCTTGCCCCGGGCGTTCTTCTGCCGGAGGCGTTTGAGCCACCTGAGGAGCGGGAGGTCGCCCGCTTCGTGGACCACCGTCGTGACCGCGTCGGGATCGATCCCCCGGGTAGCCAGGTCCACGAAGGATGACTCCTCCACGCCGAAGCCCAGCGCGTTGCTCCGGCTGAAGACGTACGGCTTTCCGGCAACCACGAAGAACCCTGGTTTCTCCAGGGCTCGTCTGTCCTGACGAAGTGGATCCTTCAGGAGGGTGTTCTTCACCTCCTTGCAGCGCTGGGGAAAGTGGCGATCACGTTCCTCTCGGATGTGGAGGTCGAAGATCGGTTTCGTCTCGAAACGGAGCCGCAAATTCGCATCGTCGTAGAAGTAGACGTAGACGCCGCGCTCGTTCTTCGCCTCCGCGCCGTTCGACTGGTACTTCCCGGTCGGAATCTCCTGGTGCTTCAGGAACTCCTTGAACTTCGCGACGGTCTTTGGATCACCGATGTACCGGAACTCGTCGTCGGGAAGCTCGCTGATGGTGGTCGCCTCGTCGAGGGGATTGCCGGTAAGGTCATCCGAGACAACGACGGAGTAGACGAGGGACTTGACTTCCTGATCGAGAGCGGGGGTGTTGCCGATCCGAAGGAACGGTTTGTAGTCGTTGGGATGCCGCCCCAGATAGACAATGTAGCACTCGGTATCAATGTGAAAGACCCGCTGCTCCGGGCGAATATCGGTTATTCCCATACCACATCACAGTGTAGGGGATCGCGCAATTCATATAAATACCAAAACTGCGGAATTCGCGCCTCTCTTTATGGTGCCGGGGTTCGTGGAGTATACTTTCGAGAAGCGCCTATGGTCCTCAACGAACAGGAACATCGCAAGATAATCCCCGTGGCGAGCGGCAAGGGCGGGGTTGGAAAGTCCATTATTGCGGCGAATCTCGGTGTTCTCCTGGCCTCGTACGGAAAGAAGGTGGTGCTGATCGACCTGGACCTCGGCGGCTCCAACCTTCACACCTACCTCGGCATCAAGAACCGCAACGAAGGCATTGGCAACTACCTCCAGAAGAAGGATGCGAGCTTCACCGACATTCTTGTCGACACACCGTACACCAACGTGAAGTTTGTGGCGGGCGACGTCTTGGTCACCGGCACGGCCAATCTCAAACAGGCGGAGCGCCGCACCGTCATGCGTAGCATCGAAGGCGTGGATGCGGACTACGTGATCATGGATCTGGGTTCGGGGACGAGCCTGAACGTCATTGATTTCTTTCTCATGTCCAACACGTCGATCGTCGTCACGACACCACAGACGCCGTCCATTCTGAACGCGTACAGTCTCCTCAAGAACGCCACCTTCCGCCACCTCATACGCACCCTTACGAGGCCTCGCAGCGTTGCCAACTACCTGAAGGAGATCATCCGGGAACGAAAGCCGGGCGGGACTCCGACCATCGCGGAAATCCTGGAGCACATCCACGGGCTGGACCGCAAAGCGGGGGACGAGGCGACCTCGCAGCTGGCGCGGATGCACCCATACCTCGCAGTGAATATGGCCGAGTCGCCGGAGGACATGGACATTGCCGAGGAGCTGCGCAACCTCATCTTCCGGAACCTCCAGGTCGACACCGGCTGCCTGGGGCTGGTCTACAACGACCGCGCCGTGGGTGAGTCGGTTCGCCGGCTTCAGCCGGTTGCAATCGCGAACAGGGAGGCCCTGGCGGCCACGCAGATCGAGCGAATGGCCCAGAAGATCCTGCAGTCACCGCGCTTTCCGGTGATGCCCCTCGACTACAGCGAGTACGAGAGCAGCTTCGGTCTGACCAGAATCGAGGCGCAGAACGACTTCATGGAGCTGGAAGACAAGCCCGGCGGCGAGTCGGCACAGATCAGCCATGAAGACTTCATGGCAATCATTGCGGCGCAGCAGAAGAAGATCGAGGAGCTGAAGGGCACCGTCCGCATGCTGACCATCAACCGGGAGTGATCACCCGGGGCCGGCGGCGGGCGGAGCGGCGGCACATGCGGCGGCGGGGCTTGGAGCGGCTGCGCGCGGGGCGGCGGCGCCCGGGGGCGGCG
>CAZUVX010000010.1:66103-67607 GCA_964623865.1 uncultured Spirochaetaceae bacterium | reverse complement strand
TGGTGCGCTCGTGCCGTACGGCAACCCGGAGATAATCCAGGAAGGAGAGCCCCGACAACACGGCTGCCGCGGCAAAGACAACGGCGCCGGCCGTATCCAACCCTTGGTACCACAGCTTCGCACCATCACCGTGAAGCACGTCCAGCCGCGACAGCGTTACGAAGGCGAGAGCAACCACCGTCGAGAGGAAGTACGTGAAGGACTTCGCTTTTCCGAGAAGCTTCGCACCAAGGGCCACATTGAGGCGCGAGAGGCGCATGCGCAGGAAGAGTACGGCAAACTCACGATACATAATGACTATGAAGGTCCATAGCGGCATGACTCCGGAGAGGATAAAGCAGGTGAAGTAGGTCATCCGTGCAATAACATCCGCGAACGGATCGTACACCTTGCCGAGATCCGTGACGGACTGAGTGTCTCGGGCAATTCGGCCGTCTACGAGATCACTGATTTCGACGAGGGCCAGAATCACCCACAGGAGGATGACCGCGGTGAGATGCGGAAAGTCGGCGCGAATGGGCAGAAAGTAGAACACAGCGAAGAGAGGCGCCAGAACAAGCCGCAGGCTGCTGACAAGGGTAGCAGCTGTCATGTCGGCACTCTACGGCACTTGGTGTACCGGGTCAAGGAAGTGGGGTGCCTCACACCGAAACGGGAACTGCTGCGTGCCCGTCCCGTCGATTGACAGTCTACTGTACCACTCGTAGAGTTGCCGCGACGATGAAGCGCCTGGTGAAGAGCGTCATACTGCTAATGGCAATTCTCCTGGCCGCCAACACCGCCGTAACGGTTCTGGCCCTGCGCTTGTGTGCGCGGAGTCACCCCAACCAATTCCTTGCCGTCGGCGGCGTCAGCCTCTGGCATTTCGGTGTGTTGACCGTCCTTCTGTGGCGCCGGAGGGATTTCCTTCGTCTTCCGAACCGCACACCCCTGCGCCGGGTGAACTTTGCGAACGTTCTCACCCTTGTCCGTCTCACTGCGGCGCCGACGGTCGCGTTCATTCTCATCTGGGGCCGCGGGACCGCAGGCGTGGTGGTGGGTACTGCCGTCACGGCTCTCGTGTTCCTGACCGATCTGGCGGACGGGCAGATCTCTCGGCGCACGAGACAGAGGACCGTGATCGGCTCCTATCTCGACAGCACTACCGACTACGTGCTTCTAATCGTCATCTCCGCGGTCTTCGTGGTCCGCGACCTGCTCTCCCTCTGGTTCGTGCTCCTTCTCGGTGCGCGGTTGCTCTTTCAGGCCTTGGCAATGGCGGCAGTGCTCATTGTACAGCGGAAGATCGTGCCTCGGACCAGCCTTCTCGGGAAGGCGTCGATTGCCGCTGCCATGGCGGTGTATGGCTTATCCCTGCTGCAGGTTCTGACGACATCACCCTGGGCGGCCCGGACTGTCCGGATTGCCGAGATCGTGGCGGCCGTGATAATCGGCGTGTCGGTGCTGGACAAGGGATACCTGCTCGTTCGGACGCTACTCGCCGGCGAAAGCTCGGGCCAGGAAG
>CAZUVX010000010.1:55722-66003 GCA_964623865.1 uncultured Spirochaetaceae bacterium | reverse complement strand
CGCGGTGGTTCTCCCCGGGCACGGTGGCTTCTTCCCCGCCGTGGGCGGCTTTGCCCCGCCGCGGTGGTTTTCCCCCGGGACGGTGGCTTCTTCCCCGCCGCGGTGGTTCTTCCGGCGCGGTGGATTGAGAGCAGCGCGTTTCAGACGCGGCTACGACGCTTGAACGTGCTTGATGGCGGATCGGATCTGCTGATACTCACCCTTTCGAAAGTAACTGTACAACACGCGGTAACCCTCCCGGATGCGGGTGGATATGAGCTCCCGGAGTTTGTCGTCCAACTCCTCCCGGGTCGAGAAGGTGTACACCTTCTCCCGTCCTCTTCTGAGAGCGCGGCCCCAGATGACGGTGAATGCATGATCTCCGAATAGACTTGGCTGTCGATCGTGAATCGAGTAGAAGTGGACCTCGTCCGAGGAATCGCTCCGGTAGAAGGTTATCAGCATCTCTTACTCTTATCGTCCGGGGCAACCAAAAGCTGCACTCACCCAGCCGCCCTTTCGGCCTCCCGTCACTCCTTTGCCTTCCGCGGTCACACCCCCGAGGGCCGGGCGCTACTCCACACGCTCGAAGTCCACGTCGCCTCCAGGCGCGACAACGGCGCGGTAATGGTCCAGCAGACGCACCGCCCGAGGCTGCGGCTGTACCCGGTCAAAGGTGATGCCGGGCAACGCCGTGAGAGCGCGGCGAGCCGGATCCACGACGCGGTCGCTTGTTGCAGCGACATCCGGAGCCACCGGATAGCGCTCCACTTCCTGCCACGTACCCGGATCGTCCTGCCCGCGACGATATGAGACAAACCCGGTCAGGCGAGCCGCAGTAGCGCGGCCCAGCAGGAAGTATGCCGGATGGTACCTCACAATTTCGATCTCCGGGGCAAAGCCCGCCCCGGTGCCGTCGAGAATCCACGCGTCCCCCTCTACCTCAGGAGCAAGCACCTCCAGGCTGAAGACTTCCGTTCCGGCGCCGGTCTGCAGGTCCCTCTCCCCATCCTCCGCTCCGTCATCCTCCACGCCACCCTCCGCACCGAGCACGCGAACCCGGACGATCGGTGTTTCCGTCCGAACGGACTGCCACGGCGCATTCAGATAGATGGCTCCTACAACGGACACCGCCAGAAGCAGTGCCACCGGGGCAAGAAGATAGCGAAAGAGCGAGAAGAGCAGGAGCGCCCCGGCGGCGACGTAGGCGCCGAAGAGCAGGACCTGCATCTCGAAGACCCCGTACCCCTCGGGGACGAATATGCCCGTCGTGAATGAGCCCGCAGCAACCGCCAAAGCCACAAAGAGTGTCGCGACGCGACGGCGTTGGATCTCCGGTCGTCGGTCCCGGGCCAGAAGAACGAGCGCTATCCGGCTGACGGCGCCACCCAAGAAGAGCCCGGCAAGAAGCGTCCAGAAGCGGGGAGAGCTAAGAAGGAACTCAAGGTAGGTCATAGACTCCACGGTACTTGTCCTTCAAGTATGAGACGAAGTACTGCGGACTAAGGTACTCCCCGGTGACATGGTTGCACAATTCCTCCGCCGCCATGGTGCTGCCCCGGGAATGGATGTTGCGCCTCAGCCACTGGAGCACCACCCTCAACTCACCGCGCCGAACTATGTCGTCCAGGTCGACGATGTCCCGTCGCATGGCGCTGTAGAACTGTGCGGCGTAGAGATTCCCCAGGGCGTACGTCGGGAAGTATCCAAAGCCACCCGTCGACCAGTGCACGTCCTGGAGCACGCCATCCCGGTCGGTCTCCGGCGCCACCCCGAGTAGCCGCTTCGACTCCTCGCGCCACGCTTCAGGCAGATCGCCTACGGAGAGATCTTGCTCAATGATGCGACGCTCCAGGTTGAACCGCAGCAGGATGTGCAGGTTGTAGGTGACCTCATCCGCCTCGATCCGAATGAGCGACGGCTCAATTCGATTAATGGCCCTATAAAAGAGATCGAGATCGATGCTCCCGAGCTGGTCGGAAAACAGGTCCTGCATGCGCGGGTAGTAGTAGGTCCAGAACGAGCGACTGTGCCCAATGATGTTCTCCCAGAGACGCGACTGACTCTCATGGATCCCCAGGGAGGTCGCCTCTCCGAGGACCGTCAGCTTCAAGTCGTCGGGAAACCCGAGCTCATACAGGGCGTGGCCACCTTCATGAACACTGCTGAAGAGACCCGACAGCGGGTCACTCTCGTGGAAGCGCGTCGTAATGCGGACGTCGTCACCGCCGTTGGCAATCGTGAACGGGTGGGCGGAGACATCCAAGCGACCCCGGTCGAACTCGTATCCCATCTGGCGCAGCACTTCCTCGCCGAAGGCGCGCTGCTTTTCTACGGGAAAGGTGCCCTCGAGAAAGGAGGTATCCGGTCGAGGCTGGTCGGCCACCGCCTGGACGATCGGAACCAGGTCGCGCTGCAACCCTTCGAAGACACTTTCCACCGAGGAGGTCTTCATCCACGGCTCGAATCCATCCAGGAGGGCGTCATACGGATGCTCCTCGTAGCCAATGTGCTCGGCCAGTTCGATCTGAAGCTCAATGATCTCACCCAGCACGGGTGCAAAGGCGTTGTAGTCGTCGTCCCGGCGCGCCTTCTGCCAAATGGCCTGGCCTCGGCTTGCGGTGCGTGCGAGCCGGGTGACCAGGCGTTCAGGGAGCTTGCTGGCGCGCCCGTACGCACGGCGCAGCTGACGGAGAAGGGCGCGGTCCCGGGACTCCAGGGAGGGGTCTCCAAGGGGCTGCTCGTCGGTGGAGCCGAGGGCTTCCAGGATCTCCCCCATCTCCGTAGAGGTGATTCGCCGGTGGATCTGCCCTTCCAGGAAGGAGAGCTGCTCGGCACGCTCCGCAATCCCTCTAGCGGGCATGTAGGTCTCCTGGTCCCAGGTCAGGAGCGCCGCGGTATGGGACAGCAACCTGATGTCACGATCGAGTTGCCGTATCCGATCGAGGTAGCTCCGTACCTCTTCAGTGGTCATCCCGTCTCCTTGGTGAGTGGTGCTCACCTACGGTGCATTACAATCGTAGTCGCCGGGACTACCGCGAGCAATGGCTGGAGACAAGATGTCGCACTTTGTGTCCGTTTAGATGGTCGCTCTGCTGTCGACCTTCTCCCGCAGACGATCCCGAAAACCGGACAGGGGAACACCGTTTTCCTTGTCGCCGCCACGAGTCCGGATGGATACCTGTCGCCCCTCCCGCTCGGATTCGCCGACTATCAGCATGTACGGCACCTTCTGGGTTTGGGCGTTCCGAATCTTGGCGTTCATCCGGTCGCTCGAGAGGTCCGCCTCGACACGGAAACCGGCACCGGCGAGATCTTGCTGCACCTCGTTCGCGTAGTCGTTAAACGCCGGTGCCACGGGAATCACTACGGCTTGGATCGGGGCGAGCCACACCGGGAACGCCCCGCCGTAGTGCTCAATGAGCACCCCGAAGAAACGCTCCAGCGAGCCCAGAAGCGCTCGATGTACCATGTACGGCCGCTTCTCCCGGCCGTCGGCATCGACAAAAGTCATATCAAAGCGTTCGGGCAGGTTGAAGTCGAACTGGATGGTGCTCATCTGCCACTCTCTGCCGAGGGCGTCCTTGATCTTGAGGTCGATCTTCGGCCCGTAGAACGCGCCGCCGCCTTCGTCCATTTCGTAGTCGAGGCCCTCTTCGCCCAGGGCCTTGCGCAGGCTCTCCTGGGCGGTCTCCCAGCGCTCGGGCTCGCCGACGCTCTTCTCCGGGCGAGTGGCCAGGTACGCCTTGATGTCGTGGAAGCCGAAGTCGTGCCAGACCGAGAGGCTGAAACGCAGCACCTCGCTGATTTCGTCGTGGATCTGGTCGGGAGTGCAGAAGATGTGTGCATCGTCCTGGGTGAAGCCGCGCACCCGGAGCAGTCCGTGCAATACCCCGGAGCGCTCGTAGCGGTAGACGGTGCCGAGCTCGCCCCAGCGCAGCGGCAGGTCTCGGTAGGAGCGGGTGTGGGTCTTGTAGATCATGATGTGGAAGGGGCAGTTCATGGGCTTGGCGTAGTAGTCCGCGTTGTCCAGCTCCATGGGGGCGTACATGTTCTCGTTGTAGAAGTCCAGATGCCCCGAAGTCTCCCAGAGCCAGCTCTTGCCCACGTGCGGCGTGTAAAGCAGTTCATAGCCGCCGTTCAGGTGGCGCTGCCGCCAGTAGTCCTCCACGACCAGACGGATGCGCGCGCCCTTCGGGTGCCAGTAGATCAGACCGGGCCCGGCCTCCTCGTGGGTCGAAAAGAGGTCGAGCTCCTTCCCGAGCTTGCGGTGATCCCGCTTCTCGATCTCCTTGAGGTGTTCCAGATGCTTTCGCAGTTCCTTCGGATTATCCCAGGCGGTGCCGTAGATGCGCTGCAACATGGGGCGCTTCTCATCCCCGCGCCAGTAGGCGCCGGCGATGTTGAGAAGCTTGAACGCCTTCGGGTTGAGCTCTTTGGTAGTGGAGACGTGAGGTCCCCGGCAGAGGTCGGTAAAGGTGTCCTGCGTATACAGGGAGATGTCTTCATTCTCCGGCAGGTCCTCGATGAGCTCCTTCTTGTAGGGCTGATCCTGAAAGAGCTCGTATGCCTTCTCCCGGGAGATCACATCCTTCGTGAACTCGTGGTCCTCCGACATGATCTGCTGCATGTGCTTCTCGATTTCTTCCAGATCCTCCGGGGTAAGCGGCCGGGGCAAGTCGAAATCGTAGTAGAAGCCGTTCTCAATCGGCGGTCCGATGGCCAGCTTCGCCTCCGGAAAGAGCCGCAGTACCGCCTCCGCCATAACGTGAGCGGTGGAGTGGCGAATCCGGTAGAGCCACTCGTCACGGCTCAGTTTCTGTTCGTCCTTCTGCTTCACATCCGACATAGTTCAGACCTCCGGCACGGGACGGCGGGGCTGCCGGCGGGAGGACAAAAGAAAGCCCT
Organism: uncultured Spirochaetaceae bacterium; assembly: GCA_964623865.1. GTDB lineage: Bacteria > Spirochaetota > Spirochaetia > DSM-27196 > PWMO01 > CAYFQV01. The sequence continues at coordinate 61,116 of CAZUVX010000010.1, read as the reverse complement.
TCCGTCTTCCGTCCCTGTTCATACGATTGCGTCGGAGCCGGCGCCATCGGCGCACGGTCCCGAAACACCTCCGTAAGGACGAAAAACGCAAGGGCTCTTGCCCGGGCACGGGCACGCCGGGGTCGCTCGCCCGGCACGGGCCCCGCGATTCTCCGCGGTACCACCTTACTTCGCCGGACTCCCCGCGGCTCGGCCGCCGCCGGTCCTTCCGACGCTCTCTCTTCCCGGTAACGGCGGGTCGACCCGGTACGGCTTACAGTCGAGGAGCTCCACCGTGCGAGGTGCTTCAGCGTGGTCGGCGCCCTGCGGCTATCCCGGGACCGGCACAGCTTCTCGATTTCAACCGACGGCTCGGGAGGGGTTTTCCGAGTGTGTCACCCAGGCGGCTTCCACCCGCGCCGGTCCGTCGCGCGATTACGCGACGGCACCCACCGCGACCGCCCTCTCTGGGGGCCAGGGACACCCGTACTCGTCTCCGTCACTGCCTTTCGGCAAAGAATATGCCGCAACGCCTCCGCGCTGTCAACACGGCGTCACTTCGCCAGGAGTACGACCAGGCTGTGCCGGTGAACCCGGTAGCGCCGTCTATCCTCCAGCGGTTGTTCAGCCCCCGGGGAGAGGAAGTCTTCCGGCGACGAGCGGTATGTGTCGATGACCCGGTACCACCGCCCACCGGCGGGGGGCTCAGCCAGGATGAAGGTGTGGTCCCTCGATGTCGCATTGAACATGAAGTAGAAGTCGTTGTCATCGTGGTCGGCCCGGGTCTCTCCCCGGTCACCATCAATGAAGAGGGCCAGTAGATTATGTCGCGTCCCCCACTCCATGGCGCCGCCGTGTTCGTTGTGCCAGGAGATGTCCGGGTAGTTGTTCCGGGAGTGGTCGTTCCCCGTGAAGAAGTCGGGTCGGGTCAATGCGGGGTGGCTTCTGCGAAACCGAATCGCCTCCGTAACGAAGCGGCGAATATCATCGTGCGAACGGAGCCCATCGTAGTTGATCCAGGAGATCTCATTGTCCTGACAGTAGGCGTTGTTATTGCCCTGCTGGGTTCGACAGAGCTCATCACCGGCGAGGACCATCGGTGTACCGAGAGACAAGAGCGTCGTCGCCAGGAGATTCTTCACCTGACGTTTCCGGAGCGAACGGACCGCCGGTACCGAAGTCGGCCCTTCGATCCCGTGATTGTGGCTGAAGTTCGGCTCATGCCCGTCACGATTCTCCTCACCGTTGCGCTCATTGTGCTTGTGATTGTACGAGACGAGATCACACACCGTGAAGCCGTCGTGGGCGGTTACGTAGTTGATGCTGTGGGCAGGAGTGCGTTTGCCCTGGGAGTAAAGATCGGAGCTCCCGGTAATCCGAGTGGCGAAGTCGGCAACGGCATCGCCGTCGCCGCGCCAGAAGCGGCGAACGCCGTCGCGGAACCGGTCGTTCCACTCGGCCCATCGCTCATGGTGAAAGTGGCCGACCTGGTAGGCACCCCCGGCGTCCCACGCCTCGGAGATGAGCTTGCTCCCGCGGAGAACGGGATCCTCCGATATTGCTTCCACTATGGGCGGCCTCTTGAGGAGAGTACCGTCCTGCCCCCGGGCCAGAATGCTGCCAAGGTCGAAACGGAAGCCATCCACGTGCATCTGGACGACCCAGTACCGCAACGCATCCAGAATCAGCCGCTGCACCACCGGCTGGTTGCAGTTGAGGGTATTGCCTACCCCCGAGAAGTTCCGGTAGAAGCGCCGGTCATCCTCGAGGAGATAGTAGATCGAGTTGTCGAGGCCGCGGAAGGAGAGCGTAGGTCCCTCATGGTTACCTTCGGCAGTGTGATTGAACACCACGTCGAGAATCACCTCGATCTCCGCGTCGTGGAGGGCGCGAACCATCTCTTTGAACTCCCGCACCGCGGCGAGCGGGTCGTCGCCGGAGGCGTAGGACGCCTTCGGTGCGAAGAAGCCAATGGGGTTGTATCCCCAGTAGTTGCGAAGAGCCTCCCCCGTCGTGGGATCGACGCGGTCGATCTCGTTCTCATCGAACTCGTACACCGGAAGCAACTCCACCGCCGTGATGCCCAGTTGTCGGAGGTACGGGATCCGCTCAATCAGACCGCGGTAAGTGCCGGGGTCCGCCACCCCCGCGCTTGCATGTCGAGTCAGTCCGCGGAGGTGCGCCTCGTAGATTACGGAGTTGCGAAGCGGAATCTCCAGCGGCCGGTCGCCGGCCCAGTCGAAGGCATCGTCCACAACGACGCACTTGGGTATAGAGTCGATGTTGCCGTACCCGGCCGACGGCGCCGTGTCCGTCCCCCGTTCGGGGTTGTAGCCGAGGGAGCGGCGGGTGGCGAAGGGATGCCGGGTGTGCGCTTTGGCGTAGGGATCCAGCAGATGGAGCCGCGCCGAGAACCGATGACCTTCCGCCGGTGCGAATGGACCATCCACTCGATAGAGGTAGAGTTGTCCGGCACCTACTCCGGGCAACCGCACATGCCAGACGTCACCGGTACGGTTCCTGCGGGGATCCAGCGGCACTTGACGGCTCGGCACATGGTCTTCTGCGTCGTCGAACAGACAGAGCGTCACCGCCGTTGCGTGGCGACTGAAGAGAGCGAAGTTCGTTCCGTCCGGGGTGACCGTCGCGCCGAAGGTGGTGGGGTCTCCGGCCGGCGGTAGCGAAGCGTCGGATGCGCTCAACCGCTTCCCTCCCCGCGGTTACCCTTCGAGCCCTCCCCCGCGGGGGATGCGGCCGTGCTGTTACCACGGGCGGATCCTGCGGCGTCCCGTGTCTGCGCGCGCCCCTCGTGCTGCTCGAGATGACGCGAAACCGTCGCGAGAAAACGCTCCCGCGCCTCGGCGTGGACCCAGTGGCCGGAACCCTCAATGGTCTTGATCCGCGCCATGGGGAAGAGTCGGCGCAGCTCCCCGACCTTCACATCCTTCATGTAGGGAGATGCGTCGCCGCCGATGAAGAGTACCGGACCGTCGTAGGAGGCACCATCCTCAGGAGCCGGCCATGACGAAAGGTGATCGTACTCCGCCTGAATGACCGGGAGGTTGAGCCGCCAGGCGTAACCTCCGCCATCCTCCCTCCGAACCAGATTCTTCATCAGGAAGGCTCTCACACCCCGATTGGGAATACCTTCCGCCAGGTACGGATCGGCACCGCTGCGCGCCGCAAGAGTCTCTACCGGTACCTTCCGCATGGTATCTATGATGCCTCGGTGATATCCCGGATAGGGACGCGGCGCAATGTCCACCACGACGAGGTCGGCCACACGGTCCGGGTGCCGAAGGGCGAAGGCCATGGCAACCTTTCCACCCATGGAGTGCCCCATGAGATGGATACGGTCCACACCCCACCCGTCGAGCGTCTCCGCCAGGGCGGCGGTCATGACCGAGTAGCTCATCTCGCTGCTGTGAGGCGACTCACCGTGATTGGGCAGGTCCGGCAGGAGAACACGGTAGCGCGGTGCGAGCGCCTGCGCCACGGCGTGCCAGTTGTCTCCCGATCCGAAGAGGCCATGCAGAATCACCACGGGCTCACCTGTCGTGCCGTATTGCCGTACGTGCAGCTTCACTCGTGCCGTCCTTCCGCGGCGGTCACCACATCTCCCACGCCGTGCAATACAAAATCGGGCTGATACGGGTAATCGGCAAGGTCTTCACGGGAGGTCACCCCGCTCAGAACGAGAATCGTGTCGATTTCCGACTCTATCCCGGCCACAATGTCGGTATCCATGCGGTCACCGATGATGAAGGTCTCCTCGCGGCGGCACCCGAGCTTGTGGAGAGCTTGCCGCATCATGAGCGGATTCGGCTTGCCGACGAAGTACCCTTTCCGGCCGGTGACAAGCTCGATCGGCGCGATCAAGGCGCCACACCCCGGGGCGATCCCGCGTTCCGTCGGACCCGAGATGTCGGGGTTCGTTCCAATCAGCCGCGCACCGTTGCGTACGAGGTTGACCGCCCTCTCGAGCTTCTCGAAGCTGTAGGATCTCGTCTCACCGACGACAACGTAGTCCGCCTTCGCGTCGCTCATCGAGAACCCCGCATCGTAGAGAGCGTTGGTCAGACCGGACTCACCGATGACGTAGACCGACCCGGCCGGCCCCTGGCTGAGCAGAAACCCTGCCGCGGCAAGAGCGCTCGTGTAGAAGTGATCGGCGGTGACATCGATCCCGAGACGCCGGAGTTTCTCCTGCAGCTCCCGGGGGGAGCGCTCGCTGGAGTTCGTGAGGAAGAGGAAACGCTTCTTCTCCCGCTGGAGCCATTCCACGAACTCCTTGGCTCCGGGGAGGATGCGATCCCCATGGTAGAGCACACCGTCCATGTCGCAGATGAAGCCCTCCTTTGCGCGAAGCAGCTGCGCGAAATCTTCCTCCATGAGTCACCACCTTGTTATCGAATGAGCGTAGTATAGCGCAGCAGCCGGGGCTGCGTCATTGGTGCCGGCCGCGTGACACCCACCCGATGCCATGCCGCCCACCGCGCCGCGGTGTGCGTCGGAAGCGCAGGGTGCCTAGGACGAGGCGCACAGCCGCCATTGCTCTTGCCGCCGCATTGTCCTCGGCCGCGGCGGCATCATATACTGGTTTGCCGCCGGGCGGCTCGGCCGGGAGTTCTACCGGCGTACCGGCTACGTCGCCGATTCCAGACGCCTGAACGACGCCACCGAGGCCGTCCGGGCGTACAACAAGAAGGCAGCCGAAGATCGTGACCTGGTAACGTCCATCGTCCCCATTCGAGACGGTGTGACCGTGTCCACCAGGTTACACGCCAAGGAGCAACACGATGGGTGAGAAGATTCCGACTCGCGAGGAGGCAATGGCCCTCCTTCGGCGCTACCAGAAGAACGAAAACCTCATCAAGCACGCCCTTGCCGTCGAGGCCGTCATGCGCCACATGGCGCGCAAGCGCGGCGAGGACGAGGAGAAGTGGGGCGTCATCGGCCTGGTCCACGACCTCGATTGGGAGATGTATCCTGAGCAACACTGCCGGGTGACGAAGAAGGTCCTTGAAGAGGAAGGGTGGCCGGAGGACTACATTCACGCGATCATGAGCCACGGCTACGGTCTGGTAACGGAGGTCGAGCCGGAACATGAGATGGAGAAGGTACTCTACACCATTGACGAACTCACCGGCCTGATTACCGCGACCGCCCTCATGCGCCCGAGCCGCAGCATCCTGGACATGAAGCCCAAGTCCGTAAAGAAGAAGTGGAACCAGCGAGGCTTTGCAGCCGGCGTCAATCGAGAGGTGATCGAGGACGGTGCATCCAGGCTGGGGATGGAGCTGTCGGACGTCATCCAGGATACTCTGGAAGGGATGCAGGCTGTGGCCGATGATCTCGGCCTGCGCGGTGAGGTCTCCGAAGAGCAGCTCGGGTGATGTGACACTTCCCTGACGG
>CAZUVX010000010.1:0-55622 GCA_964623865.1 uncultured Spirochaetaceae bacterium | reverse complement strand
CTGCGCGGTGAGGTCTCCGAAGAGCAGCTCGGGTGATGTGACACTTCCCTGACGGGGCGCCGCCGTGCCGTCACGGGGCGCCGCTGTGCCGTTACGGGGCGCCGCCGCGGCCCGCACCGTCTCCGCCCGGCTGCGGCACCCCCAAGACTCTCAAGCCCCGCGAGACACCAAAGAAAACGCCGGGTACCCCGTGAGGAGCGCCCGGCGTTGGATTCGCACGCATGCTGCGAACGGCCACATCTGCAATGAACGGGGCCATCTGCTGCTATGGGGCCACCTCCAGTCGAGACGGCCCGGTCTTCGGACTCCGGCTATTTCTTCTTCTTGCGCTTCGACCGGGGAACGTTCTTTCCCGCCCCGGTAGTGCTCCGCCGCCGCTCGATATCCCGCTTCACCGCTTCGACATCCGTCGCTCCGACACCGGCGGGCTGCTTCTCCGGCTCCTTCTTTGCCGCGTCGGTCGCGGCAGGTTGCTCCGCCGGCTGCTTCTGGGCCGCCGCAGGCTTTGCGCCGTACTGCTTGACGCCCTTCGCCCGAGCGCGCTCCCTGACGCGCCGTTGCCACGAGAGCAGGAAGGGCGATGCGACGAAGATCGAGGAGTACGTACCGACCACGACTCCAACCATGAGGTTCAGGGCGAAATCCTTAATCGCACCGGTAGCGAAGACGAAGATTGCTAGGACTGCCAGCAACGTCGTCACTGAGGTGATCAACGTTCGGCTCAGAGATTGGGTTATGCTGGTGTTCACAATCACGCCGAACTTGGAGTCCCGCAGGAGCGTCTCATTCTCGCGAATACGGTCAAAGATGACGATCGTATCGTTGAGGGAGTAGCCGATGATGGTCAGCACCGCGGCGATGGTCGCAGTCGCGACCTCGATCTGGAAGGTACCTATGAAGCCGAGCATGATTGCCACGTCGTGAAGAAGCGTGACGATCGCGGCAATGGCGTATGCAAGGCGAAAACGAAACCAGATGTAAATCAGGATCAATCCCAGGGCCAGTGAGGTCAGCAAGACGGTCTGACGGGTCAGGTCCTGTGAGAAGCGCGGACCCACGTAGTCCGTACCCAACGTCTCGACCGCCCCCTCCCCGAACGCCTCCTCCAACTGAGAGTCAACGCGCTCGGACATGACCTGACTGAACTGATCAATGGACCCGTCGTCCTGGATGCGGACCGTGAACTCCTGGTCCTCGGGGGCGCCGATTTCCTGCACCTGCACGTCACCAAGGTCGCTCAAGGCGCCCCGAACCGAGGCGGTGTCGGCCTCGGCGACGTCCGGCAGGATCTGGATCCGCTGGCGCAGCCCCGCCTCGAAATCGATGCCGAGATTAAAGCCGCCCTGCAAGACGACGCCGGCGGCGCCACCGAGGATGACCGCAATCGAGACGATCGCCATGATGACGCGGATGCGTGTAAACGGGATTACTCGCTTCATTATGTCCCCCAACCAATGCTGAGCCGCGATCGCCGAAAGAGATCAAGATTGACGTCGAAGATGAGACGGGACACGAAGAGCGCCGTAAACATGGACGACAGGATACCGACCGCAAGGGTTACCGCGAACCCCTGGATGGGCCCGGTTCCCAACTGCGACAGGAAGATCGCCGCGATGAACGTCGTGATGTTTGCATCCATGATGGTCCAGAAGGCCTTCTGAAATCCGGCCTGTACCGATGCCTGCGGGCTCTTCCCGAGGCGGTACTCCTCTCTGATCCGCTCGAAGATGATGACGTTCGCATCCACCGCCATGCCGACGGTGAGAATGATACCGGCGATGCTCGTCAACGTGAGGGTCAGGTTGAAGACCGACAGGATCGCAACGATGAAGACCAGATTCAAGACGAGAATGAGATCCGCAATGAGCCCGGCGCCCTTGTAATAGACCGCCATGAACAAGACGACGAGCCCGAAGCCCAGCGCAATGGCGCGCAATCCCGCCTGGATCGCCTGGTTGCCGAGGCTCGCCCCTACCGCTTCCTGGTTCAGGATGTTCAGGTCGACGGGCAACGCCGCCGTGCGAAGTGTCGTGGCAATATCCTGCGCTTCCGACTGATCGAAGCCGCTGATCCGGACCTGGCCGGTGGGGATCTCCTCCGTGATGGTGGCATACGCCCTGACGTTTCCGTCCATCACAATGGCCAGACTGCTGTTGACATTGTCCCGGGTGAGCTTGGCGAACTTGTCCGCTCCCTCACCGTCCAGGACGAAGTTAACGACCGGCTGATTCGTCACGGGATCCCGGGCAAACTGCGCATCCGTGATGTGCTGCCCTTCAAGACCGTGCTCCCGAATATCCTCCCTGACGGCGATGTAGCGAACGAACTCGTCGATTCCGTACTCATCCTTCGAGACAAACGGCACGACCTCCGATCCCGCCGGCACGAAGTCAGGGGTCCCGTCGATCTCCAGGTCCCAGCCGGGATCTTCCCGTTGGAGCTGAATCAGCTCGTCGGTGGCGTCATCATCCACAATATGGAAGTTCAGGCTACCCTTGCCGCGGAGAAAGGCGTTGGTCCTCTCTCGGTCGTTGTCGCCGGGGATCTCGACGGAGATACGCGTGTCCCCCATCTCCCGGATCTGCGGCTCGGTAACGCCGAAGCGGTCGATCCGATTGCCCAGCACCTGCAGTGCCAGATCAATGGCCTCATCCAACTGCTGATCCGTCGGTTCCTCCCCGAGGCGGTCCTGCAGGCTTGCGCGATCCGCTTCCAGGATGATGCTCACGCCGCCGGAGAGGTCCAGGCCCAGAGTAATGATCCGGGACTTCAAATCCTTGAGGTCCTGAACGCGTTCACGGTGGTGATCCTCTATTGCGTCGAACGCCTCGCGCTCGGTGCGGAATCCCGCGAGCAGGTTCTCCGCGGTCCACGCGTCCGGAACCGGTCGGTCGTCGAGTCGGTAGTTACCCCGGGCAATGGGAATGAGATAGCCATACTCTTCCGGAACAGGTGCGTCCTCACTCGCCCGGGCCAACTCCTGCAGATCGGAAAGTGCTGCTCGCGCTTCATCTCGCGAGTACTCCCGTATCTGCACGCGAGAACCCTGTGCAAGCTCCTTGTCCTCCTCGGGTACGAAGAAGTACCACTGCACCGTGGGATACAGAAAGACCCCGGCGATCACGATTGCAAGGAGAACAATGAGAAACCGCAGTCGTTTGCTCATCGTGCCAACTCCACTAGTAGGAATACTGTCTTTACGTCAGGGATACGAGTACGAGGGGTTACGAACAAGCTTACTGCTCGTTCTTCGAGTCGCTCTCGGATGAGCCGCTTTCCTTCGCCTTGGGCTTCCCGGAGCCCTTCTTCTCCACCACGTTGGACACGGCGCTTTTGGAAAACTCCATCGTTACGTTGTCGTCGACCTTAATCACCACGCTGTCTTCTTTCAAAGACTGAACGACACCGCGGATCCCCCCGATGGTCACAACCCTGTCTCCCTTGTCAAGGGAGGCAAGCATTTGCTTGGTCTCTTTCTGCTTCTTGTTCTGCGGGCGAATAATGAGAAAATAGAAGATCAGGAACACGAGCCCAAAGGTCACGAGGGTTGGGAGAATCGAAGCCGGTCCCCCCTGCCCCTCGGCACCACCGGTCGGCGCCATAAGGATGGGCACACTCCCATATAGAAACTGCATAGGTCTTAACTTCCTCTATTGGCAAAGATTGCGAAACGGTAGCACACAAGATTTGGCGGAGTCAAGCAAGCCGGACCAGGCTCCCAGAGGTTCCGCGGTTACACCTGGACCGTCTTGGTAATAGCGTCCGGTACTTCGGAGACACCGAACAGGCGCTTCAGTGCGTCGACGTTGTCGGCCTCAATGGTCGTGTGCTCCTTGAAGTAGCCAATGAGCTCATCCATCTCTCCCTCGTCTCCCGAGTAGAGGGCGGAAGAAAAGGCCTGCTTCAGGAACCCACGCTCGGCAAGTTGGATGGTACTGAGCTTACCGTACTTACGCCTGGCCTGAGCATCCACGACCGCGGCGCTCCCTTGATATCCGATGGTGAAGATGAACTCTTCTCGTTTCACTAGCGCATCCCGCCTCGTTGTCGAAGATGGCACCCTCAGGGCCATCCGCAAAGGGAACTATCCGGTTGCCGGAGACAACCGGGGGAAGCCGGCGGCGGCTTCCCCCTGGTTACCGTGTGCAAACGGTCGTGTCCAATGCGGTCATGGACGGCTTACATCATGCCGCCCATGCCGCCCATGCCGCCCATGCCGCCGCCGGGGGCCCCGCCACCTGCGGGCTCTTCCTCGGGAAGGTCCGTCACGGCCGCTTCCGTTGTGAGAAGCAGCCCGGCAATGGAGCCGGCATTCTGAAGCGCGGAACGGGTCACCTTCGCCGGATCAATGATACCGGCCTTCACCAGGTCGACCCATTCCATGGCTGCGGCATCAAAACCAACGCCCTTCTTCTCTTTCTTGGCTCGCTCGGCAATGATGGAGCCGTCGAGTCCGGCGTTGATGGCGATCTGACGAATCGGCTCCTCCAGGGCTCGCTTGACCATGCGGAAGCCGACGGCCTGGTCCTCCGGCGTATTCTCGAGGTTCTCCTTATCCAGTGCCGCGACAGCCTGGACCAGAGTCACGCCGCCGCCGGGGATAATGCCCTCTTCAATTGCTGCACGAGTTGCAGAGAGGGCGTCCTCGACGCGGTGCTTCTTCTCCTTGAGCTCGACCTCGGTCGCCGCACCGACGTTGATGACGGCAACACCGCCGGCAAGTTTGGCCAGCCGCTCCTGCAGCTTCTCGCGATCGTAGTCGGAGGTGGTATCCTCGATCTGAGCCTTGATCTGGGCAATGCGGTCCTTGATGTCGGACTGCTTGCCTGCGCCGTTAATGATTGTCGTGTTCTCCTTGTCGACCTTGACCGATTGGGCCTGACCGAGCTGGCTGACGTCGGCGCTCTCGAGCTTCAGGCCGAGCTCTTCGGAGATGACCTGTCCGCCGGTAAGAACGGCAATGTCCTCGAGCATGGCCTTGCGGCGGTCGCCGAAGCCCGGCGCCTTGACGGCCACGGCGTTCAGGGTACCGCGGATCGAGTTGACGACCAGAGTAGCGAGAGCTTCGCCCTCAATGTCCTCGGCAATGATCAGAATCGGCTTGGAGGCCTGGGCGACCTTCTCGAGAATCGGAAGCAGGTCCTTCATGCTCGAGATCTTCTTGTCGTGGATGAGGATGTACGGGTTGTCAAGGACCGCGGTCATGTTGTCCTTGTTCGTCGCGAAATAGGGAGAGACGAAGCCTCGATCGAACTGCATGCCCTCAACGAACTCAGTGGTCGTCTCGATGGTCTTCGACTCCTCGACGGTAATGACTCCGTCCTTGCCGACCTTCTCCATGGCGCCGGCAATCTCTTCGCCGATCTCTTTGTCGTTGTTCGCGGAAATGGCGGCGACCTGGGCGATCTCTTCCTTGTCCTTGATCGTCTTGGACAGCTTCTGGATCTCCGCGACGGCAAGCCCGACGGCGTGGTCGATGCCGCGCTTGATACCCATGGGATTGATCCCTGCGGCGACGGCCTTGAGGCCCTCCTTGATCATGCTGTAGGCCAGGACGGTCGCAGTAGTCGTACCGTCACCGGCGACGTCATTGGTCTTGGTGGCAACTTCCTTGAGAAGCTGCGCGCCCATGTTCTCATACGGGTCCTCGAGCTCGATCTCCTTCGCGACCGACACACCGTCCTTCGTAACGGTTGGTGCGCCGAACTTCTTATCCAGAAGTACATTCCGACCCTTGGGACCAAGGGTCACCCTGACCGCGTTGGAGAGTTGCTCTACTCCCCGAAGGAGTGCTCGTCGAGCATCTTCATCGAACTTCAGTTGTTTAGCCATATCGACTCCCTCTCTTTGTGAATGTCGTTGTGCTGTAAGAACAGATTCGGCTATTGTCTAATGAGCCGGTGGAAAGATACAAAAGGTATGCTGACTTCATCAACAGTTTTTGCCTAGAAGGAATAAACCCAGGGCTACGCAACCATGGGCCTATCCGCGGCAAGACGGTGAGGTCAGGCGCGGCAATCCCTTCTGCGAGGCGGCGAGTGCGTGCAACCGGGCAAGAGTTCTCGGACCAGCATTCTCATTCTACTCTCTCCCGCGGGAGGAGAGCTCAATCCCAATGAGCATCTGAACCGCACGTTTCGGGCTCTCGCCGCGCTTCGCGGCGGCCCCGTCACGTGGATCCTTGCACAGCAGACTCTTGCCGATCTGCCTGCCGACGCGCGGGAGCGTCTGCGCACTCGCGTTCTCGATCACGGAGATGATTTGGTTCTGCAGGGCGCATACGGTATCCCCCACGGCGTCCTGGGGGATAGAGAGCTCCACTTTGAGACCAACGTTTCCAGGCGTGCCGCAGGACGAGCCATCGAAGTCCCTGCGGAGCGGATTCGGCATCTCATTGCACCCCCGGAGCCCGACCTAACGCGCCTGGCCGCTGTGGCGGCGGATCGATCCGCATTGCTCGGAGTTTCTCCCCACCGCAGGCATTACCGGCTCTGGATTGCTGCGGACGGTCGGAAGGCGGCGATTCCCCTCGTCAGGCTCGACGACGTCAATCTGAAACGGTGGTGGCGCAGAGCCGCCGTGCTCAGCGTTCTCCGTCGCGGCTCACCCACCGCCTGTGCCGTCGACATTGGGAGCGGGAGGGCGGTTGAACAACTCGAACGACTCGCCCCACACGTGACGGCGGCGCCCCTCGAGTTACCGGATGCCCGCGCCGACGCCGGCGCCCCGGAGCGCCTGGAACCGCTCATTCCGGTAATCCGCACGCCCATCTGGCACGCACGACTCCTCGCCGCCGCAGCGGCTCGCCCCAAGACGCGACGGGGCAGAGTAACCGCACAGGTTCTGCGCCCCTTCGGGGCTCCCCCGAAGGAGCTGGTTCGAAGACCAGACGGCGAGAGCCCCCTACACGACAACCGTGTCGTCCACGCAAGCATGCTGGGCTCGGCCCGCATGACCGAAGGGAGGCTGACCGTGCAGTTCTCGGGTGGAACCTGCGTCGGTCTATCCACTTCGCCGACCGGTCCCTTTCCGGTGCGGCCGGACCCGGGCTCCATGACGTGTGGGGGTCGGGAGTGGCCCTTCCGGATCAGCGGCGCCTTCTCCTTTGATTGGGACACCGCGCGGGGACTTACCACCCGGTCGGTGTGCACCCCCGGGAGGCGAAGCCGGCGTGTAACGGAGTCGGCATTCGCGACGGAGGGTCCGTCCATGCGGGTAGAGACGGACTATCTCTTCCTGGATGATCTCCCGTGGCTGGTGGTCCGGGCAACCGTGCATTACCCCGCAGACGGACGGCGTTGTCACGCCCAGCCTGTCCCGCTTCCTCTTGGCCGCGCTTCGCACGCTGCGGATGTCGCCCTTCGGGCGTGGCGCCATGACGGAGGCGAATGGGAGCCGCTCGGGGAATCCGGGCGGGAACGCGGCAACGGCAGCGGTTCACGGTTTCTGCGCGTACCGGCCGCGGGGATGTCCGTGTCCATTGCCGGGGAAGCGACGCACATCGTCTTCATTGACAAGGGACACGGACTTACCTGGGAACCCGGCGTTCAGATCACCGGAAGTGGTTCGCGCCTGGATCTCTATCTGCTGCCCTTCGGCCGTTTCGAGACGGCGGAACCCGGCCTCACCTCAGCGAGTATTCTCCTCGGTATGACGCGCGGTGACGAGGTGCCGGACGTGGAGGCGCTGCGGAAGCGAGTCCTCCGGATTCTCCCGGCGCCCTCCGCCATTCCCAGCGAGAGTGCCCCCGGGAGCCGACCTCACACTGAGTCCCTCTCACCGTCAGGCTAGTACTCTCCAACGTGGAGCTCTCCGGCGTAGATCTCTCGCTCCTCCCCTCCATCCACCTCGATCCTCAGGGCGCCGCGCCGGGTGAGGCCGCGAAGCGTACCGTCTATGGACGTCCCGTTGTCTGAGCGAACCGTTACGCGCCGGTTAATGCCGTGGAGCCACGCGGTCAGGCGCCGATCGATCGGATCATTGCGGCGGAGCTCCCGGCGCAACTCCCTGAGAATCGCCCGCAGAAGGGCGGCGCGGTCCACGCTATCGCCCAGGGCGAGCCGAAGCGAGGTTGCCTCCGGGTGTTCCGGTGGAAACTCCTTCTGGTTAACGTTCATCCCGATTCCGACCAGCGCCCAGGTCGCACCCTGCCGGCACAGAATCCCGCACACCTTGCGAGCGGCAATCAGGATGTCGTTCGGCCACTTGACGGTGGGTTCCAGCCGGTACCCGTCGTGCAGTACCCGCGCCACTGCAAGACCGGTCCGCAGGGAAAGCGCCGTGAGAGGAACGTCCTGGCGCAGAATCACCGTACAGAGCAGAGCCGTCCCGGCCGGCGCGACCCACGTCCGGTCCGCCTTGCGTCCCTGCCCGTGACTCTGGTAGTCGGCGACGACAACGGTTCCGTGGAGCGCTCCCTGAAGGAGCAGATCCCGCGCCTCGACCATGGTCGAGGCGGTTTCTTCCCGGTACAGGATCGGAGCATCCGGGAAGGGATTGGCGACGGCAGTGGTGAAGTCACCTCCCACGGCTCACGCTCCTCCGGCCGACTGAGACCACGGCGATGATCCGTGGGCACCGTGGGCGCCGTGAGCCCCGTGAGCGCCGTGAGCGCGCCGGGCGCCGTGAGCGCCGTGAGCGCGCCACCCCGGTTATCGGAACGGCGCGACCATCCGGCGTCGGCATCGTTCCGAATGGTATTGATTGCAATTCCACACCTCATTTTCCATAGTGTGCCTATGGTACAGAACCCCCTCCTGGTCGGAATGGAGGCAAGCCGCGAGGCGCGCCCCTTCATCATCTACATCTTCGGCGTCACCGGCGACCTGACGCGCAAGAAGCTCATGCCTGCGCTCTTCTCATTGTTCCTGTCCGGGACCACAAGATTCAAGGTGGTCGGCTTCGCGCGGCGTCCCTGGGGTGCCGAGGGGCTCAGGGAGCGCGCCCGGGAGATGCTTGCCGGCTTCAGCGAAGCCGGTCCCGAGCAGGTGGAAGCCTTCCTCTCCCGGCTGGAGTACCTGCAATCCACCTTCCAGGATGTGGAGGGGTACCGCAGGATCGACAGCTACGACGACGGTTACGACAATCGTATCTACTACCTGTCTACGCCGCCGGGCGCCTACGAAGACATTATCAACAATCTCGGCACCACCGGCCTTGCTCAACGGGAAGGGGGTTTCACGCGAATCGTCGTGGAGAAGCCCTTCGGTCGCGACTTCCACTCCGCCCAGACGCTCAACCGCACCCTGGCGCAGTACTTCCGGGAGGACCAGATCTACCGGATTGACCACTATCTGGGCAAGGAAACGGTGCAGAACATCCTGGCGCTGCGCTTCGGAAACGGCATCTTCGAGCCGGTGTGGAACGGCAACTACATAGATCACATCCAGATCACCGTCGGGGAGAAGATCGGAGTGGGAACCCGCGGCGGGTACTACGAAACCGCCGGTGCGCTTCGGGACATGGTGCAGAACCACATCTTTCAGCTCCTCAGCCTTACCACCATGGAGCCTCCCAACGACCTCTCCCCGGACAGCATTCGCGGGGAGAAGGTGAAGATCCTCAAGGCGCTCCGCCCCATCACCTATCGCGACATTGCGGAATACACGGTTCGCGGTCAGTACACATCCGGCATTGTGGATGGCGAGTCGGTGCCGGCCTACCGGGAGGAGGAGGGGGTCGATGCCGACTCCCCGACGGAGACCTTTGTTGCTCTGAAGCTCTTCATTGACACGTGGCGCTGGGCGGGTGTACCCATCTTCGTACGGTCAGGCAAGCGCCTCCTCCGTAAGGTTTCGGAGATATCGGTGCATTTCAAGGAGCCACCGCATCAGATCTTCCACAACCGCCACCCTGCAATGAACCGAAACGTCCTCATAATCCGGATTCAGCCCCAGGAGGGGGCGACTCTGAACATGAACGCGAAGATACCCGGATACACGACGGACATGCGGCCGGTGAACATGGACTTCGCCTACGGGGCCGCCTTTGGAGGCCGAACCCTGGAGGCCTACGAGCGACTGCTCTTCGACGCGATCGTCGGAGACTCCACCCTCTACACACGACGTGACGAGGTGGAAACCTCCTGGGCCTTCATAACCAGGATCCTGGAAGGGTGGAAGCTCACGGATGAGCCGCTTCCCCAGTACCGTCCGGCCTCCTCCGGCCCCGAGGAGGCGAGGCGGCTCATAAGCGGCGCGGGACGCCGCTGGAGGAAGCTATGATCTTCGATCCGCAGCAGATAGAGGCTGAGCTGGAGCGCATCCAGCGACAGAATTCGCCCACGGAGGCGCGGACGACCATTCTCAATCTGGTGGTCTTCAGCCGCCGCGAGACCACCGATCGAACCGAAGCGGCACTGGCCCACGTGGTGGGAAAGCGCGCCGCCAGAGTCATCCACGTGGTGCCGCAGGACCGGCCCGAAAGCAACGTCTCCCTCTCCGCGCGGTGCTACCTGGACCGGGAGTCCAAGAGCGTCTGCGTTCAGGAAATCGTCATTGAGAACGGCGCCGACGGCGTCGGCGCTGCTCCCGGAACCTGGACCCCGCTTCTTATCCGGGACCTGCCGGTGTACGCGATCTGGTTCGACACCCTCTCCAAGAACACCGCCCTCCTCCAGGACCTGGAGGAGCAGTGCGACACCCTCATTGTCGACTCCGAGCAGTGCGTCGCCTTCGGTGAGACGGTCCCGGACATCGTGCGTACGATTACGAGCGAGCTGGTATCGCGAGGTGTCGTCGTTTCCGACTTCGTGTGGCAGCGCCTCCTTCCGCTCCGTCAGGTCACCGCGCGCTACTTCGATCCACCGGAGCGGCGTGAGCGCCTGGAGCGCATTCGCTCGGTCACGGTTTCCGGGGCGCCGCCGGTCTTCGCGGCGCTCTATCTCTCGTGGCTCGCCGGCCGATTGGACTGGTACGTCGAGCCGAATCGAGTCGCCGATCACACAGGAGGTGACGTGGCCGTCACGCTCCTCACGGCGGAGGGGGAGAGCGCCGCCACGGGACGCAAGAGCTCGCCGAGCGCCGCCGACGGGATGAACGTCCCGACAGGTCAAGCGGCGGAGGTGCACTTCACCTTCGACGACGGCGACGCCGTGACCATTTCGGGGCGCAACGACGGGACCGCCACAATTGCACGCACCGACGGTCGGGAGTCCGCACGAGACGGCCTCGCCGCGGGGGACACGGTGCAGCGCAGCGCCACCGGATACGAGGAAGTCGTGTCGTATGGTATCCCTTCCGACGGAGAGATCGTAATCGCCGAGATCGACGCCGTCCGCAACGAGAACCTCTACACCGAGGCTCTCGCCGTCCTGGGTCGAGCGCCCTGGGCGCCCTAGAGGAGGGCCTTGCCGCGGGGTTACCTCGGGGTTACCGCAACACCCGCGCCGGCCGCCGTATCGGTGGGGCCACGAAGCGCGACACCCGAATCAAGCCCCGGCTAAGCCGTTCCGCGTATTGCATAAAAGGGACAGAACGCGTAGGTTTATGCATGATTCGGGAATACTCATACAGGGATTGGATCGTTGAGGGAACGACCGAGACGGCTGCAGGCAGTCAAGCGCATAATCCGTAGGCATCGCATCCACAGTCAGGAGCAGTTGCTGCAGTATCTCAAGCAGGAAGGATTCAGTGTGACCCAGGCTACGCTGTCGCGGGACCTCAAGCTGTTGAAGGTGGGAAAGGTCTCCGTCGGACCGGACGGCTATTTCTACACCTTGCCCAGCGAGGAGGAACGCCGCGAATCGGAGCGAAGCTACATTGAGGATTTCCGGCGAGGGTACGTCTCTATTGACTTCTCCACCAGCGTCTCGGTGGTACGAACGTTGAACGGCCACGCCGACAGCCTGGCGATCGCTCTGGACAACCTGAACATCCCGGAAGTGCTCGGAACCGTTGCAGGGAACGACACGGTTCTGGTGGTACTGCGCAAGGGCTCATCTCCGGAAGACTTTCTGGTTCAACTCCGTGACAAGGTCCCCGAGCTGGAGGAGTAGCCCATGCGCGCCGTCCTTCTCGGGGCCACCGGCTACACCGGTCAGGTCCTCTTTACGCTGCTCTCAGACCATCCCGACGTCGACGAAATAGTCCCCGTATCCCGGTCACACGCGGGGAAGGAGGTAGTCGAGGCGATTCCGAAGCTCGCCCCGCACGTTACCGCCAAGCTCCGAGGCAGCGACGGACGCCTGGTTGCCCTGGGAGAAGCTGCCGGCACCGGCGGTGATGTTGTGTTCTCCTGCCTCCCCCATCTCACCTCGGCGGAGGTGCTGGAGCCCTTCTACGACAACGCCGTAATCGTTGACCTGTCGGCGGACTTCCGGATCCCCGACGTCGACGCCTTCACGGCGGCGTACGGCGCGGCGCCGCCCCGGGCGGATCTCCTTTCCGAAAGCGTCTACGGCCTCACCGAGCTCTTCCGGAAGCGCGTCCGCGAGGCGGACATCGTTGCCAATCCCGGTTGCTATCCGACGGCCATTCTCCTGCCACTGCTCCCGCTCATTCAGCGCGGCATGGTCGGCCCCCCAATCGTCGCCAACGCCCTCTCCGGCGTTACCGGCGCAGGGAAGAAGGTCGCCGAACCCTATCTATTCACTGAGGTCGATGAGTCCATCCGTGCCTACGCGCCCGGCCGCAGTCATCGGCATTGGTACGAGATGGCTCACTACCTTCGCTCCTCCGCCGATTTTCTGTTCATACCCCACCTGGTACCCATGCGCCGCGGCATTGCCGCGACGATTGCATGCACCCGTAAGAACTGCGCCGGTGACGCCGATTTGGTCACGGCATACCGCGACGCCTTCGGCAATTCGCCCTTCCTCCGTGTGACACCGGACGCCATTCCGAGCACCGGCCGGGTTGTCGGCAGCAATCGCTGCGACATCTCCTGGCGAATCGAGGGTGATTCGGTCCTGCTCTTCTCCTGCATAGACAATCTGCTCAAAGGTGCAGCCGGGCAGGCGGTCCAGAATATGAATGTGCGTTTCGGTTTCGACGAGGCCGCCGGCCTTCCCCGTCACGCAATGATCTGATTCGGAACGCACCCGGCGCTCATGCACAGCCGTGAGCCGCCGGTGCGCACGCCGGGTGAAACGAGGGGGACGCCCTTCCGGGCAAGGGATATATGCGCGTACTGGTGAAGCTCGGAGGCCGAGCAATAGAGCAAGCGGATCAGCGTCGCCTCACCGCGGGGGAGATCCGCACCCTGCGAGAGCGCCATGAGGTCATCCTGGTACACGGCGGCGGCTATCTCGTTACCGAACTGTCGGAGCGGCTGGGAATTGGATCCCGATTCGTCGACGGGATCCGCATGACCGGCGAGGCGGAGATGGATGTTGTAGACATGGTGCTTGCCGGAGCGGTGAACACTCAACTCGTACGCGTCCTTAACCACGCGGGAGTATCCGCCGTAGGCCTTACCGGTGCCGACGCGCAGCTGGTGACGGGTGTGGCCCTCGCGGCCTCCGCGGGTGAGCATGAGGGAGCGCCCGGCACCGGCGTCACGACCCACACCGGCACGCCCGCATCGGTTGCGCCGGGGATCGTAGAGACGCTCCTGGCGGCGGGGCACACCCCGGTGTGCGGAAGCGTAGCCGCGGATGCGGCGGGGCGGGCGCTCAACATCAACGCGGATGATTTTGCCGTGGCTCTGGCGGGAGCGCTCGCCGTGGATGCGTGCCTGTTCATCTCCGACACGGACGGGGTGCTCCTCAACGGAGAGGTCCGTTCCGGCCTCACCGCTTCGCAGGTCGAGGCGGCCGTTGCCGACGGGACCATCTACGGCGGCATGATCCCGAAGGTGCGGGCGGCCCTCGCAGCCCTCGACGGAGGCGCAGCGGCGGCGGTGATCGGTACCGTCCGCGATCCCGGGGATCTGCTGCGCATCCTCAGGGGCACCCGGGGGACCAGAATAGAGCCGTAGAGCGTCGCACATGAAGCCGGACGCGAAAGGGGGCTGAGTCATGAAACCGAACATCGTCTCCCCACCGGGTATCCCCCGGAGCTACGGCAGGGAGTTCCTCTTCCTGGAGTCGGGACGGGGAGTCTATCTGAAGGACGGCGACGGCAACCGCTACCTCGATTTCGGCGCGGGTATTGCCGTAAACGCCCTGGGGTACGGCCGCCGGGATCTCGCCCGCATCGCGGGCCGCCAGATGCGCAAACTCATCCACGTCTCCAACCTTTATGCGAATGCCCCTGCGGTCGAGTTGGCCGGCCTCCTCACCGACCCGACGCTCTTCCCGACCGGCGGCGGTTCCCCGGAGTCGCCGGCAGAGGCGGGCGCCGCGGCGCCGCAGAGTCGCTTTGCCGCGGTCCACTTCGGCAACAGCGGCGCGGAGGCGAACGAGAGTGCCCTCAAATTCGCGCGCCTCTACGCCCGGCGCACCCGCGGCGAGGGCCATCACAAGCTCGCCTCCTTCACCCATGGGTTTCACGGGCGCACCATGGGCGCCCTCTCGGTAACCCCCAAGGAACCGGCGAGGGCCCCCTTCGTACCGCTCCTGCCGGGCACCGAGGTCTTGCCGTACAACGACCCGGAGGCGTTGCGGGTGCTGACCCCGGAGTTTGCCGCCGTCATTGTCGAGGTGATTCAGGGCGAAGGCGGTCTCACCGCCATGTCCCCGGACTTCGCGACAGCTCTCAACGACGCCTGCCGCCGCCACGACATCCTGCTGATCGCCGACGAGGTGCAGACGGGCCTCCGGCGGACGGGCTCGCTCTTCGCCTCCATGGACGTCGGCCTGGAGCCTGACATCATAACGATGTCGAAGCCCCTGGCCGGGGGCCTGCCCCTCTCGGCCACGCTGATTCCGGCCAGGGTGAACGACCTCCTCGAGGCCGGGGACCATGGAACGACCTTCGGCGGCGGACCCGTGACCACCGCCGTAGCGACCCGGGTGTGGCGCATCATTGCCGACCCGGCATTCGGCCGCCGCATTGAGGAGACCGCGCGGCATCTGGATACCGGGCTGAAGGAGCTGGCCGGTGAGCTCGCGTTCATAACGGAGCTCCGCGGCCGCGGCATGCTTCGCGGCATCGTCCTCGAGGCGGGATCGGCGGTGAAGAGCATCATGGACGCCTGCCGGGAGAGGGGGCTGCTGCTCCTGAAGTCGGGGGATGACGTGATCCGTCTTGCGCCGCCGTTGGTGATATCGAAGAGAGAGATCGACATGGGAATCGGTATCCTCCGCCGGGTCGTACGCGAGCACGCCGACGGACACGTCCGATTCTCGGAAGGGAGAAACGCATGAGTAAGAACGCAATCAGAAAGATCGTACTGGCCTACTCGGGAGGTCTCGACACCTCCATCATCATTCCCTGGCTGAAGGAGAACTACCCCGGAGCCGAGGTCGTTGGGGTGTGCACGAATGTTGGTCAGGATGAGGACTGGGACGGCATGGAGGAGAAGGCGAAGGCTTCCGGCGCTTCGAGGCTCTACATAGTCGACGTGCGTGAGGAGTTCGTGAAGGACTACCTCTTCCCCATGCTCCGGGCCGGAGCGATCTACGAGGGAAAGTACCTCCTGGGTACCTCCATTGCGCGCCCCTTGCAGGCGAAGCATCAGGTGCGCGTGGCCCTGGAAGAGGGCGCCGATGCGGTCGCCCACGGCTGTACCGGCAAGGGGAACGACCAGGTGCGCTTCGAGCTCACCTACAAGGCGCTGGCGCCGCACCTGGAAGTGATCGCGCCGTGGCGCATGTGGAACATCCACTCCCGGGAGCAGGCCATTGAGTATGCGAAGAGCCACGGCATCCCCATCGGCAACATCTCCAGGGAGAACATCTACTCCCGGGACTGGAACATCTGGCACATGAGTCACGAGGGCGGGGAGCTCGAGAACACCTGGAACCGTCCCAAAGATGAGATGTTCCTCCTGACCAGATCGCCGAAGGACGCGCCGGATGAGGAGACCGCCGTCACCATCGACTTTGAAAAGGGAACACCGGTGGCCGTCAACGGTGAGAGGATGGATCCCTTACCACTGCTCGAGACGCTGAATCAGCTCGGGGCGGAAAACGGAGTCGGCCGGACCGACCTGGTCGAGACCCGCTTGGTGGGAATGAAGAGCCGCGGCGTCTACGAGACGCCGGGAGGAACCATTCTCCACCGGGCGCTCCGGGAGCTCGAGATGATCACCATGGACTTCGACACCTTGAGCGTGAAGAACCAGCTCGCCTTGAAGTACGCGGACATTGTGTATGCCGGCAAGTGGTTCACCCACTTCCGGCAATCCATGGACGCCTACATGCGGGAGGCGACGAAGTACGCCACCGGCTCGGTCTCCATTGCGCTCTACAAGGGAAACGTGACCATTACGGGCCGCAAGTCCCCCTACTCGCTGTACATTGAGGACCTGGCGTCATTCGGCGAGAGCAGTTACGATCACGGCGACGCGACCGGTTTCATTAAGCTCTACGGGCTCGCCACCGGCGTGCAGGCGATCGTCCACAATCGCGACGCGTCGACCGACGGTCCCGCCCGGGAGATGCGCGCCATGGCGGGCTTCCACGAGAAATAGGAGACACCCATGCGGACCCTTCGTTACACCAACCTCACCCGAACAGCGGCCTTTGCAAAGCTGCGGGATACGAGCCCGCCCCCTCTGTCGGAGGTCGGACCCGATCGGATTCGCCGCTATCAGACGGCCGCCGCGGAAGGTATCACCTACAACTACGCGGCCAAGCGCATTGACGACGAGGTCCTGGACGCCCTCGTGGAGCTCGCCGGCGAGCAGCAGTGCCTGGAGAAGTTCCAGGCGCTGTACAACGGTGAGGTCATGAACACCGGCGAGGGACGCATGGTGCTCCACCATCTGACCCGGGGCCAACTCGGCGACGCCGTCACGAAGGACGGCGCCGATCTCCGGCAGTTCTACCTGGAGCAGCAGAACCGGGTCGCCGAGTTCGCGCGGAGCGTTCACGCCGGCAACACCACCGGGAGCACCCGCAAGCCCTTCGACACGGTTGTCCAGGTCGGCATCGGCGGTTCGGATCTGGGCCCCCGCGCCATGTACCTTGCCCTGGAGAACTACGCGCGTCAGGCGGGGATCGGCCCGAAGCTCTCCGGTCACTTCATCTCCAATGTAGATCCTGACGATGCCGCAGCGGTCCTCGAGAGCGTCGACCCCGAAACGACCCTGTTCATTCTGGTTTCAAAGAGCGGCACCACTCAGGAGACCCTCACCAACGAGGCCTTCATCGTCGAGAAGCTCGGTGCCCGCGGCATCAAGGGCCTGAACCCGCGCAAGCACATCGTCGCAGTGACCTCGCAGACCAGCCCCCTCGCGAAGTCCTCCGACTACCTGGAGGCCTTCTTCATTGACGACTACATCGGCGGCCGTTACTCGAGCAGCAGCGCCGTCGGTGGGGCCATCCTCTCCCTCGCCTTCGGCCCGGAGATCTTCGCGGAGTTCCTCGAGGGTGCCCACGGCGCCGACAAGGCGGCGCAGGAAGGCGACCCGCTCAAGAATGCCGCCCTGTTGGACGCGCTCATCGGCGTGTACGAGCGCAACGTCATGGGCTATCCCATGACCGCGGTCCTGCCGTACAGCCAGGCACTCCGGCGTTTCCCCGCACATCTGCAGCAACTGGACATGGAGAGTAACGGGAAGAGCGTGAACCGCGGCGGGGAACCGGTTGACTACGCGACCGGTCCGGTCGTCTTCGGCGAAGCCGGGACCAACGGTCAGCACAGCTTCTACCAACTCCTTCATCAGGGAACCGATATTGTCCCGCTGCAGTTCATCGGCTTTCGGGAATCCCAGCGCTACGAGGACGTCGTGTTCGACGGCTCGACGAGTCAGCGCAAGCTTCTGGCGAACCTCGTTGCCCAGATCGTGGCCTTCGCCCAGGGCAAGGATGACCGGAACCCCAACAAGGCCTTCGCCGGGAATCGGCCCTCCAGTATCCTCTACGCCGAGCGCCTCACACCGCGCAGCCTCGGGGCGCTCCTCGCCCACTACGAGAACAAGGTGATGTTTCAGGGCTTCCTCTGGAACGTGAACAGCTTCGACCAGGAGGGTGTACAGCTCGGCAAGGTCCTGGCCAAGAGGGTCCTGGGTAATGAGATGGATCCCGCTCTCGAGACCTACGCCGGACTGCTCGGCATCAACAACGGTGGCATCGGCACGGGCCGAAACGGCACAGGCCGAAGCGGCACGGGCCGAAGCGGCACGGGCCGAAACGGCACAGGCCGAAGCGGCACGGGCCGAAACGGCACAGGAAGCTGACTCATGCTCACGGTTGATCCCGCCGCCCGGGCGCTCATCTTCGACATTGACGGTACCCTCATCGATACCATGCCGCTCCACCAGGCTGCGTGGAAGCGGGTCCTGGCAAAGCACGGCGTCGAGATAAGCGACGACTACTTCATGAGCCGCCTCGGCGGCCACCCGTCGCGGCGCATCGTGGAGATCGTAAACGGTGAGTTCAAGGCCAATCTGGATGCCGAAGAGATCTCCAGAGAGAAGGACCGCGCCTTTGTAGCGACTGCGACCATGGTGCAACCCATCCGTCCCGTCGTGGATGTCGTGGAGCGGCACCACGGAGTGCTCCCTTTAGGTATTGCAACCAACGAGACAACGGGAATCGCGAACATGACCCTGCGGGCGGCAGGGCTATCCCACTACTTCTCCGTGATGGTTACCCTCGACGAGATCGCCAGACCGAAACCTGATCCGGAGGTCTTCCTGGTGTGTGCGGAACGGATGGGAATGGACCCGGCGGTGTGCCAGGTTTTCGAGGACAGTGAGCGAGGGCTCGAGGCGGCCCGGAACGCCGGGATGATCGTAACGGACGTCAGGGTCGCTCTCTAGCGCCGACGCCCCCCCGGGCGGAGGACTCCCGCAACAGCCCCGAGGACCAACCCTACGGCACCGGAAATGAGGATGTTCTGCCGCGCCTCTTTGATCCCGGTGACCGTCTGCCCTAACTCGCGCAGAGCGCCTCGAATTCCATCTCCAGGGAGTCGGAAAAGGTGCTCCAGGGAAACGAACTCACCGGCAATCCGGCCGAAGATGAGGTAACCGATTCCCAATCCTAGAATCCCGACGAGAACTGCAGAAACAATGATGCGCCCCACATTTACCTCCTCGTTCACGGGCATGGGAGTCAAGACATCGCGTCAAACTATACCGTGCTGTGCCCCGGCGTCAAACCGTGTCGGCACGCCGTTCATCCAGCCAGCCAATGAGGTCGTGGAAGACCTCGTCCCGGTTGATCTCGTGATGCAGCTCATGCCGGGCCCCCGGATACATGTGGACAGTGACGTCCCGATTCCCGGCACCCTCGATCATCCGTGCGACCCTTCGCGCCTCGGCGCCGAACTTCGGGACCGGATCAGCCGCACCCACGAAGATTGCGACCGCCGGCCCGCTGCCGAGTGCCCGGACGGTGCCCTTGCTGTGCGCCGCCACGGTCGCCCTGACGACATCCCCCGCGAAGGGCGACGAAAAGGGGCCTCCCGCCAGTGGATCCTCCCGGTACGCCGCCACCTCCGCGGGGTCGCGGGTCAGCCAGTCCAGGTCGCTCTCCTCCTCCTTCAGCGTCCGAGCGTAGGTATCGAAGGTGAGCATCTTGAATACGCGATTCGGCCGCGCAGGTCCGCGGACGAGGCGCCCCACCGTCGCCACGAGCCGACCGATCGGGGCAAGCGGACCAATCGGCCCCACCAGGCCGAAGAGCACAATTCCCCGGTAGGAGTCGGGGGCTCCCGCTGCGACGACCCGGGCCAGAAGGCTTCCCAGGCTGTGGCCAATGAGGAAGAACGGCACACCGGGATGGCGCCGTTCTATCTCTCGACGCACATCGTGCAGGTCCGAAATGACCGCCTCGAGTCCGTGCCGCTCGGCAAAGATAATCGCCGTGGCTTCTCCCGCGCGATCAGTCCCGGCGGAGAGCCGCAGCGCCCCGTGTCCCCGGAGATCCGGGGCGTAGATCGCATACCCCGCCGCGGCGAGAGCCTCGAAGAGGTAGTGGTTGCGTCGGGCGTGGTCCGCCATGCCGTGAATGAACTGGACCACACCGCGGGGCGGAGCGCCTGCGCCTTGCCCGGCGTCGCTCCCCGCCCCGGCGTCACTCGTTCCCCTTGCCGGCCGGTAGTAGAGGGGGATGTCGGTGCCGTCGAAGCTCGAAGCAAGAGTGATCTCTTCCATGGGTGGAATGGAGCATACCATGCATCGGCACACCTTCACAGAGTCCATGTCCCGGTGTAGGATTGGTCGAAAGGAGACAGACAGACCATGAGCCGCGTCTACAACTTTTACGCAGGGCCGTCGACCCTGCCCGAGCCGGTCCTCCAGGAGATACAGCGCAACATTGTCGATACCAACGGTGAGGGCCTGTCGATTGTCGAGACGAGCCACCGCAGCCCCATGTACGAGGAAGTCCACGACAAGGCGGTGGATCTGATCCGGACCCTCCTGAAGGTTCCCAAGGATTACGAAATCCTCCTCCTCGGCGGCGGGGCTACCCTGCAGTTCTCCATGGTGCCCTTCAACTTCCTGCGCCCGGGAGGAAGCTGTGACATAGCCGTAACGGGATCCTGGGCCAAGAAGGCCCGAGCCGATGCCGCCCTCTTCGGCGAGGTAAACGTGGTATTCGACGGCTCGGCAAGCGGCTTCACCTCGCTCCCCGAAGCCGGCGAGGTCAAGCCCAACGAGGGGGCGAACTACCTCCACATCACCTCGAATGAGACCATCGGCGGAATACAGTGGGCGGAGTTCCCGAAGAGCGGCAACGTGCCCATGGTCGCCGATATGTCCAGCGACATTGCGGGCCGACAGATCGACGTGTCGCAGTTCGGGCTCATCTACGCCGGTGCTCAGAAGAACCTCGGCCCCGCCGGGGCGGCCGTAGTCATTATTCGCCGGGATATGCTCGATCGGGTACCGGACGACAGCCCGGCGTACCTCAACTACAAGGTGCACGCTGAGAAGAACTCCCTGTACAACACGCCTCCGGTCTTCTCCATCTACGGCATGGCATTGACCCTGCAATGGGTGAAGGACCAGGGCGGCGTGAAAGCCATGGAGAAGCGCAACACGAAGAAGGCGAAGCTCCTCTACGACGTCATTGACCGAAGCGACGGCTTCTACCGGTGCCCCGTGGACGAGAACGCGCGGTCCACCATGAACGTGGTCTTCCGTCTGCCGACTGAGGAGCTCGAGGCCTCCTTCGTCGGTGAGGCGAAGCGCAACGGCATGGTGGGTCTGAAGGGCCACCGCAGTGTCGGGGGGTGCCGTGCGTCCCTCTACAACGCCATGCCCGTCGAGGGAGCCGAAGCGCTGGCGCAGTTCATGAAGGAGTTCCAGGAGAAATACGCCTGAGTCCATTGACGGCACTCAGAGCTTGAACTACATTCAAAGTGCAGCTGGATCCGCGAACGCGGATATGGATCGAATGTCTCACGAAGGGAGGCACGGGGCATGGAACCGCCGCTCTTCTCAGGCCGGTTCGCCGGCACACATCGTTCTCTTAACCACGCGCAATAGCGCGCAACTGCAGACGGAAGCTGACATAGTCAGCCCGTAAGAGCCGGCATTGAGTGCCGGCTTTTTTTGTGCCGATGCCGAAGGCAGTCGGTGGCGCACGGAACCAACGATATGACGCCGAACCTTCAGAGAGCCGCCGAGCTTCTACGCGCCTCATCCCACACAACCGCATTTACCGGTGCCGGCATTTCCGTTGAAAGCGGCATCCCACCCTTTCGCGGCCCCGACGGGCTGTGGAGCACCTACGACCCCTCGGTCCTCGATCTTCGTCGTTTCCACGCCGCGCCTAAGGAGACCTGGCAGATCATTCGGCGGATCTTCTACGAGTTCTTCGGAGAGGCGGAGCCGAACACGGCGCACCGCGTCCTGGCACGGATGGAGGAGGAAGGACTCCTCCACGCGGTCATCACCCAGAACATCGACAATTTGCATCAGAAGGCGGGAAGCCGGAACGTTTGGGAGTTTCACGGCACCTCCCGCACCCTGGTCTGCATGGACTGCGGTGCCCGGTACGGCGTCGACGGAATCGATCTGCAGGAGCTTCCGCCACGGTGCGAGTGTGGCGGTGTGCTCAAGCCCGACTTCATCTTCTTCGGCGAGGAGATCCCCCCGGTCGCCTACCGGAAGGCCCTTGAGGAGAGCGAGGCGGCGCAGGTCTTCCTTGTGGTCGGCACCACCGGAGAGATCATGCCGGCCTCGCTGATCCCGTACGACGCACGGAGCAACGGCGCGACGATCATTGAGGTGAACACCGAGCCGTCGGCCTTCACCGACTCAATCACGGATGTCTTTCTCCAGGGAAAGGGGACGGAGGTATTTGGCGACCTCCAGGCGGCGCTGTTCCCCGACCCTTGACGTCCTTTCGAGCGCGTACCTACATTGGCAGGAGAGCGGCCGGAAGTCGCAACAGGCCGAAAGCCGCAACAACTGATACAACAGGCGACGCGCCGGCCGAACAACCGCCGGCTCGATAGCCACTCTTTCAGTCACCCAAACACCATCCATTCCTAATGAGGAGGATCCTTATGGCCAAGGTAGCAATCAACGGCCTCGGGCGCATTGGACGCGCAACCCTCAAGATCATTGAAGAAACGCCCGACCTGGAGCTCGTTGCGGTGAACGACCTCGTACCTCCCGACAACCTCGCCTATCTGTTGCAGTACGACTCGGTCTACGGGCGCTACGAGAAGAAGGTGAGTCACGACAGTGAGTCCCTCGTTGTCGATGGAAAGAAGATCAGAGTGCTCAGCGAGAAGGATCCGGCGAACCTGCCGTGGTCCGACATGGGGGTCGACCTGGTCTTCGAGTGCACCGGCCTCTTCACCAAGCAGGAGGAGGCGGAGAGGCACATCCACGCCGGGGCCCGGCGCGTCATCATCTCTGCGCCCACGAAGAGCGCCGAGACCATGACGGTTGTCCACGGCGTAAACGCCGCCTCCAGGGACGAAAAGACCATTATCTCCTGCGCGAGCTGTACGACCAACAGCATTACCCCGCCCGTGGAGGTCATGAGTCGCCGCATCGGTATCAAGAAGGCCGTTCTCACGACGGTTCACGCGTACACATCGACTCAATCGCTGATCGATGGTCCCGCCAAGAAGTTCCGGAGGGGCCGCGCCGCGGCAACAAGCATTGTGCCGTCAACGACCGGCGCCGCTGTCGCTACCACGAAGGTCCTGAAGCCCCTGGAGGGACGCTTCGACGGCATGGCGCTTCGCGTGCCCGTTCCGGTCGGCTCGATCTCGGACATCAACTTCGTGGCCGAGCGGCCCACGAGCGTCGAAGAGATCAACGACATCTTCCGGGAAGAGGCGCAGAGCGACCGCTACAAGGGCATCATGGAAGTCTCCGAAGACGAGATCGTCTCGAGCGACATTATCAAGAGTCCTGCCGCGGCGATCGTCGACCTCAACGGAACCCTGGTTGTCGACGGCGACCTGGTGAAGATCATGTCGTGGTACGACAACGAGTGGGGCTACTCCGCACAGATGATCCGGGAGGCCGGACAAATGCTGGGGCTCTGAGCAGTCGGCAAAGACGCCGAGAGCCGGGGAACCCCCGGCTCTCTTCATGCGCCCAAACCGCTCTCCCGGTCCTGGGCGAGGCTCATCCCGGAGCTGCGCGGAGCTGCTCCCTGGTGCGGCGCACGGCCGCCCATGAGAGTCCAGGTACGCGCTAGGTGTTCGTCATCTGGGTGGGCTGGTGGGTCGCCTCAATGACATCCCTCCACAGGCTGCTCTCGGGGTCCACGTAGTTGCGCGTCGACACTACCAGCCGGGTGGGCACATGGACGAAGTGATTGTTCAAGAGGCTGATGATGATCTTCGTCTTCCCCGCCATGGCCGCGTGAACCGCGTTGTTGCCCAGACGAGAGCAGTACAGAGAGTCCGTCGGAGATGCCACGGCGCTTCGAATGATGTAGCTCGGGTCGATGTACTTCAGATTGATGGGCCTGTCCTTCCCCTTGAAGTACTCGGTGATCCGAGTCTTGAGAAACAGACCAACGTCTCCGAGCTTTCGGTTTCCGGAGGCGTCCGTTCCTTCCTCCGTATCCAGCAGGTCCTGACCGGCTCCCTCCGACACCAGAACAACAGCGTGATTGCGCCGATCCAGACGCCTCTCCAGGTGGGCAAGAAAGCCGTTGTTGCCTTCCAGGTCGAAGGGCACCTCCGGTATGAGGACGAAGTTCACATCGTGGCTCGCCAACGCGGTATGTGCCGCAATGAAGCCCGAGGCGCGGCCCATGACCTTGACCAGACCTATCCCGTTGAGTGCAGAGTGAGCCTCCGCGTGGGCGCCGGTAACCGCCTCCGTCGCCTTGGCAACGGCCGTCTCGAATCCAAAGGATTTCTGAATGAAGCTCAGGTCATTGTCTATGGTCTTCGGAATCCCAACGACGGCGATCTTCAGCCCGCGCCGCTCGATCTCATCCGCAATGGCCAGGGCGCCCTTCTGCGTCCCATCACCCCCTATGGTGAAGAGCATGTTCAGGTTCATTCGCTCAATGGCGTCGACAATCTCTTCGGTCTGCTCTCCGCCGCCCCGAGAGGAGCCCAGGAGCGTCCCACCGATGCGGTGTATGTCGTCGACGACGTCTATGTTCAGGTCCATCGTGGGAATCCCGCATTCCGGAAGAAAGCCCTTGTAACCGAAGCGGATCCCGCTGATGCGCTTCACTCCGTAGCGGTGCCACAGACAGCGCACGAGCGCACGGATGACGTCATTAAGGCCCGGACACAGGCCGCCGCAGGTTACAATGCCTGCGCGGACGTGATCCGGGGAGAAGTAGATGTGCTCACGCGGTCCCGCCGGCTCGAGGACCTCGTCGGGCTCGCACTGGCGGATCCCGCCGTCACTGGGCATGGTGAGATCGTAGAGAACCCCCTGGTCGTCTTCGACGTAGTTGGCAATCGCATCTCCCTCGACCGTTGAGTACGCAATGGGACTCTTGACCTTGCGCGCGCCGAGAGTGGGGACGGTGAAGTCGTAGGTACTGGCCATGTGGCAATCCTACCAACTCCGGCAGCCCCTCTCAAGCTGCCGCGGTCGTTCAGAGCTCAGAATGTGATCCCCCGCACTGGGGCGAGGGCAACGGCGCAACCGGATCGCCCGCGATTGACCGGGATCGCCCGCGATTGACCGGGGTCGGCCGCGATTGACCGGATCGCCGCGATTGACCGGGGTCGGCCGCGATTGACCGGATCGCCGCGATTGACCGGGGTCGGCCGCGATTGACCGGGGTCGGCGGCTCCTCTATGCTGAATCGACACCGCGCAGCGGTCCGACCTCACGACGGAGTCGGACCGGAGTGAGTAAGGGGGATGTCGTGCACGTTCTTGTTGTCGGCGGGGCCGGCTACATTGGGAGCCACACCGCCGGAGCCTTCCTGGATGCCGGGCACAGCGTCACCGTAATCGACAACCTGGCGACGGGATTGCGGGAGAACATCTTTCCGGAGTCGCGCTTCATCCACGCGGATATCCTCAATCAGCGCGCCCTCGAGGCGGCGTTCGCCCGCGCCGCCGAGGAGGAGCCGGCGCACGCACTCGTCCACCTGGCGGCCTTCAAGGCGGCCGGGGAGTCCATGGTGGAGCCGGAGAAGTACGCGGAGAACAACATCTCCGGGACCATTTCGCTGCTGAATGCGGCCGTCGCCGCCGGTGTTGAAGACGTCGTCTTCTCCTCCTCGGCGGCGGTCTACGGCGAGCCGACGTATCTCCCCGTCGATGAGAACCACCCGACTAAGCCGACGAACTTCTACGGGTACACGAAGCTGGCAATCGAGGAGCTTCTGAGGTGGTATGCGGATCTCAAGGGCGTGCGCTACGCGGCGCTTCGATACTTCAACGCTGCCGGCTACGATCCCCGGGGGCGGGTCCACGGCCTGGAGCTCAACCCGGCTAATCTCCTCCCGGTGATCATGGAGGTGGCCGTCGGTATCCGAGAGTCCCTTACGATCTTCGGCAACGACTACGACACCCGCGACGGCACGGGGATCCGGGATTACGTGCATGTGACCGACCTCGCCCGGGCCCACGTGCTTGCGCTCCACCACATACGGGAGAACCGGACCAACCTTACGGTGAATCTGGGAAGCGAGGAGGGTATCTCGGTCATGGAGATGCTCGAGACCGCCCGGCGAGAGACGGGCCGAGAGATTCCCGCGGAAGTCGGCGCCCGCCGCGCAGGCGATCCCGCCGCCCTGGTGGCCTCCGCCGGGCAGGCGCGCGCGATCCTCGGGTGGAATCCGGAGTTCAGCGACGTGACCTCCCTGGTCCGCACGACCTGGGCCGCCTACGAGCGCGCTCTTCTCTGATCACTTCACCTTCGGGTTCTGCACGAAACCGGGGCAGTGGTGACCGGTCGTCTCTTTGACGACAATGCTCGGCATCCGTTTGGACTTGATGCCGAAGATCTCGCACCCCCGGGGGAACGCGGGATCCCAGGTGACCCGATAGTGTCGGCATTTGAGACAATTAGGTGCTTTCACCGGTTCCTGTCCGGCCATTCCGCTTCAACCATTCCGCCGGCGGCGGCCGAAGCGTGTTCAGGGACACGCTCGTGTCGCCACGGCGATTCTCGTATGGTATACTGATTACGAAAAGGGCATTCGGACCAACACGTCGAGAGGATTTCGCCATGGAAGTGCACTACTACTTGTCGGTAAACCCGCTTGAGGCTTTGATCGCGTCACAGTTGAATCCTGTGCAGTTCGGCCAGTACATGTCTACGGGAAAGAAGAACGGATCCTACGAGCGCATCATGTTCGCAGAGATCGAAGGCCACTTTGGAGACTTCTTCGACTGGGAGTACGCCGGAGAACGGACGGTTCCGCACGAAGACGGAGCACCCAAACACTCGGTGTGGCTCTCGGTGTACCGCGCTTTGGAGCACGTGGACTTTGCCAGGCTCAAGGCGCTCTACCTGACCACACAGGACGGTCGCAGTCTGGAGATCGCACCGGAGGAGCTCGACACCTCCGTGACTCCCGGTGAGTACTTCATCTATCAGGAGCTTTGCCCCATTACCCCGCTGGTTGTAAGCCGGCTGAATCCGGTCGAGTTCAGCGCGTACATGACGGACACCTCCAACAAGGTCCACGTGCCGAAGCTGGTCTTCGCGGATCTCAAGACGGTCGATCCCGACGACTACGAGAACACCGGTAACATCGGCGGAGCCTATGACCGAAACCTGGATCACCTTCGCGAGTGCATCAACGACGTCACGACCCGGCAGGACAAGCCGAACAAGAACGTCGAGCGCTCGGTTGAGGGTTTCAACTATGCCATGATCAACCACGGCGTCTACTTCGGCGAGGGTTCACACATCGTCTACTTCCCCATGCCTGCACAGGAGCAACTGCGGTCGATGCACTACGATTGGGCGCGCTCGGCCAACATTCTATAAGTGAGCACCAAACGGAGCCTTGAAATCGACAACGATGGTCGAGTGGAAACGACGGCCCTCGTTGTGTACCGCAGAGAACACATCGACTCACGAGACGAGCTGATACGCCTTCTCGACGCTCTGGGGATCGGCACGGCGGAGACTGTGCCGATCCGACTGGACGAGCCCAAGCCGGGACTCCTTGTCGGCTCCGGGAAGGCGCGGGAAATCGCGGACCTGGCGGAGGAGATGAGCGTCGACTACATTGCCTTCGACGAGGATCTCACCGCCGCCCAGGAGCGCAACTGGGAACACCTTGCCCGCCGAGTGACGCTGGACCGCCATGAGGTGATCCTGCGCATCTTCGAAATGCATGCCACCACGCGGGAGGCGCGGCTTCAGGTGGAGCTCGCTCGCAGTGAGCACATGCTACCGCGTCTGCGTCGCGCCTGGACCCACCTGTCCAGACAGCGAGGCGGGGCAAAAGGTACCCGCGGTGAAGGTGAGAAACAGATCGAGGCGGACCGCCGGTCCGTGCAGGCGCGCATCGGCGCCGTCAAACGGGAGCTCCGCATGGTCGAGGAGCAGCGAAACCTGCGGCGAAAGCGGCGGCAGGACGTTCCCGTCCCCATGGGCGCCCTGGTGGGCTACACGAATGCCGGCAAGTCCTCTCTCCTGCACGCCTTGACCGGTGCGGACGTTGCGATCGACGACGCACCCTTCGTTACGCTTGACCCGACGACGCGACGCCTCCACGTGTCATCCGGCCTGGAGGTGGTGCTGTCCGACACGGTCGGCTTCATCCAGCGACTGCCGCACCAGCTCATCGACGCCTTCCACTCGACACTGGAAGAGGTGCTCATCTCCGATTTCCTCGTTCTCGTTGTAGACGGCTCCTCCCCGGAGCTGCATCAGCACGTCCGCACCTCCCGGGAAGTACTCGGAGAGATCGGTGCGGCGCAGCACCCCATGCTGGTTGTACTCAACAAGGCCGATGCTGCCGCCGATCCGCTGCGGCTGGACCTGGAAGCGCGACGCCTCGGTGCACAGCTCTCCGCTCCCACCGTCGTTGTCTCCGCCCGAACGGGCGCAGGCTTGCAAGAGCTGCGAGAGGCTCTTGCGGGGATGGTCTCGACGCACCAGCGGGTCGCCCGGTACCTCCTGCCGTACGAGCGGAGCGACCTGGCCGCCCTGGTACATCGCACCGGCGTCGTCCTGAATGAGGAGTACGCCGCCGAGGGAATCCGCATCTCCGCCTACGTGCCGAACCGCACCCACGGAGTTCTTGCACCCTTCGTCGCGTAACCGTCAAAGCCATGCCGCACTCACTTCGCGAGCCGCTTCCCCGAATCGACCGTCACCCTGAGCTGCACGAGCGCCTGGCCGCTTGCGCCCGACTCGCCCCGGGAGAGGTGTGGGAAGACTCGGTGACGGGGCACCGCGTGGGGGTTGTCGATGCAACCTCGCCGGCCCAGGTGGACGCCCTTACGCAAGGTGAACGCGCCTACGTGGCCATCCAGGATCCACCGTACAACTTTCGAGTCGGTTCCGGCGTTTCCGAGGGGCTCTTCGCCCGGGAGATCCGGGACTATCTCGATTTCACCCGCAAATGGGTGGATGCCATCCTTCCGGTGCTGGCCGAGGACGCCCACTTCTACCTCTGGATGGGCGCAGATCAGCGACGGGGATTCCAGCCCCTCGCGGACGTGGTACTGCTACTGCGGGAGAAGCGGGAACTCGAGTCACGGAGCTGGATCACCGTGCGGAACCAGCGCGGCTATGGAACCGGGCGGAACTGGATGGCCCTTCGACAGGAGATTCTCTACTACCGGAAGGGCACCCCCCCATTCGTCGTCCAGCACACCGCGATTCCGCGCATCCTCAAGGGCTACTACAAGACCGTCGGCGGCCGACGCACGGAGAACTCCGAGCGCAGCCGGAGCGACACGATCCGCCCCGGGAACGTCTGGATGGACGTGCAGCAGGTGTTCTACCGGAGCAGGGAGAACGTGCCCGGTGCCTACGCCCAGAAGCCTCTGGCGGCGATCCACCGGCTCCTGGCCTCGACGGGCGCGGATCGCCGGCGAAACGGCGCGTGGAACGGAGAGAACGTAATCATCGATCTATTTGCTCACTCCGGAACCACCCTTGTTGCGGCTGAGCAACTCGGTCTTCGCTGTTTCACCGCGGACGTCGATCCGGTCTTTGCAGAACTCACGATCCGGCGCCTGGAGCGCTACCGGGCGACGGGCGAGCCCGGGTGGCAGTGCGCGCACCCGTTTCCGGAAATCGTCTCGTCCTGAGATCGCCCGGTCCCGAAGCCGGCTAAGGCCGGAGGGGGAGCTCCCGCGTAAACATGCGGTGGCGCTTGTACGGGATAGCCCCCAGAGTCTTGAGATCGCGGATCATGAGCTCGGTGCTCTCGGCAACCTGACTCGCCTCGGCAGCCACCATGCGGCCGTCACCCTGCACGGTCTTGGCTATCTCGTAGTACATAAGTGCGTTTCCACCGAGGCGCTGGTACTCCGGAAGCACGCCCACGCCATTGATGATGAGATCTTTGGTGGTCCGGAACTCCCGGTAGATGTCCAGGAGGGTCCACGGGTTCAGGCGCCCCTTCGCCCGTTGCAGCGCCGCGGATATATCCGGGAAGGCGAGCAGGAAGCCCACGACGCGATCATCGTAGGTGAGGATCTTCTCCAGAGGCGGATCCGCAGCGACCAGAAGATCCTTGATGAGCTGCTCCAGCTCCTCGTGAGTGAAGGGATAGTCCTCGGGATGATCGCCCAGGGTGATGTTGTACATGTTCGCTACGTCCCAAGCGATCTTCTTGAGCTCACGCTTGTTTTTGAAGCGTCGCACCTTGAAGCGGCCCCGCTTCAGGACCCGCTCCGCCAGGGACGCGATCTTTTCCGGTACCTTGAAGCTTACCGGGTCCAGCGCAAAGGAGAGAAGATCCTCGAACTTCTCGAAGCCCAACCGCTCGAGGTGTTCCGGGTAGTAGGGGTGGTTGTACCGCATCATGGTCATGGCCGCTCGCTGGTCGAAGCCCTCGATCAGTAACCCGCTTCCTGCAGCACCCCCGAAGAGCATGGGGCCGCTGAGGTGCGTAAGCCCTCGCTCCTGCGCCCATGCGGCGATCTCCGTGAAGAGGGCGTCGACAACAGCCGGATCATCGTAGAAGTCCGGGTAGTAGAAGTGGGCGGTTGCAGTGTCGTGCGTGTCGTTGTAGCGGGCGTTCTCGACTACACAGATTCGTCCTACCGTCTCGTTCCCACGCTGGGCCACGTAGAACTCCCCTGCGGCGTGGCCGAAGAACGGATGCTTCTTCCGGACGATGGTCCGCATGTCCGTCCGAAACCATGGAACCCAGTAGGGGTTGTCGGCATAGATCTTGTGAGGAAGGCGGATGAACTCTCCCAGCAGATGACGGTCGGTTCCGACCCGGCGCACCATGACGTTTTTGCTCATGCCCGGGATTATACCCCGGGCATCCAAAGCGGAGCAATTCGGCCGCGGGCTGAGTGCGGCTGCGGCGCGGGCCTGGGAGAGCGCCCGCGCCCGGGGCCGGGGAGCCGCACGCGGGGCGTGCCCGCGCCGGGGCCCGGGGCCGGGGAGCCGCACGTGGGGCGTGCCCGCGCCGGGGCCCGGGGCCGAGGGAACCACACGCGGGGCGTAACCTGGGTGCCGGCGGCACCCTATTTGCGAAGACGCGTTAAAATGCTATGCTTTGATACAAGCATGGAGTGGGAACGTACGCATCTCTACACCCACACCTACGGTTCTCCTGTTGGAGCCATCCACATTGCCGTCGACCGATCCGGTCGCCTCTTCCAGCTCAGCTTCACCGATCTCACCGACCCGGATCACCGGTACGACTTCGAGGAGAACAAGTACGCGTGTGGGGAGGTCGAGTATCAGCTCGACCGCTACTTCGAAGGCGAGCTCAAGCGCTTCACTCTTGAGCTTACCTTCGACGGGACCGAGTTTCAGAAGCTGGTGTGGCAACGCCTGCTGAAGATCCAATACGGCTCGGTCACAACCTACGGCGAGATCGCGAGGAAGATCGGCAAGCGCGAGGCTGCTCGCGCAGTGGGAAATGCCGTGGCAGCGAATCCTCTTCCGATCGTCGTGCCCTGTCATCGCGTCGTACCGGCCAACGGGGAGATTGGCCAGTACGCCGTGCGCTCGCTCAACGGCAGCGGTACGGAAGCCAAACGCAGACTTCTCGAGCTCGAAGGAGCGCTTCACGAGACACGGGTGGTGACCCGGACTCGGCCGCACGCGGAAGAATAGTCACCGCCCGGTCCCACACTCTCGCCGTCTCCTCAGGCTTTGCCGCCGCCGGGAATACACGCCCGGCAGGTGGGGGGTGGGCATGTGTGTGTCGGTCGCACCTGGTACGGGACCTACCCGACTACAGGGCCTTCCCGGCCTGGTCGGCCTTCCCGGGGCGGCTCGAACTCTTCACGTAGACCTGGAGGAGCTGGACGAAGTAGTAGATTCTCTGATAGATCGCCATCATACGGTTCTTCAGCGGCTCTTCGGTGAATCCCTCCAACTCCTTCCAGTTCAAGACCATCTCGCCGTCTTTCTGATCGTAGTCTTCCAGCAGGGACTTGAGGATCTTCGCAACGGTGATAAGGTTCTGCGCCGACGTGTTGATCATGGTGCGCGCACTCTCGTTCACCTTGTCGAGCTCCTCCTTCAGCAGCTTGACGGACGTCTTGTCTCTGTCCACCACCTTGCCCATGGCGCGCTTGATCTTCATGCCCAGCTCGCCCTCTTCGCCGAGACTGTCGTCAAACTTGACGATCTGGTCGGAAATGGCGAGCACCTCATGAAACGCCTCGGAAATCTGTTGCGACGTCATATTGCTCGCCCACCGGCCGCGCACCAAAAGGATGTCTCGGACGACTTCGCGTACATCTTTCTTGAAATAGTCCAGGAGAAAGGCCTTCAGGAAGTTGATGGCCTCGGTATGCGTGTAGCCGGCGAGCATGCGCTTGGAGAAGACAAGGTTTGCCTTCTCGGTGTAGTTCTTCGTTCGGGCAACGACGGCATCTCCAAACACCTTCCGCTTCAGCTGCTCGATCTTGCGATTCTTCCGCTCGTTCAGGAGCTTCTGCACGGTGCCTTCCGTCGTCGTCTTGATCTTGTTGAGGTAGGGCTCGACGATTCGCTTCTTTTCCAGCCGAACGGAGGGCTCGTAGTACGGATCCTCGTCGACATGCCGAATGATCAAGGTGAATACGTCGGATTTGCGTACATCGTCGATTGCGCGGAGAATCTTGTCCCATTCCTGCCGATTGACGACTTCTACACCCTTGTAGTCGCGCAGCGTGTCGAGCACGCTCTGCCAGTCGGTCTCCTGATTGAGCGGTAACGCGACCTCCTGGAAATCCTTGAGATCGTCCGAGACGTACTGCGCATTGATGGAGTCGAACTTCGGCTTGCCGACGAAGGAATTCTCCTGGATGGATGAATCGAACTTGCGCAGCACGAAGTAGTAGTCGAACTTCACCAATCGGATCAGCCCCAGGAGGTTGGTGTAGGTATCATTGATTCGCTTGACCGTGCCGCCATCAAAGGAACTGAAGAACCCGACCATGTCATCCTTCAGCTTCTTTCCGAGCTCCTTGGTATCGGTCGTTCCTTCGGCTTCCTTGCGGATCTCCTCCTC
The DNA here is from genome assembly GCA_964623865.1 of uncultured Spirochaetaceae bacterium. GTDB lineage: Bacteria > Spirochaetota > Spirochaetia > DSM-27196 > PWMO01 > CAYFQV01. Next base: position 22,567 of record CAZUVX010000010.1, on the reverse strand, counting down.
GGAGAACCGATCCTTCCGTTCCTTCTGTTCCTGGGTCATGTAGCGCTCAATGACGATTGCCTGGAGGCCGGCAGACGAATCGGCATTGGCGAGGAGATTCTGCGCAGGTCCGACGCCCTTGTAGATATCGTAGAAGAAGCGCGCAAGAGCCGGCAGCGCTTCCTGACCTCGCGGCTTGTAGAAGCGCTGCTGCATCTTTCGGAGGTTCTTTCCGATCTGCTTGAGCCTTCGCTTCTTCTCCCGTTCGGGGTCGTCCCCACCGGTGAAGATAGCTACTATTCGGCCAAATAAATCCATGTGGGATACCAGTATGCGACGCGCGACGTGTAACGGCAGAACACTACGGGAAAACCATCTCGCTGTCAACGTTGCCGGCGCCGTTGCAAACCGGCGGCAGCCTAGCTATAGTGCCATCCATGCACGAGATCGCGGAAAAGCTGAACGGAGTACTCAAGGACTGCATCGCGGAGCGACTCCTCTCGAGCTTCGGGCGTCGCATCTACTTTCCGAAAGGCATTGTCGCCCAGACCGCGGAGGCAGGAAAGCGCGCGAGCAAGTACAACGCAACCGTAGGCATGGCCTTCGAGCACGGAGAGCCCATGCTCCTCCCGTCCCTCTCCGGACACATCCGGGGCCTCACCGCCGCAGAAGCGGTAGCCTACGCGCCGACCGCGGGCAACCCGGATCTGCGCGCGGAGTGGCTCGTGCAGATGCGCGCCAAGAATCCCTCCCTGGGAGATGCGTCAATCTCGAATCCCATAGTGACGAGCGGCCTCACCAACGCAATCGCACACCTGGGCGACCTCTTTGTCGACGAAGACGACACCGTCGTGCTCCCCGATTTGTTCTGGGGCAACTACCGCCTCATATTCCAGGAGCGGAACGGCGCCCGCCTGCGTACCTTTCCCTTCTTCGAAGGCGCCGGTCTGAATGTGCCGGGCTTTGCGCGGGCCCTCCGGGATGCCGCGTCCTCTGCCGCCAAAGTCGTTACCATTCTCAACTTCCCGAACAATCCGACCGGTTACACCCCTACCATCACGGAGATGCACGGCGTTGTGGAGGCGCTTCACTCGGCGGCGGAGCAGGGAGCATCGATTCTTGTAATCAGTGACGATGCCTACTTCGGCCTCTTTTACGATGAGGCGAGCGCCCGGGAGTCGCTCTTCGCCCACGCGGCGACGCTCCACGAGAACATCCTCGCGGCGAAGGTCGACGGTGCAACCAAGGAGGAGTACGCCTGGGGGCTTCGCGTCGGCTTCCTCACGCTGGGATCCACGGGGCTTTCCCGCGAGCAGTACGGCGCCCTGGAAGAGAAGATCAAGGGGTGTATTCGCTCGTCCATCTCGAACTCGAGCAACCTCTCCCAGTCACTCCTGCTCAAAACCCTCTCCGGCGCCAACCACGACAGCGAAAAGGCACTCGCCTACGACCGCCTCAAGCGGCGCTTCGAAGCCGTGCGCCGCCTGGTCGACGACAGCCGTAGGCCGGATTGCCTCACGCCCCTTCCCTTCAATTCGGGGTACTTCATGACCTTTGCCTGTGAGGGGATCGATGCCGAAGCGCTCCGGCAGGCCCTTCTCGACCGCGGCATCGGGACCATTGCGGTTGGGAGCGCCTACCTCCGGGTCGCCTACGCTACGGTGGAGGAGGAACAGCTCGAGGCCTTCTTCTCCGAGCTCTACGAGACCGCACGCACACTCTAGCGTGCCGACTCACCGGCCCATACAGGCCGGCCCATACAGGCCGGCCCATGCAGGGCCCGTGTCCCCGTCATTTCGGCACGAGATACCGTCCAAGCTCGGCAAGCTCCCGGATGCTCCGGTACACGGGCGGCTGGTTCCGGTGCTCCTTCTGATCGACCGACGCGACGTGCTGGTAGAGCATGTCGACAAGATCCGCCAGGATGTTCAGATTGGACGGGAAGTTGTTCACCGATATCTCTCTCAGAACACGGTCGTTGGGCGAAGTGGAAATCCTATTGTACCCGTTCTTGCGGCTCAGAATGCTCCTGAGGTGGGGCTGGACTTCCCGGCGCGCGTGGTAGATGAAGCGAGCGAGCGCAAGAATCCGCTCGTAGAGCTCGTGGTAACTGTACCCCTGGCTGCTGTAGTACTCCGACTTCTCGGTGATCGCCTCGATGAGACTCCAGGTGCCCTGGTCGAGGGGCATCACTGTGTACGCCTGTCGTACGTAGCGATTGTTCAGGTTCGTGCGGAAGTGTTCCGCAATGCGATCAATGAGTGACCAGGTGTCGTTGTCTTTGACCGCCATGGCGCTTGGATCCTCCGTCAGGCTGCAGTGTAGTACTTCCCCTGCCGGCTCCCGCGGCGCTCGAGCTCCTCGGTAAGGGCGGCATAGAGCTGCTGCTTCGGCACCACCCGCCGGGGTAATGCGCGAGAGTCCCGCGGCGTATCGCAGGAGACCCGCATGATCACCGTTTCCGGCGGCAGCAGCTCAATGAAGCGTACCGCGTACTCGAGCTGCCGGTGCGGCGCGGGCAGGCTCATGTTTCCAGCCAAGTACTCGCGATAGAGCGCGGTATCCCGGGAAATGTGCAAGTTGTGAATCTTCACCCCATCCGGGCGCAATCCCGCGACGAAGGCGGCGGTCTCCTCGATCTCTCGGAGTCCCTCCCCGGGTAGTCCGTTTATGACATGCACACCAATGTGGAGCCCCTCTTCACGGAGCATCTCGTAGGCGCGGAGGAAATCCGCCACGGTATGGCCGCGGCGAATCTCTTGAAGAGTCGCATCGTGGGCCGTCTGAAGGCCCAACTCCACCCAAACATCGCGATCATCCGTCTGATAGGAGGCAAGCAGGCGCGCCCGGGGGCGGTCCACCGCGTCCGGCCTCGTTGACACCACGAGCTCCCGAAACGGATAGGCGGAGAGACCGGCGTCATACACGGCCCTCAACTCCTCCGGGGTGCCGAAGGTAGAGGTAAACGCCTGGAAGTAGAGGGCGAAGTACTTCGCGTCATACCGTCGCGTCAGAAAGGCAACCCCTCGCTCGACCTGTTCTCGAACCGTCTCGGTCGCCGCGGTGTAGGTCGCCCGGCCGCCGCGGCTGTCGCAGAAGCTGCAACCCTCACTGTCGCGTCCGGCCGGCCGATTGGGGCAGGAGAACCCGCCGTCCACCGCCACCCGATACGTCCTTCCGCCGTGACGACGCTGGAGATAGCCACTGTACGAGTTGAACGCGGGGGGTGTGTGTTCGAGCATACCTGATTGCAGCAGTTACTCTACCACGCATTCTCGCGGCACTGGAAGGTCTACCGTATCCCAACCGTGCACGCCTGGGTGGACGGCCGGCCCGAGATCGACCCGCCCCTGGGCCCCGCACTGGAGCCGGGGTGGCCGAGCGGATTGGGCGACATTTTTTCACCCGGCGGATCCGGCTGCGGGGGTGGCGGTGCCCACGAGCATGGCGCAGGCGGGGATGTCAGGCTTGCAGGCCCCACCACCCCGCCGGCGTACGGGGCAGAAGGCCGAGACGATCCGGCTGCCGGAATTCGCTATCCGGGACCTTCACCAGGGCGAGCCCGCCGCCGGTTTCCAACAAGCTGCGTGATACGTCGTTGCACAGCGGACGGGCCCTCATGCGCCGCCGTCGGCAACATCCCCGTTGCGCGGCACCCCCAATACACGCGCTACGTCCGCGGCGAAGGCGAGCACCTCCCGGGAGTACCGGCCAATCTCCTCGAGGCGGTTCCGGAATAGCGCATACTCCTCCGCATTGCAGCGCCCCCGGTCCGCCAGAAGGTTCAGCATCATGAGCGCGTTGTAGTAGGGCATACCGGCTTCCTCAGCGCGCAGGAGCAACTCTCGGTCCTCCGAGATGACTGGTATGCGCCTGTCCCTTGCGAGGGCCAGGACCGCGTCGTCCGGCGTCGCCGTCACACCCGTGACCAGCGGATCGATCGCCGTCGCAACGGTGCGAACCGGTAGCCGCGGCCACCCGGTCTCCGCAGCGACCTCCGGCGGCGCGATCAGATCGACGCTGAAGGCGAGGCGCTCCAGAAAGCCCGCCTTGATCATGTAGATGATGCTCGAGGTGTCCACGACTGCGGTCACAACCGCTCGCAGCCCCGCAACGGCTCGATCCGGTGCCGCGTCCTGATTCATTGCGTACCTCTGAAACCGCCTCTACAATGGATATGCTCTGTCACAGAGAAAGGAGACATCACCGTGAGCTATCTTCCCTCATCCGGACGTTACGACAAGATGAAATTCAATCGAACCGGCAAGAGCGGACTGGACCTCCCCGCGATATCCTTGGGACTCTGGAACAACTTCGGCGGAGATCACGTTTTCGAGAACGCCCGGGCCATGTGCCGCACCGCCTTTGATCTGGGGATCACCCATTTCGATCTTGCAAACAACTACGGCCCGCCCTACGGTTCCGCCGAGGAAAACTTCGGTCGGATTCTCGACAAGGACCTGCGCCCGTATCGGGACGAGCTCATCATCTCCACCAAAGCGGGATACGACATGTGGCCGGGACCTTACGGCAACTGGGGATCCCGGAAGTACCTGCTTGCGAGTCTCGACCAGAGTCTTGGCCGGATGGGCCTCGAATACGTGGATATCTTCTACTCGCATCGCGTCGACCCGTCCACTCCCCTGGAGGAGACAATGGGCGCCCTTGCGACGGCGGTCAAGCAGGGAAAGGCGCTCTATGTCGGAATCTCATCCTACTCCGCGACGAAGACCGCAGAGGCGGCGGAGATCCTGCGAGGCATGGGCGTTCGCCCGCTCATTCATCAGCCGTCGTACTCGCTCCTGAACCGCTGGATCGAGGACGATCTCCTCGACGAGCTGGAGAAGCAGGGAATGGGATGCATTGCCTTCTCACCCCTCGCTCAGGGATTGCTCACCTCGAAGTACCTTGAAGGAGTTCCGGAGGACTCCCGGGCGGCTCGGCTACCGGAGGTCTTCCAGCGCGACAGCGCCCTCAAGGAACAGAACCTCGAGAACATCCGCGCTTTGAACGAGATTGCACAACGTCGGGAACAGAGTCTCGCCCAGATGGCTCTCGCGTGGTGCCTCAGGGACCCGCGGGTCACCTCTATCGTAATTGGTGCCGGCCGGCCCTCACAGATCGAGCACAACGTGAAGGCGCTGAACAACCTCGACTTCACGGAGGCGGAGCTGGACGAGATCGATAAGTACGCCCGGGAAGGCGGCATCAACGCCTGGGCTGAGTCGAGCAACATCGAGTGAGTTGACTGCTGCCTATGGCACATCCACGCAGCGCGGGACTGCTTCTCTATCGCATTCGCCGAGAATCCTTGGAGTTGTTCCTGGCTCACCCCGGTGGGCCGTTCTTTCGCAACCGGGATGAAGGCGTCTGGACCATACCCAAAGGTATCATTGAGCCCGACGAGACTCCCGAGGTCACCGCTCTGCGGGAGTTCCGCGAGGAGGTGGGCTTCACCCCCCGGGGCGAACTCATCTCTCTCGGCACAGTCCGGCAGAAGGGCGGGAAAGTTGTGGAAGGCTTTGCCGTCGAAGGGGACCTGCCGGAGGGTTTCGAGCTCGAGAGCAACACCTTCGAGGTCGAGTGGCCCCGTAACTCCGGACACTACTGTCGCTTCCTCGAGGTTGACCGCGCCGAGTTCTTCCCTCCGGAAACCGCCCGGCGCAAGCTTAATCCCGCCCAAACTGCCTTCGTTGACCGGCTGGAGAGCCGACTCGGCCGGTGCACCGGAAGCGACGACGGCGACGGCGAGAGCGGGGATGACGGCGAAGACTAGTAGTAAACCCCGCCCACAAGGACACGAAGCGTCGAAGCCCGACGCGAATCCCGCAGCGCTATTCCTCCGGCAGGGCGACGACCGTCCGCCCGATTACGTTACCCGCCAGGATTTCATCGACTCGCGCATCGACCTCGTTCAGGGTTACCTCGGTGGTGATCGCGTCGAACTGTTCGTCCGATAGCTTCCACTCCCCGGCGAGACGATTCCACACGTCGCGGCGCTCCTGCGCCGTGCAGTTGACCGAGTCGACCCCGATGAGGGAGACATCCCGCAGGATGAAAGGATAGACCGTCGTCGACAGTGCCGGTGACGCAGCCAGTCCACAGCAGGTCACCGCCCCGTCGTATTCGACCTCCTTGAGTGCCTGGGCAAGGGGAGCGCCTCCGACGGTGTCCACGACGCCGGCCCAGCGGCCACGGTCGAGGGGGCGAGACGAGACGGCGTCATCCGTAGTGCGCGGGATGATCTCCCGGGCGCCCAGGCTGCGGAGGAGCTCATGCGCCGCCTCCTTTCCGCTCATGGCGGTGACGGTGTAGCCGCGTTGGGAGAGGAGCGCAATCGCCACCGTCCCGACACCTCCGCTTGCCCCGGTGACCAGAACCTCACCGCGATCGGGGCCGATTCCCGCAGCCTGCAGCTTGGCTATGGAGTACGCCGCGGTAAACCCCGCCGTCCCGTAGATCATGGAAGTCTTCGTGGTTAGGCCGTCGGGCAAAGGGACGAGCCACCCGGCGGGAATGCGGATGTACCGGCCGAAGCCGCCGGGAGTGTTCATACCCAGGTCATACCCGAACGCAATGACCGTCGCCCCCGGCTGGAACGCGTCGTCGGAGGACTCCACGACGGTTCCGGCGGCATCGATCCCGGGCGTGTGGGGAAATCGCTTGGTCACGCCGGGGTGCCCGGTCGCCGACAGGGCGTCCTTGTAGTTCAGGGAGGAGTACTCTACTCGGACAAGAACGTCCCCCTCCGGGAGCTCCTCGATCGAACGCCTCCCCAGGCGGCGGGAGACTGTGTCGTCCCGTTTCTCAACAATCATGGCCGGATAGTCGTGTGGTATCATGCCTCCACTTTACCGGAACAACGCCGCGTGCTACAACAACGCCCATGACTGGATCAGCGCGCACACCGCACACCGCACTGCTTCTCTGCCTGATGTTCTGCCTTCTTGCCGTTCCGACTTCGGTAGCAACCCAGGACGAGAGTTCAAATACACGTGACCGCGAAGCCACCGCGAAGTCTCCGGAGGTGCTCTCGACACGGCTCTTTCTCTCGGAGCGCGGTGTCCTTCATGCGCGAGCCGCCGGGGAATGGACTGCCGTGACCGACGGGCTGCCGCTGCACAGGGTCTATCCCTTCGAGGAAGCTCGGCCGGTACGGCTCACGTCGGCCTCGGCGGCGCCGGGCTTCCACGACCGCATGGTGGGTACCTCGGGAACCGACCTCTACACTCACGACGGCGAGGAGTGGCGAAGTACGACGAACCGACGTGAGTTCGGCAGGTACGCCTACCTCACCGCAAGTGCCGTGTCACCCGCCGACCCTGAGGATATTCTCGTCGGCACCAGCTTCCACGGTATCTATCAGAGCACCGACGGCGGTAGCACCTGGCGCGACATCTCCTCCGTCTTCGAGAATCTCTCCCGCGGTGCGAACTACCTTGATGACTTCACCGCCCTCGCGGTCGAACGTGACGGCACGACGGCGTATGCCGCCGTGCGTCTGGGGACGGAGCTCTACCAGTTCGACCTCGAGTCCCAGGCGCGGCGCCGCCTGTCCCTGCCGGGTGATGCAGAGCGGATCAAGATGCTCACGGTGACCCCGGAAGGCGTCCTGGAAGCCATGACGGAGACGGCGGTTTACCGCCGCGCCGAAGAGGGTGCCGGGTGGGAGCACCTTGCGGAGGTGACGACTGCTCCGGCGACGGATGCAGAGGCGCAACAGACAACGCCGGCGCAATCCGAGGACGCCCGTGCCCGCATGGCGACCGCAGCAGGCCGATACGGTATGTACGTACCCTTTCTGCAGGCGCGCGGCGAAGCTCTCGAGGCGCACATCGAGTTCGCCAAGGAGCACGGAATCAACGCCTTTGTCATCGATCTCAAAGATGATCAAGGGCGAATCACCTACGACACCGAGCTGGACCTGCCCTACGACGTCGGCGCAGTGCGGCGGTTCATTGACCTCAATGAGCTCGTTGAGCGGCTGCGGGAAGCGGGGATCTACCTCATAGGTCGCGTCGTGGTCTTCAAGGATGAGCAACTCTACGGTTTCGACGACAATCGCCTGGCGATTCGCGACGCTCGCACCGGCAATCCCTGGGGATTCCGGTACGACGAGACCGACGAGGAGAGCGGCGAAACGGTAACGATCCAGCGGGAGCATTGGGTCGATCCCTTCAGCGAAGAGGTCTGGGACTACAACATTGCGATTTCCGAAGAGCTCGAGCGCCGCGGGGTCAATGAGATCCAGTTTGACTACATCCGTTTTCCGTCGGACGGCCCGGTGACGCACATGACGTTTCCCCACCGGCGCGACGGCATGCGCCGTGTCGACGCCCTGGAGTCCTTTCTGGCAAAGGCTCGCGAACACCTCTCAATCCCGCTCGGTACGGACGTCTTCGGCTTTAACGGCTGGTACGAGATGGACTATCTGGCGCAGGACATCGGTATGATCGCGCGACACGTGGACGTTATCAGCCCCATGTACTACCCGAGCCACTTCGACAGTCGTTTCCTCGGCGACCGCGACTTCTACGAACGCGCCAGAGATATCTACCGCCTCGGTTCCAGGCGGGCGCAGGTAATCACGAAGGGGCAGGCCCTGATCAGGCCCTACGTCCAGGCCTTCCTGATAGGCAGCGACTTGCGTCTCGAGGAGCCCGAGTACACCCGGTATCTGACCGCGCAGATAGAGGGGTCCCTTGCCGCCGGCACGCAGGGGTTCCTGTTGTGGAATTTCTCCGGCCGCTACTACATGGTGGTAGATTCACTGCGGAAGTACACCGCCGTCGCGAATACCCGCTGGGAGCCGTCTTCGGGCGAAGAACCCGCGCATCTGGACTGAGCGGGTGCAGGAGCGTCCCCGGGGACCGGGAGGCCCGCGAGGGCGGGACCGCCAGGGGCCGCGGCGGCCCGCCTGACGGCGGACCGCTGCCGCGTCGCGTCAGAGTGCGTCGGTGCCGAGGTTCTTGTTCTTCTGGACCATCTGATTCACCGACTCGAGGACCGAGTTGATATTGGTGAGGTCCATCGGAAGGATCAGACGGGTCTGCTCCTTCGCGAGCTTCTTCAACTCCGCAATGTAGCCCTCCGAGATCCGGAGGACCAGAGCCTCCTCGCCGCCTTCGCTCTCGAGGGCATTGGCGATCTTGCGAATGCTGGTTGCGCCGGCCCGGGCCAATGAGCGAATCTCCTCCGCCCGACCCTGCGCCTCGTTGATGCGGCGCTCCTTCTCACCCTCGGAACGATTGATCGCCTCTTCCATGACACCGGCAGAGTAGTTGATCTTCGACTCCTGCTCACCGAGACTTCGGGCAATTTCCGCCCGCTTCTCCCGCTCCGCCCTCATCTGGATCTCCATGGCGGTGAGGATGTCGTCGGGGACACGAATGTTCTGGATCTCGTAGCGGGTAATCTGAACGCCCCAGGGGTCGGTGGCTTCATCAATGCCCTGCATGATCTCGGCATTGATCCGCTCCCGCTCTTCGAAGGTTCTGTCGAGCTCCAGTTTCCCTATCACCGACCTCATGGTCGTCTGAGCGAGCTGAATAGTCGCGTAGCGATAATCGACAATGCCGTAGCTTGCCTTGCGCGGATCAACGACCTTGAAGTAGAGGACACCGTCAATATCGACCTTGACATTGTCCCAGGTGAAGCATGGCTGGGAAGGGACGTCGACCGCCTGCTCCTTGGTGCTGTGCTGGTACTTCACGCGATCAATGAACGGCACGAGGATGTGAAGCCCTGCATCGAGGTCCTTGAGGTACTTGCCGAGTCGCTCAACAACCAGAATGGTCCGCGACGGCACAATCTTTATGCTCCTGATAAGGGCAATCAGTACTCCCAGCCCCAGCAGAACGAGAAAGAGATTGAGTGGCTCCAGAACGGCGATCATAGCTCCCCCCTCATGCGCGCAGAGTTACTCGAGGCGCGGTCCGGCCTGCCAGGTTGCCCCCCGGAGCTCCCATGGCGGCCACCCGCTTCGCCGGCGGGCTCCCCTTCGCCGCTCCGCCGGGGCACGGCACCGTCGACGCCGGTGCGCGCAAGCAATGAGTCGAGAACCGACCTGAGCTGCGCCAGCTCGTAGGGATAGACCGCGGTTTCCGCGGTATCGAGAATTTCGCCGAGTTGTTGAATGAACTGCTCTGCGATCCGCAAACTGACCGCCTGGCGCCCCTTCGGAGCGCCGATGGCCTTTGCCACCTCGACAATGCCGGCCGCCGTGGCTTCCGCAACTATCTCTATGGCCTGGGCGCGTCCCTCCGCCTCATTGATGCGCTTCTGGCGCTCGCCCTGGCTCAGGTTGATGGCCTCCTGACGCTCGCCCTTCGACACGTTGATCCTGGATTCCCGCTCAGCTTCACTGGAGAGCACCTCCGCCCGCTTCTCCCGCTCGGCGCGCACCTGGTGTTCCATGGCCTGCATGACCGTGGGCGTCGGGGTTATGTCTCTGATCTCATACCGCGTAACCTTGATTCCCCAGGGATCCGAAGCCTCATCCACGCTCTTCACAATGGCGTCGTTGATCGCCGCGCGCTCGGAGAAGGTTCTATCCAGCTCGATCTTACCGATCTCGCTCCGCATGGTCGTCTGGGACAGCTGTGCCGAGGCGAACCGGTAATCCTCGATCCCGTAGCTGGCCTTGACCGGGTCCCGCACCTGCAGATAGAGGATGCCGTCCACGGTCACCTGAACGTTGTCCTGGGTAATGCAGATCTGCGGCGAGACGTCAATCGCCTCTTCCTTCAAGGTGTGCTTGTACGCAACCTTCTGGACGAACGGAATCACGAGGTGAAGCCCGGGACCGAGCGTCCGCTGGAACTTTCCGAATTGCTGAACGATCCACGCCTCTTCCTCCGGAACGATCCGGATCAGCTTGAAGAAGACGAGAAAAACCACTACCACGAGCCCGATCAGAAGCCCGTATCCTCCGAGTATGCCCATCCATGCCTCCTTGCGCGTCTCTACTCATCAATCCTCGGCGGCGCATCGTTGCCCAGGATGGATCTCGTTACCAGGAACCCGCTTCCTTCGGTCTGGAGTATCTCCACCGTCTCGCCCACATCGAAGCGCTCGTCGTAGGATCGCGCGAGCCACGAGGTCCCATGGAAGCGCACGCGCCCGGGCTCGTCGGGAGCAATCGGCTCGATCACCTTCACACGGTGACCAATTACCTCGTCATCCCGTGGTCCCTCGTACTCTCTGCCTCGGAAAGACTTCGCGAAGTAGCGCCGAAGCAGGGCCAGGGAGAGGCTCGACGAGGCGAGCCAGATAAGGATCTGCAGGAGATAGTTTCCCTCGAGGCCGCCGAGAAGCCAGGTGAGGAGCGCGGTAAGAAGGGCTCCGGCGCCGAAGAAGAAGATGACGAACCCCGGAACAATGAACTCCGAGACCGTCATGACGACGCCGAGAATAGCCCAGACCAAAGGGGTGAAGTCCATCACTCCTCGAAAGCTACGCCACCGGCTCGGCCCCTGTCAAACTGCAGGTGGTGGGGACCCGCCGGCAGCGAGGCGCGGCAAGGGCGCCACACCGGTTACGCAGCCAACGCGCCCTCGGTCCACCGGCGGCGCGTGCACCCACCGGCGGCGCGCACCCACCGCGCCCTCGGTCCACCGGCGGCGCGCACCCACCGGCGGCGCGCCGGGCCCAACGCAGCTACACCTTCAGCCAGGTGGCAATGTCTTTCCAGCCGAAACGCTTGCCGCTCATGAGAATGCCGACGCGGAAGATGCGGCTTCCAAGAGCCACCACAACACCGATCGTTCCGAGGAGCAAGGCGAAGCAGAGAAGGATCTGCCACGCCGCCGGCGGGTCCACCAGGATCCTGAGCATCATGACGATGGGTGAGGTGAAGGGAAAGAGCGACAGCAACACCGACATGGTGCTATTCGGGTTGAGAACGATCGACGAGGCGAAGACGAGGGAGCCGATCAGGAACAGGAGCAGCGGCCACCCCAACTGGGCCACGTGGGTCTCATCCTCTCCCGCGGCTCCAATGGCGGCATACGCCGCACCATAGAGGAGGAATCCGGTGAGGAAGAACGCCACCAAGTAGAGCAGGTTCCCCACGGTGATCACCCCCGGCACGGTAATGTCGAAGAGGGGCGCGATGAAGGCAATGAAGAGCAGCCCCACCACGACGTAGACCCCGTACTGAATGACCCCTGCCACCACCTTGCCAAGGATCTTCCCGAAGAGCAGGTCCCGCGGCCGCACCGACGAGAGCATGATCTCCACGGTCTTCGAGGTCTTCTCCTGCACCACCGAGCGGGCGATCGCCTGACCGTAGAGAATGACGCTCATGTAGATGAGCAGGGAGAAGGCAATACCGGCAATGATGGTGGTCGGGACATCGCCGCCGTCGGCATCGTCCTCTTCCTGTGAGTCAATGCGGCGAACGTCCACGCGAGGCCGGGAGGTCAGCTCCCGCACTTCGGCGGGATTGAGGCCGGCGCCGGCGAGGCGCCGGGAGATAACGATCTCCCCCACCGTCTGCTCGAGAAGCTGGGCAACCAGGATGTCGGTCCCCGATTCGGAGCGATACACCATGCGGTCGGCCCCCATGTCGCTCGGCAAGACGAGGTAGCCTTGCATGTCCCCGGCCTCGACGGCTTCCTGGAAGGCCGCCTCGCTGCGGCTGAACCGCACGGAGACCGGCGAGCCCTCGAGGGCACTGCCGATGGCGCCCTGCAACTGCTGATCGGAGACCACGACCCCGACCGTGGTTCCCTCCTCCACCCCCTGGGAGGAAGCTACCAGCGAGGGCAACCCGGCAATCGCCAGGATGAGGAAGGGTCCGATTATGGTCATGATGACGAAGGCGCGATTCATGGCGGTCCGGCGAAACTCCATGCGCCCTACGCGTAGTGTCTTGTTCATTCCTGATCCTCTATTTCGCGAATTGACTGGCCGACTTCCTGGACGAAGATCTGATGGAGGGACGGAGCCTTCACCTCGAAGCGTTGAATCGAGACCGACCCCATGGCGGCGCGAAGCACCGAATCCGGCTCCGTCCCCTCGGCGAGCTCCAGCTCAATGTAGCGCGGATAGGTGACGACGGGGGTGGCGCCCCGGATACGTTCGAAAACCGCGGGGTCGCCGGAGAACTCAACGGCGACGGTGTTCTTGCCGCGCTCCTGCTTGATGTCCTTCAACAATCCCGACAGCACCTCCCGTCCGTTGTGAATCAGGAAGATGCGATCGCAGAGCTTCTCAGCCTGCTCCAGGATGTGCGTCGACACAAGTATTGTCTTTCCTTGCTGCTTGAGGTCGAGGAGCGACTGCAGCAGGGCATCCGCGCTGACCGGATCGAGCCCGGAGAAGGGCTCATCGAAGAACAGAAGGTCCGGATCGTGAGCGACCGCTCCAATGAACTGCACCTTCTGCGCCATCCCCTTGGAGAGGGAATCGATGGTCTTGTCCGCCCATTCGGAGAGCTCGAATCGCTCGAGCCACCGGTCGATTCGCGGTCCCGACTCCGAAGACGGAGCCTCCTTCAGGTCCGCCAGATAGGACAGCATGTCTCGTACCTTCACCTTCTTGTAGAGACCGCGCTCTTCCGGCAGATAGCCGATGCGCGCCTTGTCCTCTTCTTGCATGTGCCGGTCAAAGATCACGACCTCTCCGCCATCCGGCACGAGGATATTCATGAGAATCCGGATGGCAGTTGTCTTGCCGGCGCCGTTCGGGCCGAGGAGGCCGAAGATCTCTCCGGGGTTCGCCGTGAAGGAGACGTTGTCCACGGCGCGGTGATCCCCGTATGACTTCGAGACGTTTCGAAGCGCAATCATGATGAAGAACCCTCTAAGAAGTATGAGAATGATGGGTACGCGAGGTACCTAACGATCGTTCGTGACGGTATCAGAAGTGCGAAAACATGAGAAGCCCGATCAGCGCCTGCGGCTCCAGCCGGTTCGGCAAACGGCGCAAAGTGGTGCCGAGATTGTTGATGGCTTCTGCGGGCGGTGGCGCCCGGCGCGGGGGAGCACCGTCGCACGGGCGCGGCACCGACTTCGCGGGACCCGGCGCGAGGGGCGCGGCGCCCGGCCCACTCAGTTTCGCGGCCCTGCCTACTCCGTCTCGTTGAAGTACATCACAAAGACCAGGAAGATCTCGTTCTTGTCGACGTCCGCCTCCGGAAAGCGCTCCTGCATGAGGTCGGTCGCCTCGTCGACGGTGAGGTCGGGGTTGTCTTCCTTCATGGCGACGAGCTCGGTAACCATTGTCGGATCAGGCAGATCAATGCGACCGAACCAGCCGCGGTTGTTGAGCACGAGCACGCCGTACCGGGCGTTGAGGAACTCCTGTTCCAGGGCAATGTGCTGCTCCCGCAGCGCCTCGTGACGGCCGAGCAAATCGTCATGGGCGCTCTGCAGCTCCTGGTGAGCCGTCTGGAGCTCCTCATGCGATTCGGCGAGCTCGATGAGAGCGTTCTCCAGCTCCCGGTGTGCGCGCCGGGACTCACGGATCTGCCGCTGCCCCTCTTCGACGCGTCCGGAGAGCTCAACGCGAATCTCCTCTGCGGTGTTCAAGGCTACCCGCTCGGCCTCATCGATATTGTCTCTGATCTCGTTGAGCTGTTCGAAGAGATAGCGGGGATCGGTACTCTGAACAAAGCTGACCGGGTTGGCCGCCGCCTCGCTCATGCGGTTCAACAGTTGCTCCTCCGAGAGAAACTCCCCGCGTACCCGGACGAAGAACTCTTCGACCACCATGCGAAAGTCGTACTGCAGGGACTCACGCAGATAGAATTGCATACCCGAAGGCACATACTGCAGGAGATCCCTGTCGTCATATGAGATGCGTGACGGGACCAGGAGGATTTCAGCCTGGTCCTCATAGAAGAGCACTTTCAGTTCTTCGAACCGAATCGTCTCGAACTCGAAGAAGGTTTGCCGCACCGTGTCGAGGTTGTTCAGTTCCTCGTCGCTGAAGGTGTCGCCGGCGCGACCCACGGTCAAGCGATTGCCCTGGGGGCTGCGCACTTCGAAAAGGGTGAATCCTTCCTCCTCCCTTTCGGACAACACTTCGTACTCGCGGTCACCGAGTTCCACCCCGTGGGTCCAGAAGGCGACGCTGAGCATGACAACAATGAAGAGTGCCGCTTTTTTCATATCCCTCTCCTACTGAACCACGATCAATACCTTGTCAAAGGGACGGAGCTCCTTGCCGTCCGCAAGCTCAACGAGTGACGCGGTGGTGGTTCCGTCCGGTACTGCCTCGAATCTAATGCGTCCAATGAACTCGTCATCCTGGCGAAACACCAGGCCGGTGGTCCCGGTTTCGACGTCGCGAATGCGGTCCAGATAGACCAGAATGCGGTCGCTCCTTCGCGGATCGAGGATGTAGCCGTTCTCACGATTCTCCGTGGTAAGGCCGCGCAGTGCGTAGATGAACTGGTTGATCCTGGACTCGAGGTCGCCAATGGTCGACTCGAGGTTGCGAATGGCGCGATCCCTGGAGGCAATCACCTCGTCCCGCTCGTCGACGGTGTCGGCGAGATCCATCCACATGCGCTCGTACTCCTGAATGATCCGGCGGTTCCTGGCCTCGAGTTGATTCAGCGCGTCAGGAATACTGTTCTCGTACGGAATATCCTGTAGCCGATCGACAATGCTCCCGAAGGCGGCTACCTGCTCGCCGAGGTCCTGGTACTCTTGTGTATCCGAGACGTCCTCTCGCGCCAGCCGCTGATCGAAGTCGGAGATTCCTTCCGCGTCGAGAAGCGACGGCGCCACCGTCGCCGCGAGGAGACTGCCGACCTCGGAGTCGGACAGATCGGGATTGTATCGCAACGTGAGCTCCTCGAGCTCCCGCTGGTGTCGTTCGCGCATACGAGCCTCGAACTCCTCCTGGAAGTCCTCGAGCTCCTGTATCCGCTCGTCGTAGTTGCTGCGGATGTTGGCAATGCGCCCTTCGTAGTCTTCCCGAAGCTCCTCCATCTCGAGCTCGTGGAGGCGCTTCTGATTGTCCATCACCTCCTGCTGTTCCCTCGCCTGCTCGAGTCGTCGCGCATCATACTGGTCCAGACGCTGCTGCAGGTCGGCGAGCTCTTCCTCCGCCTCGGCGATTTGCCCGTCGTACTCGGCCCGGATCTCGTCGATTTCGGCGTCGGCCTCGTCCCGCGCCCCACTGATCCGGGCATTTCGTTCCCCTTCGGAGAGGTCGGTCTGTTCCTGAATGAGGCGTATGTCCCGTTGCAGTCCGTTCTCGACCTCGGCAATCGACGAGTCACGCCCCTCCTCCAGGTCGTTGATCCGGTCCTGCACAGCGGCAATCTGATCCTCCAGGCGCTGCGCCGTGTCTAGAACCTCCATAAGATCGACGTCTTCAACGTCCTCGATCGTCACCTGGACGTCCTGGGTACTGGATTCGATTCGTCGCGTCGTGAAGAACATACCGACCCCGAAGAGAGCAACCAGAAGCAGGATGATGCCGGGCACCAGGAGGCTGCGGTTCCGCTTGGTCTTCGCGAACTCCTCGTGGGCGCTGTACTGACGCGCCTCCTCCCCTGCCTCACGCAGGATCTCCTGGAGAAAGAGCATCTTGCTGCGTTCGACGAGGGCTTGTGGATCCTGTTCGCTCCGGCGGCGAGACCGACCTTTGCCTACTTCTCTTTCATTGTCCATATGCCATCCCAGTCATCCGGAGCGGGCCCGGACTGCGTACGCCGCTTGAACACATCCGACAATGGAAGCTTGCACTCTTCGAACTTCGGGAGCGCATCCTTCCAGTCCCCCTCGTAGTAGAGCCTGAGTCCTTCCTGGAAGAGGTTGATATCGGCTTGCATGTCGTCGTCGATCCTGTCGCGCTGGATCGGCCAGTAGATGCGAACGCCTTGCGTTTTCCCCTTGACGCGAATGAGGTCCAGCTCCATGAAGTAGTAGTCTGCGTACTCCTTCTCGACCTCGTTCTTGATGTACTCGGAACAGATGACGGGAACCTTGTAGAGCCGCGTCAGCCCTTCCAGGCGCGCCGCGCTGTTCACGTTGTCACCGATTACCGTGTTGGTCATGCGCTGATCCGAGCCGATGTTCCCGTAGAAGACCTCGCCGCCGTCAAGGCCGACTCCCACTTCCACCAGTACCGCCCGGTACACCCGCTCCTCCGGCTCGGTGAGACCCCCACGCTGCTGGACGATCTGCTCCTTCCGCTTGTGCATCTCCTGACGAAGCGAGGCGGCAACATCATGAACACGATACGATGCGTTAATGGCGTCCAGCGACTTGTTCGTCGTCTTATCACCGACGAGCCCGAACATGGCCAGGAGGGCATCACCAATGATCGAGCCGATGTCCCCCCGGTACTCGTGAATGTGGCGAATCGCCTGATCGTAGTGCATGTTCAGGAGCTTGATGATGTCCGTACCCAGGGTCTCGGTCATGGTGGTGAAACTGCGGATATCCGAGAAGAGGATCGTCAGCTCCCGAGGCTCACCCTCGAGACGAATACGCTTCTCGTCATACGCCCGTTGCGCCACGTCCCGAGCGACGAACTTCTTGAAGATGGTCATCAAGTTGTCAACGGTGTGGGAGAGTGAGTTGAAGGCAATGCCCAGATAGGAGACTTCGTCGTTCGGGGCGCTGCTCATGTCCACCAGCCCCAGGCGTTGCTCCTCCTGCATCTTCATAATCTGCTGCGTGATGTTTCCCACGTACCGCAGGATGTACCGAACCAGGAAGACACCGACCACGACCACGATGATGGTGAGCCCGACAATGATGTAGGAGACGTTACGGAAGATTCGCACCGACCCGGCGTAGAACTCTCCGAGCTCCTCGGCGCGAACCACAAACACCTCCCAGCGGGGATGATACTTGAACACTCCGAAGTATCGATTCCCGGCAAAGTCGAAGTAGAGACTCCCCTGTTCCGTCCCGCCTTCCCGGTCGCTAATCATGCGGTCAAGGGCGTCCTCATCCGGGAACCGGTCCACCTTCTCTAGATTCGACCCCTGAAAGAAGACGTCCCCGTCGGGCCGTACGCCCAGAGCGACAGCTTTCTCACCATCCAGCACGGAGACGCCTTTCTCCTCGAGATTCGCGACAGTGCTCTCCATGTTCTGCTGAAACTGGTTGATGTCGTACTGATTGCCCGCGAAGGTGTACAGCTCCTTGAGATCCTTGATGAGCAGATTGTTGAGCAGACTGATCTGTTCCCCACGATTCAACATCAGGTTGATGTAGTTGGTCGCGAAGTTCGACAGCAAGAGAAAGACGGTGAAGATAGCGGCAATCTTCACAACCAACGGCACCACGCGAGTGCCGTTTATCTTCTTGCCGAGGACCTTTTCGAGGGGGTCCGCCATGAGCGCCTCCCGTCCCTTGTCCGTTGCCACACCGTGCGGCGCCCCGCGCGCCACAACGCTTCCTCAACCACTATTTGGTAATACGGGGTCCATGTCAATAAGGAATTTTGCCGTCCAAAGCGCCCCGGTGCCGTGCGGTGGTCCCGACTTCTTCTTTCAGGATCGATGTCAACGGGTGTAACCCCGTCTTCGGGTCCGGCGCCGCAGGGTGGCGCTCCCCTGCGTCGGCGGCGGGTCGTCTACGGTACGGTATCGGCTGCACCGCCGTTGCTTCTGCACCGATGTTATTTGACGGCGCTGCAGGGTGGGCGTATTGTGGCTGGAGGGAGGACGCGATGAGCGAAACGGCATTAGGCTTTCTCGAACACCTCTACAGCGGGGAGCTTCGAAGGGACCTCTGCTACATGGACTTCACTCGCGTTGACGAGCGGAAGGTCGAGGACTTCGTCCAACGGTATAACGAGATTATCGGAGCCTACTCACCCTTGGAGCTCGAGAAGGAAGGACGAGTCCCGGATTCCCTCATGGACTCCTTCCGGGAGCTCGGGATGTTCGGATTAACCATTCCGAAGGAGTATGGAGGGCTTGGCTTCACCCTGTCGGAGTACCTGCGCGTCGTGGAAGAGATGGCTGCGACGGATATGGCTCTGGTGCTCGTTCCCCTGGCGCATCTGTCCATCGGCCTCAAGGGCATTGTGCTGTTCGGCACCGAGGAGCAGAAGCGGAAGTATCTCACCAGGGCGGCAAGCGGCGAGATGATATTCGCGTACGCTCTCACGGAGCCCAAGACCGGCTCCGACGCGCAGCACATCGAGACCAGAGCGGAGAAGCAGGGAGACGAGTATGTCCTCGCGGGCAGCAAGACGTACATTACGAACGGCAACTACGCCGACGCGTTCACCGTCTTTGCTCAACTCGACCCGGAGAAGCCCGGCCACATGGGCGCCTTTATTGTCGAACGCGACCGAGAGGGCGTGAAGGTGGGCAAGGACATGCCCAAGATGGGCCTCAAGGTCAGCTCCACCACGCCCATCCAGTTCAAGGACGTTCGCGTGCCCGAGGAAAGCCTCATTGGCGGGCCCGGCGACGGTTTCAAGATCGCCATGAGCATCCTGAACTACGGGCGGCTGGGCCTTGGTGCCGCCGGCGCGGGCCTCATGAAGCAGTCTGTCGCGGACATGACCAGGCGCGCCGCTTCGCGGAAGCAGTTCGGCATGCCGATTCGCGATTTCGAGCTGATTCAGGAGAAGCTGGTGCGCGGAAAGGTCCATGCATTCGCCGCCGCCAACATGACCTACTTCACCGCACTCCTTCTCGAGAGCGAACCCCTTCGGAACGTCGCCATTGAGAGCTCGCACTGCAAGCTCTACAGTACCGATCGGTGCTGGGACACTCTCTACGACGCCCTCCAGACGGCGGGTGGTTCCGGCTTCATCTCTACTCAGCCCTACGAGAAGCGCATGCGGGACTTTCGGGTTACCACGATCTTCGAAGGCACCAGCGAGATCCATACGATCTATCCGCCGCTCACCATCTTCCGGAAGGCGGGCAAGGAGCTTTCCGGGAGAGGCTTCATCGGGAAGCTTCTGGCCTTGCAACGCCTGAGCGGCTCCCGTACCCTTCGAAAGCTCAAAGCCGACCACCCCACCCTGAAGGGCGCCGTGAAGACCGCCGCCGTGAGTGAGAAGCTGTTCCGACGCCTCCTGGCACAGGGGCTTCGAAAGTACGGCAAGAGTATTACCCGGCAGGAGTTCTACCTTCGCCGCATGACCTATCTGAGTCTTTCCACGTTCTGGCTGATCGCCTCTGTTGCCTCCCTTCGCAGCAGGTACAACGGCGAGTACTCCGAAGAGGATCTGGCGCTTCTCGAGTATCTTCGCGCGGAAACAGGAGAGATCCAGCGAGCCTACGGCTCACCGCGCAGGACCCTGCGGGAGCGCCGGCACAAGCGCGTCTTCGAGACCATGTGACGCCGCCCTGCCGGGCGGCCGCCCGGCGCAATGCGCGCCGCTCAGTGCAGCGTATTCGCCTCGGCTGCCTGGTAGTACCCTGTTCCCACACCGGCAAGACGCTCGATGAGCGGCGCCGGCGTGAAGCGCGGCCCGAAGCGCTCCGCATAGTCCGCCAACAGGTCGTGGATGCGCGTGATACCGAGGTCGCCGTCGGCATACCGAAGCAGGCCGCCCCGAAACGGTGCGAATCCCGTACCCAGGACGAGGGCGAGGTCGAGCTCCGCGGGACTCTCTACAACACGCTCCTCGAGCGCCCGGGACGCCTCGTTCAGCATGTTGAGGATGGGCCGGTGCACCAGGTCGAAGTCGGAGAGCCGCGCCGCGGATTCCCCTCGAGTTCCCCGGCCGGCGTTCCGCCGCGCCTCGCTGAGAATGCGCTCCATCTCCGGGTTCGGCTTCGGCTTCTTCGCGTAGAGGTAGAAACCGCGGCCACTCTTCTTCCCCAGAAGCAGGTCGTATCCTTTGAAGGCGTTGAAGAGGGTGCCCGTCTGCATGCGGTCGCCGTATGCGTTGTGGAGAGTGGTAGCCACCTCATGACCGACATCAATACCCACCTCGTCGAGAAGACGGAAGGGACCCATCGGCATACCAAAGCTCGTGAGCAATTTGTCGACTCTTGTGAAGTCCGCCCCCTCCTCGGCCATGATTACCGCCTCGTTGAGGTAGGGCATGAGGAGGCGGTTCACCAGGAATCCCGGACAGTTCTGCACGAACACCGGCGTCTTCCCCAGTTGCACGGCGAGCCGTCCCACTGCGCCGACCGCTTCGGCGGATGACTTCTCTCCCGCGACGACCTCTACGAGGGGCATGCGATCCACGGGATTGAAGAAGTGCATCCCGACGAAGCGATCCGGGTGTTCGAGCTCGAAAGCCATCTCGGTAATGGACAGAGCCGAGGTGTTGCTTGCGATGATCGTATCCGGACGGACATGCGCCTCCACCTCCGCAAGTACCTTCTTCTTCACGTCCAGTCGCTCGACCACCGCCTCAATTACGACATCCGGATCACCGAAGTCTTCGTAGGAGACGGTCCCGGCGATCTTGTGGAGCTTCAGGTTCACCTGTCGCGCATCCAGCTTCCGCCGGCTCTCCAGATAGTCATAGGACTCTCGCGCCGACCGGTACCCTTTCTGCACGGCCGACCAGTCGATGTCCTTCATCACCACGGGAATGTGGCCGTTGCTCAGGAGCCAGGCGATCTTCCCTCCCATGACGCCGGCTCCGAGCACACCGGCTTCCCGAAGCGGCGCCGGGAGCTCCGCCTTCATGGCGGGATGCTTCCTGGCACTCTCACGACCAAAGTAGAGGTTGATCAGATTCTTGCAGGTGGGCGTCGGGGCAAGCCTGCCGAAGTGCTCCCGCTCAATGCGCATACGCCGAGTCCGGGAGCCCCTCCGGGTCTTCCTCAGAACCTTCACCGCTTCCAGCGGCGCCGGGTAGTGACCGCCGGTCTTCGCAACGACGTCCTTCCGCGCCTTGCGAAGCACGAGCCCTTGCCCCGGACGCGTCCGGTCGAGGAGGCGCTGCCCGAGGGAGCGAGGTTTCCGCCGGGCGCGCACCTTCGCTGCGCCGCCCGGGGAGAGGACCCGGTCGACGAATCCGTGGGTCCACTCCTCCGCAAAGGCCTCAGGATAACGCGCATCGGCAAGCCGGATCTTCTCCGCCTTCCGTGCATCCACCGGCTTGCCTGTGAGGATCATGGTAGCCGCTTGGCTCATACCGATGAGACGCGGCAGCCGCTGGGTGCCACCGAAGCCGGGAATGATGCCAAGAGAGGTCTCCGGGAGCCCCAGCTTCGTCTTGGGGTTCTCCGTCACGATGCGGTAATCGCACGCCAGAGCGAGCTCCAGCCCTCCACCCATGGCGGCACCGTTTATGAGGGCGAGGGTCGGGAAGGGCAGATCCTCAATCCGGTTGAAGAGCTCCTGCCCGGCCCCGGCCTTCGCTGCGGCATCCTCCTCGTTCTCAATGTCCTTGATCTCGTTGATGTCCGCCCCGGCAATGAACACGCCGGGCTTGGCACTCTTGAAGATCAAGAAGCGCACGCCGTCGCGACGCGCGAGTTCGCTGATGTTCCGGTCCAACTCCTCCATGACCTCGGTGGTCAGCTTGTTCACCTTCTGATCCGGCAGATCGAAGGCCAGGGTCACGATTCCGTCCTCTTCGGTTCGGTGGATAGTCGCGACGTTCTCGGTGGTCGCCCTTTGGGTTTCCCGTTCCGCCTGTTCGGCTCCCTCCGGTCTATCTCCTCCCATATCTCCGGGTG
>CAZUVX010000009.1:58474-70822 GCA_964623865.1 uncultured Spirochaetaceae bacterium | reverse complement strand
CCGGGCGGTGGGCGTCATTGGCGCGGTTGAGGCGGCCGCGGCCTCGACATCCCGCTCAACGACACGGCCCTCCGGACCGGATCCGGCGAGGGTGTAGGGATCAATCCCCGCCTTCCGGGCGCGCTCGAGGGCTCGAGGGGAGACGGCGCCGCGGCGGCCCTCTCCCGGTTGCGCCGGCGGCTGCCCGCCGGACCGGTCCGCCCCGGCCGCCTGTTCCGCCCCGGCCGCCTGTTCCGGCGCGGCCGCTTGCTCCGCACCGGCGGCCGCCTCCGCCGCGGCCGCCTCCGGCGCGGCCTCCGCCTCCGCCGGTGAGGTGTCGGGCGGTCTCGCCTCGGTGGGGAGGTTGGACACGGCCTCCATGTAGTCCTCTCCCTCTTCGCCGATCACGGCGATCGTGGTGAGGACGGGCACGTCTTCCTCTGCTTCGAAGAATCTCTTGAGAAGGGTTCCCGTTGCCGGAGCCTCAACTTCGAAGGTGGCCTTGTCGGTCTCTACCTCGACGATCGGCTCCCCTTCGGACACCGGGTCTCCCTCGTTCTTCTTCCACTCCAGGATGATGCAGCTCTCGACGGACTGACCCTGTCGGGGCATGGTTACTTCAGTTGCCATGGTATCTCCTTGCGGGGATGATCCGCCGGCGGGAGCGCCGCCGTGTGTCATTCCCAATGGACTCAATGGACGTCGGCCTATACGCGTTGCACCGCAATACCGTGCTCCTCGAGTTGTTCTGCGGCCTCGTCGGGGAGGCCGGTATCCGTGATGAGGCGGGCGACGGCGCTCAGGGGAAGGACGCCGACGAAGCCTCGTCTGTCCCACTTGCTGCTGTCCGCCAGGAGGATCGTCTCCTGCGCCTGTGCCGCCATGCGTTTGACCACCTCGGCACCCTCCACGTGGTGGGTCGTCAGGCCGCGTTCCACCGAGAACCCGTCCGTGCCGATGAAGGCGTAGCGCACGTTGAAGCGACCGAGGTGCTCCAGGGCCACGGGACCGACAAAGGACTCCGTTTGTGGACGGAAGTCACCCCCCGACGCAATGAGGGTCACCTGCGGGTTGGCTCGGGCGTACGGGAGGATCAGGGAGGAGTTGGTGACCACCCGGATGTTCCTCTTGCCGAAGAGGTACCGTCCCATGCCGGAGGTGGTGGTTCCCGCCTCGATCATGACGGTGGCGTTGTCGAGAACAAGCTCCGCCGCCGCCTGGGCAATGCGGTTCTTCTCCGCTACGCAGGCGCGCTGTCGGTCGAGGATCTCAGGATGGAAGGCGGGATTCGCGCCGCCCCAGGTCCGCAGGATCATGCCCTTCTCGGCGAGGCTGTTCAGGATGGTCCGTACCGTTACCGGCGAGACGTCCAGGGCGCGGCTCAGCTCCGAGACGGACAACCGCGGCTCCGCCACGATGCGATCGAGGACTTCCCGTTCCCTATCGTTTAGCTTTTCAATCATTGTGTTTTGGCTTTCAATATTGAGTGTAGTTCCCGGCGAGAGTCTGTGCAAGAGGTTTTCGGATGGAATCGGCGCGCCGGGAGGGCCGTGTGCGCCGGCCGTCGGCATCGATCAAAAGAAAGGGGCTGTCTCCGTGTGGACGACAGCCCCTGGAACGAGCGGGATGCGCGGTGCGGGCGGCGGTGCAGTCAGGGCTCTATGACACCCTTCTTCAGGATGACGTTGGCGTACAGAGCGCTCTCGCCGGTGGCGATGATTGCGTAGGCGCGCTTGGCCTGCTCGTAGAATGCGAAGCGCTCGACCTGCTGGAAGCCGGCCCAGCTCGAATCGTGACGACGGATGATCTCTTCGTAGTCGCTCCACACGGGTGGGGGGGCGTGCTCCTTGTTCACGACCTCCATGACGAAGACCGGGCGTTCGACGAAGGTGTCCAGCGGAAAGAGGCCCAGGATTGCGTCCAGAATCGGGCTCACCCCGTGGCCGTCCAGGCGTACCAGGCGCTGAGCGTAGGCTGCGGCCGGAAAGTTGCCGTCGCCGATGCAGATCTCGTCGCCGTGGCCCATCTCCATGAGGATCTTGAGCAATTCCGGCGAAAGGATGGAAGGGATGTTCTTCAACATGACGTGATCTCCTTGAGCGGTTAGCTTCCTATGAGCCCCGGTAGAGGGGGCCGAAGTTTGCGCACGCCCGGAAGTCCGAGCCCTCCAGGTCCATACCGAAGGCGGTCCACGTACTCGGCCTGAAAATCTTCGACTCCTCGACGTTGTGCATGTACACCGGAATGCGCAGCATGGACGCCAGGGTGATCAGGTCCGCGCCGTAGTGGCCGTAGCCGATGGCGCCGTGATTTGCACCCCAATTGAGCATGACGGAGTAGACGTCCCGGAAGCGGGCGTTATCCGCCGGGCGCGGGACGAACCAGGTGGTCGGCCAGGTGGGGTTGGTCCGGCGGTCCAGGACGTGGTGGACGTCCTCCGGAATGTCCACCGCCCACCCCTCGGCGATCTGCAAAGCGGGGCCGAGGCCGTCGACAATGTTGATTCGGCACATGGTCACCGGCATCTCACCCTTGGTGACGTACTGGGTCGAGTAGCCGCCGCCGCGGAAGTACTCGGTGACGCCGGGGTACCACGTCGTCGCGTCCAGGCACTTCCCCGCCTCCTCCGGGGTGATCTCCCAGTAAGGCTTCATGACGGGCCGGCCGTCCCGGGACTGTCGACCGGTACCGTCAAGGGTCGCCGGCCCGGAGTTGATCAGATGTATGATGCCGTCCTTTGCCCTGCCGGTGAGCTCCTTGCCGGTGACGCGCTTCACCGACTCCGGGCTCCAGTACGTGCGGACGTCGGCAAAGATCTGGGCGGAGTTGGTCAGAAGGTGGCCCATGAGCATGGAGGTCGCGTTGAGGTTGTCGTTCTCGGTGGCCAGGATGTAGGGCTCCCGGATGCCGTTCCAGTCGAAGGAGGTGTTCAGGATGGCCTCCATGAAGTCACCGTTCGGCATGAAGTCCGTCCACTGCCGCTGCCCCTGGAAGCCCGCCGCAATGGCGTTGTGGCCCAGCGCTTCCTCGGCCCAGCCCGCTTCGGCGAGCTTCTCGTTTCCGACCATGAGGTCGCGGGTAATCATGGCCATCTTGACGCCGACCTCCCAGTCCTGGTCCTTCTGTTCGCGGGAGCGCCGATTCTCCGTCGGGTTTGGGTCCTCCCCTTCGACGCAGTTCTCCCGCGTCCAGGCGTAGGCGCGCTCGAACTCCTCCTTGTCGTAGATCCCGAGTTGGAGGCGGCGCTGGATTTCGCTCATGTCGACGTACTCGGTGCGCATGCCCAGGTAGTCCTTGTAGAAGCTCTCGGTGACGTAGCAACCCGCAATCCCCATGGAGATCCCGCCGATTGAGAGGTAGCTCTTGCCGCGCATTGTTGCCACCGCCAGGCCCGCCTTTGCGAAGCGAAGGAGACGCTCCTGCACATCCGCCGGGATGGAGCGGTCGTCGGCATCCTGCACCTCGCGTCCGTAGATGCCGAAGGCGGGAGTGCCCTTCTGGGAGTGACCTGCCAGCACGGCGGCCAGGTAGACTGCGCCGGGGCGTTCGGTGCCGTTGAAGCCCCACACCGCCTTCGGGATGTTGGGGGTCGTATCCATGGTTTCCGAACCGTAACACCAGCACGGCGTTACGGTGATGGTCAGTCCCACGTTCTCTCGCTCGAACTTCTCCTGGCACCGCGCCGCCTCGGCGACGCCGCCGATGGTGGTATCCGCAATCACGCACTCAACCGGGAGGCCGTCGGGATGGCGCAGGTTCTGCGAGATGAGCGCGGCGGTTCGCGTTGCCATCTCCATGGTCTGTTCCTCGAGTCCCTCGCGCACGCCGCCGCGGCGGCCGTCAATGGTGGGACGAATCCCGACCTTAGGCGTCACGCCGTGCAGGCGCTTTTCCGGCTTCCGTACCTGCATACCGCGTGTGTTTGCCATGAGTGTGCCTCCTGAATGTAGATTGACCGCCATTATAGGCCCCCTCGAACGCCGCCGTCAAAACGGCGCCTCATCGGTTCTCATCCCGGCGCATCCTCGCACTTCACGGCGGGCGTGGCGTTCTGCTATATTCAATACGAGCCCCGACATCTCCATGAATACAAAGGAGCACGAATAATGATTGATAAGATTAGAAAGGCCCTCGGCGATGAGGCCGATGATCTTCTGAGCTATACGGCAAAGGTGCCGAAAGAGCGGCTTCATCTACCGGGTCCCGATTTCGTGGACCGCATCTGGGTGCACAGCGACCGCAGCTCGAACGTTTTGCGCAACATGCAGCTCATCTTCAACACCGGTCGTCTGGCGGGAACGGGATACCTCTCAATTCTCCCGGTGGACCAAGGGATCGAACACTCCGCCGGGGCGAGCTTCGCCCCGAATCCGGACTACTTCGACTCGGAAAACATTGTGCGCCTGGCCATTGAGGGCGGCTGCAACGCCTGCGCCTCCACGCTCGGCGTTCTGGGGTCGGTTTCCCGGAAGTACGCTCACAGGATCCCCTTCATTGTGAAGATCAACCATAACGAGCTGCTTACCTACCCGAATACCTACGACCAGATCCTCTTCGGCAACGTCGAGCAGGCCTTCGACATGGGGGCAGTCGCGGTCGGCGCGACCATCTACTTCGGTTCCCCCGAATCGGATCGGCAGATCGTAGAGATCTCCCGCGCCTTCCACCGCGCGCACGAGCTCGGCATGGTGACCATCCTGTGGTGCTACCTCCGGAACAGCGCATTCAAGACCAAGGAGGCGGACTACCACCTGGCCGCAGACCTCAGCAGCCAGGCGAACCACCTCGGCGTCACCATTGAGGCGGATATCATCAAGCAGAAACTGCCGAAGGTGAACAAGGGCTACAAGGCCATGAACATGGGTGAGTCGAGCTACGGCAAGATCGATGATCGCGTCTACGAGGAGCTCACCTCGGACAACCTCATCGACCTGACCCGCTATCAAGTGCTGAACAACTACGCCGGCCGCTCCGGGCTCATCAACTCCGGCGGCGCCTCGGCGGGGAAGGGTGACCTGGAGGAGGCCGTCAAGACGGCGGTCATCAACAAGCGCGCCGGCGGCATGGGCCTCATCTCCGGCCGCAAGGCCTTCCAGCGTCCCATGAAGGAGGGCGTCGAGCTCCTCCACGCCATCCAGGACGTCTATCTGGAGCAGGAGGTAACAATCGCCTGACGAGCGTCGCGTCGGCGACCAGTCACGTCGCCGGCGCGTCCTGTCCCTCTCGGTCGCGCCGGACCGCTCACGGGTACGGTGTGCGTCTACGCCAGGTCCGTGGCCGCCCAGGCGTCGTCTGCGGCGTGGATGAGGCTGCACGGAAGCTCCGGCACGGCGGCTCGAGCCGCATCCGGTGAAAGGGCGCGAAACCGCTGCAGAGCCTCTCGCTTGCTTTCGCCCAGGAAGAGGGCGACCGCCGTCGACGCCGAGGCAATGAGGCTGCGCGACGCCGTGATTCGCCGGGGCGGCTCCTTGGGGGCGTCCTCCACCAGAAGGTATCTGTGCCCGGTTTCTCCGAGGGCGGGATGGTCGGGAAAGAGTGAGGCAACGTGGCCGTCCTCTCCGACCCCAAGGAGGACAACGTCGAAGCGCCCGCGCCCGGAGTCCGCAGCGACCTCTTCGAGGGCGCGGCTGTAGGATTCGGGATCGCAGAGGCCTTCCCCGGCCTCCTGGGGCAGATGGACGTTGCCTCCGGGCAGGCGGCCCCCGGCGGTAAGCGGATCGATGAAGGCTTCTCGAAGCGCCTGGTAGTTGCTGTCGGGACTGCCCGGCTCGACGCAGCGCTCGTCCACAAAGAAGACGTGCACCCGATCCCATGGCACTTCCATATCCTCCGCGCGGAGCGCTTCCAGTACTCTCTGAACGGACCGCCCGCCCGGGACAGCGAGGACGGCGGTGGCGCGCTCATCCGTCGCGGCGCGGAGCCGCCTCGCCATGAGCCGGGCGACCTGCCGCGGCACGGAGTCACTCGTTCCGGTAATCCAGTTCACCATGACTCTGTCTTCACCATGCCCCTGTCTTCACCATGCCCCTGCCGGTGTACCGCTGCAGCGGCTGCGCCGGCGAGATGTCGCCGGCGGCCGTCGCCCTTCTCTCAGCGGGCCGCCGCGGGATCTCAGCGGGCCGTCGCCCTTCTCTCAGCGGGCCGCCGCGGGAACGCTGACGAGATGACGCGTCTCGTCGTCTCCCGGAATCGTTTCGAAGGTGCCGTCGACCTGTGAAACCAGCGCGGCGACCAGATCGGACTCGTTGTTCCGGTCCCCCTTGCCGTCGCGAAGGGGGTCGGTGCCGGGATGGGCCACCTCGAGGGTCAGATGTTCGTCGTCGAGAGCAGCGGAGACGCGGATATTCCCTCGGCGCCCTCGGGGGAAGTTCCGGTTTGTTGCTGCTGCGACGACGGTTCCGACAATGACAATCACAGGGAGCGCCTGCAGGACGGATATGCGCCCAGCCTCCGCGGAAGTGGTGATCCCGACCTTCCGGCTCCGCCGTGTCGCCGGTGCAACGAGCTCCGGGAGGGCCTCCTTCAGGAAGGCGCTCACATCGCAGGTGTCATAGTCATTGCCCTCGTAAACGAACTCATGGAAGCGGGCGTAGTAGCGGATCATGCCCGCGGCGGTTACCGGATTCTCACCGACTGCGTCGGAGAGACTGACCGCAAGGGTGCCCAGGGTCTCAAGACTGGAGCGAACGCGGTGGTGCACCGACCGGACCGTGCGGCGCTGCACCTCGAGGGCGCTGCGCAAGTCCATCTCGCTCTGCTTGCGGTCGCTTATGTCCTGCTGGAAGATGATGTACTGCGCCACCGATGCACTCATGTCCCGTACGGGATAGATTTTGAGCCAGGACCAGTAGGACTCACCGGAGCGCTTCCAGATAATGCGGTCGTCCTCCCAGGGCTCTTCCGCCTCCATGGCGTCTCGAATCTCCCGGAGGGTCTCCTCCTGCAGGTAACGGCGAGCCAGGCGGCGAACGTTGCGCCCGAGGATCTCATCCGGAGTGAGCACGTTCAGCCGGAAGAAGAAGGGGTTGGCGTAGATCACCGTGCCCACGGGATCGGTTATGCAGATCCCGACGGCGATCTGCTCTATTGCCAGGGACAGCTGGGTCAGACGCTGCTCCGACTTGCGTCGCTGAGTTATGTCCCGGATAATGCCTACCGTTCCCGTGAAATAGCGCTCCTGGGTGTCGCCGAGGTAGTGGCCGGTCGCAGTTATCTCTCCGTAGGAGGTCAGAGAGGCAATGATACCTTCGGATTCACCGGGGGAGGCTGATTGCCTGGCACCGCGATCCCCACCACGATCTCCGGCTCCACCGCCGACCCCCTTCTTGAGGCGGATTTCCAGGCCCCGGGTGCGTCGCTCTCCGGTCCGCCGTTCGTCGAAGAGGCCCGGCGCCCCGTCGGCGCCGGTGGACTTCCCGCGAAACTCCGACAGAATGCGACGGCGACTTACCTTCGGCAGATCCTCCCGGGCGACGATCGTGCTGAAGTGCTGTCCCAGAAGCTCCTCCGGAGCGTAACCGAAGTTGCGAACCGATTCGTTCACGAAGGTGAAGTAGCCGTTGGGATCTATCTTGTAGACAACGTCGGGAAGTGCCTGGACAAGGTTCTCGTATCGCCGTTCGCTCGACCGGATGATGTCCCGGTTCGTCATGTCCCGGTCACGGGTTCGGATGATCTTTCGCACCATGAGAGGGATCATGGCGACGAAGTGGTATTCGCCGTCCTTGAGAATAAACTCGCTCCCGAACATGCTCGAGGCTTGACCGAGAATCGCTTCGGCGGCAATGCCGCCCACAACGATGGTGCTCGCTCCCTCGTAGCTGGGGAGCAACTCCAGAGCGCGATCCCTGAGGTCATCGGCATCAATGAGGACTATTGATGATGCCGCGTCAACCGCGGACAGATGGGGAGGGTCCTCCGGATCGTGGAATCTGAACGAGAAGCTGAGGGAGCGCTCCTCCGCAAGAGAGCGAAGGGCAGTTGCGAAATCCCGATCCTTCGTTATGCACAGTACCGTCGGCTGAGTCATATGCCGCGAGTATAGCACGAGAGGCCCGGTGCGCACCGAGACCCTGGAGGCTCTTTCCTCGCCCTGTTTGCACATTGGATCCGGCGTGCCTTGCCGGTGAAGCCGCGACGCCGCGTTTGACACCAGTTCTGTCGCGTTTATACTTCCCGCAAGTTCACCATAGGGAGCCGCTCTGCATGGAATCTCAATCCGCCGTTACCATCCGTGACATACTGTCCTATTCATTCCTCTCTCAACCCCGCTTTGCCCCTGCCGGCGGCGGCGACCGGCTCGTCGCCTTCCGGGTGCACGGCGCCGTCTACGACGACAACCGCTACGCAACGGACCTGTGGCTCGTGCGCCTCTCCGGAGATGCGAACGGTGCCGCCGCCACGCATCCGGTCCCGACTCGTCTCACCGCCTGCGGTCGGGTAGGGGTCTACGCCTGGGAGGATCAGCACACGGTGCTCTTCTCATCGGACCGCGCCGGAGAGGACCGGAAAAAGCGGGAGGAGGGGGAGCAATTCACCCAGTTCTACCGGATACAGGTGACCGGCGGCGAAGCCGCTCCGGCGTTTCGCACCGACTTCGCCGCGAAGGATCTGCGGGTGCTCGATGACGGGCGAATCATCCTCCTGGGCACGTACGATCACATCTCCGTGGAGGATCGCAAGGAACGGAAGGACGCCGCGGTGACGGTGATCACCGAGATCCCGTGGTGGTCAAACGGCGCCGGTTTCACGACGGACACGCGGCAGGCGCTTTGGCTGCGCGACGCCGACGGCGCCATGACGCGCCTCACCGGGGATGACATGGCGGTCGATTCCTTCGACGTCTCGGAACGGGAGAACGCCGTCCTCTATGCCGGGCTGCCGTACAATGACAAGAGGGAAACCCGGAACGAGCTCCACCTCCTGGACCTTGCAACCCTCAAGAGCGTGCGCCTTGACGACGCCACCCTCGAATCCGCGTCGGCTGAGGGCGGGGAGGCGGGCGTTGACGACGGGCGCGCAAGGCCGCGTGAGTACGACCGGCCGACCTTCACCGAGCCGGGGCGGGCGGTGGTGCTGGTCAATCGAATGAACCGGTTCGGCCTCAACGAGAATCCCGACTTCGCCGAGGTTGACCTGAAGGCGGGGGAGCTGCGCCTTCTCACGGACAATCTCGATCGCGCCGTCGCCAACACCGTCGGCTCGGATTGCCGATTCGGTGCGGGTCCGGCGCCCTTGATCTATGACGATGACTACGTCTACTTCATTACCACCGAGGGCACCGCATCCGGCCTGCGCCGTGTGCACCTGGATACGGGCGAAGCCGATGACGTGTACCGTCCGACGGGGAGCATCGACGCCTACGATATCGCCGGTGGCCGTGTCGTCACCGTAGAGCTCCGGGTAGACGCGCTGCCGGAGCTCTACGTGCTTCCGCTCCCGTCGGCGCAGGAGCGCGCTCGCGCCGGCACGGAGGGAGACGGTGTCGTGCCGCGTCGCCTCTCCTCCTTCAACGTGGACTACATGGTCACCCGAGATCTGAGCCGGCCCGAGGCGCTTTGCGTGACCCGGGAGGACGGTACCACCATACAAGGGTACGTCCTTTCGCCGCCGGACGCGGCGCCCGGTGCAGACAGTTCGGAGGGGTCGCGCGAAGCCGGGCGCCCCGGCATTCTTGCGATTCACGGCGGGCCGAAGACGGTCTACGGTGAGGTATTCAACCACGAGATGCAGACCCTCGCCCACGCCGGTTACTACGTCTTCTTCTGCAACCCCCGCGGCTCCGACGGCCGCGGAAATGACTTCGCGGATATCCGCGGCAAGTACGGCACCATCGATTATGAGGACCTCATGGCCTTCACCGACGAGGTCCTGCGCCGGTACAAGGACCGGATAGCTCCGGACCGCCTGGGTGTGATGGGTGGATCCTACGGCGGGTTCATGACGAACTGGATCGTCGGAAGCACGGACCGCTTCGCTGCGGCGGTGAGCCAGCGAAGCATTTCGAGCTGGCTCTCAATGTGGGGTACGAGTGACATCGGCTACTTCTTCACCGAGGACCAGATTGCCGGCGATCCCTGGGAGGGGCGGGAAGCGCTGTGGCGGCAGTCGCCGCTTCGCCTGGCCGGGCGGGTTACGACTCCGTTGCTCCTGGTACACTCCCGGCAAGACTACCGCTGCTGGGAGGTGGAGGCGTTTCAGTTCTTCACGGCAGTGCGCTATCACGGCGGGGAAGCGCGCATCGCCCTCTTCGACGGTGAGAACCACGAGCTGTCCCGGAGCGGGAAGCCCAAACCGAGGATCCGCCGGCTGGAGGAGATTCTCGCGTGGTTCGACGAGCACCTGAAGTCGTGAACGGGGCGCCTCCCGACACTTGCGGCTGAGCGGAATTACCGTTACCTTACGGAACTATCGGAACACTCAATACCCATCGGTCCAATGTGCATCGGGCGATCGCAAGGAGGCGGTAATGGCGCGCGTGGGGATTGTCTACGGTTCCACCACGGGGAACACGAGAGACGTGTCGGTGAAGCTGCAACGACTCATCGGTGAGGAACAATCCGACTTGATTGACGTCACGGAGACGGACACCACAACGCTCTCCCGGTACGACCGACTGATATTTGCCGTGTCGACCTGGGGGGCCGGAGATCTCCAGGACGACTGGGAAGCGTTTTATCCGGAGCTGAAGAAGATGGATTTCACCGGCAAGACCGTGGCAATCATGGGTCTGGGTGACCAGGTGAACTATCCGGAAGCCTTTGCCGACGCCGTTGCCATTCTGGCCGACGTGGTCACCTCCGGTGGCGGCCGCGTGGTCGGCCACACCTCTACCGAGGGGTACACCTACACCGTTTCAAAGGCGGAGCGGGACGGACGGTTTCTCGGACTCGTGATAGATGAGGACAATCAGGGCTCGCTGACCGATCAGCGCCTGAAGGATTGGGTGAGCCGGCTCCGGAAGGAGCTCAAATAGGGAACACTGGACCCGCGAGTGTTGACACGGTGCGAGTGGAATTGGTAATGTCCGGCGCACCGGCAAGCGTGCGCCCCTGTAGCTCAGTTGGTAGAGCACATCCATGGTAAGGATGGGGTCACCGGTTCGAGTCCGGTCGGGGGCTTTGTAGCAATTTCCTCACCAAGAGTATTGACGAGCCTGAAGAGGATTGCGTATCATTCGGGCTTGATCAGCGTGTAACCTATGGAGTAACTGCATGGCCAAGGCTAAGGGTAAGGTTGTAGAGAAAATCGCGCTGCAATGTACCGAGTGTAACCGAAAGAACTACACCACAACCAAGAACAAGCGGAATATTCAAGGCAAGTTGGAACTGAAGAAGTACTGCCCGACGGAGCGCAAGCACACCCTTCACCGGGAAGCCAAGGTCAAGTAGTCGCCGCGGATACTCGCTGAGGAAACCATAGGCCAGTAGCTCCAATTGGTAGAGCGCCGGTCTCCAAAACCGGATGTTGCAGGTTCGAATCCTGCCTGGCCTGCTTCGATCTTTCGGGACGTCGACTCACCGACCCGGCACGAAGGGGACATTTGATGCGCAAGATGATTTCCTTTTTCAAGGATAGTTATGCTGAACTCAAGAAAGTTGTCTGGCCCTCACGAGAGGAAGTAGGGTCGTCGACCCGGGTGGTGCTCGTTTCCGTTGCGCTCTTTGCCATCGTGCTCGGCATCGTCGACTTCCTCTTCCTGACAGGTATCGACCTGATCTTCTAGGGGAGCGCCCCGAGTACCGTCGCA
Organism: uncultured Spirochaetaceae bacterium; assembly: GCA_964623865.1. GTDB lineage: Bacteria > Spirochaetota > Spirochaetia > DSM-27196 > PWMO01 > CAYFQV01. Next base: position 59,094 of record CAZUVX010000009.1, on the reverse strand, counting down.
AGACACCCGGTACGGGTGTCTTGCCGTCTATCGTCCCACGAGGTTCGGGCACAAAACTATGGCAAAACACTGGTACGTATTGCACACCTACTCCGGATACGAGAACAAGGTTGAGAGGACCATCCGCAAGATGATGGAGGACGGTCAACTCGACGACGTCGTGACCGACGTGAAAGTGCCGGCGGAGCAGGTTGTTGAAGTCAAGGATGGGAAGAAGCGCGTCACGACGAAGAAGTTTCTTCCCGGCTACATCCTCCTGGAGATGGATCTCCCGGATCTCGGGTGGAAGGCGGTTCTTTCGAACGTGCGTCGCATCAACGGGGTAACCGGCTTCGTCGGTTCCACCGTGGGGACCAAACCGCAGCCCATTTCGGCTGAGGAGGCGCGGGAGATCCTGCAGAAGACCGGCGAGATTCGCGGCGACAAGGCGCTGAAGCCGAAGCAGAGCTTCACCGAGGGCGAGACCGTTCGCATTGTAGAGGGGCCCTTCGAGTCGTTCTCCGGCACCATTGAAGAGGTCAACGTGGAAAAGGGCAAGCTTCGGGTCATGGTCGGTATCTTCGGTCGATCAACACCCGTGGAAGTCGACTTTCTCCAGGTGGAGAAGGTATAGGAGCACG
>CAZUVX010000009.1:29680-58374 GCA_964623865.1 uncultured Spirochaetaceae bacterium | reverse complement strand
CTCCAGGTGGAGAAGGTATAGGAGCACGGCATTGGTGGTTCTGCGTTGCAGAACCTGATGGGAGCCGTTCAGGGATCGCGCGATCGGTGCTCGGTAACCAGCGACGTGGTTGCCGGAACCGTTGTCGACGGAGCCCGGGGGACGGCGCTACTACCACGAACCAAGGAGTAACCTGATGGCAAAGAAGAAGGTTGCTGCCATCATCAAGCTGCAGGTCCCTGCAGGGAAGGCAACACCGGCACCGCCGGTCGGTCCGGCCCTCGGTCCTCACGGGGTGAGCGCCCCGCAGTTTGTGCAGCAGTTCAACGACGTAACCAAGAACATGGAGGCGGGGCTTCTGATCCCGGTGGTCATTACCGTGTATCAGGACCGTAGCTTCACCTTCATCACGAAGACGCCCCCGGCTGCGGTATTGATCAAGCGCGCCCTGGGACTGGAAACCGCATCGGCGGAGCCGCACAAGGAGAAGGTCGGGACTCTCTCCAAGACGCAGCTCAAGGAGATCGCCGAGACCAAGATGCCCGACCTGAACGCCAATGATCTGGCAGGCGCCATGAAGATCGTTGCGGGAACAGCGCGGAGCATGGGTGTAGAGGTGGAGGTGTAGCCGTGAAACATGGCAAGAAGTACGCCGAAGCCCTCAAGAAGGTCGACCGAACCAGGTTCTATGCCCCCGTCGAGGCGGTGGACGTGGTCAAGGAGGCCGCCTTCGCGAAGTTCGATGAGACGGTCGAGCTCTCGCTCAACCTGAATTTGAAGCGCGGCGTTTCCGTGCGGGACACCCTGGTGCTTCCCAACCAGTTCACCGAGGGCAAGAAGGTGCTGGTCTTCGCCAAGGGCGACAAGGCGAAGGAAGCGGAAGAAGCCGGCGCCACCTACGTCGGAGACGACGACCTCATAGAGAGGATCCGCGAAGGGTGGCTGGATTTTGATGTCGCCGTGGCGACCCCGGATATGATGAAGGATGTGGGGAAGCTCGGTCCGATCCTCGGCCGACGCGGTCTCATGCCCAATCCGAAGACGCAGACGGTAACGAACGACATCAAGGCCGCCCTTGCGGAGTTGCAGAAAGGGCGGACGGAGTTCCGCGCCGACAAGACCGGTGTTGTTCATCTGGCCGTCGGAAAGGTCTCCATGGATAGCGAGCAGATCGTCGAGAACATCAGAGTTGTGGTGGATGAGGTCAAGAAGAAGCGCCCGGCGGACATCAAGGGTGACTTCGTGAAGACCGTTGCGGTCTCTTCAACCATGGGACCCGGCGTGAAGCTCGACATGGGCGCATCCGCCGGTAACGGCGAATAGGCGGGAGCGACGATATGGCAGAGTACAAGACCAGAATCAACGAGCAGAAAACCGGAGCCGTGGAAGCCGCCAAGAGCCGCTTCGAGAGCGCTCAGAACTACGTCTTTGCGAACTACCGCGGTCTCACGGTTGATCAGATCACCGATCTCCGGCGGCAACTTCGGGAGCGAAACGCCGAGTTTCGGGTCATCAAGAACCGCTTCGCCAAGATCGCCTTGGAACAGCTCGACAAGCCCGACGTGTCCGAGTTCCTGACCGGACCCACCGCGGTTGCCCTCGTGCAGGACAACTTCAGCCCCGTCGTGAAGGCCATTCTCGACTTCGGCAAGGAGCATCCCGTCGAGGTCAAGGGGGCAATCATAGACGGAAGCGTCTTCGACGCGGTTCAGGCGGAACGGCTGTCGAAACTGCCGACCCGGGAAGAGCTTCTGGCCAAACTCATGGGCACCATGAACGCTCCCCTGCAGCACCTCATGTACGCTCTCAACGGGGTACCGACGAAGCTGGTGCGGGCGCTGAAGGCGGTTCAGGAGAAGAAGGAGCAGGAGGGCTGAGAACCTCCGGGCTCGTGAACGTGGAAACGACCGGCGTTAGTCTTCGAAAGAAGTGTTGCATGCTATCGCCGGCAAACACATGAAAGGAGAAGGTAATATGGCAACACTTACGAAAGACGACATTCTTGAGGCAATTGCGAACATGTCGGTGCTGGAAGTATCTGAGCTCGTCTCCGCAATGGAGGAGAAGTTCGGGGTTTCAGCTGCAGCTCCGGTAGCCGCCGTCGCTGCAGGAGCCGCTCCGGCTGCCGGTGGCGAGGCCGGCGCGGCCGAGGAAGAGCAGACCGAATTCAACGTGATTCTCAAGGCGTTCGAGGACGGGAAGAAGATCCCCGTCATCAAGGAAGTGCGCGGCATTACAGGGCTCGGTCTCAAGGAAGCGAAGGAGCTTGTGGAGACCGGTGGTAAGGCCGTCAAAGAGGGCGTTTCAAAGGAAGAAGCCAACGAGATTAAGGAAAAGCTTGAGGCTGCCGGCGCTACGATTGAAATTCAGTAGCGTCGATTGTTCCAGAGAACAGACCTCTTTCTCACACCTCGATACCACAGGAGCCGGGTACGGCGCCTGTGGTATCGGCGTGTCTGCGCGGCCCTCAGCCGCGTCTGCGCGACTGCCGGCGGTGTGCCCGCATCGACGTAGCGGCGTCTTCGCGCGTGACCGCGGGTCCGGGCGGGAAGTCGGGCACTAGACGGAAGACCAACATCGTGTTGGGAGGGTAATGAGTGTTGAATAACGGGAAACGGATCGAACGAACCGTCGTCGGGATGGAGGGCTCCCAGGTCATGGAGCTGCCGGACCTGGTCGACATCCAGCTCTCGTCGTACGAGAAGTTCTTGCAACGGCGAAGGAAGTTGGAAGGCGAGACGGTACAGCGTCAGGGGCTGGAAGAGGTCTTCCAGACGGTGTTCCCCATTGAGAGCCAGAGCGGGGACATGCGGCTCGAGTACAGCCACTACATTCTCGACGAGGACAATATCAAGATGTCCGAGATCGAGTGCAAGCAGAAGGGCCACACGTATGCCATTCCGGTGAAGGCGCGGATCAACCTCGTGTTTCTGGAGACCGGCGAGATTCGGCAGAAGGACATCTACATGGGCGATATTCCGCTCATGACCGACCGTGGAACGTTCGTCATCAACGGGGCCGAGCGCGTCGTAGTGAGTCAGATTCACCGAAGTCCCGGGGTCATCTTCTCTCACGAGAAGGGGGTCTACTCCTCCCGGATCATCCCGTATCGAGGCTCATGGCTGGAGTTTGAGATCGATCAGAAGCGTGAGCTTATCTACGCCAAAATCGACCGGAAGAAGCGAATCCTCGGCACCCTCTTCCTGCGCGCGCTGGGTTACGACACCCGGGAGAAGATGATCGATCTCTTCTACAAGACGAAGAAGCGGGCAGTCAACGACGACCGGGAAACCAAGGATCTGCTCGTCGGCCAGGTCCTCGCCAAGGCTGTCTACGTCGAAACCGAAGAGGGGGATAAGCGCCGACTCTACCGTGCGGGAGAGAAGCTTCATCCCCACGATGTGGACGAGCTTCTCCATACCGGTGCCGGCGAGGTGGAGATCATCGACACGGACGACCCGGAGTCCCTGCATTCCGAGGTGATCCTGAACTGTTTCGAGCGAGAGGAAGTCAAGTTCACCCGGGACGACTCGGAGCTGGATGAGCCCACCAAGGAGGACGCCCTGGCGACGGTGTACGCCGTCATTATGCCTGGTGAGCCGATCACCGTGGAGAGTGCGGAGAAGGACTTCAACTCCATGTTCTTCACGGCGCGGCGATACGACCTGGGCAGGGTGGGGCGTTACAAGCTGAACAAGAAGTTCGACTACCAGGATCCCCCACAGGAACATATTCTTACGCGGGAAGACATTACCAACACCATGCGCTACCTGATTCAGGTGTACATCGGTGAGGCGAATGTCGACGACATAGACCACCTGGGGAATCGTCGTGTTCGCTCGGTCGGTGAGCTTCTTGCCAACAGCCTGAAGACCGCCTTCAGCCGGATGGAGCGCATTGCGAAGGAGCGCATGTCTCTGAAAGAGACCGACACCATCAAGCCGCAGGACCTGGTGTCCATCAAGCCGGTGGTGGCGGCCATCAAGGAGTTCTACGGCTCCAGTCAGCTCTCGCAGTTCATGGATCAGGTCAATCCGCTGTCCGAGCTTACCCACAAACGCCGGCTGAACGCTCTCGGACCGGGGGGGCTGAGTCGGGACCGCGCAGGATTCGAGGTCCGCGACGTCCACTACACGCATTACGGGCGCATGTGCCCCATAGAGACGCCGGAAGGTCCGAACATCGGGCTGATTGTGTCACTTGCGAACTACACCCGGGTCAACGACTACGGCTTCCTCGAAACACCGTACCGCAAGGTGAAGAAGGGGCGTGCGACCCGGGACATTGAGTACCTCTCCGCCATGGATGAAGAGAAGTACTACATTGCCCAGGCGAACGCGCAGATCAACAAGAAGGGTGAGTTTCAGAGCAAGACGGTGTCGGTGCGGCGCTCCGGCGACTACACAACGCGGCCGCCCGAGGACATCCACTACATGGACGTCTCGCCGAAGCAGGTCATTTCGGTTTCTGCGTCGCTTATTCCCTTCCTCGAGCATGACGATGCAAACCGCGCCCTCATGGGTTCGAACATGCAGCGCCAGGCGGTCCCGCTGGTCTTTCCGGAGCCCCCCCGCGTCGGTACCGGCATGGAAGCGAAGACCGCGTACGACTCGGGCGTTCTGGTGAAGGCGCGCAGACCCGGCACGGTCAGCCACGTGACCTCCCTGCAGGTTACCGTCGAAACCGATGCCGGTGAGGTCGACGTCTACCCGATGATCAAGTATCAGCGAACCAACCAGGACACCTGCTACACTCACAAACCCATCGTGTCGGTGGGGCAGAAGCTGGAGACCGGTGACGTACTTGCCGACGGGCCGGCCACCTATCACGGAGAGTTGGCCCTGGGACGCAACGTGCTTGTCGGCTTTGTTCCCTGGAACGGGTACAACTTCGAGGACGCAATCCTCATCTCCGAGAAGGTGGTAAAGGAGGACATCTTTACCTCCATCCACATCAAGGAGTTCTCCGTCGAGGTGCGCGAGACGAAGCTGGGCCCCGAGAAGATCACCCGGGATATTCCGAACACCTCGGAGAAGGCACTGGATCAGCTCGACGAAGAGGGCATTGTCCGGGTCGGTGCGAAGATCGGTTCCGGTTACATTCTGGTCGGCAAGGTTACTCCGAAGTCGGAGACCGAGACCACACCGGAGTTCAAGCTGTTGAACTCGATCTTTGGTGAGAAGGCCAAGGAGGTTCGGGACACCTCTCTGCGAGTCCCGCACGGCGTTGAGGGAACGGTAATCGACGTTCAGCGCCTCACCCGCGCGGCCGGTGATGATTTGAGTCCCGGGGTTGACGAAGTTGTCAAGGTGCTGGTGGCTACCAAGCGGAAGCTTCGCGAAGGTGACAAGATGGCGGGCCGCCATGGAAACAAGGGCGTCATTGCCCGGGTTCTCCCGGAAGAGGATATGCCCTACATGGACGACGGGACACCGCTGGATGTGTGTCTGAACCCGCTCGGCGTCCCGTCCCGGATGAACCTGGGGCAGATTCTGGAAACCGAGCTGGGATGGGCCGCAGTGGCGCTGGATGAGTGGATTTCCACGCCGGTTTTCGAGTCGGCCACCCCGGAGATGATCCAGCAGCGCCTGAAGAAGGCGGGGCTGCCGACGAGCTCCAAAACCAACCTGCGGGATGGTCGCACCGGCGAGCTCTTCGAGAATCCGGTCATGGTCGGCTACATGTACATGCTCAAACTCCACCACCTCGTGGATGACAAGATGCACGCTCGCTCCACCGGTCCGTACTCCCTGGTGACTCAGCAGCCGCTGGGCGGAAAGGCGCAGTTCGGTGGGCAGCGTCTTGGAGAAATGGAGGTATGGGCTCTGGAGGCGTACGGCGCGGCCAATACGCTTCAGGAGCTCTTGACCATCAAGTCCGACGACATGAATGGACGAGCGAAGATCTACGAGAGCATCGTGAAGGGCGAGCCGTCGACCTCGGCGGGCGTGCCCGAGTCCTTCAATGTCCTGTTGCAGGAGTTGCGGGGGCTTGCCCTCGACATCTCGATCTACGACTCCCGGGGCAAGCAGATTGCCCTGACCGAGCGAGACGAGGAGCTCATCAATCGGCAAGGTACCAACTTCTAGCTGCCGTACGGACTTCTAGCTGCCGTACGGAGGCCGCCGGTGAGCCGTTCCGTCGCGCGTACCGCAGAGACGTGCGCGCGGCCTCGGGCGACCGGAAGCGGCCGCCCGAAGGCGGCCGCCCGAAGGCACCCGCCCGGCAACGGTCGGTGCCCACGAGGTTTTTGAGCCCCAGGAGGAGGCTGTATGAGAGATATCCAGGACTTTGACAGTATAACGATTCAACTCGCCTCGCCGGATCAGATCCGGGCATGGAGTTACGGCGAGGTCAAGAAGCCGGAAACAATAAACTATCGAACCCTTCGACCGGAGAAGGACGGACTGTTCTGTGAGCGCATCTTCGGGACGACGAAGGAGTGGGAGTGTTACTGCGGCAAGTTCAAGTCGATCCGCTACAAGGGTGTGATTTGTGACCGCTGTGGCGTTGAGGTTACCCACTTCAAGGTGCGTCGCGAGCGGATGGGCCACATTGAGCTTGCCTCGCCGGTATCCCACATCTGGTACTACCGCTCGGTGCCGTCTCGGATGGGCCTCCTCCTCGACCTCTCCATTGCCAGTCTCCGGTCCATTCTGTACTACGAGAAGTACATCATCATTGATTCCGGTGACACCGACCTGAAGAAGATGGAGCTTCTTACCGAGGAGGAGTACCTCGAAGCGCGGGAGCGCTACGGCATGTCCTTCTCCGCGGGCATTGGGGCGGAAGCGGTGCGTACGCTCCTGGAGGAGCTGGACCTCGATGCGCTTTCGAGCGAGCTCCGGGCGAAGATGATCGAGAAGGGGCCGAAGGCGGACAAGCGCCTCCTGAAGCGAATCGAGATCGTTGAGAACTTCCGGGACTCCAACAACCGTCCGGAGTGGATGATCCTGGACGTGATTCCCGTCATTCCGCCGGAGCTGCGTCCGATGGTGCAGCTCGACGGGGGACGCTTCGCTACGAGCGACCTCAACGACCTCTATCGCCGCGTCATAAACAGAAACAACAGGCTCAAGCGTCTGATGTCCCTGAACGCTCCGGATATCATCATTCGAAACGAGAAGCGCATGCTCCAGGAGGCGGTGGACGCACTCTTCGACAACTCCAAGAAGAAGCGCGTGGTCAAGGGTGCATCCAACAGACCACTGAAGTCTCTTTCGGACATGCTGAAGGGCAAGCAGGGCCGCTTCCGGCAGAACCTGCTCGGCAAGCGCGTGGACTACTCCGGCCGGTCGGTTATCGTTGTCGGGCCTGAGCTGCAGATGCACCAGTGCGGCTTGCCCACCAAGATGGCGCTCGAGCTCTACAAGCCCTTCATCATGAAGAAGCTCGTCGAGAAGGACGTCGTCTACAACATCAAGAAGGCGAAGACGCTCGTGGAGCAGGAGACGCCCGAGGTGTGGGCGGTTCTCGACGAGGTTGTCAAGGAGCACCCGGTCATGCTGAACCGGGCGCCGACGCTGCACAGGCTCGGCATCCAGGCCTTCGAGCCGGTTCTCGTAGGAGGCAAGGCGATCAAGCTGCACCCGCTGGTGTGCCACGCCTTCAACGCCGACTTCGACGGCGACCAGATGGCGGTCCACGTGCCCCTGACGCAAGCTGCGCAGATCGAGTCGTGGACCCTCATGCTGAGCTCGCGGAACCTCTTGAATCCGGCCAACGGGCAGCCCATCGTGTTCCCGTCCCAGGATATGGTTCTGGGCATCAACTATCTGACGAAGGAGCGCGAGGGCGCCCCGGGTGAGGGAAAGCGTTTCACGTCACCCGACGAGGTTCTGCTGGCCCTCGACGCCCGGGCGGTGGACTATCAGGCACGGATTCTGGTCCCGATGGACGGCACGCTCATTGAGACCACTCCCGGACGCATTATCCTCAACCAGGAACTCCCGAAGGAGATGGATTACGTCAACGAGCCCCTCGGCGACAAGGAGCTTCGCAGCCTGATCGCGCGGGTCTATCAGGACAAGGGCCCCGTCGTGACGGTCAAGATGCTCGACGCCATCAAGGACATGGGCTTCCGCTACGCCACCACCTTCGGTGCGACTATCGGCATGGACGACATTCTCATTCCCGAAGACAAGGGCGACCGAATTGCCGCGGCGAACCGAGAGGTCGAGTCCATCCAGAACCAGTATCTCCAGGGACACATAACCAACGAAGAGCGGTATAACCGCGTCGTCGAGGTGTGGAGCAAGGCCAACGAGGATCTGACCAACGAGATGATGCAGAACCTCAAGTCGGACAAGGGTGGCTTCAACCCGGTCTACATGATGGCCAACTCCGGCGCCCGCGGTAGCCGCAGCCAGATCCGCCAGCTTGCCGGGATGCGAGGCCTCATGGCCAAACCTTCCGGCGACATCATTGAGCTGCCCATCCGGTCGAACTTCAAGGAGGGGCTCTCGGTCATCGAGTTCTTCATCTCCACCAACGGTGCCAGAAAGGGTCTGGCCGACACCGCCTTGAAGACGGCGGACGCGGGCTATCTGACGCGGCGACTGGTCGACATTGCCCAGGACGTGGTGGTGAACGAAGAGGACTGCGGCACCATCAACGGCCTGGACATGAAGGCGTTGAAGGACGGCGAGGAGGTCGTTGAGAGCCTCGCCGACCGGATTCGGGGCCGATTCACCCTGGAGCGGGTGAAGCACCCCATTACCGGAGAAGTCCTGGTCGATGTAAACGAAGAGGTCTCCGACGAGCTCGCCGAAGAGATCGAGGCAGCCGGGATCGAGTCGGTTCGCATTCGCACGGTCCTGACCTGCGAGGCGAAGCACGGTGTGTGCCGGAAGTGCTACGGCCGGAACCTGGCGGACAATCGCACCGTGAACATAGGCGAAGCCGTTGGTATTGTGGCGGCGCAGTCCATCGGACAGCCGGGTACGCAGCTGACCATGCGTACCTTCCACATTGGCGGTGCTGCAACCAAGACCTCCGAGGAGAACCGGACGTACGTGCGGTACCCCGCGGTTGTGCGCGCAATGACCGGCAACATCGTTCAGGTGCCCGACGGCAGCTACCTCTTCACACGAAAGGGACACATCCATGTCGCGCGGATCATCGAGTCCTATCCCCTGGAGAAGGGAATGAAGGTTCTCGTCGATGACGATCAGAAGATCGTGAAGGGGCAGCCCATCCTCAAGAAGGGCAAACAGGAGTTCGAAGCGCCGGACAACGCCTATGGCATGATCACCGAGAACAAGCTCCTCCTGGTTACGCAGGAGCAGCGCCTGGAGATCCGCAACGGCGCGGAGGTTCTGGTCGAGGTCGGGCAGATTCTGGACGCGAATCAGCCGATCGCGAGCTTCGACCCGTTCAGCGAGCCCATCATCGCCGAGGTCGGCGGAACGGTGAGGTTCCGTGACATTGTAAAGGGGACGACTCTCAAGGAAGAGGTGAATGAGGACACCGGAAACATCGAGCTGAAGATCACGGAGCACAGCCTCGAAAGCCTGCAGCCCCGCATTGTCATTGAAGGCGACGACGGCGAGGAGCTTGCGATCTACTACCTCCCCGGCTCGGCGTATCTCTCCGTCAACGACGGCGAGAAGGTTGACGCCGGTTACACCCTGGCCAAGATCCTGAAGGAGAGTGTCAAGACTCGGGACATCACCGGCGGTCTGCCGCGAGTCGGCGAGCTGTTTGAAGCGCGCCGGCCGAAGACCGCGGCGGTCCTTGCTCAGATCAGCGGAACGGTCCATTTCCGGCCCGTCCAGAAAGGTAAGCGGGTCATTGTTGTGGAGGACCCCTACGGCAAGGAGTACAAGCACTCGGTCTCCATGGGTAGTCACCTGCTGGTACGTGAAGGGGACGAGGTCGAAGCCGGGGACATGCTCTCCGACGGCCAGACGGATCCCCACGACGTTCTGCAGATCCTTGGTGAGAACGCACTGCAGCGCTATCTGGTGAACGAGGTGCAGGAGGTGTACCGCCTCCAGGGCGTCAACATCAACGACAAGCACATCGGCGTAATCATTCGCCAGATGATGCGGAAGGTCGAGATTCTGCAGGTTGGAGACACGAACTTCATCTTTGGACAGCAGGTAGACAAGTACAAGTTCCACGAAGAGAACCGCAAGGTGATTCGTGAGGGAGGGCAGCCCGCCGTGGGGCGGCCGCTGCTTCTCGGTATTACCCGGGCGTCTCTCAACATCGACTCCTTCATCTCTGCGGCCTCCTTCCAGGAGACGACGCGGGTCCTCACGAACGCGGCGATCGCCGGCTCTACCGACAGCCTGCGGGGACTGAAGGAGAACGTAATCATCGGTCACCTCATTCCCGCCGGTACGGGTATGAGGTCGTACAAGAATATCCGGCTCTTCGATGAGCACCGCGACGACCTGGACGAGCACATGCGAGAGATTCTCGAGGCGCGAGCCCGGGAGCGCGACGAAGAGGAGGGCGAGGAGCCGCGTGAAGAGCCGCGGGAAGAGGCGGAGGTGCTGTAGAGGGGTGCGAGGTGCCGGGCGAGGGGTTTGCAGGCGGTGCCGGTGCATTTCCGCCGGGCAAAGCCATCTCGTTACTTGACATTCTTTTACCGTTTCTGTAGCTTGCGAAGTCACATGTACAAACGCGACACGCACCGAGGTGACTCGGTAGCGTCGACACTGCCGGAGTGAGAGAACAGAGAGTGAGTTGAATGCCGACAATTAACCAACTGATCCGTAAAGGACGGAAGAGACAGCTGAGTAAGACAAAGTCCCCGGCCCTGCAAGGGTGCCCGCAGAAGCGGGGTGTCTGTACTCGTGTGATGACTGTTACGCCGAAGAAGCCGAACTCAGCGCTCCGGAAGGTTGCCCGCGTCCGGCTTGTCAACGGCATTGAAGCGACCGCGTATATTCCCGGCATAGGGCACAACCTGCAGGAACACTCGGTTGTTCTGCTTCGCGGGGGTCGTGTGAAGGATCTTCCAGGGGTGCGCTACCACATTGTGCGGGGCGCCCGGGATACCCTGGGTGTGGAGGATCGCAAGAAGGCTCGTTCCAAGTACGGAACCAAACGGCCGAAGGCGTAGGAGAGAATCATGCCGCGACGCAAGATTGTTCCGCCTCGGCCCATCCTTCCCGATCCGAGGTACAACGACACGACGGTTACGAAGTTCATCACACGGATGATGCTCGACGGTAAGAAGTCGACCGCCGCAAAGGTGATGTACGGCGCTTTCGAGCGCATCGAGCAGAAGCTGGAGAAGCAGCCCCTCGAGGTCTTTCTGAAGGCGCTCGAGAACGTGAAGCCGAGTGTCGAGGTTAAGTCCCGGCGGGTTGGTGGTTCTACCTATCAAGTTCCCGTGGAAGTTCGGGACGGCCGCCGTGAGGCTCTGGCTATGCGCTGGTTGATCAAGGCCGCCCGGGACCGTTCGGGAAGGTCAATGGCGGAGAAGCTCGGTGCAGAGTTGATGGATGCGTTCAACGGCGCCGGTGCTGCGTTCAAAAAGAAGGAAGACACCCACCGAATGGCTGAGGCGAACAAGGCCTTTGCCCACTATCGGTGGTAACGAGTAAAGCAGGTTACCTGGAAAACCCGCCCTCGGGCGGGAATCCCAGTTGTACCAATGCGTGACGGAGTTACGTGCCTGCGCCTCGCTGCGCCGGTAAACGGGCTCTTTCGCAGCCAAACCGATCGTTCGGCTGTGCGCCGAATCCGGTTTGTACCGGTCGGGACCGGGTTATGCCGGTTGTGTCCGGAATGCACCGGGTGAAACGATTAGGTGGTTGAACGGTTGCTCGGGCTCACTCGCAGCCTTGAGTGATCGACGGTCTTTGTGTGCGCCTCGGGGTTGACATTGAATCCCCGCCTCCATAGACTGCCACCTCTCAATCCACCCGAATGACAGCTATCGAACGTTACGGCAAGAACCCTGTGGTAGACGCCAAGTTTGGGTCGCGGCAGGAAGTGATAACGTCTTGTTGGCTTCAGATCTTTCAAGGAGGGCGTGATGGCCAAAGCAAAATTCGAGAGGAGTAAGCCTCACATCAACGTTGGGACGATTGGTCACGTCGACCACGGGAAGACCACGTTGACGGCTGCACTCACCATGCGGACGGTCGCCAAGATCGGTAGCGGCCGCGTGATGAACTATGATGAGATCGACAACGCACCGGAAGAGAAGGCGCGGGGTATCACGATCAACACGCGGCACGTCGAGTACGAGTCGGCAAACCGGCACTACGCTCACGTTGACTGCCCGGGCCACGCCGACTACATCAAGAACATGATCACCGGTGCGGCTCAGATGGACGGTGCCGTTCTGGTCGTGTCGGCAACCGACGGGGCCATGTCTCAGACCAAGGAGCACCTGCTTCTGGCACGGCAGGTCGGCGTTCCCGCAATCATCGTCTTTATTAATAAGACGGACCAGGTCGATGACCCCGATCTGATCGAGCTCGTCGAAGAGGAAATGCGGGACATTCTGAAGTCCTATGACTTCCCCGGGGATGAAATTCCCATCATCAAGGGCAGCGCCTACGAGGCCATGATGAACCCCGAGGATGACGAGAAGATGGCCGTTGTTGATGAGCTTCTCGAGGCAATGGACTCCTACTTCCCGCTTCCCGAGCGTGCGAAGGACAAGGACTTCCTCATGCCGATTGAGGACATCTTCTCCATCCAAGGGCGCGGTACCGTCGTAACGGGTCGTATCGAGCGTGGCGTTATCAAGCTCAACGACAAGGTGGAGATCGTTGGTATTCGTCCCACGAAGGAGACCACTGCCACCGGTATCGAGATGTTCAACAAGCTTCTTGACCAGGGCGAGGCCGGCGACAATACGGGTATCCTGCTGCGCGGCATCGACAAGAAGGAAGTTGAGCGCGGTCAGGTCCTCGCAAAGCCGGGTTCCATTACGCCGCATCACAAGTTCAAGGGCACGATCTACTGCCTGAGCAAGGAAGAGGGTGGCCGACACTCGCCTTTCTTCACCGGCTATCGGCCTCAGTTCTACTTCCGAACGACCGACATTACCGGCACCGTCAGCCTGCCCGAGGGCAAGGAGATGGTGATGCCCGGTGACAACACCGAGATCGAGGCGGAGCTGATTCACCCGATCGCAATGGAGAAGGGGCTTCGCTTCGCCATCCGGGAGGGTGGACGGACCGTTGCATCCGGTCAGGTCATCGAGATCATCGAGTAAGCGAGAGCGCAAGCGTGCAGGCCCTCGTCCGTTCGGGCGGGGGCTTTGCGTGGAGGATCTATGGCAAGCGATAAGATTCGCGTGCGACTACGAGGGTTCGATATCGAGCTGATCGACCAGAGCGCGCGCTCAATCGTGCAGACGGTTCAGAAGGCCGGAGCGAAGGTTTCCGGCCCGATCCCGCTGCCTACTCGGGTGAACAAGTACACGGTGCTGCGCTCGCCTCACGTCAACAAGAAGTCGCGTGAGCAGTTCGAAATGCGTACGCACAAGCGGCTGATCGACATCATCCAGCCGACGCCGGCCGTCATGGACTCGCTGATGAAGCTCGAGTTACCGGCCGGCGTGGACGTTGAGATCAAGCAGTAGCGCCGCGGCGCCGGGCGCGGTACGTCGGGCTTCGATACGAGAGGTTTAGTGAGATGGTGAGTCTAATAGGGCAGAAAGTAGGAATGACCCAGGTCTTCGATGAGTCGGGCGTTCTTACGCCGGTCACGGTCATCAAGGTTATGCCGAACGTCGTTGTGAACCAGCGGACGAAGGAGCGTGACGGGTATGAGGCGGTTGTTCTCGGCGCGGATGAAACGAAGCCCTCGCGGTTGACGAAGCCTGTTCTCGGCCAGTTCGAGAAGGCGGCGGTGGCCCCGCAGAAGGTGGTCATGGAGTTTCGGGACTTCGACCATGAGTGTGCCGTTGGTGATTCCTTATCGGTAGAGTTGCTGCAGGACGTCGGATTCGTTGACGTTGCAGGAACCACTAAGGGTAAAGGCTACCAGGGTGTCATGAAGCGCCACGGATTCAGGGGCGGACGAAAGACTCACGGATCGAAGTTTCACAGGGCCAACGGATCTACCGGTATGGCGGCGAGCCCGTCCAAGACCATCAAGGGAACGAAGATGGCGGGTCGCATGGGGCACGATCGTCGGAAGGTTCAGAACCTGCGAGTAGTGCGGGTGGATCCGGAGAAGAACGCCATCCTGGTGCGCGGGGCGGTTCCCGGTGTACGCAACGGGTACCTGGTCGTGTCATCGGCGCGGAAGAAAGTGTGAGAGGCGCGAGATGAAGGCAAAGGTGCTGTCAATAGAGGGAAAGGAGCTGCGCTCCGTCGAGCTTTCGGACCGCGTGTTCGCCCGTGAGGTGAGCGAAGGGGCGATCTACTACGCCGTGCAGGCGGAGCTCGCGAATCGGCGCGTCGGCACGGCGAAGACCAAGACCAGGAGTGAAGTCGTTGGGTCCGGGAAGAAGCCCTGGCGCCAGAAGGGAACCGGGCGCGCTCGCGTCGGTACCCGCCGGAACCCGATCTGGGTTGGAGGCGGCGTAGCCTTCGGGCCTCGGCCGCGGTCGTACGACATCCGGATCCCCCGGAAGCAGAAGCGCGCGGCGCTCTTTTCGGTGCTGAGCATGAAGGCTCGTGAGGGGAATCTGGTCGTCGTGGAAGACTTCAACGTTGAGTCCGGGAAGACGCGGGATCTGGTGAAGATCCTGGGCAATCTCGTTCCGCAGGAACGAGGGACCCTGATACTCCCGGATGAAAACTCGGAGCTGGTGCGCCGCGCCGCCCGGAACATTCCGTGGCTGGGATGTCAGTCGTACAAGCGGCTGAGCACCAAGGATCTGTTCTACAGCACTCGACTCGTGATTACGGAGAGCGCCGCAAAGAACCTGGGCGCCATGTACGAGCAGACGACGAGGGCGTAGCGAACGGGCGCGTAGCAAACGGGGCGCGTAGCGAACGGGCGCGTAGCGAACGGACGATTAGAGCGCCGGCGAGGGAAGAGAGAGGAAACCGACCATGGATGCGGACAAGGTGATCATTGAACCGGTGTTGACTGAGAAGAGCAACCTCCAGCGCGAGGCGGGCCAGTACGTCTTCCGCGTCGATCCGCGAGCGAACAAGATCGACGTCATGGCCGCAATGCGGGAGCTCTTCAGCGTGCATCCGGTCAAGTGCAACGTAACGCGTGTGAAGGGCAAGCCGAAGCGAGTCCGTTA
This sequence comes from uncultured Spirochaetaceae bacterium, assembly GCA_964623865.1. GTDB lineage: Bacteria > Spirochaetota > Spirochaetia > DSM-27196 > PWMO01 > CAYFQV01. Next base: position 43,214 of record CAZUVX010000009.1, on the reverse strand, counting down.
TCGACGGGGATACACCTCTTCATGGAAGAAGGCTGTGGTAACCCTGCGTCCCGGTGAGACGATCGGGATCTTTGAAGGCGCGTAAGAGGGGCAGTTCATGGCCATCAAGAAGTTCAAGCCTATAACCCCGGGTCGGCGATTCATGACGGGGCTGACATTCGAGCTCGTTGATACCCATGCGAAGCCGCAGAAGCGTTTGACGAAGGGCGCGAACTCGCGGGCGGGTCGAGACACAAACGGGCGCATTGCCGTGCGGCGGAAAGGCGGCGGGGCAAAGCGCCGGTACCGGACGATTGACTTTCGACGGGACAAGCGAAACATACCGGCGGTAGTTGAAGGTATTGAGTACGATCCGAATCGGAGCGCCAACATTGCGCTTCTGAAGTATGCCGACGGCGAGCGCCGGTACATTCTGGCCCCCAGGGGGCTGAAGCCGGGCGCGCAGGTTCAGAGCGGGGATCAGGCTCCCATTGCGGTGGGGAATGCGTTGCCCCTGGAGAGCATCCCTCTGGGCACTACGGTGCACAACGTCGAGCTCAAGCACGGACAGGGCGGACAGCTCGCCCGTTCGGCCGGGGCGGGTGCCGTTGTGGTTGCACGAGAAGGCGACTACGTCACCATCCGCCTGCCGTCGGGAGAGATGCGCATGGTGTTCAAGCGGTGTGCGGCGACTGTCGGAACCGTCGGCAACGAGGATCACATGAACGTGACGCTTGGCAAGGCCGGGCGTTCTCGGTGGTTGAGGCGCCGTCCGAAAGTGCGCGGTATTGCCATGAACCCGGTGGATCACCCCCACGGCGGTGGTGAAGGTACGACGGCTGGAGGTCGACATCCGGTAAGTCCCTGGGGAACGCCGACGAAGGGGTACAAGACCCGGAAGAAGCACAAGCATTCGGACAGGTTCATTGTCAAGCGACGAGGCAAAGGGAAATAGGAGAGGCGTGTGTCAAGGTCAATCAAGAAGGGTCCATTCATAGACAAGAGCCTGTACTCGAGAGTTGTCGAGTTGAGTCGTTCCGGTGAGAAGCGAATGATCAAGACCTTCTCCCGGCCCTCTACGATCATCCCGGAGATGGTCGGCATGACGATCTCCGTATACAACGGCAAGACCTGGGTTCCGGTCTACGTCACGGAGAACCTTGTCGGTCACAAGCTCGGGGAGTTCGCTCCAACCAGGATCTTTCGCGGCCACGCCGGCTCGGACAGAAAGGCCGCTCGGCGGTAGTTCGGCGGTAGACGGAGAAGCGTATGCCAGTGAAAACGGGGTATCGGGCAAAGGCCAAGTATCAGCTCATCTCACCGTTCAAGGTTAGGCGGGTTGCGGATCAGATCCGTCGCCGGCCGTACACCGAGGCGGTTGCCATTCTGGAGCATCTGCCCCAGCGCGGTGCAAAGATGCTCAAGAAGGTGATCGAGTCTGCTGCGGCGAACGCTCTGTACCAGAATAAGAACCTGGACGAGGACATGCTCTACATCAAGGAGCTCCTCGTCGATGAAGGGCCGCGGCTGAAGCGGGTGTGGTTTCGTGCACGGGGCCGTGCGGATCTGATTCACAAGCGGATGAGTCACATCACGGTAGTGGTCGACGAACTTTCGCATACGGGAGCGTAACGTGGGACAGAAGGTTAATCCGATCGGGATTCGGCTGGGAATCAACAAGACCTGGCGGTCCAAGTGGTACGTCGATCCAAGAGAGTATGCGGACACGCTGCACGAGGACCTCAAGCTTCGGCGGATGCTCGCCGAGAGCCGGCTGACGCGCAACGCGGAGATCGCCGACGTGGAGATCATCCGCCACCCGCAGCGAATCGCCCTTGTGATTCATACATCGCGGCCCGGCGTAATCATCGGCACCAAAGGATCTACGATCGAGAAGATCGGTGCCATGCTCCAGAAGGAAGCGCGGAGGAAGATTCAGATCAAGATCCGGGAGATCAAGCGGCCGGAGACGAACGCGCAGGTCATTGCGCTGAACGTTGCGCGGCAGCTGCGGACGCGCTCCTCCTTCAGGCGGACCCTGAAGATGGCCGTCGGCGGAGCCATGAAGGCGGGGGCCCAGGGCATCAAGATCCGGATTGCGGGTCGTCTCGGGGGCTCGGAGATGTCGCGAGTCGAGACGATCCGGGACGGCCGGGTGCCCCTTCACACGTTGCGCGCGGCGATTGACTACGGTTTCGCCGAGGCGCGGACGACCTTCGGCACCATTGGCGTGAAGGTGTGGACCTTCAGCGGAGAGGTGCTGCGCAAGGATCAGAAGGAGGACGCCGGTCTGTTGGTTCGAGATCGTCGACGCGATGACGATCGTGGTGGTCGCGAGGATCGGGGAAGCCGCGAGGGTCGCGGCGGACGCAGTCGCGAGGCCGGTGAACGCAGCGGCGAAAGGAAGTCGTAATGCTCAGTCCGAAGAGAACGAAGTTTCGAAAGCGACACCGTCGGGTGAACCGCGATCTGAAGCGGGAGGCGACGAAGGGCAACAAGGTCAGCTTCGGTGATTACGGCCTCATGAGCCTGGAAGGGGAGTGGATCACCAATCGCCAGATCGAGGCCGCCCGTATCGCCATGACCCGGCGGATAAAGCGCGGTGGGAAGGTGTGGATTCGGATCTTTCCGGATTTGCCGTACACGAAGAAGCCCGCCGAGACGCGTATGGGTAAGGGGAAGGGCGCCCCGGAGCACTGGGTGGCCGCGGTGCGCCCCGGCATGATCATGTTCGAGCTTGCCGGTGTCAACGACGAGCTTGCTCAGGCGGCCCTCAACCTTGCGGCGAGCAAGCTGCCGGTGAAGACGAAGATCGTGGAACGAAGGTGGTAAGCCATGAAGGACTCGTTTAAGGATTTCACCTTCGAGGAGCTGGTTGCGAAGCGGGAAGAGCTCAAGAAGAAGTATCGGGACGTTCGTTTCAACAGGATTGTCGGGCACCTGGACAATCCTTTGGAGAAGCGCACCCTTCGGCGAAAGATCGCTCGGCTCAACACGTTGATCTACAACCACCCGGAAGTCCAAGTGGGCAGCGAGGAGTAAACGATGGAACGTGTGTTGGAGCAGATGCCAAAGGGTGCCAAGAAGATCGTCACCGGTATCGTTGTGAGCGACAAGATGGACAAGACGGTGGTTGTCGCCGTGAATCGCCGCCGCACTCATAAGCTCTATAAGAAGTACGTGACGGTGACGAAGAAGCTGAAGGCTCACGATGAGCACAACAGTGCGAGCGTCGGCGACACGGTTCGCGTTATTGAGTCTCGGCGGGTGAGCAAAGACAAGGCGTGGCGGTTGCTCGAGATCGTTGAGCGGGCCCGGTAGCGGAAGGAGCCGGTCATGGTTCAGATGAACACGTTCTTGAACGTTGCCGATAACAGCGGCGCGAAGCGGGTCCAATGCATCAAGGTGCTCGGCGGCAGCAAGCGCCGGACCGCAGGTGTCGGCGACGTGATTGTGGTTGCAGTGAAACACGCACTCCCGAATGCCCCGGTGAAGAAGGGCAACGTTGAGCGCGCGGTAATCGTGCGGACGAAGAAGGAGTATCGTCGTCCGGACGGGACCTATATCCGCTTCGACGACAATGCGTGCGTAATCATTGATGCGGCTTCCAATCCAAAGGGGAAGCGCATCTTCGGGCCGGTCGCTCGAGAGCTCCGGGAGGGCGAGTACATGAAGATTATCTCGCTTGCTCCGGAGGTCCTTTAGGAGGCGCGGTATGGCGGAGAAGAAACCGAAGACCCGCCTGCAGAAGAACGACCAGGTGATCGTCATTGCGGGCAAGGATAAGGGAAAGACAGGGCGCATCCTCAGAGTGGAAGCCGGCCGCGGCCGCGTTCTTGTTGAGGGTGTCAACATGATCAAGAAGGCGGTCCGCAAGAAGAGCCAGCAGGACCGCGGCGGAATCATTGAAGTCGAGGCTCCCTTGAGCCTGTCCAACGTCATGGCAGTGACCAAGGACGGGAAGCCGAGCCGGATCGGGTACACCGAGTCGGGGGGCAAAAAGGTTCGAGTCCTCAAGAAGACGGGGGAACAGATCTGATGGCAGTTGCGCAGAAATTTGTTCCAAGGCTGAGAGAAGACTATCGCGAGAAGGTCAAGCCGGAGTTGAGGGAGGAGTTCCAGTACCGTTCTCCCATGGAGATTCCGTCTGTTGAGAAGGTCATTCTCAGCATGGGAGTCGGCGAGGCTACACAGAACAAGAAGCTTCTCGACGCAGCGGTTGAAGAGCTGTCTCTCATTGGGGGCCAGCGCGCCGTCAAGACCAAGGCCAAGAAGTCGGTGTCGAACTTCAAGGTGAGAGAGGGAATGGAGATCGGTGCGAAGCTGACGCTTCGCGGGAACCGGATGTACGACTTCCTGTACAAGCTCTTTCACATTGCCTTGCCGCGGGTCAAGGACTTTCGTGGGGTGAATCCCAATGGCTTCGACGGGCACGGCAATTACTCTCTGGGGGTGACCGAGCAGATCATCTTTCCGGAGATCGACTACGACAAGATCGAGCGGATCAGCGGGCTGAATATCAGCATTGTCACGACTGCCAAGACCGACGCAGAGGGGCGCAGTCTTCTGAGACGGCTCGGGATGCCTTTTAGCAAGTAGCGGAGGAATAGCGGATGGCACGGAAAGCACTGATTGTCAAGGCGCAGAAGAAACCGAAGTACTCCACACGGGGGTACAACCGCTGCCGCGTGTGCGGCCGACCCCGCGGGTACATGCGAAAGTTCCAGATGTGTCGTATCTGTTTTCGCAATCTTGCCAGTGAAGGAATGATCCCCGGCGTGACGAAGTCGAGCTGGTAGGGAGAGGGATATGAGCGTTTCTGATCCTGTAGCGGACATGCTGACGAAGATTCGCAACGCCAGCATGGCGAGATTCGATAAGGTCGATATCTCAACGTCGAAATTGAAACTCGAGATTGTGAAGATCCTGAAGAATGAGGGCTTCATCAAGAACTTCAAGAAGGTCACCCAGGACGGGCGACCGGTTCTTCGTGTCTTCCTGAAGTACGATGATGACAACGGCCCGATCATTCATGGACTGAAGCGAATCTCGACGCCTGGTCGACGCGTGTACTCGGGATATCGGCGGATGCCGCGTGTTCTCAACGGCTACGGTACCTTGATTGTCTCCACTTCCTCGGGTGTAACGACCGGGAAGAAGGCTCTCGAGAAGAAGGTGGGCGGCGAACTCATCTGCACGGTGTGGTAAGAGGAAGACTATGTCTCGAGTAGGACGATTACCGGTACAGATACCAGACAATGTGACCGTCACGGTCAAGGGGACGAAGATCACCGTGGAGGGTCCGAAGGGGACCATGACGCAGGACTTCGTACCGCAGGTCAAGATCGAAGTCGCGGACGGGAAGTGCGTGGTGACTCGGAAGAACGAGTCGAAGCAGGCAAAGTCCTTTCACGGTCTGTACCGCAACCTGATTCAGAACATGGTGACGGGTGTAAGCCGGGGCTTCACCAAGACGCTTCTGATCAACGGCGTCGGGTACCGCGCGGAGCTGCAGGGGGATCGCCTGGTCCTCAACCTGGGGTACTCCATGCCCATCGAATACTTCGTGCCCGGGGATCTCAACGTCCAGGTGGACGGTCCGAACAAGATCACCATCAGCGGTGCGAGCAAGGAGCAGGTCGGGCAGGTTGCTGCGGAGATTCGGTCCCTTCGGCCGCCCGAGCCGTACAAGGGCAAGGGCGTCAAGTATGAGGATGAGACCATTATTCGGAAGGTCGGTAAGGCCGGTATCAAGTAGCCGGTCGTAAGTAGAGGGAAGCTATCATGAAGCGTTTGGACCTGAAACAGCGTCGCAAGAAGCAACGTAAGCTCCGTGTCCGAAAGAAGATCTCCGGCACCGCGGAGCGGCCTCGCCTTTCGGTGTATAAGAGCAACCGGTACATGTATATCCAGGCCATAGACGACGTCGCCGGCACCACGCTGACGTCGCTGTCGAGCACCGCCGGAGAGGCGAAGGATTTGAAGCAGACTGTGGCGGATGCGACGAAGTTCGGAGAGATCTTCGGTGGCAAGCTCAAGGAGCAGAACATCACCGAAGCCGTCTTCGACCGAAACGGAAACATCTATCACGGCGTAGTGAAGGCCATTGCCGAGGGTACCCGCAAAGCGGGCATACGGTTGTAGGAGGAAGGCGTGGACGCAGGACAAGATCGCGAGTTCACGGAAAAGCTCATCAAGCTGAACCGCGTAGCCAAAGTTGTGAAGGGTGGTCGACGCTTCTCATTCTCGGCTTTGGTCGTGGTCGGCGATAAGAACGGCACCGTCGGATACGGCTTCGGCAAGGCAAACGACGTGGCTGAGGCGATTCGCAAGGGTGTTGAGCGTGCCAAGAACAACGTGGTGCACGTCAACATGAAGAAGAGCACCATTCCCCACGAGATCAACGGTCAGTTCAAGAGCGCTCAGGTGCTCTTGCGCCCCGCGGCGCCGGGTACCGGTATCATTGCGGGGGGACCGGTCCGGGCGGTCATGGAAGTCGCAGGGATCAACGACGTGCTGTCGAAGTCGCTGGGATCACAGAACGCGTTGAATATTGTGAAGGCGGTCTTCAACGGGTTGGAGAACCTGATGGATGCCAGGCGCATTGCGCGCAACCGCGGCAAGACTCTGGCCGAGTTGTGGGGGTAGACCATGGCGAAGAAGACGGCCGTCAAGAAGGTACGGATAACTCTGGTGCGCAGCTTCATTGGTCGGCAGCCCAAACATCGGCGTACCGCGGAAGCTCTTGGCCTCCGCAGGATTGGCCGGTCCGTGGAGCGTGACATGAATGAATCGACCCTCGGCATGGTCCGAAGCCTTGGGCACATGGTCCGAGTGGAGGAGATTGGCTGATATGCCTGAACTACACAGACCGAAGAACTCCCGCCGGCCGAAGAGAATCATCGGGCGCGGGCAAGGCAGCGGTCGCGGTGGTACGAGCGGAAAGGGCGACAAGGGCCAGAACTCCCGCTCAGGCGGGAGTGTCCGCCCCGGTTTCGAGGGGGGACAGATGCCGCTCTATCGGCGTGTTGCTCGTCGCGGCTTCTCGAACTATCCCTTCAAGCGCGTCGCCCAACCGGTGAATCTCCTGCAACTGGAACAAGCGTACGCCGACGGAGAAACCGTATCCCTGGCGAGCCTGCGTGAGAAGGATCTTGTCGGGCGACGTGTGGACTACGTGAAGATCCTGGCGAAGGGCGAGATCACGAAGAAGCTCACCGTTCAGGGCTTGAAGGTTTCGAGCTCCGCAGCGGAGAAGATCGTCGCAGCAGGCGGGTCCGTCGAGGGTTTCCTAGCGGCTCAGTCGGACCCGGAGGAGAGCGCTTCGACGAAGGGCGCAAAGTCTGAAGCAGGCAAGACGAACGCAGCCGGGAAGCGTGAGGGCGCCGAAGACACGAGCGCCGCTGAGAAGACGGAAGCGCCCGAGGCGGAAGGAGCCGGTACCGGCGAGACGACCGCCGCGGAGCGCAGTGACGCCGAAGACACCACCAAGGAGCAGGATTCCTAATGGCGGCGAACCCACTGGTTGACATCTTCCGCATCAAGGACCTCCGTGAGCGGATACTATTTACACTCTTCATCCTGATGGTCTTCCGGTTGGGTGCGGCCATACCCATTCCTGGAATCAACTTGAATGCGCTGAAGGTGTACTTCCTGACGCAGCAGGCAGCCGAAGGGATATCGGTAACGCAATACCTGGACTTCTTTGCCGGTGGCGCGTTCTCGCGATTCTCCGTCTTCATGCTGGGGATCATGCCGTACATCTCAATGTCGATCATCATGCAGCTCTTGTTGCTGGTGTTTCCGGCGCTGAAGAAGATCTCCGAGGAAGAGGGCGGCCGCAAGAAGATTCAACGGTACACGAGGTACGGAACGGTCATCGTTGCGTTGATCCAGTCCCTTGCGGTTACCGTGTACGCGGACAGTATTCCGGATGCCGTCACGCTGCCGCAGGGCCTCTATACGTTGATATCAATGCTCTCCGTCACGTCGGGAACGGTGTTTCTCATGTGGATGGGCGAGCAGATCAACCAGCGGGGAATAGGCAACGGGATCTCTCTATTGATCTTCGCGGGAATCGTGGCCAGGATGCCGAACGCCATCTGGATACTGATCCAGGACATTCAGCGCGGTGATCTGAACCCGGTCTTCGTCATAGTGGTCTTCCTGATGTTCGTGGCTGTCGTTGCACTGGTCATTTACGAGCAACGGGGGCAGCGGAAGATTCCGGTTCACTACGCGAAGCGCGTTGTCGGACGGCGCATGTACGGGGCGCAGAACACCTATGTGCCCTTCAAGATCAACCCGTCGGGCGTTATCCCGGTAATCTTTGCCTCGAGCGTCCTGACCTTCCCCTTGCAGATTGCGCAGAGTCTGGGGCCGGACGTGCGCTGGCTCCAGAGCGTTGCGGTGTGGTTGCAGCCGGGGGGGGCGCCGTATCTCATTGTGTACACGGTGTTGATTATCTTCTTCGCGTACTTCTATACGCAGGTGACGCTGAATCCTTTTGAGATTGCCAAGAACATTCGCGAGAATGGAGGCTCCATTCCGGGGATTCGTTCCGAAAAGATGGAGGAGTACTTCACGCGAATACTCAATCGCATCATTCTGCCGGGAGCGCTGTTTTTGGCGTTCATCGCGATTATTCCGACCATTGTGCAGCAACTGTTCGACTTCCCGCAGCAACTCGCGTTTCTCATGGGTGGTACGTCCTTGCTGATTATGGTTGGTGTTGACCTGGATCTTATGTCTCAGATCGAGGGTAACCTTCGGATGCACCATCACGAGGGTCTGACCAAGAAGGGCAGGATCCGCTCAAGAAACCTGTAGGGGTGGAAGCATGAAAGTACGAGCTAGCGTCAAGCCGATGTGCGCAAACTGCAAGGTCATTAAGCGGCGCGGGGTTGTGCGCATTATCTGCTCGAATCCAAAGCACAAGCAGCGCCAGAAGTAGAGGGTTTACATGGCACGTATTGCAGGTATCGACTTACCGAACAAGCACGTTGACATTGCGCTGACGTACATCTACGGCATCGGTCGCTCGTCCGCCGGTGCCATTGCGAAGAAGGCGGGCATTGACGGCAGCAAGCGCATGAACGATCTGACCGCCGAAGAGATCAACCAGTTGCGGAGTATCATCGAGAATGATTACACCGTGGAGGGACGACTGCGGACGCAGGTGTCCCTGAATATCAAGCGGTTGATGGACATCGGGTCGTACCGGGGCTTGCGACACCGCAGGGGGTTGCCCGTTCGCGGTCAGCGTACCCGGACCAACGCGCGGACCCGGAAGGGGCGGAAGAAGACCGTCGCCGGGAAGAAGAAGTAGCCGAGCTCTCGGCGGAGGTAGACAAGCGTGGCCAAGACACGAAAGAAGAGAGAGAAGCGAACGGTACATGAGGGTAACGTCTTCATTCAGGCGACCTTCAACAATACCATAGTCACCATAACCGACTTGAACGGAAATGCCATCTCCTGGGCGAGCGCCGGTTCACTCGGGTTTCGCGGTGCCAAAAAGTCGACTCCCTACGCTGCGCAGACGACTGCGCAGACCGCGGCGCAGCGCGCCATGGATGTCGGCCTGGGTGCGGTGAACGTGTTTGTGAAGGGGCCGGGCGTCGGGCGGGAGTCGGCAATCAGGTCGCTGGGGGCCCTGGGAATCCAGGTGCGGTCGATCAAGGACGTTACGCCCATCCCGCACAACGGGTGCCGACCACGGAAGAGTCGACGAGTGTAGCTACTATGCGATCGCGGGAACGTGTATTATCTTGAGGTTCACGTCCCGGATAATTTCCATACCAGCATGTAGTTACCAGAAGTGAGGTCTTTGAATGGCACGAAAGAATCTACTGAAGGGGTTTAAGCGCCCGAAGGGTTTGACCTTTGAGCATAATGAAGTAGCCCCCAATTACGGTAAGTTTACCGCACAACCCTTTGAGCGGGGATACGGTCATACAATCGGCAACACCCTTCGGCGGATCCTTCTGTCGTCGGTTCAGGGACACGCGATCAGCGCTCTGCGAATCACCAGCTACGACTCCGAGGGGAATGCACACGTACTCTCGTCGGAGTTCGAGCCCATTCCAGAGGTGGTCGAGGATACCCCCGATGTAATCAGCAACTTCAAGCAGGTGCGGGTCGCCTTACCCACCGACACCGAGCAGAAGACCATCATGGTCGAGCTCAAGGGTCCCGGTGAGATCAAGGCGGAGTCTTTGGCGGTGGACGACACCGTGGAAGTCTTGAATCCCGACCAGCATCTGCTGACGCTCATGGAGTCGGCCGGCCTGGAGATCGAGATCCAGATCGATCTCGGTCGCGGCTATGTGCCGGCCGAAACCAACGAGAAGTATATTGAAGTCATCGGGACCATACCCGTAGACGCAATCTTCTCACCAATCCGCCGGGTCAAGTACGACGTGGAGAACACCCGTGTGGGTCAGCGTACGGACTATGATAAGCTTGTCCTGGAGATCTGGAGTGACGGTACCGTCTCCCCGGAGGACGCTCTCGCTGAAGCGGCAAAGATTGCGAAGGATCACTTCACCATCTTCATCAATTTCGATGAGAGCCAGGTCCGAGGGGATGAGGAGATCGATGAGGAAGAGCAGCGAGTGCGTCAGCTTCTCGAGACCCCCGTCGAAGAGCTGGAGTTATCGGTTCGATCGAGTAACTGCCTGAAGAACGCCAACATCCGAACGATCGGGGACCTGACGTCGCGGACGGAGGATGAGATCGCCAAGACGCGGAACTTCGGAAAGAAGTCTCTTCAAGAGATCAAGGAGAAGCTCGCCGAGTGGAACCTGGACCTGGGAATGTCGGACTACACCGCGTTGAAGGAATCGCTGCGGTTGCAGGAGCAGAAGGAAGAGGAGAATGAAGCACAGAGTTAGTGTTAATCCACTGGGGCGAAAGCCGGCGCATCGGAAGGCCCTGCACAGAAACATGGTGACCTCGCTCTTTGCTCATGAGCGGATTCGCACGACCAAGGCCAAGGCGCAGGCGGTCCGGCGCACCGCCGAGAAGATGATCAGCCGAGCCAGGGTGGACTCGGTGCACAATCGACGCATCATTTTCAAGGACATCAAGGATGATGCAGTCCTGGCCAAGCTCTTCACGGAGATCGGACCACGGTTCAAGGACCGTCCGGGGGGATACACGCGCATTCTGAAGCTCGGTCAACGGCGGGGCGATGCCGGTGAGATGGTCCTTCTGGAGCTGGTGGAGCGCGAAGGCGGGCAGAGCGAGAAGCCGAAGCGGCAGCGTCGCGCACAGAAGCAGGAAGCGAAGCAGCAAGAGGAAGCGAGTCGGACACCGGTTGACGAGAGTGCCTCTGAAGAGACGGTGGAATAGTATCCTTGTGCCCGAGCCGGACAGACCGGTGTTCGGTACATCACTGATTGCGGGGCGCCACTGGGAGTGCGCCCCCGCGTACGTGCGCCTGCGGGTGGTAAGCTCCAAAGAGCGTCTTGCCGACACTCTAGAGAGAATGCTCTATCTCATGCCGGAGGCGCGCCGGACGCGATGAACGTCGCTCAGAAGGTAGCTCTAAGTCTTCTCATTGCCGTACTCGTGTTCAGCGCCTTCGCAATCCTCGCGTTCTCGGGGCTCTTCGACTACATTGAGGCGACGTTCTACGATCCCCGGGTCACGGCCCAGACGGAAGACCTCCTCGAGAGGGGTGTGTCCGTCATCGATTCCTTCCACGAACAGAACCAGGAGCGCTTTCTCCGCATACTCGAGCAGCCCGCCGTCCGGTCGGTGTTCAGGGTAAACCAGAGTCGCGAGGACATTGTCGCCAGAGAGAACTTCTTCGGACGGCTGCAGTCGGAGGTCTCCGCGCTGGCATACGTTCGCTTTGTGGATTCCGCCGGCGAGGATCTCTGGTACAGCACTCGTCCCGGCGACATTGCCGGCGAGACGGAGGCGTCGCGAGAGTACGTGCAGGTGGATGACCTCGAGGATCCTCCGCAACCGCTGGATCCGGAATCGGCGGACGGTCCGGACATTCAACTGGATGCGGATGAGAACCAGTTCGTTTACCGATTCCCCGCCGAGGATAGCTTCGGCATTGTTCAGGGAACCGCACTCTTTCACGTTTCTTCGTCGGGGTTGCGCACCGACCTCCTGAGGTCTTCGATCATCTCCGCGGGACGCCGGCCGGTGATCACTGCGGGGGGCGGGGTTGTCCTCAACGCGCACGAAACCTTCGGTGATCCCCTGGTTGCACAGGTGGAGGATAGTTGGGCCGAGATCACGGCGGACTCTCCCGGCAGGCCGATTGTGGAATCGGAGGACGACGGAGTCTTCGTCGTCTTCACGAGGGAGATACCGCAGGCGGGTCAAGCCGTCCTCCTTGTTCCTGAGCATGACTTCGAAATGGGCCGACCGATGCAGGTCGTCCTGTTGGCATCGATATTCCTGACAAGCTTTCTATTCGTCTTTCTCATCCTGAATGCGCGACAGGATGCAGTGGTTGTCCTGCAGGATCGGATCAAGCGCCTCCAGATCAATCTCCTCCGGGAGTACATGGAGAATCAGAAGGGTGAACCGGAGCGCTGGAGGGAAGAGCTCGAGGACCGGCGATCCGAGGTGGCTCGGGAGATCAAGAAGGGCATTCCGAAGACTCGCGGCAAGAAGGCTGAGGAGATCGACGAGCTCATCAATCGCAGCTGGGATGAAATTCTGGATGTGATTGGTCGGCGACAGGTGGGGACGCGCACTACGGGCAGCCTGGATTTCGATCGGCTGGAAACCATGATCGAGCAAATCATGGCGAGGCTTCAGGCATCGCCTCCGCCCCCGGCGGGTCGGAGTCGCCAAGCGGGCATTCCCCAGGCACCGTCGACCCCTGCTCCTGCCGAGAGCGCTGCCGGCGGCACGGGACCTGAAACAGCAACAGGCGGTGCCGACCGATCCACTTCTCAGCCTGAAGAGGCCGAGGCGGTGGAAGAGATCGAGGAGCCGGAGGAGCTCGAGGAGCTCGAGGAGCTCGAGGAGGAGCCGGCCGAGGAAGTGGCCGAGGTCGAGGAAGCCGAAGAACTGGAGGAAGCCGAAGAGCTCGAGGAAGCTGAAGAGGACGAAGAGGAGCCGGAGTCCGCTGAAGAGGCCGAGGCGGTGGAAGAGCTCGCGGAGCCGGAGGAGCTCGAGGAGCTCGAGGAGCTCGAGGAGCTCGAGGAGCTCGAGGAAGAGCCGGCCGAGGAAGTAGCCGAGGTCGAGGAAGCCGAAGAGGTCGAAGAGGTCGAAGAGGTCGAAGAGGTCGAAGAACCTGAGGCTGTCGAAGGACCGGAGGAGGTTGTCTTCGAGGAGCTCGACGAGCCTGAGGAGCTGGAAGAGCTGGAAGAGCTCGAAGAGCTCGAAGAGCTCGAAGAGCTGGAAGAAGCTGAGCCCGTCGAAGAAGCGCCTTCTGAGGAAGAGGTGGCGTGGGGAGTGCCCTCCAAGGGCGAGGAGGCCGAAGTCGCGGAAGAGGCCGAAGTCGCGGAGGAGGCCGAAGTCGCGGAGGAGGCCGAAGTCGCGGAAGAGGCCGAAGAGGCGGTGAGGCCGGTAGGGACTCCCG
>CAZUVX010000009.1:0-29580 GCA_964623865.1 uncultured Spirochaetaceae bacterium | reverse complement strand
GAGGCCGAAGTCGCGGAAGAGGCCGAAGAGGCGGTGAGGCCGGTAGGGACTCCCGCCGTCGACGAGGCGGAGGAGGCCGGTGAGGGCGATTCGGAGGAGGAATCGGAGCTAGAGGATGTGTATGGCGACCTGCATGTACCGGGTATTCTAGAGGAGTTCCGCCCTCGTGACGAAGCGCGTGACGAAGAGAAGGTGGCCGAAGCATCTGAAGAGTCTGAAGAGCCGGTTGTTGTCGAAGAGGTCGGTGAGGACCAGGAACTGGAGGAGCTGGAAGAGGGCGACGCCGCGGGAGAGGCGGATCGGGACAAGCGGTTCGCCGTTCCGGCGGCGGATGAGGATGAACTGGCCGGCTTTCTTGTACAGGAAGAGGAAGGCGAAGAAGAGGAAGAAGAGGAAGAAGAGGGCGCACTGCCGGCCGCAGGCAGAAGCATCCGGGATCTCGAGGAGACTATCGGTCCGGTCTGGGAAGACTGGGAGCTCGTCCACGAGCAGCCGGAGCTTCTGGATAGCGGTCTTGAGGGCATTCTCGGAGCGGCCCCGCCTGCACAACCGCGTGATGTAGAATCTGCTCGGGAGGATCTTGGCAAGACGGAGGCTGAAGCTCTTGAAGAAGGCGGGATGCCGGAGCCCGCCGCAGAAGGGGAAGAGCCCGTAGAGAGTCTGGAAGAGCTGGCCGCCGTGGAGCGTGAGGATGACCGGGAGCCGGTCGAGGTTGAAGCCCTCGGGTCGGCAGAGCGGGAGCGTCGCTCACCATCATTCGCGCAAGGTTACAGCTGGTTCTCCGGGCCGTTGGCCGACCAGGGCGGCCTTGTGCGGAATTGGTTCTCCGAAGAGGAGCTTCCGGAAGCGGAACTGGAGCCGATCGAGGAACACGTTGGTGAAGCGTCCTCCCAGGTAGGAACCACCGGAGAAGAGCTTGAGGAGCTCGAAGAGCTGGAGCCCGCGGGCGAAGGGGGAGAGCTGGAGGAGCCTGAGGAACCGGAAGAGCTGGAAGACTTGGAAGAGCCGGAGGAAGCGAAAGAGCCGGAGGAAGCGGAAGAGCTGGAAGAGCCGGAAGAAGCGGAAGAGCTGGAGGAGCTGGAGGAGCTGGAGGAAGCCGCACCCGTGGATGAAGGTGCCGAGCAGGATGGCGCCGGCGCTCATCCCGCGGGAACGGGGGAGGTTCCCGCGGCGAAGCGTGAACCATCCAGGACCGAACCTGCCGACGACGGGGCCGACGCGGCAGGAACCCGCGGTGGTGTGCGGGTCGGAGACGGAGAAGAGGAACTCATTGATCTCGGATCCATCGAATCGGGGGATACCGATCTCTACGAGATCATAGAGATCAGCGAAGCCCTTGCGTTGTTCCGGGGTGAAGGTCGGAGCGTACTCGAGGATCGTGACGGCGTCGTGCAGATCCAGCCGGAAGTGTACGGGCGTCATGGTGAAGGTGCCCGAGACGAGGTCAAGGATCTGGTCGACTCCGTGACCCACGATGAGGACACGGAGGGCGAGGGCAGTGCCGGAGTGGACCAGATCTTCGGGGGAGCGCCTGAGCTCGATCTCAGCGGTGGGCCGCGGCCGTATGCCCCGCTCGGTGATCGCCGACCGATTGGCGGGCGCCTTCTGTTCGGCGACCGGGGCTTGAACTACGATGTGTTTCGCCTCGACTACCGGGAGAGCGAGAGCGGGATCTTCAAGTCCCTTGTCGCCTTTACCCGGATCTGGGCGGCCCGGGCGGTGCTGGTACTGACGGAGACCGAGGATGGAAGCTACAAGGCGTCCTACGGACTGGGTGTGAACGAGGAGTGCCTCGATCAGTTTGTCATTGGACCCGAGACAGCAGTCAAGAAAGCGCTCTTCGATAGACGGCGCCTCGCACTCCTGAAGCAACCAATTGCGCGTTTCAAGGACTTCGCGTCGCTCTGCAGCGGTGTAGATCTCGAGGTCTTCCGGCGCACCCTCGCAATACCGGTGGTCTTCCGGAGTGAGCCGGCGTATGTCATCCTTTCTGTTCGCGACAACGTTGAGCGCATCAAGGACTTCTTTGATCTCGGCGAAATCGAAGTTCACGGCCGGGACGAGCAGGCGTAGCCGGTGTTGTACGGGATCAAGCGACTCTATCGGCCGGAGTACTTTCAGGGTGCAGGCAGGCGACGACGCTACTTCGAAGGGTGGTACTACAAGTTCGTCTTCCCGGAGCGCGTCTTCGCCGTTATCCCGGGGGTTTCACTTGCAGCGGGGGATCCTCATGCCTTCATTCAGATCATCGACGCCGAGGAGTCGGAAAGCCCGTATCATCGCTTTCCCCTCGACTCCTTCAGTGCGTCTCGGGACCGCTTCGCCCTTACGGTCGGTGCGAACCGCTTCGACCTCGCCTCCGTTTCCCTTGACCTGCCGGAACTCCGGCTTGATGCCCGCATGGAGAGCTCGATCCGCTGGCCGTCCCGGCTCTTGTCGCCCGGTACAATGGGCTGGTACTCCTTCGTTCCGGGCATGGAGTGTCGCCACGGAGTAATTGTACTGGATGGCGATGCCCACGGCCGCCGAAATGGGGCAACCCTTTCACCTGGGCGCTTCTACCTGGAGAAGGATTGGGGGCGCTCCTTTCCCCACGCCTGGGTGTGGCTGCAAACGAACTCCTTCGAAAGTCCCGGTAGCTGCATCACGGCCTCCATTGCCACGGTTCCGTTCATCACCGGCGCGTTCACCGGGTTTCTCATCGGCGTGCTCGCGCAGGGGAGGCTCTACCGTTTCACGACCTACACCGGTGCGACGCTGCAGGAGATCACCATTGGTAACCATGTGTGCCGCTTCACCGTGACACAGCAGGATCTGATTCTCGAAGTTGAGGCGCTCCGTCGGGATGGTGTCGACCTTCGGGCGCCGGTAGAAGGTGAGATGCGCGGACGGGTGAATGAGACCCTCCACGCTGAGGTCAGGGTTACCCTCCGCAAGGGAGGGGATACTCTTCTTGATGAAATCGGCAGGCACGGCGGCCTGGAGGTGGTGAACCCGGACCGACTTGGTCCGTTCTGAGGTCGGCATCGACCCGCCTCCGGGCTCGGCACTGGAGCGGGACGTGGCCGAGCGGATCGGCCGCCGCTTTTCAACAAGCTGCGTGATACGTTGCACGACCCGTCGGTTCAGGTGACCAACGGAAAGAGATGGTGGTCCGTGAGAAAGCCGTCTCGTAGCCGGAGAATCTCATCCGCCAGCTCCGCTCGTTGCTGTTCGATTTCCACTTCCCGGTAGAAGATCGTCATGCTCTGGTCGCACACTTCAGGCGAGAGATAGGGAATGAGCTTCCGCGAGAACTCCTTCTTC
This sequence comes from uncultured Spirochaetaceae bacterium, assembly GCA_964623865.1. GTDB lineage: Bacteria > Spirochaetota > Spirochaetia > DSM-27196 > PWMO01 > CAYFQV01. Next base: position 26,274 of record CAZUVX010000009.1, on the reverse strand, counting down.
GAAACGAGAGGAATCGTGGTGCCGTGAGTTAGATCGGAGAGTATCTGCCGGCCGTGGCGCGACTTCATGTAGACGGCGAAGGCTATCGCCTTCTTCTCCGCCTCTTCGCGAAACCGAACCACAAGCATGTTGGTAGCCGGCACCCAATCCTCGGCAAGCTCCGGGGGTACAACCGCAACCCGGCCAATGGTGCCGACAATGGTGACGAGAACGTCATACGGCTGGAGCTGATACTTGTGTGCGAGCTTGAGGTGTTCCGAGACGTAGATCGTCCGAGCCGGACGCGGCATGTACCCGACTTCAGGGAAATCGGTAATCGCGGCAACGTGGAAGAGACGTGCGGTTTGATCATCCTCGTTCTTGAGGAGCGGAGCCCGCAGAATGCGCGCCTCGTTCCTCAGCGGAACGCCCGGGATGCCCCGGCTTCGGGATGTACTATGTGTATTGCTGGAGACCATTATCGACTCCCTATACAATGAAATTCAGAATGCAATGTTGTCTCTGGTCAAAGTATGTACATGAATGGCCCGGTGTCAATGCGGCGAGTGGACACCCCCAATGCAACGTGATAGAACGGGGCCGGTCGTCGGCCACAGCGAGGGCGCCGTCGGTGTGGGACGATCGGTGCAGGTTACTACCGAGCACGGCGAATTGGGGGAAGCATGCTGCAACAGGGCGTTGAAAAACCATGCGTGTTATACACCGACGGGGGCTGTCACGGCAACCCCGGGCCGGGTGCCTGGGCCTTCGTCCTCCGCTACGACGGCGAGACGGTGCGTCTCTACGGCGCAGAAGGAGACACGACCAATAACCGCATGGAGCTTTCGGCGGTCATTGAAGGGTTGGAGTACGTTCGCTTGAACGGGACGTGCCCCGGGGGAGTGATCTGCCGCACGGACTCCCGCTACGTTCAGCAGGGTATCACGTCGTGGATCCACACATGGAAACGAAACGGATGGCGCACCGCAGCCAAAAAGCCCGTGAAAAACCGTGATCTGTGGCAGCGCCTGGACGGACTCGTGCGGGAGTTGGAGCCCCGGTGGGAGTGGGTGCGAGGGCATGTCGGCGAGGAGGGCAACGAAGAGTGCGATGCCCTCGTGCAGCAGGGGATCAAGGAGCTCACCATCTGAGGGGGGGCGTCCACCGGGAGCAGCCTCTGCGACCTTGCAACCGGGGTTACTTGCAGCGAGGCTGAATTCGCGGGTGCGCTTGTGGCGTGATCCAAAGGGGGTACCGCCATGGAAACGCACTGCTTCGTCCCGCGGGGCTATGAAGGACATCTCGTAACCGTTGAGGTCGACATCCGACCGGGCATTCCCGGAACCGACATCGTCGGGCTGCCCGGGGGTGCGGTTAGAGAGGCGCGTGAACGCGTTCGCACCGCCGTCCGAAACGTCGGCCTCCGATACCCGCAGGACCGGGTGATCATCAATCTTGTTCCTGCCGGAGTCCCGAAGACGGGCGCGTCCTTCGACCTCGCCATTGCCCTGGCGGTACTGTCTGCATCCGAACAGATCCATCCGGAACCGGATGATCACGTGCTCGCACTTGGGGAGCTCCAGCTCAGCGGCCGGCTCCGGCCGGTGGCGGGCGTTCTTGCTGCGGTCGTCGCCGCCCGAACAGCGGGAATTCACAAGGTTGTGGTGCCGAGCTCCAACGCCGCGGAGGCCGCAATCACCCCGGGGATCACCGTCTTCGGGGTGGATACGCTACCGGAGGCGATCGCCTCCGTGGCGCCGGCCACGAGCAGAAGAGCCATAGGCGCGTACACCCGAGAGGCCGCGGTCGCGTCACGTGAGGTTCCGTTGTGCGACGGCACGCCCGGTGTAGCCGGGGAAACGGACTTTGCCGAGGTTCGCGGTCAAGCAATCGCCAAACGGGCGTGTCAGATCGCCGCGGCCGGTGGGCACAGCCTTCTCCTGGTCGGGCCCCCCGGCGTCGGGAAGAGCCTGATCCTCTCGTGCTTTTCTTCCATTCTTCCCAATCTGATGGGCAACAGAGCGATCGAAGCGACACGCATTCATTCGCTCGCGGGTACGCTTCGGCACAGCGGCGGACTGCTTCGACGCCCACCGGTACGACGACCTCACCACTCCGCCTCGGTGGAGGGGCTGGTCGGTGGCGGTGCTCGGGTCGTTCCGGGCGAGGTTTCGCTGGCCCACGGCGGGGTTCTCTGCCTGGATGAGGCCCTTGAGTTCCCGCCTCGCGTGCTCCAGAGCCTGAGGCAGCCCCTCCAGGAGGGGCACGTATCCGTGGTTCGCGCCGGTGAGCAGTACTGGTTCCCCGCGGAGTTTCAGTTGCTCATGGCAACCAATCCTTGCCCGTGCGGCTACCGAAACAGTCACGGCGGGCGCTGCCTCTGCAGCGAGCTGGAGATCGCTCGCTACTGGAAACGGCTGGGCGGTGCGCTGCTGGACCGCGTCGAGTTGCGCCTTGAGATGATACAGGAGGCGGACGATCTCTACTCCGACGCTGCGACGGAGAGCTCTCGGCTCCTGGCGCGAGGCGTCTGCGCCGCCCGGGAGCGTCAATACCGTCGCTACGGAGACGAGTCGTTGAACGCCGCCGCGCCGTACAGTTCACTGCGCCGTCTCGCCGGGCTCACCGGCCCGGCGGAGACCATGCTTCGAGCCGGCGGCACGCACCTGCGCCTCTCGAACCGCGGCGTTCTCCAGGCAGTTCGCGTTGCCCGGACGATCGCCGATCTCGACGAGAAGGACGGAGTTGATGAGGTGTCCGTCTCCGAGGCCCTCCAGTACCGTCGCTACGCTGCTGAATGGGAGTAGCCGAGGGCCGGTGGAAGCGCGGGGAGGCGGAGGTGAGAGACCTCCGCGTGGAAGGTCCCGGCCGTGGCGGAGGTTCGGCCGCCCCCGGGCGCCTTTGCCGGAGGTTCACGCTCCGTGCGCGGCCGCTTCGGCGCGGTGTGTGTAGCCGCCCAGGCGTCGTGCGCGCGGGCTCGCCGTTGTTGGCAACCGGTGAGTCATCCGCTATATTAGGCGTGCACCATGAAACGACCGTCGATACGAGAGCGCGTAGCCTACCTCTTTATCATTGGAGCGCTTATCGCCTTGCTCGCCGTCGGCTTCGGGCTGGTTCGGACGCCCCTGGCGGAACGCCGGGGTGACGAGGGCGAAGCTCAGGCGGGAGCGGCCGCATCCGGAGGCGGAAGCTCGCAAGCCGGCGGAAGCGGGCCGGGCGGCCGGACGCCGTCCTTTCAGTACCAGACGAACGAGTACGTCCCTGAGAATGTCGTCCCCGTTGTATCTGATGCTCGATTCACCGACGACGAAATGGAGAACATCCGAGTTTATGAGCAGCGAAACCGCGGCGTGGTCAATATTACTACCGAGACGGTTGCGTACAACTGGTTTCTCGAACCGGTGCCTCAGGAGGGCAACAGCGGCTCCGGATCCATCATCGACCAGCGCGGTTACGTCCTGACGAACTACCACGTAGTCCAAGAGGCCTTCAAAGTCTTCGTCACCCTTGCCGACGGCGAGCAGATCGAAGGCGAGGTGATCGGGACGGACTCGGAGAACGATCTCGCGGTTGTCAAGTTCGACCCGGGCGACCGGGAGCTCGTGACCATCCCCATGTCCACTTCGGGGAATCTCCGAGTTGGCCAGAAGGTCATGGCAATTGGAAACCCCTTCGGACTGGACCGGACGCTGACGACGGGCGTGGTGAGCGGACTGGGCCGGGCAATCCGCGCGTCGAGCAATCTCGTCATTCGCGACATGATTCAGACGGACGCGTCCATCAACCGGGGCAATTCCGGCGGGCCACTGCTTGACAACCAGGGCAATATGATCGGCATCAACACGGTCATCTTCTCCCCGAGTGGGGGCAGCATCGGGATCGGCTTCGCCGTTCCGGTGGATACGGCCCGCAGGGTTGTACCCGACCTGATCGAGTACGGCAAGGTGCGTCGCGGCTGGATCGAGATCGTGCCGCGGCAACTCTTTCCGCGACTGGTTCAGTATGCGGAGCTTCCGGTCGACCAGGGCATTCTCATTTCCGAGGTACTGGAAGATGGAAACGCCGATCGCGCGGGCCTGCGCGGGGGCAATCGCTCCCGGGCGGTACGCTACGGGAGTACCATCATCTACCTCGGCGGTGACATCATCGTAGCGGTGGACGGCACGCCGGTTCGATCCATGGAGAACCTCTATGAGGCGCTCGAGGACAATCGGCCCGGAGAAGAGGTGACGGTGGAGTATATTCGCGGCGGTCGCCGGCGAGAGACCTCCGTGATCCTGTCGGAACGGCCGGAACAGTTCCAGTGGGACTGACCCTCAATAGACCATGAGTACGCGCAGATTCAAGGTTGTCTCCAACTACGAGCCCGCAGGGGATCAGGGCACCGCAATTGCTGCACTAACCGAGGGACTGGACCGAGAGTATCCCTTTCAGACCCTCAAGGGCGTTACCGGCTCCGGGAAGACCTACACCATGGCCAAGGTCATTGAGGCGGCACAGGTGCCGACCCTGGTCGTTTCCCACAACAAGACCCTCGCGGCACAGCTCTACCGGGAGTTCAAGGAGTTCTTCCCGGAGAACGCCGTCGAGTACTTCGTCTCTTACTACGACTACTACCAGCCGGAGGCGTACGTTGCCTCGAAGGACCTCTACATTGAGAAAGATTCATCCATTAACGATGAGATCGATCGTCTACGCCTTTCGGCTACAACGAACCTGCTGGAACGAAGTGATGTGATCGTTGTAGCGACGGTATCCTGCATCTACGGGCTCGGAAGCCCCCGGGACTACCGCGACATGAAGGTGCGCATTGACCGCGGTGCTGAAGTGGATCTCCAGGCCGTTCGGCGGCGTCTGGTTTCCCTGCAGTACGACCGAAACGACGCACTCCTTCAGCGCGGGAGCTTTCGGGTGAAGGGAGACGTCCTGGAGATTCTTCCCGCCTATATGGAGGAGGCCTACCGCGTGGAGTTCGCCTTCGACGAAGTCGAGCGGATCACCCAGTTCAACCCACTCACCGGAGAGACCATTGACGACCTCGACGTGGCGCTGATCTACCCGGCGAAACACTTCGTGACCCAGGAACAGCAGGTTCAGGTGGCTGTGGAGCGCATTCGCCGCGAGCTCGAGGAACGCTATGACGAGCTGGTGAATCAGCGCAAGCTGGTGGAGGCGCAGCGCCTGAAGACGCGGACGACCTACGACCTGGAGATGCTCGAGGAGATGGGGTACTGCTCGGGAATCGAAAACTATTCGCGGCATCTGAGCGGTCGCGCGGAAGGGGAGCGGCCTGCGGTGCTCCTGGACTACTTCCCGGAGCGCTTCCTCACCTTCATCGACGAGTCTCACGTGACGGTGCCTCAGATTCGCGGGATGTTCGCCGGGGACCGCTCCCGGAAGCTCTCGCTGGTGGAGTACGGCTTCCGGTTGCCCTCGGCTCTGGACAACCGCCCCCTGGTGTTCGACGAGTTCGAGTCGCTTCTCGATCGCACCGTCTTCGTGTCCGCCACCCCCAGCGACGAAGACGTGGAGAAGTCCGCACAGCTCGTTGAGCAGATCATTCGCCCCACCGGCTTGGTGGATCCGGAAATCGAGGTGCGTCGGACCGAAGGGCAGATCGACCATCTTTTTGGTCGGATCCAGGAGCGCGTGGCGGCGGGGGAGCGCGTTCTGGTTACCACCCTCACCAAGAAGATGGCCGAGGACCTGGCCGACTACCTGGGCGGGCTCGGCGTTCGGATACGATATCTCCACTCCGAGATCGAAACAATCGAGCGAGTCGAGTTGCTCAGGGACCTGCGGTACGGACGATTCGACGTGCTCGTGGGGATCAATCTGCTGCGAGAGGGCCTCGATCTACCGGAGGTATCCCTCATTGCCATTCTGGATGCAGACAAGATCGGGTTCCTCCGGTCGAGCACCTCCCTGATCCAGACGATCGGTCGGGCGGCACGAAACGTGAACGGGAAGGTGATCATGTACGCCGACAGGGTGAGCGACGCCATGCGGGAAGCCATGGAGGAGACGGAGCGGCGCCGGCGGGTCCAGCTCGAGTACAACGAGAAGCACGGCATTACGCCGCGAACAATCGAGAAGGCGATCCACGACATAATCGTGCGACAGAAGGAGGAGAAGCAGCAGAACGAGCGCATCTCGATAGATATCCTCAAGAGCTCCTACAACGTGTTGATCCCGGCGGAACGGAAGAAGCTGATCAAGAAGCTCGAAGAGCAGATGCTCGAGCACGCCAAGAATCTCGAGTTCGAGGAGGCTGCAGTTATCCGGGACGAGATCAACGCGTTGAAGGATCAGGCGGATACCGCATGAACGCAATGCTCCGTCTCGGCGCCACGGCGATGCTACTCATCGCGGCAATCGGCGTTACAAGCTGCGATCGCAGGCCCCGGGTGGAGCGCATTGAGCTTCCGGAGACGCCGATTGTCGCAGTGCGTGACCGCTGGGGCGTCGTGTCCGGGAGCTACGTCCGCGTCCGGGAGGAGCCGCGGCCGGACGCTCCTATCAAGGACTACGTGCGCCGCGGCATTGTTGTGGAAGTAACGGAGGTCATTGAGCGGAGATCCGGAAGCGGTGAGGGGGGATGGTTTCGCATTGCAGATGAGGGTGTCGACGGTTGGGTCCGCGAGTCCGCCGTCACGCTGTACGAGTCGCGCGCGCGCGCGGAGAACGCATCTCGTCAGGTATTGAATCGGGGAGCAGATGAATGAGTGAGTGGGTAATCAGTGTTCTGCCGATCGTGCTCCCGGTCTTTCTGGGGGCGGTGATCGGGTACGTTACGAATTACATTGCAATCCGCATGCTGTTCCGACCGCTGACGGAGAAGCGGGTTCTCGGCATCAGAGTGCCCCTTACACCCGGCATCATCCCGAAGCAGCGCTACCAGCTCGCAGAGAGCATTGGACGCATGGTGTCCGCCCATCTGCTTACCGAGGAAACGGTGCGCCGGCACATCGCCTCCGAGAAGTTCTACAGCAGCCTCGAACGGGGGATCGGTAACTTCACCGAGAGCTTCATGAGCCGCCCCGTCGGGTTCGAGCCGAGCGATACCTACGCCCGTACCTTCGACCGAATCGAGGAGTGGATAACCCTTCGCGTCCCGGACCTCCTGCGCTCCTCGGAGTTCAAGAGCGTCGTGGATCATGCCGTGGTCGCAGGCATCGACACATTCATGTCCTCCAGACTCGCCGATGTGCTCCCGGGTGAGGGTTCCCGCCGACGCTTTCTCGAGCGCCTCCTGTCGACCTTCTCCGAAGGAGAGTTGCGCCGGACTATTCTGGACGTCGGGCACGAATGGCTGAATCGGCAGCTCACCGCGGATGCGCCCATGCAGCGCTTCCTGACCGACGGGGTGGTCTCGGAGATCGCCCGGGTCATGGTCGGGGTCTACGATCCAACCCTGGAGCACATTCTGCGGTGGCTGAACAGGCCCGACGTGCGCCGAGAGCTGAGCGTCCGGGGCAAGACGCTGCTGCGTCGCGTCCTGGAAAAGCTCACCGTAATGCAGCGCTTCTTCGTAACCGCGGCGCAGTACGACCGGCAACTCGAGGAGAAGATGCCGGAGATCGTGGACGATATCATTGGCCTCCTCTCGGACGCGGGGCGGGATCCCGCCAACAAGGAGCGCATCATCCAGGCGGGTATCGACGCCATGAAGCAGATCCAGGCGCAGGGCATGCGGGAGGCTGCCGCCGTCGGCAACATCAACATTCCCCAGCTCTTCGAGAAGCTCCTCGATCACGTTGCCGGCGTGGTCGATCGCCCGGAGGTGCGGGACCAGCTGATCGAAAGCGTTGAGCGCTCCATTGAGCGAAACGGCCACCGCTCAGTTGAGGAGATCCTTGCCGGTGTTGCGGAGATCCGACGCGACCAGGCGGTGGAGTACCTAGTCGGCGCCGTGGATTCCTGGCTCCAGAAGAAGGGAACGACTGAACGCCTGGCGGAGGAGTTGCGTAGTGCGGTGCACCGCTTCCGCGAGCGCCTGCAGAGAGAGAGTCTCCAGCGGATCCTTCGAATCCCCACCCGGCAGAAGCGGAAGATCGACCAGGCCGCGACCCGGCAGGTCGCCCTCATGGTGGAACGGCGACTTCCCCAGGTTCTGGAAACGCTGGACGTTCAGCAGCTCGTCGTGGATCGCGTCAACAGCCTCGACGTGAAGCGGGTAGAGGATCTCTTGCTGATGGTCATAGCCAGACATCTGAAGTGGATCAACTTGTTCGGGGCCCTCCTCGGAGCCGTGATCGGCGGGTCACAGGTCATCCTGCGGTACATTGTGTGAAGGAAGTGACGGAGACGACGTGACGGAACGGACGACCCAACCCGTGGCCGATCCACGACGCGTCCTCCTCGTGGACGGGGAAGGCGGGAGTCGACAGCACATTGAGAGGGTTCTTGGCGAGGAAGGGTACGTGGTCGGGGCGGCTGTCTCCGCGGATGCGGCACTCCGGCAGCTTCAGGCGACCGTTGCCGACCGTGACGTCGAGGACTCCGGAGAGAAGGAGACATCGTCACCGGCACCGGGGATCATAATCATAGATCTGGATCATTGTGATGGGGACGGCGTCGCCCTCACAAAGGAGGTGCGCCGGCTCTTCTACAATCGGGCGCTGCAGATTGTACTCATGGCCAAGCGCACGGATGATGAGACGCTTCGCAGGGCGCTGGAGGCGGGGGCGGATGACTTCGTCGGGAAGCCGGTGGAGGCGCTGGAGGTGAAGCTTCGGGTCCGGGCGGCGCATATCCGGTTGCGGGATCAGCTCGATGTCATCCACGAGCGGGAGTTTTATCGCCGGGCGGCCAAAGAAGAGGAGCAGCTCTCCGCACGCGTTCTCGATCAAAACGTGCATCTGCGCAGCGCCTACGATCGCATTGAGGAGCAGAACCGCGACCTCGCCCGAATGAACCGCCGCCTCCAGCGCGTTGCCCGGTACGACTCGCTTTCCGGCTTGATGAACCGGATGAGCCTCTTCCACGTGCTCGACGTAGAGATAGAGCGCAGTCTGCGCAGCGACAGCGGACTGTGCCTCCTCATGATCGACATTGATCACTTCAAGACTGTGAACGATGAAAGAGGCCATGCCTGCGGCGACGCAGTGATCCGCCGATTCGGGGAGATCCTCCGGAACGAGCGGCGAAAGTACGACTACGCAGGCCGGTACGGCGGCGAGGAGTTCGTCATGGTCCTGCCGAATACCTCTCTTGCCGGCGCAGCCGTCGTGGCCGATCGCATTCGGGTGCGCTGTGCCGGCGAATCGGTGGAGTGCGACGGTGCGGCGATTGCAGTAACCGCCTCGATTGGGGTGGCCCGCTTTCGTTCGGGGGAGACTCGGGACATGTGGGTCTCCCGGGCGGACCGCGCCATGTATGCGGCAAAGCAGCGCGGCCGGAATCGCGTCGAGGTCGAAGTGGACAGTTGAGACAGCGGCGGGACCGGAGGAATCCTCGGCGCAGCGGCCGTTACGCCCCGAGATCCTCCTCCCCCGACGGCACCGAGAGGGTGAAGGTGCTTCCCTCGCCAAGGGTGCTGGAGATCTCCACGGTGCCGCCGTGGGCCAGGGCGATGTGCTTCACGATGGCCAGGCCCAGCCCGGTCCCGCCGAGGCGTCGGCTCCGCGCCCGATCCACCCGATAGAACCTCTCGAAGATGCGGTCGAGCTCCTCCCGGGGAACTCCGATGCCCGTGTCGGAGACCTCCATCGTCAAGATCCCCGCCTTGTTCGTCACGTCTATCCGGACCCGGGAGCCTTCATCGCTGTACTTCACGGCGTTGTCGACGAGGTTGGTGAGTGCCTGTTCCATCAGGTTCTGGTTGACGTACGCGTAGACGTTGCCTGCGTAGGAGTCGATGATCCGTATGCTCCTGGCGTGGGCCTGAGTCGTCGTGTCCGCCTTGGTGCGATTGACGATCTCCTGGACGGTGCACCACTCCCGGTGGATCTCGTTGTCGAAAGACTCCAGGCGCGAGAGACTCAGAAGGTCCTCAATAATGAGATTGAGCCGGTTCGTGTGGTCCCCGATGATCTGCAGAAAGCGCCGCGCACTGTCGGGATCCTCAACGGCGCCCTCCGACAGGGTCTCTACGAAACCCAGGATGGAGGTGATCGGGGTCTTCAGCTCGTGGGACACGTTCGCGACGAAGTCCTTGCGCATGTTCTCGAGGCGTTTGAGCCTGGAGATATCATTGAGGACGATGAGTACGCCCCCGGGCTCGCCTTCCTCTCCTCTCACTACGCTTCCGTGGAGTTGGAGATGCATCACATCCCGGTTGTAGATCACCATGTTCTCTTCAACGGGAGAATCGCTTCTAAGCGTCCGTTCCGCGAAGTCCGCGAGGTTGGAGTTCCGAAGGTACTGGATGACGGACTTGCCCAGTCCGGCGTGGGCGTTCACCTGAAAGAGCTGGGCCGCCGCGGCATTCATGGACTTGATGCGCAGGGACTCGTCCAGGACAATGACCCCCTCGACCATGGCGGAGAGGATCGCTTCCAGCTCGTTGCGCTGTCGGCGGATCCGGGCGATTTGCCACGAAAGCTGAGCCGCCATGCTGTTGAGGGTGCGTGCAACCGTTGCCATCTCCTGAGGGCGTTCAAGGCGCAAGCGGTGGTCCAGATCCCCCGCAGCGAAGTGGTTTGCTGCATCCTGAATGGATTGGAGGGGCTGTGTCTGCCGTCGGGCAATAATCAACAGAAAGACCAGAGAGAGCAGGAATATGAAGACGCCCGTCGCAACGACCGACCGTACGACCCGTCGGCGCAGGGAGGACTCTTCCGGAAGCTGCGTCTGTAACACCGCGATCAAGCCGTCGGTCGCGTCGCCGTCCTGGTGCTCCCCTCCGGGAACTGGTCCCGCGAAGAGCACCGAGCCGTCGGGCGCGCTCCGAAAGCTGTGGGCGGGGCGGCCCGTTCTCTCTACTTCGGCAACCAGCGCGGCGACCGTGTCGTCCGCGGGGATGTCCGGATGCTCCAGGGCGGGTGTTCCGTCCCTGGTGAAGAGAGCGGCCGCAACGCCTGCGGCGTCCTCGAGTGCCCGCAGCTGCGTAGTCACGGATGGGGGCGTTGCGCCGTTCTGGTCGCCCCCTCCATTCGACGAGCCCTCCCGGCGATCACCCGCGTCGTGCAGCACGTACGGCAGTAACAGGGAGTAGCCCATCCGAAGGTGCTCGAGCGTCTCGGCTCGCAGGGCGGCGCCGTCCTGCCGGACAATGCTCGTTGTGAGTCCTCCGAGGGCAACGGCAACGAGTCCGAGATAGAGGGGTAGAACCTGAGTAAGCAGTGTCTTTCGCATGAGCACTTACGACCGGTGCCGGAGGAAGCGACGCGTCCCGAACTGGCGTGTTCCCATGCCGTTGACCCTCATGTCCGCGATGCGCTCCCACCGGTGGCTCCCACCGGTGGCTGCCGCGGCGGTGCAAAGCCGATATCGCGTCAGTCTTCCGCCTGGAGGCGGTAGCCCACGCCACGGACCGTTTGGATGTAGTGGCCGTGCTCCCCGAGCTTCTTTCGCAGGCCCAGGATCTGCACGTCTACGCTGCGTTCGGTAACCGGGTAGTCCTTTCCCTTGACGCTGTCAATGATTTTGTTCCGCGAAAAGACCCAGCCGGGATTGCGCGCAAGAAACTCCAGGATGGAAAACTCCGTGGCGGAGAGGTTGACTTCCCGGCCGTCAATGAACACTTCGTGTCGCGATACGTCGACGGTAATGTCGTGGACGGTGATGCGGGTCTCCTCTGCGCCGGCCTCGGCCCCCTCGGCCGCGCGTCGCAGAACCGCCCGGAGCCGCGCGATCAGGACTTTCGGGCTGAACGGCTTCGTGACGTAATCATCGGCACCAAGCTCCAGGCCGGTGACAATGTCGCTGTCCTCAGACTTGGCGGTGAGCATGATCACCGGAGTGGCGCTGGTCTCGGGGTTCTGTTTCAGCCTCTTGCACACTTCCAGGCCGTCCAGGCCGGGCAGCATGAGGTCCAGGACCACCGCATCCGGTGGCTGCGTCTGTACCGCCTCCATGGCCTCTTCCCCGGTGGCGACGCTGTGAACCAGGTAGCCCTCCTTATTCAGGTTGTACTGAATCAACTCCCGAATGTCCTTCTCGTCGTCAACTACCAGGACGCGTTCCTTGACCTTCCGTTCCCTGTCGTCGCTACTTGTTAAGCTCGACATGCTCCCCTCGCTTAGAAAACACGACCCACTCGCACATGTTGGTGACGTGATCCCCGAGACGCTCCAGGAAGCGGTTCAGGAACATGATGTCCATGCCCTTGTCGATCTTCTCCGGGTTCTTCCTCATGATATCCAGGACCTTCTTGTAGAGCGTTCGGTGCATGGCGTCGAGCTCATCATCCCGTTCCGCGATCTCGGTTGCTTTGTCGGCGTCCTGATCGACGAAGGCGGTTATGACATCGTGCACCATGGTGATGCCGAGCTCACCCATATCCTGGATGTAAGGGATCGTCGCCATGAAGGCGCTGTCGGAAATGTTGGTTGCAGCCTTGGCCAGATGTCGTGCGTGATCGCCGATTCGTTCCAGGTCGCTGGAGATCTTCATGGCTGCAAGGATTTCCCGCAGGTCGTGCGCCACGGGCTGCTCCGTAGCGAGCATGCGGGTGCAGTGGTTGTCGATCTCCAGCTGGAGCTCATCTATGCGCGCGTCGTTCTCAATGACGGTCTGCGCAAGCTGGGAGTCCCCCATCGACAGTGCCGCCAGGGCCTTCTTGAGGGCTTCTTCGACGAGAGCACTGAGTTTGAGGGTATCCTCGTACATCGCATTGAGTTGGGCGGTCAGATGTGTGCGGCCTTCCATTCGTACCTCTCCCGGCGGCTGTGCCTCTTCAGGTTGCCCCATTAAATACCCTTCTCCCGGTGCCTGCAAGTCGTGCCCTCCATGGCGGACCGCTTCGCAACGACGCCACCCGCCCCACGGTCAATGAGAGAGTCTTGTTAGTGTCCGTGACACTGCAGCAACATATTTGGAAGATTAGGGGCGATTCTTGAGATAACAGTAAGGTTTGTGTGAGATTTTGGTTAGGAACCGTTGTTTCTACAACCCCGCGGGCTTCAGAAATGCCGTTGGACCGCGCTCTTCCACCTGGTCCTGAAACCATGTGAAGATCGCCTCGACACGATTCTCGAAGCTGCGGCGGAGACGCGCTTCCAGGCCGAGCGTAGTCAGCACGTCCACCGCGGCGTGGCCGTAGAACACGAGACCTTCGTCGGTCGCCGCCACGCTTACGTAGACGTGCATGGATTCGCGGGAAACCACCGGCACCATCCCGAGATAGCGAATACGGGAGATGTTGATAAGGCGCAGGAAGTAGGCCCCTTCCGCGTACCGGTACGTCACGGTGTAGGTGTTCTTACCGAAGCTGGAGTCGTGCTGATAGGCGTAGATCTCGTCGTGGCCGGGAACTGATTCCACCGTCGGATCGGGAATCGGGGTGCGGCTGTCGGGCTCCGCAACGACCATGGATTCGTGAAACAGCTCGCGCCACTTCTCCCGGGTGTGAGAGTAGTACTGCAATCCTTCCATGGTGCTGATCGATCTCAGGACGTTGTAGATGAAGAGCTCGGGGTCCTCCGCCTCACGGATCTGATCCTGAATGGGAATGAGGTACACGGACTCGAGAGCAAAGGCCGGATCGAGCTCCTCCAGGCTCTCGGCGACATCTTCGACCGTCCAGATTCTCGGTCCCAGATCAACGCTGTATCCGGGATTCGTGAAGGCGGTGATCTTTCCGTCACCACGCAACGCTTCAAGATCCTCCTCTGAGAGATGAGGGAAGAGTGAGTCCAGGTCGTACACGGGGAGGTTGCGAATCGACCCCGTTACTTCAGGTTCCGCCCCGAGGTGGAGGAGCGGTAGCACCAGAAAAGCCATGATCAAGGTGCGCGTTGCTTTGGCTGGATTCTTCATGATAGCCTCGAATATACAGCCTGAGTGGTAGCGACACAAACTCATGAGTGACGATCTGATCATTTGCACCGGCGGCGGTACAGGAGGCCATGTATTCCCGGGACTCGCCGTGGCCGAGGTGTTATCCGAACAATGGGAGGGCAGAGTCGGCTGGATCGGCTCGGCCAAGGGTGTTGAGCGCGAGATCGTCGCCTCCTTCGGGCTGCCCTTCTGGAGCATTCCCGCCGGAAAGCTCCGGCGCTATCCTTCCCTTGCCAACCTGCCGGATATGCTGCGTGTCCTTGCCGGCCTCGTTGCATCTCTGTTCCTGCTGGGCCGGCTGCGCCCGATCGCACTCTTCTCGAAGGGTGGCTTCGTCAGTGTGCCGCCGGCTATTGCGGCGTGGATTCTTCGCATACCCGTGTACAGCCACGAGTCGGACGTCGATCCGGGTCTGGCAACACGGATCAATGCGCGCTGCTCCCGGCAGGTGTTCATACCGTACGAAGGCAGTCGGATCCACTACCCGAGGCGGCTCCAGGATCGGTTGGTCGTCACGGGGAATCCCGTGCGACGGCGAGTCCTTCAGGCGGATCCCACGGCGGGACGCGCGTTCTGCGGATTCACCGGGGAGCGCCCCATTGTGCTCTTCGCCGGCGGCAGCCGGGGAGCTGCGCAGATCAACGGCATAGTCCGGGAGATTGCGCCGAGGTTGAGAAGGCGCGCCGACCTCGTGCACCAGCGGGGACTGCATCCCGCTCCGGAGGCGAATGCCTCCGACTACGTCTCATTCGACTTCCTGGTGGAGGAGTTTCCGGACATCCTGGCCGCGGCGGACCTGGTGGTCTGCCGTGCCGGAGCGGGAACCCTGTGGGAGCTCGCCGCGACGGGAACCCCCGCCGTGCTGATCCCGCTGATGTTCGGCAGCTCACGGGGAGATCAGGTTCGAAACGCGCAGGTTTACGGCGAAGCAGGGGCCGCAGTCTCCCTTATCGGAGATGCGGCAACCGCCCCGGCCGTCGCGGATGCGATCGAGTCACTTCTGGATGACGCGGAGCGATTACGCCGCATGTCCGAAGCGGCCGCGTCGTTCGGCGCCGCCGAGGCTGCACCGTTGATTGCCGCGACTCTTCGAGCGGCGGCGGTCCGCCGATAATCTTCATAGCCGACGATACTGGTAGCCATAAGGGATATGCAGGTTTCAGCCATCGACTTCGTCTTTGCACTTCTCGTGGTGTTCACGACCATACGCGCCGGGGTTCGCGGATTCGTCCGGGAGCTCATGTCCATGGCCTCCGTGGTGGCCGGGATCCTGGCGGCGGTTCTCCTCTCGGCCATGGTTGCCGAGCTGATCGTGGAGTTCTTCGGCTCCTCTGCGTGGAGTCAAGTGGTAGCCTTCCTTGGCATCTTCGTCCTGGCCTATGCTATTGTGAAACTGTTCGAAAAGGGACTGCAGGGCGTAGTGGAACGTATTCACCTTGAGAGTCTGGATCACGCCCTGGGGCTGTTTCTCGGCGTCGCGGAAGGGGTGCTTCTGACCTTCATAGCGATTCTGGTGATCCAGGTGCAGCCCTTCGTGCATCCGGAACGGCTCCTCCAGGGAAGCGCCTTCGCGCGACTGCTGTTGCCGTTTCTGCCCTACGCGTCGGAGTTCATAACGAAGAGGACCCAGAGTGTTTGAGAATATCCTCGGTCACGAGCACCTGATCGGGCAACTGAACACCTCAATCGGATCCCGAACCTTGCCCTCCACGCTGCTCTTCGCGGGGCCCGCCTACAGCGGGAAGCTTACCACCGCTCTGGAGGTTGCCCGTGGTCTGACCTGTACGGGAGATGGAAGCTGGGGCTGCCGGTGTCACGCCTGCGAGCAGCAGCGCGCCCTTCTCCACCCGGAGACCATGCTCGTGGGTAATCGCGATTTCCTGCCGGAGATTCGCCTGGCCCGGCGGTCGCTTCTCCGTGGCCCTCAGCCGGCGACGCTCTATCTCTTTCTGCGGAGCGTACGGAAGCTCACCCGGCGCTTCGATTCGCTCCTGTGGGAGGGTGACGAGCAGCGCGTGGCGAAGTGCACCGAGATCCTGAACGACGTGGAGGAGCTGCTCCGCAGTCTGGATCCCGACCGCTCCCTGAGCGCGGAGGGGGATCTGGAGAAGGTTTCTACGGAGATCGTGGGACGGATCGAGGAGGCACGGCGCCACATTCCGAGCGAGCTTACGCCGATTGCGGTGGTGCGAAACCTCTCCTTCTGGGCGCGGATTGCGCCTGCCGGGCCGGCGAAGGTGGCCATTATTGACGATGCCGAAGGGCTGAATGAGGCGTCCCGGAACGCCATGCTGAAGATTCTCGAGGAACCGCCGGCGTCCGTTCACTTCATTCTCATTGCCGAGCGGGGCCAGGCGGTTATCGAAACCGTGCGTTCCCGCGCCCGCACGTACACCTTCGGGCCCCGCGGGACTGCAACGGAGCGGTCGGTGATCGAGCGCATCTTCCGGGACAGCGACGTTGATTCCCACTCTCTGCGCGAGTACTTTCTGAGTCACGCCGGCGAACAGGAGCGAGAGACGGTCTCCCACATGGCTCGGCGAGCCGCAGAACTCATCCGGGCAACTCCGGGCTGGGAGCGACACGCCGCTCTCGAGGCGTTGGCCAAAGACATCGACACAAATCTGGGTCGCAACGGATACCGCGGGTTCTTCGAAGAGCTGTTGCGCAATCTTGCGGGGAGCGTCGCCGGCGGGTCATCGGAGCGCCCCGCTGGTGGTGGGGCGGAGAATGAGGCTCCGGTGGGGGGTGAGGTGGAAGCGGTCCTGGACCGGCGCCGCGTCGGTGAAGCGGTAGCGGAGGCGGCGCACCGGACGGAGGTGTTGAACATGTCTCTCCACAACGTCCTCGAGGATCTGATGTACAAGATGGAGCACCATGCGGAAGTTCATTGAGCGGGCCCTTCAGAAGCTGCCGAAGCTCGACTCAGAGCAGATTCACGCACTCATTTTTGATCTTGCCAACGAAAACGAACGACTGGAGAGCGTGCTCGACTCGCTCACGGAGGGCGTTCTCGTTTCCGACGAGGAACACAGTCTCATTCTCGTGAACAAGCCGGCGGAGCGTCTCGTGCCTCTTGCCGGTCCGGACATCTTCGAGCGGCGCATCTGGGAGACGATCGCGGACGAGGAGATCTCCGGTTTTGTCCGGGATGCGCTGTTGAATCAGGAGTCGGTGTACGATCAGGAGTTCACGCTTGGACCCGCCGGCTCGAGTCGAACGCTTGCCATGAGCGTGCTCCCTGTTGTGAAGGAGGGGCACATTCAGGGCAACATCCTCCACGTCGAGGACATTACCGACAGGAAGAGCAAGGAAGCGCGCCTGCGTCGGGCGGAGAGTCTCGCGTCGCTGACAACTCTGGCGGCGGGGGTTGCTCACGAGATCAAGAACCCGTTGGGATCAATCGGGATCCACATCCAGCTCGTGCAGAAGTCACTGCAGGAATCGAAGATTGATCGCGACCGGGTGCAGGGCTACATAGATGTGGTCAACGAGGAGGTAAGTCGACTGAACAAGATCGTCGTCGACTTCCTCTTCGCAATGCGTCCCATGAACGTCGAGCTCACCGAAGGGGATCTGAACGAGGTGGTCAGAGGAGTCCTTGACTTCGTGCAGTATGAGCTCGAGACGAGCGATATTGACCTCTCGGTGGATCTCGCACCGTCGCTGCCGAAGATAGAGGTGGATGAGAAGTACCTGAAGCAGGCGCTGATGAACATCATCAAGAACGCCATTGCCGCCATGCCCGAGGGCGGCACCCTCCGTGTATGGACCGAACGGCGTGGAGATGAGGTGCAACTCAGCATTGCCGACACCGGCGTAGGAATGAGCGACGAGGTCGTCGAGAAGATCTTCGAGCCCTACTTCACGACGAAGGATTTCGGCTCGGGAATCGGCCTCACGCTGGTCTACAAGGTCGTCAAGGAGCACCTCGGCGAGGTCTCGGTTGAGACCGAAGAGGGTAAGGGTACCACCTTCACGCTATCCCTTCCGGTTCCGCAGCGAGAGCGCCGCTTACTCAGCTTCCGTGGAGAGAATGCATGAAGTTCAACGTCTTGATCGTTGATGACGAACGCAACATCCGGGAGGGTCTCAGCAAGGCTCTCGAGATGGATGGGCACGAGACGTTTCTTGCCCGTGACGGCCAGGAGGCCCTGGACATTATCCATCAGGAAGAGATCGATCTGGTCATTGCGGATCTCAGGATGCCGCGGCTGTCCGGAGAAGAGCTCCTGCGCCGCGTCGTCGACTCATGGCCGACCATTCCCGTAATCATTCTGACCGGACACGGCACCATTGAGACCGCGGTGCAGGCAATGCGTGACGGAGCCTTTGACTTTGTGACCAAGCCGGTGAACCTCGATCGGCTGAGTCTGCTGGTGAAGCGCGCCCTCTCCACCCGCGAGTTGGTGCTCCAGCACCGCGCCATGCAGGAGGAGCTTCAGCAGCAGCGCCGGCAATTCTCCAACATAATCGGCAAGAGCAGCGAAATGAACAAGGTCCTGGACGTGGTCAAGCAGGTGGCCCCGACCAAGGCCGGCGTTCTGATCACGGGCGAAAGCGGTGTCGGCAAGGAGCTGATTGCGGACGCCATCCACACCCTGTCGAACCGGAAAGACAAGCCCTTCATCAAGGTACACTGCGCGGCACTCTCGGAATCTCTCCTGGAGAGCGAGCTCTTCGGCCACGAGAAGGGGTCCTTCACCGGCGCCGTTGCGAGAAAGCGCGGCCGATTCGAGCTTGCTCACATGGGCACCATTTTCCTGGATGAGATCGGTGAGATCAGTCAGAGCGTTCAGATCAAGATTCTCCGAGTGATTCAGGAGAAGTCTTTCGAGCGCGTCGGCGGTGAGGAGACTCTGGAAGTCGACGTGCGAATCATCTCGGCCACGAACAAGGATCTCAAGGCGGAGATCGAAAGAGGGAGCTTCCGCGAGGACCTCTACTACCGACTCAACGTAGTGAACATCCACATTCCGCCCCTGCGGGAACGCAAGGAAGACATTCCCCTCCTGGTGTCGGCCTTCATCCGGGAGTTTGCACAGGAGAACAACAAGGCCGTGGAGGGGATCGACCCGAAGGCGCGGTCTTCGCTCTACAACTACGCCTGGCCCGGGAACATCCGGGAGCTCCGCAACGTCATTGAGAGCGCCGTGGTCATGTGCAAGGGGAACATCATCACCACCGACGATCTCCCCCCTTCGGTGACGAGCGAGCCTGAGAACAACTACGTTCGCATTCCCATGGGGTCCACTCTCGCCGAAGCGGAGCAGGAGATGATCCGCAGTACCCTGAACCAGCAGAACGGCAACAAGAGCCGAACCGCCGAAGTCCTGGGTATCGGGCGGAAGACTCTGCACCGCAAGATCAGCGAATACCATCTCGACGAGGCGAAGCCACAGAGCCGCGGCTCCGCCCCGACGGACTCACGGGACCCGGAGGAGCTGTCCGGCTCGCCGGATGAGGCGCAGGATCCGCCGGACCCGGAGGGCCAGGGGGAGCGCACCGAAAGCGGCATAGCGGAAGACCGGTAGCCCCGGTCGATTGGAGCGGCTCTTGGAGCGGCTCTATGAGGCGCGGTTGCCGTAGTACTGCTTCAGCCGTTGGTACGAGTAGTTGATCTGCTTGGCGATTTCCGTGGCGGTTGCGTACTTCTTCGGGTTGCTTGCGTATCTGTCGGGGTGGTACTGGGCCAACTGGCTCTTGTAGGCGCGCTGGACTTCCTGCCAGGGGGCTCCGACGGGTACCTCCAGGTTGTGGAAGTCGCGCACGAGCTCCGAGGGCACCCCGCCCGGGCGCGTGCCGGGGCGCGTGCCGGTAGAATCGTGACCACTGCGATGATCCTGGGGATCCCCGTCGTAGTTGCCTCCGCGCATGAAGCTCTCGAGCTCTTCCCACGCCTCGCTCATGTCGGGGTCGTAGCGACCCGTCCCGGCGTCGGAAGGTTCGTCGATGAATGAGTCTATGATTCGATTCAGCTTGTCGAAGATGTCCACAACGGGGGCAATCATATAGCTCCTCGTGATGATCAACAAGCCTTACGGGGCATTCGGACGCATACCGGTACGGAGGTGCTATTCCGGGGAGAAGAAGGCGTCATGGAGGCGACGCATGGCGTCCACGCCGTTGCCCTGGGAGACCACCAGCGAGAGGTTGGTGTCGGACGAGCCCAGTGAGATCAGCCGTACCTGGATCCCCTCGAGGGTCTGAAAGACCCGAGCCAGGACCCCGGTGTCCTTCCACAGATCCTTCCCCACCAGAGACAGGATGGCCTTCTCCCTCTCAACGGTGACCTGCCCGTGCTCTTCCAGATCGCGAACTACGCCGGTGATGTCGTGCGGGGTATCCACGGTGGTGCTTACGGAGACCTCCGAGGTGGCGACCAGGTCAACGGACACCTGGTGCCGCGCGAAGACTCCGAAGATGCGACTCAGGAAGCCGTAGGCATTGAGCATCCGATAGGAGTTCACGGTGATTACGGTAATGCCCGGCTTCAGCGTAAGGGCTCGAACACCTCGTTGAGCGAACTCCCCGGTTATGCGGGTGCCCGGGCTGTCGGGCCGCGCGGTGTTGCGCACGTAGACCGGGATGCCGTGTTCAATGGCGGGTTGTATGGTGGAGGGATGCACCACCCGCGCGCCGAAGAAGGCGAGCTCCGCCGCCTCGACGTAGCTTATGTCGCGAAGGGTTCGTGCCTCCGGAACGATTCGCGGATCTGCGCTCATAATGCCGTCAACATCGGTCCAGATCTGGACTTCTTCGGCACCGAGGGCGGCCCCCACGATGGTTGCCGTGTAGTCGGAGCCGCCGCGACCGAGCGTCGTGGTGACCCCTGAAGGGTCCGACCCAATGAAGCCCTGAAGGATGCTCAGCTCCCCGGCGCGCGGGCGCACTGCGGCGCGGAGCAGTCGAGTCGTCTCCGGGAAGTCGGGAGCCGCCGCGCCGAAGTTGCTGTCCGTGCTGATGAGCTCCCGGCTGTCATGAAGGGTGCATGAGACGCCTCGAGCCTGCGCTCCGGCGTAGATGATGAGAGTGGAAAGGCGTTCCCCGAAGGACAGGAGGGCGTCCATGGTGCGCGGGGAGCACTCCCGGATCAGGGTGACCCCCTGGAGGAGGTTGCGCATTTCCTGGAAGAGTGCACGAAGCCGTGCGACGGGGCTTTCGGCATCCCCAAGGCTCCGGGGTGACGCCGGCTCCACCCCCGCGGAGGGACCCACCGCGCGAAGGGCCTCTTCGTGGGATGCCTCGAGGGCGTCAACCGCCGCGACAACGGCGGCATGATCCCCCGCCCGGGCGGACTCGGCCGCCCCCACGAGGGCGTCGGTGGTCTTGCCCATGGCGGAGGCCACGAGGACCGGTGCCCGGTCCAGCTGACTCTCGGCGATTCTTATGGTGCGAGTGATCCACTCGGCGTCGCGCACCGAGCTTCCCCCGAACTTGAGGAGGATCATGAAGAGAGATACCCCAGGGCGTGTGCTGTCTCGGCGTTGAGGATCGCCGCGCCGGCGGCTCCCCGAACCGTGTTGTGTCCCATGACCATGAACTTCGCTCCCATGACGGGGCAGGGACGGATTCGGCCGACCATGGTGGCCATTCCCTTGTCGACCCAGATGTCCCGGGCGGGTTGTGGTCGATCCGGTTGCTCCATGACCCTCAGGGGGTGCGCCGGCGCGCTGGGCAGGTCGTGTTCCTGAGGCGTCCCCCGAAAGCTTCGCAACGCCTCTGCAATGTCCTCAGGATTCGGAGAGCCCGAGAGGCGCACCGAGACGCTTTCGGTGTGACCATCGAAGACGGGAACGCGGTTACACTGTGCGCTCACCGGAAACGGTGCCGGCGTGATCGCGTCGCCGTCGAGGGTGCCGAGGATGCGCTGGGTTTCGGTCTCGACCTTGTCTTCCTCTCCGGCGATGTAGGGAATTATGTTGCCGAGGATGTCCATTGAGGGAACGCCGGGGTAGCCGGCCCCGGAGATTGCCTGCATGGTGGTCACGGCCACCGCCTCCACACCGAAGGCGCGGTGGAGCGGTGCCAGGGCCATGGTGAGGAACATGGTCGAGCAGTTGGGGTTGGTGACAATGGCGCCGCCGTGCTTCTGGGTCTTCACCAGGGCCAGATGATCGCTGTTGATCTCCGGTATGACCAGTGGCACGTCCCGGTCCATGCGGTGGTTCTTCGAGTTGCTGACGACGAAGTGCCCCGCACCGGCCAAGCGCGTTTCGGCTTCGCCGGCGACACTCGAATCGAGACCCGAGAAGAGCACCGGAGCGCTCAGTGCGGCATCCAAGGACTTGACCGTGAGGCGTGCAACGTCTTCCGGAATGGGGCGATCCTGTTTCCAGTTGCACGTCTCGCCGTATGGTTTGCCGGCGGACCGCTCCGACGCCACAACCTCCCGAATACGAAAGAGAGGATGGCCCTCGAGAAGCAACACGAACTTCTGTCCGACCGTACCGGTTGCGCCAAGCACGGCCACATCGATCCGACTCGCCATGGTCCGACCCCTTGTGGTGCGAATTGCACGTTAAGGTAAAGAGTGCCCCTGGGGGTGTCAAGGCGGCGTACCGCGCTGTCGTCGTCCCCCCGCCGCCGCCCCGCGGCAACCGCGGCGCGTGCATTCCCGTCGCCCCGCCGCGCACGCAACCGCGGCGCGTGCATTCCCGCCGCCTCTTCGCCGGATTGCACGGGAGCGGCTCCTTCGGTACTATCGAACGGCTCATGCGTGCGGATTCACACCTCTCTTCCGACGCCCTGGAGGAGCTTCGCCGGGCAATACAGGACGCCGAGGGCAACGAGATCACGGCGGTGTGCCGGGCCGATCATGAGGGAACGGTAACCGAGGTGCGTGTCGTGGCCCGCGGGGACCCGTCGTCGACACCCGCCCCGCTTCCCCACCTGGTGCAGGGCGATGTCGTCATCCATAACCATCCCGGCGGAGTCTTGCGCCCCTCACCGGCGGACGTTGAAGTGGCCGCGGAGCTGGGTAATCAGGGCATCGGTTCCTACATCGTCAACAATGACGTCTCCCAGATCTACGTTCTGGTGGAGCCGGTCATCATTCCACCGGTTGAGCCGCTGGACGGGGAGGCGCTGTCAGGACTCCTGGACGACGGCGGCGCTTTGAGCGAGGCGCTGCCGCAGTTCGAGCCGCGACACTCCCAGATGGACATGCTGCGTGCCGTGGTTGCGAGCTTCAACGAGGGCGGTCTCCTGGCCGCGGAAGCGGGTACGGGGGTCGGGAAGTCCATGGCCTACCTCATTCCGGCGCTGGCCTGGGCGGACCGCAACAACGAGCGCGTCGTCGTCTCCACGGCAACGATCAATCTGCAACAGCAGCTTGTCGAGAAGGACATTCCCCTGGCGCAGACGCTGTTGAAGACCAATGTCGAAGCCGTTCTGGTCAAGGGCCGCGGTAACTACCTCTGTCCCCGGCGCCTAGAAGAGGAGCTGGGCGAAGCCCAGCTTTTCCAGGAACCCCATCCCGAGCTGGAGGCTATTCAGAAGTGGGCCGCTGAGACCGCGACGGGAAGCCGGAGCGATCTGCCTTTCATGCCGAATGAGTCGGTGTGGCAGCGAGTCAACTCCGACGCCGACTCCTGCTCGGCGCATCGCTGCCGCAGCCGCGGTGATTGCTTCCTCGTTCAGGCGCGGCGGCGCGCCGCCGCGGCCAAGCTCCTCGTGGTTAATCACCACCTTCTGTTTTCGGACCTCTCCCTGCGCCTGCGCGGCCTGGGTTTCGACACCACGGTCATCCTTCCACCCTTCACGAGGTTGATCTTCGATGAAGCGCACAGCATTGAGTCGAGCGCAACGAGCTTCTTTTCCCGGGGTTTCTCACTCTGGTCGATCATGAAGCATCTCGGACGGCTCTCCCGCGCTCGAACGTCGCGTCGCCTCGGCTTGGTCCACGACCTCGCCCGGCGGGCGGACCGTCCCGGCTCCTGGAACGCCCTGGTCGAGCGCGTTGAGGCGGTCCGGGAGCAGGCGCGGCAAACCAACCTCGGCGTCTCGGCGCTCCTCGGTGACGCACTCCCCGTCCGCGTTGGTCCGGAGCTTCCCGGGGAGACGATTTCGCAGATCCACGCGGAGCTGGCGGAGCTGCAGAGTCGTCTCCTGTCCCTCGTGGAAGAGACCCGGGATGCAGTCCAGGATCTCCCGGAGGACGCGCAGGAGAGCGATGATGCGTATGACCTGGGGATGGTTCTTCGCCGATTGCAGGACATTGCCGCTCTGTGCGAGAGCTTCCGGGAGTACGACACCAGGCCGGATCTGGTGCACTGGATGGAGCGGGTCCGCGACCGGAGCGAAGAGGCGGTTATTCGTTTTCTGGAAACCCCTATCGACATCGGTCCGGTCATGCAGGAAGCGGTGTACCGGCCCTACGAGACGGTCGTCTTCACCAGCGCAACCCTGACGGTCGCGGACAGTTTCGACTACTGGGCGGGGCGAATCGGCATGGATCAGGGGGAGTCGCGCCGGGGGATCTTCCCGTCACCCTTCGACTACGCACGGAACGTACTGCTTGGGTTGCCCCAGGACGCCCCGGAACCGGCGGAATACGGGTACACCGCGTGGTTGGCGGGGTTTCTTGTTCGGGTTCTGGATATTTCGGAAGGAAAAGGGCTCGTCCTGTTCACGTCGTACCAGATGCTTCGGGAGGTGTACGAGCGCGTGAAGCCCTGGGCGGACGGTCGCGGCATTACGCTCTTTCGTCAGGGAGATGACGAGCGAGGCCGCCTCCTCCAGCAGTTTCGCGCCGATACCGCGAGTTGCCTCTTCGCGACCGACAGCTTCTGGCAGGGGATCGACTCTCCCGGTGAGACCTTGCAGGTGGTGGTGTTGTGCCGGCTCCCCTTCCGCGTGCCCACCGATCCGGTGCTCCTCTCGCGAATGGACGCGATCAAGCGGGAAGGGGGAAACCCCTTTCGGGATCTGTCGTTGCCCGAGGCCGTCATGAAGTTGAAGCAGGGCTTCGGCAGGCTGATGCGTCGCACCTCCGACCGCGGCGTGGTGCTGATTCCGGACGCGCGTATTCTCAGGAAGTCCTACGGTCGGGTATTCCTGGCATCGCTACCCCCGGCGCGGCACGTCGTGGCGCCGTCGGAACGAGTGGTCGAGGAGGTCGAAGCCTTCCTGTATCCCGGTTCGTGATGCGGACAAAAAAAGACGGAGCCCCCTGGGGCTCCGTTGTATCTCAGGTCTGCGTGACGCTACTCTTCGATGACGGCGATTATGTCGTCCATGCGGATGACGAGATGGTCTACGTCGTCAATCGTGACCATGGTGCCGGCGTACTTATCGTACATGACCTTCTGGCCGACCTTGACCTTGATGGCCTCGTCATCATCTCCAACAGCGACCACCTTTCCGGACTGGGTCTTTTCCTGGGCCGTCTCCGGGATGTACAGTCCGCCCTTGGTCTTCTCCTCTTCCTTCTCGGTCTTCAGGAGCACACGATCTCCAAGTGGCTTGATCTTCATCTTTTCCTCCTGTGGATCTATCGTTCGTTGTAACCAGGAAATTTCTGCGCAGAATATATTATGCCCGTTGCGAGCGGTCAAGAACCACCATGGCCGACGTATGGCGCAGGGAGGCCGAGTCGGTGGCCCCTAGACCCCGGGCGCGGCCGATTACAGCCGATATGGGTTATGGTGGGGACCCTTTCGCGCGGTTGACGGAGCGCGCATGGGCGCCGTAGTCTAGACCGTACACGGGATCCGGTCGGCCTCCGCGGGTCGACGGGTGGGGCATAATTCCCCACTACAGCGCGTTTCGGAGGTGACTGGTCTATTCTGCTACACCATATGGCGGGTATTGCATGCGTGGGACATTCTGACCCACAGAAGCTGTCGTCAAAAACCCTGAAGAAAACGGGTTACTCCTAAGTTCCTCTCTTGTAGGTACTTAAGGGATAGGCTCTCTCTTCCGTGTTGGCACACTCCTTGCTACCTTTCTACGGATCGAGGAGGAGTTAATGCCGACCAACACCGTATCGCAAAATAGAAGCACCACCATGACCCGGGACGATGAAAACGTCCTCTCCATGTACCTGAAAGAGATCAACCGTATTCCCCTGCTCACGCGGGAGGAAGAGGACTACTACGCGCGCCTCGCCGCCAAGGGCGACAAGCACGCGAAGGATAAGCTTGTCCAGGCGAACCTTCGCTTCGTCGTGAACGTAGCCAAGAAGTATCAGAATCAGGGGCTTCCCCTCTCCGACCTCATCAGCGAGGGGAACATCGGTCTCATGAACGCCATCGAGCGGTTCGACGTGGAGAAGGGGTACCACTTTATCTCCTACGCCGTGTGGTGGATTCGCCAGGCCATCCTGAAGGCGATCTGCGAGAAGTCTCG
>CAZUVX010000008.1:69601-78673 GCA_964623865.1 uncultured Spirochaetaceae bacterium | reverse complement strand
TGAGACCGCGACAGAGTCTGAACGTGTGTTGACCGGCATCGGTGCGGCCGCATAAGCTCTAATGAGAGATGGATCCGAACGAAGAGCGCCTCCGGGCGTACCGGAAAGGCAAAGGGAAAGGGTTCGAAAGGGCCGGCGATCCCGATGACACCGACTCGAAGGAGCGGTCGCATTCTACGTCCCCCTCGAAGAAGAAGCAGTCGCAGCGGGGCAGTGCCGACGACGCCGGCGGGGAAGCGGCGCGGCGCCGGGTCGAAGGTGGCGACGGCGAGTCCGGTTTGCAGCCGACTTCCGCCGTTCCCTCCGGTTTCGAGAAGACCGTATCCGAAGAGGGGCTCGACAAGGCGGCGCGGTTGCTCGTGGCGCTGGGAACCGACCGTGCGTCGGAGGTGTTGAAACACCTCCCGGAGGATCAGATCGAAGCGCTCATGGCGCGGGTTGCGGCGACGAAGACGGTGCGGCGCGGTGAGGTGGAGCACTGGCTTCGGAGTGTCCCGAAAAGGGACAGCGGTGACCTGAAGGCGGGCCCCGGGGTTGCCTCACAGATGCTGGAGGCGGCCTTCGGGAAGGAGCGTGCCGGGGAGTTCATGAAGCTCGTCCGGCGGCGGCGCGGAGAGAAGCGCTTCGCCTTTCTCGGTGAGATCGAACCCCAGCAGATCGTCACGCTCTTGCGCGGGGAATCCGACCCCGTGATCAGCGTGGTCCTGAGCAACATGCCGTCGGAACAGGCGGCACAGGTGTTGTCGCGCCTGCCGGAGGATACGAAGCAACGCATCGGCGTGCGCATGGCCCGGATGGAAGAGGTAAGCACGGACACCCTCGACCGGATCGAGGAGGGCCTGCGCACGCGAATCGAGACACAGGGGCGCGTCATCTCGGAGGAGGTGGACGGCCGCGAGGCCCTCGCCCGCATCCTGCGGTTCATGAACGTCCGAGACGAGGACTACATCCTGAGCGACCTCGCGGAGAGTGACCCACAGCTTTCGGCGGATGTGCGCGACCGGCTCTTCACCATCGACACACTCGAGTACATTGACGACCGCGATCTCTCGAAGGTCCTGCGCGAGTTCGACGACAGGAGCATTGCGCTCCTGTTGAAGGGCAAGGAGGAGAAGATCCGCAGCCGCATTCTCCACAGCGTTTCCGAGCGCCGTCGTGAGATCATCTCCGAGGAGTACGCTCATCTCGGTCCCGTCCGCAAGAGCGACGCCGACACCGCGGCGACGGAGTTCCTGCGCTACCTGCAGCGCCTCGAAGAGGAGGGTGCGCTGGTTGTCCGGCGGCCCGATGAAGAGTACCTTTAGCGGCTGCCGACGCATTGTCGGGTCTTTCCGCACGGCACGACGGCCTTGAGCGGTCGCCGTGGTCCGCGGTATATTCCAGTCAAGTCGCCCCCTATTGAAGGAGTCCATGTGTTGTCGGTTCGTTATGCATACCTGTTCTGGATCCCCTCCCTCTTCGGTGTGGCCGGTCTTCACCGCATCTACATGGGCAAGGTCGGGACCGGCATCATCTATCTCCTCACCGGAGGTCTCTTCGGATTGGGCACGATCTACGACGCCTTCACGATTCCGGATCAGGTCCGACAGGAGAACCTGAAGCGCCGTCTCGCAGGACCTCAAGGCGGGGCCCGCGACCTCTTCCTCAGTATGGAGCAGGAGGCCGCGGACAACGTTTCGGTCGAGCACGTGATTCTGCGGACGGCAAAGCGGAACGGCGGCGTGACCACGCCTTCGGAGATCGCCCTGGAGGCGAACATCCCCGCCGAGGAGGCGCGGGAGAGGCTCGAAGAGCTCGTGCAGAACGGGTTCGCCGAGATTCGAGTCCGTCGGCGCAGCGGAAACATGGTTTACGCCTTTCCGGAGTTCTTTACGACGGAGTCGGAAGCCGATCTCGAAGACTTCTGACGTTTCCGCATCCAACCCACGACAATCTGATTGAGCAAGAGGACGCGGCACAATGACGGCCAATGAGTTGCGAAAGAAATACATAGACTTCTTCGTCGAAAAGGGCCACGCGGAGATTTCCGGAAGCTCCCTCATCCCGGAGAATGACCCCACCGTGCTCTTCACCACGGCGGGCATGCATCCCCTGGTACCCTACCTCCTGGGCCAACCGCACCCGGCGGGAACGCGGCTGGTCGACTACCAGAAGTGCATCCGCACCATCGACATCGACGAAGTCGGGGATTCGAGCCATCTCACCTTCTTCGAGATGCTCGGCAACTGGTCCCTGGGAGACTACTTCAAGGAGGAGGCCATCCTCCTGAGCTGGGAGTTTCTCACCGATCCCAGGTGGCTCGGGATTCCCCCCGAGAAACTCTCGATTACCGTCTTCGCCGGCGACGAGGATGTGCCGCCGGATGAGGAGTCCGCGGCGGTGTGGCGGCGTCTCGGCATTCCCGACGAGCGCATCTACCGGTTGCCGCGGAGCGACAACTGGTGGGGCCCGGCGGGGCAGACCGGACCCTGCGGTCCCGATTCGGAGATGTTCGTCGATACCGGCATTCCCGGGACGCCGAAGAGCCGCCCCGGCGTCTCCGACGGGAAGTACATGGAGATCTGGAACGACGTCTTCATGCAGTACAACCTGAAGGCGGACGGAACCTTCGAGGAGCTGGAGCGCCGCTGCGTCGACACCGGCATGGGGATTGAGCGAACCATTGCCGTTCTTCAGGGCAAATCCTCCGTCTACGAGACCGAGCTCTTTACCCCGATCATTGCGGACGTCGAGGAGCTCACGGGCGCTCGCTACGGCGCCGAAGAGGCGACGGACCGCTCCATCCGCATAATCGGCGATCACGTCAAAGCCGCGAGCTTCATTATTGGCGATGAGAGAGGGGTGTCGCCGTCGAACGTCGGACAGGGCTACATCCTCAGGCGTCTCATTCGACGCGCCGTGCGGCATGGCCGAAAGCTCGGGCTGGTAGCGGGCTTCCTCCACAAGCCGGCGGCCACAGTCATCGACATGTACAAGGACTCCTACCCCGTCCTCTACGGCAAGCGGGACCAGGTGCTCGAAGAGCTTCATCAGGAGGAGGAGAAGTTCCTGATTACCCTCCAGAAGGGGGAGCACGAGTTCGAGAAGATGCTGCCCAACCTCATGCGGAACCCTGATCGCGTGATCCCCGGGCGCGTGGCCTTCAAGCTCTACGACACCTTCGGCTTTCCGGTGGAAATTACCGAGGAGCTCGCTGCGGAGCACGGACTCACCGTGGACAGAGACGGCTTCGACGAGGCCTTCAGGAAGCACCAGGAGGCTTCCAAGAGTGACACCTCCGCCACCTTCAAGGGCGGTCTGGCCGACCACTCCGAGCATACGACGAAGCTTCATACTGCGACCCACCTCCTCCACCAAGCGCTCCGGGAGGTCCTCGGCGGTCACGTCGCCCAGAAGGGTAGCAACATAACCTCTGAACGGCTTCGGTTCGACTTCTCACATCCCGAAAAGATGACTCCCGAACAGATTCAGGAAGTCGAGCGGATCGTGAATGAGCAGATCCAGCGGGATCTTCCTGTCTCCTGGGAGACCATGACCCTCGAGGACGCCAAGGAGAACGGAGCAATTGCGCTCTTCGGCGAGCGTTACGATGAGGTGGTCAAGGTCTACACCATTGGCGACTACTCCAAGGAGGTCTGCGGCGGGCCCCATGTCGATCGCACCGGAGAGCTCGGCCGGTTCAAGATCAAGAAGGAGCAGTCGTCGTCACAGGGGGTTCGGCGGATCAAGGCGGTTCTCGAGCCGGCCTAAGGGCTCACGAGGACACTCCCAGCTGGCCGCAGCCGGCGCGGTTCCGTGTGCCCCGGGGAAAGCGATAGGTCACCACGATCCCCGCATCCAGCAATCTCTCGGCGAAGCGGTCCACCCGGTCCGGAGCCGACCCGTGGAAGGGCAGTTCGTCGACGGGGTTCCAGACGATCAGATTGACCTCTCCTCTGAGGGGCGGGAGAGACCCGAAACGGCCGCCGGCTCCGTGCGCCCCGCCCCGGAGAAAGGCTATGAGGGCGGCGGCGTCCTCATCCGTGTCGGTGACACCGTCCATCAGAACGATCTCGAAGGTAACGGCGCGGCCTGTCATACTCTGATAGGCCCAAACGGCGGCTCGCAGGTCTTCAAGGATCGCGGCGGCTTCCCGGCCCCGGCGAGGCGGGGTGGGAATGAGCCGCGCGCGGACCTCCGGGCGCGCCGTTATGAGGGAGATTGCGAGTCGCGGTCGCCCGCCGGCGCGAGGAGAGAAGTGCTCCGCCTCGGCAAGGCGCCGGATACCACGGGTCACCCCCGAGGTTGAGATGGTGATGCGATTGAGGGAGATCCCCGGTCCGAGGGGATGTGCGAGAACCCGCACCGACCCGAGCACAGCATCCGTATTGTGGAGGGGCTCTCCCATTCCCATGAAGACCACGTTCGACACGGTGCCGAAACGTCGCTGCAGGTGGAGGTATTGCTCGAGGATCTCCTGGCCGCTGAGATTGCGACGCAGCCCCATGCTCCCGGTACGGCAGAAACGGCACCCCACGGCGCAGCCTGCCTGGGTCGAGAGGCACGCAGTAAGACGCACGGCACCGGGGGTCTTTTCGTCCCGGAGGAGCACGCTTTCCACCTGATTCCCGTCGCTGAGCGCAATCCGCAGTTTCGTCGTGCCGTCGCCGTCGCGCACGGTTCTGGTTACCCGCGACCTGAGTCGTCCAGCCATACGCGCCGCCGTACGCGTCTCGGCGGACACCTGTCCCGGATCTCTGCCGTGAATCGCGCGAAAGCACTGCTCCAGGCATCCGGTGCGGTCGAGGCCAAGAAGTGCCGGGTCGTCTTCCGGAATCACGAGAAGGGGCTCGTCGGCCGTCTGAATGGACCTGTCGGTACGCGGCGGCGTCACCGTCAGCGCGGGCCCTTCAGGCGGTTGTACAGCTCGGTGGCGTGGCGATCATGGAGTCCCTGATCGAAGAAGTCGCGCAAAGTGGTCATTGCGCTCCGCTCGTCCCGGTCCTGAAGGTAGGTGTGCGCCAGCTCCAGATGGATCCGGGCGTTCTTCGGCTCGTGCGCAACCAGCCGTTTCAGGGACTGAATGGCCAGGTCGATCCGGCCTTCCGTGCGGTTGAGGAGGGCAAGACCCAGGACGGCGTAGGTATCATACTCAATATCCAGGGCCGCCTCGTAGTATCGTCGCGCCCGATCCAGCTCACCCATGGCGCGATAGGCGTCGGCCGCTCTCGTGAGAATGACCTTGTTTCGGGGATCGCGCTCGAGGATGGCGTTCCAGTAGGAGAGAGACTTCTCCGGGTGTCCCAACCCGCGATAGCAGTCGGCAAGCCCGAAGAGCGCGTAGAAGTTGCTCGGCTCCCGCTGGAGAGCCTCCTCGAAGTAGGGGATCCCCTCGGCGAAGGTCTTCCGCTTGCGGTGGCAGTTGCCGATCGAGGTGAGTACGCGGATGTCGACGCGGTCTCCGCTCAGTTCGTACATGCGGAGCCAGTATCGGAGCGCGTCGTCGTAGAGCTTGAAGTCGTAGTGGAGGTGGCCCAGGCCGATCAGTGCGTAGGCGTTGTCCGCCTCCAGCGCGAGAACCTGGTCGTAGAGCTCCTTCGAACGGTCGAAGTTCTTGACCTTGCGATAGGCATCGGCGACGCGGGTGAGGACGGTTACGTTGCCGTCGTCCAGGTTGAGATACTCTTCCCAGTACTCAATGGCACGATGAAAATGGCGCATCGCCTTGTAACAATCCGCAAGACCGAAGAGGGCGTAGTTGTTCTTCGGGTGGGATTCCAGACAGCGCTTGTAGTACACGACGGCGCTCTTGCAGTCCTTGCGCTTTCTCGCCGCGTCGCCCAGGCCGACCAGGGCGTAGTTGTTCGACTCGTCGTAGGAGAGGATCTCCTTGAACTTCTCTTCCGCTTCGCGGACGTAGTTCTCCCGCAGGAGCTGGTATGCGGATTGAGAGAGTTCGGCAACATACGCGCGGATACGCGACTGCTCGTCGTTCGACGGCTGCCGGTCCTTATCAGGAATCGGATTCTGAGAGCTCACCGTCATCTTCCTGTAGCCAGTGGCGGACCACACCGGCCATTTGCTCGATCATCTTACTGCTCCGGTCCGTCGCGGAGGCCTGCCGGTACATTTTGAACGCTTCCAACGGCTGCTTGCGTCTGTAGTAGTGATCTCCAAGTCGAATGAGTCCATCACTGTAGCCCGCGGTGAGAAAGATCCGTCGCGCCTCATCGATGCGGTCTGCGTTGAACAGCTCATTGCCTTTGCGGATGAGTGCGCTTCGCTGTTCTCCCGTAAGTGTCGGTCGCTTATCCTTCGAAACCTTCACGAAGCCGGGAAGCGGCTCGTGTCCGGTATTGAGCTTGGCCATAGTGCTTCACAAAACCGTAGCGCAGCTTGTCGGACAATGCAAGTAAGGACCGGGGCCGGTCCCGGTCACCTAAAGAGCCGGAGTGGGCCCGGTGCACCCCCGTAGCGTATCAACGGACGGGGGGAATGTCCACTTTGCGCCTGGACGTGCTAGACGCTGCCCTTCGTCGATGCTGCGCCCCGGTAGGGGCCCGGTGTGAAGGCCGCCTGGATTGCCAGCCCCAGCGCCTTGAAGGCCGCTTCCGCGAGGTGGTGGCCGTTCTCTCCGTAGCGGCCGTTGATGTGGAGGTTGCACAGGCCGTGGGCGGCAAGACCGTGGAAAAACTCGCGCAGCAGAGGGAGCTGAAAGGTCCCGGCGTACTCCTGGGGAAAGGGGAGGTTGCAGACCAGGTAGGCGCGGCCGCCGAAATCCACCGTCACCTCCGCCAGGGAGTCATCCATGGGGACGGCGGCGTGGCCGAAGCGACGAATCGCCGGATGGGCATCGCGGATCTCCCGCAAGGCGTCGCCCAGCACAATGCCAAGGTCTTCGACCGTATGGTGTGCATCCACCTCGAGGTCGCCCCGGGCGGTCGCCTTCAGCCCGAGGTTTCCGTGAAAGGACATGGCCCGGAGCATGTGGTCCAGGAAGGGAAGGCCGGTCTCGACCTCCGGCTCGGGCGCCTGGGAGAGGTCCAGGGACAGGGTGATTGAGGTCTCTTTGGTAGTTCGTTCCTGTTTGCTCGTCATGTGTCGTTCCGCATAGTCACGTTGTCGTTCCGCATGGTTACGTCGGCTCTTGCCCGCTCATCGTCTCCCGGAGGCGCGCGACGAGGTCATCTATCCGACGAAAGTAATACTTGTAGTAGGCGGGATTTGCAAGAAGGTTCACCTTGATCCGGGCCAACTCCTCACGAACCACCAGGTTGTTAGCCTGCAGGGTGGAGCCGGTCTCCACGAGGTCGACGATGTAGGGCGCAAGGCCGAGGATCGGCGCGAGCTCCACCGAGCCGTTCAGACGAATGACCTCGACCGGCAGGCCCCGACGATGAAAGAAGTCCCGGGTGAAACGGGTAAACTTCGTCGCGACGCGCATGCGGCCGGATGCGTCGCTCTCGGGGTCGAAGTCCTCCCGGGTGGCCAGGCAGATGCGGGTTCCCCCGAAGGGCATTTCGAGCAAGCGGAAGAAGGGGTGACCCGACTCGTACACCACGTCGTCGCCGCAGACGGCCAGACCGGCAATCCCGTGGTGGAGGTAGGTGGGAACGTCGCTGTTCTTGACGAAGATCATGCGAAGCTCGCCTCGGCGGTCCTCAGCGACCAGACGGCGCCGCTCCACGTCGAAGCCGATGCCCGCCTGTTCGAAGAACTCCCGGGTCTGCTCCAGGAGGCGGCCCTTCGGCAGGGCGATCGTGAGGGGGCTCTTGGTGGCGCCCTTCGAGGTGTCGGTCGGTCGGTGGGCTCCTGAACCTTGCGCATGGTCGAGGGTCCGGCGCGATTCTCCGGAGTTCTGAAAGCTCATAACCGTACCGTCTCTCCCGCGGCGCGGCGCCGTCGCGCATCCTCGTAGCGCTCCTGCAAGGTTGTGCCCCGGGCCTGCGCCGGCTCGGGGAGCCTCTCGGCGGCGCGCAGCCGGGATTGCGCGGACTCCACCTTTCCGGGCAGCAGGGAGAACCCCACCGAGGGGGCGTCGAAGCCGTAGCGGCCCAGGAGCTCGTCGTAGCGCCCTCCCGAAGCGATCTCGGAGTCCGTGTCCGGTATGTAGGCGCGAAAGACGATTCCGGTGTAGTAGGGCTGCCCTCCTACCTCGGAGAGATCGATCCGCAGCCGCTCGGCGGGAATGATCGGGGAGAGCTCAGCGGAGAGGTTCGACAGGTGATCGAGAGCGGCGGCGACCTCTTCGCCCAGAATTTCGGGCATTTCCGTTCGCAGTTCCTCGAGCTCACTCGCCGTCCCGATGAAGGAGAGAAGTCGGAGAGCGGCCTCGCCGGCGCCCCCGGACAGGGCTGCTCCGGATGCCGCCTCACCGGGTGTTCCCTTCGGGGTCCCGGCGGCAAGGGCCCCGCGGATGCTCCCGGCGTCGCGGAGGGTCACGGCGGTCCGCAGCTCCTCCGCGGCCCGGTCGCTCATATGAGCCGTCACCGCGTTGATTATCCGCCGCGAGCCCAGGTGGATCACGGCGTCGGTTGCGCCCGCCTCGGCGAGGGTCTCCCACAGAAGCAGGAGCACCTCCGCCTCCGCCTGGATACCGGCCTCACCGATGAGCTCGACCCCGGTCTGGACGAACTCATTCTTGGCAATGTCGTCGGGTTCCTGGTGGCGAAGAATGGTGTCGGCGTAGTAGACGCGAACCGGCAGGTCCTCATCCTGCAGGATCAGGCCGAGCTGCTTGGCCATAAAGAGCGTCGCGTCCGACCTGAGCATGAGCAGCTCGCCCTCCCGGTCGATGAGGCGATACACCTCTCCCGCCGTCTTCGCCTGCATGAGGGGGGCGTAGACATCGTAGAAGTCGAAGATCGGCGTCTCCACCGGGAGGTAGCCCCAGGAAGCATACAAGTCCTCGAGCCGCCGCAGACGGCGGCGATGCCGAAGGGCTTCGCCGAGATGGAATGACTCCGTTCCTTGCGGGAGTCGCAGGATGTTACGTCGTTGCGCCGTCAATTCTCCATTCCTGTGGAACACGCCGTTCCCGTCGAGATTCGGAGTCCAAAGAGTACCAGATCACCGACCGTTGGAGAACCGGAG
>CAZUVX010000008.1:34726-69501 GCA_964623865.1 uncultured Spirochaetaceae bacterium | reverse complement strand
CTACTCGGCGACGCGCCGGAAAAAGGTAACCACCGAGCGTCCGAAGCGGCGGTCCCGGAGGCGTTCCAGACCGGGGATCTCCGCCGGCAAGGGCTCTTCGGCGGGGTAGTGAATCATGACGGTCGCCCCGTCGGCCACCTGGTGAGAGCTTCCCAGCGCGCGCAGCACGGTCGCCCGCTTCCGGTAGGGAAACGGGGGATCCGCGAAGACGTAGTCGAAGGTCCCTGTACCCGGCGGGCCCACAGCGGCCGTGCCCACAGCGGCCGGCCCGGCAGCGGCCGGGTCCACCGCAGCCGGGTCTACCGCAGCCGGGTCGACATCCGCCGCTCCGGAGCCGGCCGCTGCCCCCGTCGTGCCTCCCGCCTTCACGTAGCGTTCGACCGGTCGGACTATCACGTGGGCCGTAGCGCAGTCTCTCGGCGGAATCGCGGTGTCGCCGGCTTGCGCGGCGCCTCGGTGCAGGTGTAGCCCGAGGGTGGTGATGTTCTCCTTCAGGGTCGCTATCTTCTTCCGATCGGACTCAACGAAAACCACCAGGGCGGCGCCCCGGGAGGCGGCCTCCAGGCCCACGGCGCCTGAACCGGCGAAGAGGTCAAGGAAGCGTGCGCCCTCGATGTTGCCCAGGCCGGCGAATACGCTCTCGCGCATCTGATCCATGGCGGGGCGGATGGTACCCGGGGGTACCTTCAGGCGTCGACCACCGTAGCGTCCGGCAATTACCCGCACGGCGCCTCCCGTCGGCAGCGAGGCACCGCCGACAGCCGGGGTACCCGGCGACTGTGGCGGTAGGACGCGGTGAGGCGTGTCGCCGTCGTCATGGTCATGACTTCGGCACCTCTTCCTGCGCCTCCCTGGGGGCGGCTGCCTCCGAGTCGAGGGCGTCCCGGCGTTCGGCGATGAAGCGTCTGAGAGGGGCGTGCCCCGGCAACAGGAGGCCCGGATCCGCCTGGAGGATGTCGAAGGCGTGACGGCGCGCGGTGAGCATGAGCTCCATGTCGCGGCCGAGGTCGGCGACGCTGAAGCGTAGATACCCCGCCTGACGCGTGCCGGCAAGATCGCCGGGACCGCGGATGCGTAGATCCTCTTCGGCGACGTGGAAGCCGTCACTCGACTCCTTCATGACCTTCAGGCGCGCCCTGGCGTCGTCGGTGAGAGGCTCGTCGTATACCAGGAAGCAGTAGGACTGAGCGTTCCCGCGGCCGACGCGCCCCCGAAGTTGGTGCAGGGACGCCAGCCCGAATCGCTCGGCGTGGGTAACGACCATGCAGGTTGCGTTCGCCACGTCCACCCCGACCTCCACGACGCTCGTCGCCACGAGAACCTGCGCGGATCCCTCGACAAAGCGCGCCATGCGCGCCTCCTTCTCTTCCTCGGGAATGCGCGAGTGAATGAGGTCGACCGTGTACTCCGGGAACACCTCGCCGGCAAGGCGCGCCGCCATGGACTCCGCGTCGTGGAGGTCGCTCTTGGCGGTGCGCTCGATGATAGGGTAGACGAAGTACGCCTGCCTTCCGGCGGCCAGCTCCCGGCGGACGCGGTTGTACACGCGCTCGGCGTGGTCGGTCCGAGCGAGGTGCGTCTTCACCGGCTTACGCCCCGCCGGCATCTTGCGGATCATGGTGGTGTCCATGTCGCCGAAGGCGGTGAGCGCAAGGGTTCGCGGAATCGGGGTGGCGGTCATGTAGAGGACGTCCGGGTGGTCGCCCTTCTCAATGAGCGCCTGTCGCTGGAGAACCCCGAAGCGGTGCTGCTCGTCGACAATGACGAAGCGCAGGGCGTGAAAGCGCACCCGCTCGGTGAAGGCCGCGTGAGTCCCCACGACGAAGCGCGCCGTGCCGGTCCGGACCGCCTCCTCGGCGGCGGCGCGCTCGTCCCCACGGGTCGACCCGGAGAGGAACGCAATGCCTACCCCGGAAGGCTCCATGAGCCTCCGGGCGTTTCGGTAGTGCTGCCGGGCCAGGAGCTCCGTCGGCGCCAGGAAGACCGCCTGGTGCCCCGACTCCAGGTAGGGCGCCGCCGCCAGGAAGGCAACCAGCGTCTTCCCGCTGCCGACATCCCCCTGGAGGAGGCGGGCGGCGGGGCTCGCCGTCTCCATGTCGTGGCGGAGGTCGGTGAGGGCGTTCCGCTGATCCTCCGTCAACGCAAAGGGCAGTGTGTCGATGAGGCGGCGCTGGAGCCGGTAGGGTGCTCGCAGAACCTTGACCCGTTGCGCCGCCCGGGTAACGGCGCGGTGGGCAACCTGGAGCTGAAGCTCGAATAGCTCGGTGAACGCCAGGGTGCGCCGGGCGGTCTCCGCCTCCTCCAGGGACTTCGGGAAGTGCAATGCCCGGAGTGCCGTCGGCGCCGCCGGAAAGCCGTGCTCCTTCCGGAGCTCCTCGGGGAGCGTCTCCTGGACGTGCTTGCCGTAGTGGCGGAGCGCCGCCGCCACGAGCTTGCGGAGCTGGCGCTGACCCAGGCCCTCCGTGGCCGGGTAGATCGGGAGAATGCGACCGAACTCGTTGCCCGGGTTGTCCGCCGGGGCAAAGTCGAAGGCGGAGGCCTGGAGCTCACCCCGGCGGTACTGGAAGGTGCCGGCGACGCGGATCCGTGCTCCCGGTGGGAGCTTGTTCGCCAGGAAGTTGCGCCCGAAGCACAGGAGGGCGGCCACGCCGCTCTCGTCGCGGAGGTAGACGCGCAAGGCGCGACGGGATCCGCCGCCGACGTAGTCGTGAGCAACGACTTCCGCTTCCGTGTTGACGCTCTCTCCGTGCATCGCCGCGGAGAAGGGACGGTGGTGGGAACGATCCTCGTAGGTGCGCGGAGCGTGAAGCAGCAGGTCGCCGACGGTTGCCACGCCGAGGTTGTGAAGCAGACCGGCTACGGCGGGTCCGACACCGGTGAGGCGCGTTACGGGCAGGTTCAGCTCTTCGATGGTCATGGCGTCACGTGGCGAAGGCGGTTTGGGCAGGCCCCGGTCACTCCCGGTTCCCGGGCGTGCGTATCCGCCGCCCTCGGCGGTGGGCGCCGGTGTCGAAGAGAAGGCCGCGTCGGTCCGTCCGTCGGCATCGGCACGGCTAGAAGGGGAGACGTCGAAGGCCTCCCGCAAGCAGGTCGACGCCCATGTTTCCCAGGATGAGCACGGCAATGAGGATGACACCGAAGAGCATGAGCTCCTGCTTGTAGGTGGTCTCGCGACCTCGGACGATCCAGTCGGTGAAGCGTGCGGTCAAGGGCCGCAGGATCTCGTCCAGGGCGTACCAGAAGCGGCTCGTCATGTCCACGTTGAAGAAGGTCGACACCAATCGGATGCCGGCAAGAATGACGAAGAGGATCATGAAGAACGAGATTGCCGACGCGAGGGCTTGAAGTGCCATGGCGACTACAATGCCGAAGGTTATGGTGCCGGCGAAGGCTATCCGGCTTGCCAGATTGCTGACGATGCCCAACACGATAATGGCAACAACCGCCGAAAGGTCCAGGCGACCGATCTGGGTCCACCGGGATCCCCGAAAGATGTTGAGGTAGGGATCCGTGATGGCCCGGAGCCAGTCCATGGCGCGTCCGTAGTATGCGCCGCTGAACCAGGTCATTACAATGCGGATGAAGATGATCAGCATGTAAATGGAAATGAGCGTGCTTACCAATCGCATGATGCCCTGCAGCATTGAGTCCTCCTCAGCTGAATAAGGCGCCGCTCCGACGCCGCGTCGACTACTCCGTCCAGACGGCTTCTACCGGCCCGTACCCGCGAATCTCATCCAAGATACTCTCTTTGCCGGAGACCGTCAGTTGCGACGACGCCTTCACGATCGTCTCCCTGCCGTTTCGACCCAGGTGGAGGTAGACCGGACAGTTCCCGCGTCGCTCGTACAGAAAGGCGCGGAGCGCCCGCAGGCGCTCGAGCTCGTCGGCACTGTTTGTGCCCACTTTCAGGCGGATGTGGATCGGCACCGGCGCCGTCTCCTCCAGGTCCTCCGGTCCAACGAGCTTCTCCACGACGAACTGGATGCGGCCTCGGCGCTCCTCGAAGGTCCCGAAAGCGCCGACGACCTTGCGATCGTTCAGAAGCTCCCGGCTCTCCTCATATGCGTTCTGGAAGAGCACGAGCTCCACCTGTCCGTTGAAGTCCTCCAGCCCGGCGAAGGCCATGGGCCGGCCGTTCTTGGTGAAGATTACCCGTGTGTCCGTGAGCAGTCCCAGGAGCTGGTGGGTTCGCTCCGGTGAGATGCCGCCGAGTTGGGAGAGGTTGACGTGAACGCAGCGCTCCCATCGTCGACGATAGCTGTCCATAGGGTGTCCGGAGAAGTAGGCGCCGAGATAGTCCCGCTCGTACTCGAGCCACTCCACCGGATCGGTCTCCTCCACCGTCTCGAGGGTGGAGGTGACGGCGGCCTCCTCCGCCTCGAACAGGGAGGTCTGACCGCTGCGTCGGAGATCCTGGGTCTTCGAGGCGTGGTCCAGAAGGACGTCGAGATTCTCCATGAGGGTGCGGCGCCGATTGTCCAGGCTGTCGAAGAGACCGCACTGAATTCCTACTTCCAGCATCTTGCGGTTGATCGTGCGCAGGTCGACCCGCTCCAGGAAATCCTGGACCGATGCAAACGCCCCGCCGTCGCGCCGTTCCCGGAGGATCTCGTCCACCGCCCCGGAGCCGACGTTCTTGATCCCCACGAGGCCGTAGAAGATGGCGTTGCCCGCCACGGTGAAATACTTCTCGCTCCGGTTGATGTCCGGCGGGTGAACCGTGATACCCATCTTCCTTGTTTCGTTGAGGTACCAGGCGAAGGTGTCTGGATTGTTGATCTCATTCGTGAGGTTGGCCGCCATGAACTCGACGGGATAGTTTGCCTTCAGATAGGCGGTCTTGTACGCCAGGATGGAGTACGCCGCGGCGTGGGACTTGTTGAAGCCGTAGCCGGCGAAGGGCTTCAGGAGATCGAAGATGCCCTCAGCCTGCTCCCTGGTGAAGCCCTTGTTTGCCGCACCTTCCAGAAAATCCGCCTTCATCTTCTCCATTTCGGCGATCTTCTTCTTTCCCATGGCGCGGCGCAGGATGTCCGCCTGGCCCAAGGAGAAACCGCCGACAATGCGAACGATCTCCATGACCTGTTCCTGGTAGACAATGACGCCGTAGGTCTCCTTCAGGATCGGTTCAAGTTCCTTCAGGGGAAAGCGGATCGGCGTGCGCCCGTGCTTGGACTCGACGAACTGGTCGATGTTCTCCATGGGTCCGGGCCGATACAGGGCGTTCAAGGCGATCAGATCCTCTATGCGAGTCGGCTTCGCCTTGGTCAGGACCGCCTGCATACCCTGACTCTCGAACTGAAAGATGGCGGCGCTCTTGCCCTCCCCGAGAAGCTTGAAGGTGGCATCATCCTCTTCGGGAATCCTCTCATGGTTGAAGTCGATTCCGCGCGCCCGGATGAGCTCCTGGGTGTTCTCAATGAGAGTCAGCGTCTTGAGTCCCAGGAAGTCCATCTTCACCAGCCCACACGCTTCGAGCTGATCCATGGTGAACTGCGTGGAGATGCTTCCGGTCTTCG
The DNA here is from genome assembly GCA_964623865.1 of uncultured Spirochaetaceae bacterium. GTDB lineage: Bacteria > Spirochaetota > Spirochaetia > DSM-27196 > PWMO01 > CAYFQV01. Next base: position 63,979 of record CAZUVX010000008.1, on the reverse strand, counting down.
GGTCGCGGTAGAGGGGAACGTACTCAGTCAGCGGTTTCTGACCTATGACGATGCCTGCGGCGTGGGTCGAGGCGTGGCGATGCAGCCCTTCGAGCGTCAGGGCAATGGCGATCAGCTCGTGGTGTGCGCCGCCCGGCTCCGCCATCTCCTGCAGCTCCGGGTCGGCCTCTATTGCTTCCTTGAGTTTGACGTTGGGGCCTGCGGGAATCTTCTTGGCAATCTGGTCCGCCTCGGCAAAGGAGTAGTCGAGGACGCGGGCCACGTCGCGAATCACCGCCTTCGCCTTCAGGGTCCCGAAGGTGATGATCTGCCCAACCTTGTCGCTTCCGTACTTGCGGGTGACGTAGTCGATTACCTCGCCGCGCCGCTCGTAGCAGAAGTCTATGTCGAAGTCCGGCATGGAGACCCGGTCGGGGTTGAGAAAACGCTCGAAGAGGAGTCCGTACTTGAGCGGCTCAACGTCGGTGATCTTCAGGGCGTAGGCGACAATGCTTCCGGCGCCGGAGCCACGGCCCGGTCCTACGGGGATCCCGTTGTCCCGGGCGAACTTGATGAAGTCCCACACGATCAGGAAGTAGCCGGTAAAGCCCATGTCGATGATGGTATTGAGCTCGTAGGTAGCCCGCTCCTCATGTTCCCGGGTCACCGGATTGTAGCGATCTTTGAGTCCCTCCAGGGTGAGGTGGCGAAGGTAGTCGTCAGGGGAGGCGAACTGCTCGGGAATGGTGTAGTCCGGGAACATGGGACCGGGCAGCTCTATTTGCAGGTCGCAGCGCTCGGCGATCCGCAGCGTATTGGAGAGTGCCTCCGGGGTGTCCGCGAAGAGGGACGCCATTTCCTCGGGGGACTTCAGATAGAACTCCTCCGTGGAGAACTTGAACCTGTTCGTCTCGTGGCGCTTCTTGTTCGATCCAATGCAGAGCAGGACATCCTGCGCTTTGGCATCGTCCTTGTTGACATAATGAGTGTCGTTCGTGGCGACGACGGGAATACCGAGGTCCTTTGATAGCTCCAGGAGGCCCCGGTTCACGATGCGCTGCTCGGGGAGATTGTGATCCTGCAGTTCCAGATAGACGTTCTCGTCGCCGTAGACGCCGAGGAGCCACTGTGCCGCCTCGGCGGCGGCGTCCATGCGGTTGCGGCGGATGAGAGAGGGGATCTCACCGGAGAGTCCGCCGGTCAGGGCAATAAGACCGCCGGGGTACTCCTGGAGGAGCTCCTTGTCGATTCGCGGCTTGTAGTAGAAGCCTTCGGTGTAACCGAGGGAGCTGAGCTGAATGAGATTCCGGTAGCCTTCGTTGTTCCGGGCGAGAAGCACCAGGCGGGTCGACCGATTCGCGGCGTTGCCCGGGGTCTTGGTGTGCCTGGACTCACCGGCCACGTAGAAGTCGCAACCGATGACGGGATTGATGTTTGCGGTCCGGCACGCCTGGTAGAACTCCAGGGCGCCGAACATGTTACCGTCGTCGGTTATGGCAAGGTGGCGCATCCCCATCTCGGCGGCCTTGGCGACCATGTCGGAGATACGGCTTGCGCCCTTCAGCAGGCTGTAGTCGGAGTGGTTGTGGAGGTGAACAAACTCCTGCACCCAGGATTACCTCTCTCGAAGTTGCTCAATCATAATATGCCCCGTGCACTCGGTAAACTACCGTCCCTGCTGCGGCCGGCGGGGTCCGTCCCGGTTGGCGCGCGCAGGGACGCGGCGCGGCGGCTCGGGCCGCCGGACGTGGCTCGGGTAGCCCCTCACGGCATCTCCACGCTGCTGCGGGCGGCGGCTTGAAGGGGCAGGGCCGTTACGAAGTCTCGGAGGAGCGAGATCAATCGGTGTCGTTGCAGGCCGGTCAACGGCATGCCGGTGGAGGAGATGTAGCTCAGGGCGTCCCGGAGAAACACCTGGAGATCCCGGGGAGGAATGGGAATCCGGCGGCCGACCAACTCCGCCTCGAGCTCGCGATTCCTGAAGACGCTCCCTCCTCCGGCACCGGCGGCGACCCGCAAGTCTTCCAGGACCTCTTTGGTCGTTCGCGCCATGGCACCAAAGATCACGGGCTCCGAGTCTGCGAGGTATGGCTTGCCGAATTGACGGAACTCGAACTGGTTCCAGGCGTTGATGGGCACCCGGATACGGGTGATCACCTCGCCCGGCCGCAGCGACAGGGAACCGTCTTCATCGCGGAGGCGGATCACGGGGATCCACCGGGTGTGGCCGTGTCGGCGCAACTCGATTCTGGCGTCCAGGAGATGCAGGACGGGCTCCAGCGTCAGTATCTCGTCGCGGACGCCCAGGTTCCCCCCGAGGGTCGCGCTGTGGCGTACCCCTACCGGACCGAGGCGGCGAAGGGCCGCAAGAAAGGGGCCGGGAAGCACGTTGCGTCCGAGGTCGAGCACCTCCGCAACGGGTGCGGCGGCTCCTATCTCCACGGTTCGCTCGCTCCTGGTGATGCGCGTCAGCTCGGCGACGTTCGCGACGTAGATGATGTCCGTGGCGAAGTCGAGGTATCGTTGCCGCTGCGTCTTCAGGATGTAGTTTCCACCGGCGTAGATGAGGGCGTGAGGACGCCGGTGATAGATGTTGATGAGCTCGGCGAGATTGCGCGGGTAGTGGATGTAGGTACTAAGTGCGGCGTCTGACATTTTCTCTCTTCCTGCGAAACTCCGCAGCATATCGGATGGCCGTTCGATAGCGCGAGTAGCTGGTGCAGCGGCACTGCACCGCCGCGGCGGCGTGGTCGAGCTCTTCGGCGCTCGGACGACGGGCGTGCCGGATCACCTCATACGTGGTGAGGACCTTCCCGGCTACGCAGAAGCGGCACGGCTCGATTCCGGCCCGCCGGAAACCGAGCTCTATGTCCCGATACTCAGGGCTCTGGAGAAACGCGTCGATCGTAGTGACTCGGCGTCCCCGAACGAGGAACATGGGCAGCATGCACGAGAGTGCCAGTTTGTCGTCCAGGAGAACCGAGCAGAAGCCGCACTCTCCCTGAATGCAGCCGGGGCGCGCACCGATCTGATCGAAGCTCTCCCTGAGCACGTCAATGAGAAGTGTCTCGGGTTGGGTGTCCAGGGAGACGCGCTGTCGGTTCAGGACGAAGCTGATCCTCACTCTTCCTCCAGATAGGAGCGCAAGAGCGCCGGGGTAGCGGGTATACGGTCAATGTAATGCCCCGTCGCCTGAGTGACCGCCGCGGCGTACGCCGCGGGCACGCAGTTGAAGGGCAGTTCCTCGAGTCCCAGAGAGGGCAGCTTCTCCAGGTCGCCGACGAAGTCAATGGAGATGGGTGGATACTGCGACCAGAGATCGGGCGCGTATTGCTCGTAGGCGTGAGGGGCGAGGACTCCCGACTGGTAGTCCAGGGCTTCGGAAGCGGCCCATCCCATCGCCTGGTAGACCGACATCTCGAGCTTCTTCCGAGCGCCGTTCGGATCCAGGATGTTTCCGGCGAAGACGGCGAGCCAGATTCCTCGGACGTGCGTTTCCAGGGTCGACGGATTCGCCGAGACCTCGATCACCGCGGCGGCCCGGGAGAGGTTTCCGAAGGGTTTGCCCGAGACGGTGCGGCGATTCCAGGTAAGGGTCCTGGGAATCCGGTAGCTTCGGGATACTTCAATGGGCAGGGGGTCTCGAAAACGCCGCTTCCGGAGGGCCGCGCAGGCGAGGTCCAGGGCACGGGTGATCACGGTGATGTTGCGGGACAGGAAGGACGGTCCCGAATCGGGAACCTCGGCGGTATCCGTATCGGCAAAGCGCACGTCCTCTCGGCTCAGGTTGAGGGCCTCGGCTATCCGGCCGGCCCAAATCGTGTGGAGGGATTCTCCTTCGGACACGGCTGAGTTGTACACCGTTGCCACTCCCTCCTGGTCCAGACGAATGCGCACCGAAACGGAGATCTCATCCTCGCCGCGCCCGACGAATCCGCTGCCCTGAGAGGCGAATGCGATTCCGATTCCCCGCTGCTCTTCGGCGGTACCGAGGAAGGCGGTCCTTCGCTTCTTCTGGAGCTCGAAGGCCGCGTGCTTGCGGGAGAAGTCGGAAGCCTCGTCCACCCGGTCCAGGAGCTTGTACGCTTCCCGGTCTTCCTGCTCCTTTCCCCCGAGGGGATGGGTGTCACCCTTTCGCAGGAGGTGCACCGCCTTCCAGGAGAGGGGCGATTGTTCGGCTACCTCGGCGACGCGGGTCGTATGGCTCTCGCAGGCGAAGAAAGCCTGGGCGCTCCCGAGACCCGACAACGCGTCGAAGGGAGGCAGGTTGGTCTTCAGCGCCACCGCGTGAACGCGGATGTTGTCGCACCGGTAGTCACCGGTAGCGGAGATGACCAGCCGGTCGAGGAGCTCGTCCAGATAGACCGGGAAGGCGCCGACGTTCACGCGAATGAACGCCACTAGGGCTCGCAGTTCGCCGTTGGAGCCCAGGGCGGTCGTATACCGGATCCGAACGGGCGCCCGCTTTGAGGTAAAGCGGAAGTCCTCCTGGCGCGTGTAGACGAGCTTGACCGGGCGTCCGGTGCGAACGGCCGCGAAAGCGGCGTGCACCGAGATGAGTGAGGGAATCCAGAGCTTGCCGTCCAGATGGACCCCCGTCTCGGTTGCTATGACCCGGACGCGCTTGACGGGAGTGTCCAGGGCCTGGGCAACCGATCGCTGCACGTGGTGGGGCCACTGCGTCGAGGTGTAAACCGTAACCGATTCGGTCCCCTCGGGGGTGGCGAATACGGCCTGTGGCTCGCTGTAGAGGTGTTCCTGCGGGCCGGTCCTATACGTTCCCTGGATGATCTGGAAGGCGTCGCGGACCTCCCCGTCCGGATCGCCCCGCTCAGCGAAGCGTTCACCGGCAATCTCGGCGGTATCCGAGTCCTCATCCAGCACCGGCTCCTCGTCCTCGTATTCCGGCTGGAGGAGATCGAGGGACTCATGTACCCGCCGAATATCCGGGCCGGCAAGCACGGCAATGGGTTGCCCAACGTAGCTCACCGTTCCCGGTGCAAGGACCGGGTGACTTCCTCCACCCACGACGACGGCGTTCGCACCGGGCAGGTCATCGGCCCCGAAGAGGTAGATGTCCGAAGGAACGCGCAGCCGCGGCAACTCCCCGAAGCTCCCCCGGGGACGTGTCGATCGGAGGGTCACCGCGTGAAGCATGCCCGGCGCCGTCAGGTCGCTGGCGAAGACGGTGGGGCGACGAAACAGTCGAGGGAGACTACTCTCCTGGGACACGCCGGAACCTCCTCGAGAGAGTGTGTCCCACATTGAGCACCGCGGCAATCACCCGGTCCACCTCCCCATCGGTGAGACCTGCATGGAGGGGCAGGCTCACCGCCGCGTGGAAAGCCCTGGTCGCCTCGGGGAAGTCCTCCGGGGAAAGGCCGTAAGTGTTGCGATAGTAGGTGAAGTGGTGGAGGGGAATGTAATGGACCGACGTTCCGACGCCCGCTTCGGCGAGGCCGGTAACGAAGATGTCCCGCAACCGCGCCTCCTTCAGGCGCACCACGTAGAGGTGCCAGTCGTGGTCCCGGTGATCCGGCGGTAGCTTCAGAAAGTCCCGGCCCTCGAAGGCGTGATTGTACCGCCGGGCGATCTCCCGTCGCCGGGCGCGACGCGCCTCGGCGCTCTCGAGCTGGACACGCCCCACTGCCGCCAGGAGGTCCGGCAGGTTGTACTTGTACCCGGCGTCCACGACGTCGTACATCCAGCTCGCCGCCTTGTCGGTGTAGCGTCGCCACACGTCGCGGTCGATCCCGTGAAGCCGCATGACCCGGGCGCGCTCGGCAAGGTCGTCGCGGTCGGTGACAATAAGCCCGCCCTCCCCGGCGGTGACCGGCTTGGTGGCGTAGAGGGAGAAGACTGCTGCGGCGGAGCCCTTGTCCGGAACGGCGGTGTCCCCCGCTTTGGGGAGGCAGTGCGCGGCATCTTCCACAACCGGAACCTCGTTGCGCCGGGCGACGTCGCGAATCGCCGCCATGTCGCTCGGCAATCCCGCAATGTGGATCGCCATGATTGCACCAATCCCCTGGTCGGCTTCCATCTGCGCCTCCAGGGCGCGCGGATCCATTTGAAGAGTCTCGGGATCGATGTCGACGAACTTCGGATGCAGATTGAGATAGCGCAGAATCTCCGCGGAGGCCGTGAAGGTGTACGGGCTCATGGCGACGCGGGAGCCCGCCGGCAGGGAGAGCGCCTCGCAGACGAGGTGCAGCCCCGCCGTAGCGGAGGAGACGGCGACGGCGTGACGCCGACCGGCGGCTTGAGCGTAGGAGCGCTCCAACTCCTGCGCCTCCATTCCGGTGGTGAGCCAGCCGCTCTTCAGGACCCGGAGCACCGCGGCTTCCTCGGCGGCACCGGTAACCGGCCGCGCGAAGGGGATGAACTCAGTATTCCGGCTCATCTTCGTTCGCCTGCAGGGTGGGAAAGTGGCGTGCCAGGGTCTCTCGAAGGACGCGACGGTTCCGGAAGACCCCCGATTGCTCCGGATCGAGGCGGCAGACCGGTCGAAGCTCCTCGATCACCTCCTCGAGCCACCCGTCCGGCGGGGCCTTGCGCTCCAGTCGCTTGATCCGCGGGAACGGGGTGTCGCAGGGCTTCTCTCCCGGCCCAACGGGTGACTCCGTGAGCTTCTCTCCCGTGCGCAACCCGATGTACGAGAGGGAGATTTCGGTGTGGGGCTCGTAGCCGTAGAAGCGGATCATCTGTTCGGCCAGGTCTTGAATGCGCACCGGCTCGCCCATGTCCAGAACGTAGAGCGCCCCGGGGTCACCCACGCCGCCGGCCTTGAGGACCAGGCTGGATGCCTCCGGAATCGTCATGAAGAAGCGAGACACATCGGGATGCGTAATGGTAACCGGGCCACCCTTTGCGATCTGCTGATGGAAGAGTGGAACAATGCTTCCCCGGGAGCCCAGAACGTTGCCGAAACGGACGGCCATGTAGGAGCCGTGATTGCTACGCGCCGCAAGGACGATCTCCTCGGCGAGCTTCTTCGAGGCGCCGTAGACGCAGGTGGGCTCGACCACCTTGTCCGTGGAAATGAGGACGAAGCGCTCCGTCCCCGCCGCGAGAGCGGCATCCACGAGGTTCTTCGTCCCCAGGACGTTGTTCATCACCGCCACCACCGGGTTGGCCTCTACCATGGGGACGTGCTTGTACGCGGCGGCGTGGAAGATGACATCCGCCTTCAGCCTCTTGAGAATGAACTGCATGTACTCCCGGTCCTGCAGGTCTCCGATTACCGGCACAATCGTTGCCCGCTCGCCGACGCCCTCTTCCTGCAGGAGCCGTAGCTCCCGGTCGATCTCGTAGATGCTGTTCTCCCCGTGACCGAAGAGGTAGAGGCGCTGCGCTCCCCCGGAGAGGAGCTGCCGTGCCAGCTCGCTGCCTATGCTGCCACCGGCCCCGGTTATGACGACGCGCTTGCCCCGGAGGTATCGCAGGCTTTCCCGGAGACCTATCTTCACGGGGTTGCGTCCCAGCAGGTCCTCGGGGTTCAGATCCCTCGTCTGGATGAAGTGGGCGTCTCCCTCGATGATCTGCGAAACCGCGGGAAGAATGCGGATCTTCGCGAAGTCGGCGTTCTCCAGGAGCTGGTAGAGCTGTCGCAGCTTCTCCCTGCCGGCGCTGGGGATGGCAATGAGCGCCTCATCCGCGGGGGTCTTGTCGACAATCTCCGCCACGGCGTCTATGGGGCCGAGGACCGGAACGCCGTCGATGCGCGTGCCGATCTTCTGCGGATCGTCGTCCAGATAGGCGACGACCTCTCCCAGGATCTCCTTGGCGCGGATGTCCCGGGCAATGGACATCCCGGCGAAGCCGGCCCCAATGATGTAGATGCGATTGCGTCTCTTACCGCTCATGTTGCGTCGACTTCAGCTTTTCCAGCGATTCGAAGGCAAAGTCCACCTCGAAGGAGTTGTCGTACACGTCCAGGCGAACCTTTGCCCGTCCCTTTCGACGATCCACCTTTGTAATGCGACCTTCAAGCCCCTTCAACGGTCCTTCCAGTACCAGAATGCGCGAGTCTTCGTCAAAGGTTACCCGGGAGGGCTGCACGACCTCCCCGAAGGAGACCAGATGCGCAATAACCCGCCTGTCCTGCTCACTGAGTGGTCTGATATCATCGTTCTCCGGGAGGAAGCGAAGAAAATGGGGCAGCCGGCGCAGGCGCTGGTAGGTGTCCGGGGTGATCTCGTCGGCTTCAATGAAGACGTATCCGGGAAACACCGGCATCTCGGCTTTCTTCACGGTCCCTCTTCTTCGTATCCTCAGGAGACGGCGCGGCCACATGAGTCGGTGCACTCCGGGGAGCTCGAGGTTGTTGGCCAACCGAATGTACGCGGACTCCTTTCGAGTCCGAACTTGCGCGACGAAGTACTCCATACGACCCACAGGTGCGGGGCATTCTACGACAGGAGCACCTTCAAGGCAAGAAAGCCATGGCTCTCGTTGGTCCCGCCGGCGGCGCTGCGGATGTGCGTTCGGCGCCCCGCCGCGCTTCCCGGCTCGCCGGAGCGCCCAACCGCGAGTGCACGAGCGTCCGCCGAACTCGCGGCGAGGCGTCAACTGGAGCAGCTTCGACACCGACAATGAAGTGAGTGCGCCCGAACGATCCGGAGCTGAACGAGCCGGAGGCGTCCGGGCCGACTTTGATGCGCATGTAAAGCATCGCGTACGAGCATATACGGGGAGGAAACACGAGATTCATATGAGATTACCCCTTTTCTCAAACGCAACCCGCATTCCCGCAGCCCGCATTCCGGCAGCCCGCATTCGGGCAGCCCGCATTCCGGCACTTGTGGTGCTCTTGGCGGTAGCCGTTGCTGCTCTTGGATTCACCGAGTCGGTGATGGTCTCCGTGCGCGCCGACGAGGAGTACTCCGGGGAGGAGGACGTGGGCTTCTACCTGAGCAGCGTTGAGGCGGGCATTATGGACGTGCTCTTCGACATGGGGCACATCGTCTTCAATCGCTCCCGTCACGATGCGGTATCCAGCACCGCCGAGGTCGTGGAGATCGCAGCGGACGGTGGTGCGGGGTACGTCGTGGACGCTGTGGTGGACTTCGCCGGTCGTCGAGACTCGCCGGTGCTCAGAGACGTAGAGTACGCGTGGCTGCAGATCGGAGCCGGCAAGGCGCCTCGGCGCGAGACGGTGTCGGCGAAGGTCCTCAGTGACGAGGAGGCGGGAAGTACCGAAGAGGCCGGCTACAATCTGGGCCGGCGTGTCGGCGCCGCCTTCTCCGAGCACATGCAATAGGGGAGGGCCTGTCGATCAGGCAGCGCCGGCAAACGCACTCAACTCTTTCCTCGGTACGCCGAACATAATAGGTGGAGGAGTCTCGACATGAAGCGGTTCGCATTAGCTCTCGTCTTTCTCACTTCCTGCGCCACCTTCCTGGTTGCGCAGAGTACCTGGGAAGGCACCGCCGTCGTCGGCGGCTCCGACCAGTTTCCCCGGGAGGGTATGTACGCCGCTTCCAACAGCTTCGAGCGGAACACGGTCATCGAAGTGACGAACTCCCAGACCGGACGCACCGTCGAGGTTATTGTGGTGGGCCGCGTCTCCCAGCCGGGGGTCTTTCTGGCGGTCTCTCAGGACGCCGCCGCCGAGCTCGGCCTGGACGCGGACGACCCCGCCCAGGTGAGCGTCGAGCCCGCCACACCCGGCGGACTCGCATTCGTACCGGCGGGTCCTGAAGCGGCGTACAGCCGCGACCCGGAGGTGAACCCCTCCGCGAGCCTCGGTGACCCGAATCGTGAAGTCCTCAGACGGAGGGAGGTGCCGGATTCCGTCGCGCAGGCCGAGCCGGAGCCCGAGCCTGAACCTGAGCCGGAGCCTGAGCCTGAGCCTGAGCCCGAACCCGAGCCCGAACCCGAGCCGGAGCCCGAGCCCGAGCCCGAACCCGAACCTGAACCTGAGCCCGAACCCGAGCCCGAGCCGGAGCCCGAGCCCGAACCCGAGCCCGAGCCCGAGCCGGAACCCGAGCCCGAGCCCGAGGATGGTGCGCGCGTAGCCGAAGCCCCGGACGAAAGCTTACCTGCAACACCTGCGCCGCCTCGCGACGAGCCGGGCAACGGTATACCAACTCCCGAGGTCCAGGAGGCGATTCGCCCCGAGGACGAAGAGGCTGCCGCGGCGGAGCCTGCAGAGGAGCCCGGGGCTGAACCGGAACCCGCAGAAGAGCCGGAGATAGCGGCTCGGTCGGGCCGCGGCCTGGGTGCGGGCATTCGCGAAGCCTCCGAGGGACTCCGCCGCGCCGAGGAAGCGCCTGCGGAGGACGCGGAGGTCGCCGATAGTCTTGTGGTTCCCGAACCCGTGCCGGAGGAACCTCCCGTGGCCGAAGCTGCCCCTCCGAGCCCGCCCCCGGCGCCGGAGCCCGAGGCGGAGCCGGAGGTGGCGGAAGCCGTCGAGGAGCCGACCGAGCCGACGAAGCGCGAGGCGGCAGGGAGCGTCCTTGCCGAGTCCCTGCGTAGGTTGAGCGATCGCTTTCCCCGGAAGAACCTCTTTCCGGCTCCGCGTCGAGACGATGTCGGAACCTACCTCGTCACACCGGTTCCTCCCGATGAGGCGGAGGCGCTTGGGGATGTCTCCGTGGCACGTCCGGATGTGATCGAAGAGGCGCGTATGGCCGAGGAATCGGAGCGGGAGGAAGCGCCGCCCGAAGACGCCCCGGCAGAAGCACCTGCGGTCGATGCCGAAGGGCTTCCGATCGTGTCTCCTCCCGTGGAAGGGCTTGACCCGGAGGCCGCTCTGGCGAGGCCGGCACCGAAGCGACCCTCCGCTGAAGGACTCGGACGAATTGCGGCGCCCGATGAGGAGCTGCCGGAACGACTTGCAAAGGCAGAGGCGTCCGCGCCGTCGGAGGACGGTGCGGCAGTCGCCGAGGAGGGGGATCTCGAGGCGGAGGAGACGTTGACCCCGGTGATTCCGGAAGACGCGGTGGTCTCCCTGGAGCCGGCTGAGTTGCGGCCGCCGGAGCTCGAAGACCCCTCGAAGGAGAGTCTCGAGACGCCGAAAACCGGGGAAGAGCCGGGTGAGATTGCGGCGCGAACTCCGACGCCCGAGATTGCCGAGTCGGAGGATCGTGTAGACGAGGAAATCGAGCCGCCGGTCGCTGATGAGGCGGAGCCTGAGGAGCCTACCACGGTGGCTGAGCTCGCCGAACCGGATGCCACTCTTGGTCAGGTCGCACCCCCGGCGGATGAGTTTGCAGACGGTGCGGAACCGCCGAGCCTCGCGGCGACGGAGCCGGAGGCGCCCATTGAGCGGGCGGAGCCGCCGCAGGTTGAGGAGATGGACGTGCCGGAGGAGACCGTCGCGGAGCCGCGACTGGAGCCGGCGGAAGAGCGGCCGCCTCGGACGGCCGACCGCCCCCCCGCGGAGGAAGCGCGGGAGGAGCCCCCGGCGGAGGAGCCGCCGGAGGAACCGGAGGAGCGTGTTGCGGAGGCGCCGGAGGCGGAAGCGGACGAGGAGCCTTTGCCGGAGGAAGCGCCGGCGGAAGAGCGCGTCCGCGTCGGAGAGAGCTGGGCCCGGGAGAACCTGCCCCTCATCAACACGCTCTCGCCGGAGTCCTACTACCTGCAAGTGGGCGCCTTCTCCGACCCGCAGCGAGCGAAGAGCGCCGTCGATAACCTCAAAGGCACCTATCCTGTCGCGGTTCTATCCGGAGAAACCGAGGACAGAGAGCTGTACCGTCTCTTCGTAGGTCCCTTAAACGAGGATGAACGGGGAAGCGTGCTCTACTGGATTCGTCGCAAGGGCTATCAGGACGCCTTCATTCGGAAGGGCGGGGCCTGAGCGGGCGCAGGTAGCTCCGGGCGCTCTTCTGGGGGGAGTTCTCCTGAAGTGCGCGAATCAACCGCAATACAGCCGTCTCATAGTGCTGCCACGAAATCTGCAGGCGCTGCTGGAGGAGGATCTCCTCCTCCACACGGGTGCGCTTGGCCCGTGACACTGCTGCGAGAACCGGGCGGCGCTCCTCTTCGCACACGTAGAGGAGGGCCAGAGCCACATCCCGGTCGCTCGTGGCCATGAGTCGGTTTTGTACTACCACCGCCGGCAGGGACCGAACCAGTCGTACAAGTACTTCGGAATGGGAATCTCGCCCTCGCATTTGTCACCGGGAGAATACCGCGGCACCACGGAGACAGGCAAGCGCCGTGCCCAGCGGTTTCTTGAGCTCAGCGGTAATGTTGACTACAAATTCCACTTGACAGGGCGGATTTCGATGCTAAGATATCTATTAGTAAATATCGATAGAATTCACTCGTAACACGGGCGCGAAGGCGCCATCATTTGGTGGTCGTCCCGCTCACACCTACCAGGAGAGCCGCATGTCGAACTCCGTCCACCCACTTCCCGCAACCTTCTCCTACGAACAGCTGGACTCGATTATCGGCAGCCACGTCGAGGAGCGCGGTGCTCTCATACCGATCCTGCAAGAGGTGCAGGAGTGGCTGGGATATCTGCCCGCCGAGGTACTGCAACACATTTCAGGAGCCTTGAAGATTCCATACAGCGAGGTGGCGGGCGTTGTCTCCTTCTACTCCTTCTTCTCGACGCAGCCCAGGGGGCGCCACACCGTGCGAGCGTGCCTGGGGACCGCCTGCTATGTCCGCGGCGGCAAGCAGCTCGTCGAGCGCCTTGGCGACTGCCTCGGCGTCTCGGTGGGGGATACCACCGCGGATGGAGAGTTCACCCTCGAGATCGGAAGGTGCTTTGGTGCCTGCGGCCTGGCGCCGGTCGTTGTCATCGACGAGGACGTTCATCAGCAGGTGAAACCCGCCCGGGCGGCGGATCTCCTGGATCAGTATCGAGGGACGGAGGCAACGGAATGAAGATGAAATCAACGGACTCTCCGGCGAGTTTGCGCGCGAAGTTGCAGAAGTCGGCCGCTCGGAAGCCCCGGAAGGTCCTGGTGTGTGCCGGCGGCGGCTGCCTTGCCTCCGGTGCCGAGGACATCCACGCCGCCCTCGAGAGCGCCCTGGAAGCGACCCGGAGCGAGCACGGAGAGGACGCCGATCTCGGAAAGGTCGAAATCAAGAGCACCGGTTGCATGGGCCCCTGCGCCGAAGGGCCGGTGGTCGTTGTAGAGCCTGACGGCGTCTTCTACCACGGCGTCCGCCCCGAGGACGCGAGGGAGATCGTGGAGAGCCACATCCTCGCCGGCAATCCGGTCAAAGGGCTCTTTCATCGCGATGTCGCCGTCGACGACGCGCCGGCGGATCATCGGGACGCAATTGAGTTCTTCAGTCGACAGCAGAAGGTGGTGCTGCGGAACTGCGGCGCCATAGATCCGACGAGCATAGACGACTACATTGCCGCCGGCGGGTACCAGAGCCTGGCGACCATTCTGGCGGCAAACGACCCGGAGGCGGTGATCAAGGGCATGAAGACCTCAGGCCTGCGCGGCCGCGGTGGAGCCGGGTTCCCGACGTGGCTCAAATGGGACGCGACGCGCATTGCCGAAGGGACCCCGAAATACGTCCTCTGCAACGCCGACGAGGGCGACCCGGGCGCCTTTATGGACCGCAGCATCCTGGAGGGTGACCCCCACAGCGTCATCGAGGGTATGGCAATCGCCGCCTTTGCCGTCGGCGCCGCTGCCGGATACATCTATGTGCGGGCGGAGTATCCCCTCGCGGTAGCGCGCCTCGATAACGCCATCAAGCAGGCCACTGAGTACGGTCTCCTGGGTGAGGACATCATGGGCACCGGCTTCTCATTTGCCCTCGACTATCGCAAAGGTTCCGGCGCCTTCGTCTGCGGCGAGGAAACGGCGCTGATCAGTTCAATCGAGGGCAGGCGCGGGGAACCGCGACCGCGGCCGCCGTTTCCCGCGCAGAAGGGGCTGTGGGGGAAGCCCAGCCTCCTCAACAACGTCGAGACCTACGCCAATGTCCCGGCGGTCTTCTCGATTGGCCCCACAAACTACGGACGGACCGGTACCGAGGACAGCCCGGGCACCAAGGTCTTTGCCCTGGCGGGCTCCATCCGCAACGCCGGCCTGGTGGAAGTTCCCATCGGGACGACCCTGGGGGAGGTGATCTACGACATCGGCGGGGGTATCAAGAACGAGAAGCCCTTCAAGGCCGCCCAGATCGGTGGTCCCTCGGGTGGGTGCATCCCGAGGGAGCACCTCAACGTTCCATTGGACTACGCTTCCCTGAATGAGCTTGGCGCTATCATGGGGTCGGGCGGGCTCATTGTCATGGACGATGATTCCTGCATGGTCGACGTGGCGCGGTTCTTCCTGGAGTTCGTCCAGGAGGAGTCCTGCGGAAAATGCACATCCTGTCGGGTCGGTACGAAGCGAATGCTCGAAATCCTTGATCGGATCTGCGAGGGCAGGGGTGAGATGGAAGACATCGACCGGCTCGAGCGACTCGGCCGATCCATTAAGGACACCGCCCTCTGCGGACTGGGACAGACCGCGCCGAACCCGGTTCTCTCGACGTTGCGCCACTTCCGTCACGAGTACGTTGAGCACATCCGGGACAGGCACTGCCGCGCGGGCGTGTGCCCCTCCCTGGTTCGGGCTCCCTGCCAATCGGCGTGTCCCGCCGGTGTCGATGTGCCCGGGTTCGTCAGCCTGGTGAAGGAGAAACGCTACGCCGAGGCGCTGCGCCTCCACCGGGAGCGCAACCCCTTCGCCGCGGTGTGTGCGCGGGTGTGCTTCCACACCTGCGAGGAGAAGTGCCGCCGGGCAAGCCTGGATTCGCCGGTCGCCATTCGTGCGGTCAAACGATTCATGGTGGACCAGGAGATTGTCGTGCAGACGCCGGAGGTCCGAGAGAATCCGGCCAACGCGAACCGCAAGATTGCAATCATCGGTGCAGGTCCGGCCGGACTTTCGTGCGGCTACTTCCTGGCGCGTCTCGGCTATCGCCCCGACGTCTTCGAGGCGTTGCCGAGGCCCGGGGGCATGCTCGTTCAGGCCATTCCCGAGTACCGGTTGCCCCGGGAGACGCTGGCGCGGGAGGTTCGCATGATCGAGCAACTTGGCGTGACCATCCATGCGGAGAAGCGCCTCGGCCACGACTTCACTCTCACGCAACTCCGGGATCAAGGGTACGAGGCCGTGTTCCTGGGGCTCGGTGCCCCGTCGTGCGTCGATCTTGACATCCCCGGAAGCGTTGGTGACGGCGTCGTGCGCGCCGGTGACTTCCTCCGGGAGTACAACGTGCGTGGATCGGCCCCGGTGGGGGACCGCGTGGTGGTGGTCGGCGGCGGGAATGCAGCGATCGACGCGGCACGGACGGCGGTCCGCCTTGGTGCCGAGGTGACCGTCGTGTATCGACGGACCCGCGACCAGATGCCGGCGTACGCCGAGGAGATAGAGGAGGCTGTCGCCGAGGGGGTGGTTTTGCGCACCCTCACCCAGCCGGTTGCCATTGAGAGGAATGGCGACGGTGGCGTAACCGGTATGCAATGCGCGGAGCTGACCCTCGGCGAGTTCGACCGCAGCGGTCGGCGCCGCCCCACTCGGCGAGGCAAGGATATTGTCGATGTGCCTGCGGATCAGGTGATCGTCGCGATCGGGCAGAAGCTCGACGCGCCGCCGCTGGTGTCGGATGTGGGCGTGGCCTGCAGCCGCGACGGCTTCATTCGCGCCGACCACCAGACCGGGCGTACCAGCGTGCCCTGGGTCTTCTCCGGGGGAGACGCCGTCCTGGGACCTGCGTCGGTCGTTGATGCGATCGGGGCGGGCGAACGGGCCGCCGTCGGCATCGACCTCCATCTGACTGGTGAGAATCACGCCTTCTGGCGGGAAGACAAGCCGGTTGATGTGGCCTTCGACCCGGATGCGGACCCCGTGCCGTACGAGCGAGAGGCGCTGGAAACGATTCCCGTTGAGCGGCGTCGCCACAACTTCAGCGAGGTGGAGAAGTCGTGGTCGGAGGTGGTGGCGCTGCGACAGGCGGCGCGTTGCCTGCGCTGTGACTTTGGAAAGTGTCTCGAAGCTCAGAGGCTGGATAAGGAGGAAGCTCGTGCCTGAACTCACAATCAACGGTGTTCCCGTACCGGCGGAATCCGACGACACCATTCTCACGGCGGCGCGACGAGCCGGCGTGAAGATTCCCACGCTGTGCAACCTCCAGGGCCTGGAGCCGACGGGGGCCTGCAGGGTTTGCATGGTTGAAGTGGAGGGGGCCCGAACCACGATCGCGGCGTGTGCCACTCCCGTGCGGGACGGCATGAAGGTCAAGACCAACTCGCCTCGGGTGCGCGAGGCACGGCGCGCCGTGGTGGAACTCCTGCTGAGCGAGCACGACGGGGACTGCAAGACCTGCGCCCGCAGCGAGGACTGCGAGCTGAAGGCGCTTGCCTACGACCTGGGGATTCGCGAGATCCCGTACGAAGGCGAGCGCGCCCGCAAGCTCATCGACACGACTACGGAAGCGCTTATTCGCGAGACGGCGAAGTGTATCAAGTGCCGCCGATGCGTGACGGTGTGCAACGCCATCCAGGCGGTCGGCGCCCTGGGGGCCCAGAACCGCGGCTTTGCGACGCTGATCGGACCGGCCTTCGCAAACACTCTGGACAGCACGGCGTGTGTTCAGTGCGGCCAGTGCGCGGCGGTGTGTCCGGTCGGCGCGATTACCGAGGTCCGTCACGTGGACGGCGTGTGGCGGGATCTGGGTGATCCCGAGAAGACGGTGGTGGTGCAGACCGCACCGGCCATTCGCGCGTCACTCGGCGAGTGCTTCGGTTATCCGCCGGGGACCCGGGTGACCGGGAAGATGGTTACGGCTCTCCGGCAGCTGGGCTTCGACGCCGTCTTCGACACGAACTTCACCGCGGATCTGACCATCATGGAAGAGGCGAGCGAGCTACTGATGCGGCTCAAGCGCGCCCTCGTCGATGGAGAGGAGGTGGCCCTGCCGCAGTTCACGAGCTGCTCCCCGGGCTGGATCAACTACGCCGAGCACTTCTATCCGCAGTTTCTCCCTAACCTGTCCAGCTGCAAGAGTCCCCAGCAGATGTTCGGTGCCCTGGCGAAGAGCCACTACGCAAACAAGCTGGGCAAGAGCCCTGAAGAGGTCTCCGTCGTGTCGGTGATGCCGTGCACCGCCAAGAAGTTCGAGGCGGCCCGGCCGGAGATGCACGACTCCGGGGTTCGTGACGTCGACTGGGTCCTGACTACGCGGGAGCTCGGCGAGATCATACGGGAGGCCGGGATCGATTTCCCCAATCTGCCTGACTCCGAGATGGACGCACCGCTCGGGATTTCCACCGGAGCGGCGGACATCTTTGCCAACACCGGCGGCGTCATGGAGGCCGCTCTGCGGACCGCTCACGCCGTGGTGACGGGCAAGCCCCTGGGAACTCCGGAACTTCACGTGGAGCCCCTGGCGGGACTGCAGGGCGTCAAGGAGGCGGAGCTCACCGTGAAGGGGGCCCTGCCGGAGTGGAGCTTCCTGGAGGGGGCCACGCTGCGCGTCGCGGTGGCCCACGGTCTCGCCAATGCGCGGGACGTGCTGGATCTGATTGCCAGGGGGGAGAAGGAGTATCACTTCGTCGAGGTCATGACCTGCCCCGGAGGATGCATCGGCGGCGGCGGCCAGCCGCGCTTCACGACCAACGAGGTACGGGAGGCGCGGATTCGCGCGATCTATGAGGAGGACGAGTCGCGTCCCATCCGCATGTCCCACGAGAACCCGGCAATCCAGGAGATCTACGCCGAGTTCCTGGGTGCACCCCTCGGAGAGCGGTCACACCACCTCCTTCACACCCATTACGCCGGCCGCGCTACCTTGCATGAGATCGAAGCGCAGCGAGACGGCGCCGCTCATGCGGTTGAGGTGCCGGTCGGGCCGCGGGCCTGACGATCTCACAGCGCCCACCTCAGGGTATACGCCGCCGGGGCGGGCGCTCCCTCGCGTGTTCCGCCCGATGGGTGAGAGCTGCGCACGTGGCGTTTCCCAACAGGAAGACCGCCCAGAAGAGCAACACCCAGATGAGAAAGAGAGGAATTACCGCGAGTGATCCGTATATGCGGTTGTAGTTGAGCACGTTTGCCGTGACCCAGGCGTAACCGCGCTGCACAACCGCCAGAAGGACGGCGGATCCTGCCGTTGTGGCGAGGGATGCCTTGAGTTTAACGGGATGGCGCGGCACGAAGTGGTACACCGAAAAGAGGGTGGCCGTGAGGACTAGATAGGCGACGATGCGGGTGGGAATGCGGCCGAAGTAGGGCAGTACGTCGACGGAGAGTACGGCGATAAGCAGGGCGAGGAGCAGCGGGCCCAGAACGATGATGGCCACGTAGGACAGAAGCGATCGAACTGCGTGTTTCCGATGGCGTACCCCCCATACGCGCTGTACCGCCGTATCAATGTCGTTCAGGAGCTTCATGGCGACGCCGATCAGAAAGACGAGGCCCGTCCCCCCCATGACGCTGCTGCGCATCTGAGAGATGGTTCTCTCGACCTGGCTTACGATCCGGCTGCCGGGGCTGCTGAGGAGGTACTCCAGGATGATCGCCTCCAGGTCGCGCAGATAGGGCTCGAGAGGCTCCACGAAGAGGAAGACGGACAGGCTCACCGCAAGAAGGGGCATGACGGCCAGGACCGTCGCGAAGGCCATGGAGGTCGCCAGCAGGCCGAGCTCATTCTTCCGGACGATGTCTGCGACGTGCCGCAGGAAGCCGAGTGGCCCCCGGGCGAGATGACGGCGCCTCATGTCGCCGTTCCCGGCCCGTCGGCGCGGGGAGATAGTGCCCCCGGGGGCGAGGTCGCCTCATCGTTGGGGGTGCCGTAGCGGTTCCAGCTCACGACTTCGGAGAGTGCCTTGCGCTTCTTGGCCGGGGCGGAAGCTTTGCGAGGATACCCGACCGTGATGACGAGGGCGGGGCGCAATCCGGGCGGGGCGCCGACGAGTCGGCGCACCCGGCGCGTATCGAACCATCCGAGCATGCAGGTGCCCAGGCCGTCATGGGCCGCCTGCAGGCAGAAGTGTTCCGCCGCCATGCCGACATCGTAGGGGCTGTAGCGGCGGCCTTTCAGAAGGCCCGCCAGCGCGGTGTGTGGGGCGCCCCAACCCTCAAGGACGACCACGAAGGTGCGGATCGACACGGCAAACTTGTTGAAGGCTCCTGCGGGGCCGCGACACGCGGCGCCGAGCTCGTGGCACAGGTGCGGCTCGTTGACGACGACGAAGTGCCAGGGTTGCGAATTGCTTGCAGATGGAGCCAGGCGCGCAGCCTCCAGGGCGCGCTCCACCATTTCTGATGGTACGGGCTCATCCGTATACGCGCGTACACTGTAGCGCCGATTCACCAACTCAAGGAAATGCATAATTGATACTCCGTTGCGTTACCGTGATATTCGTAGTACAAGGATCATGACATGCCGGAGCTTGGCAAGAAAGTCTTCTTCCTGTACCCCCCGAGCGTAGTCACCGACGAGCTGGTTTGGGAAGTGGTTCGGAACGAGTATGAGGTGTACCTGCTCAAGGATCACGCCCGCTTGCGTAAGCTGCTTCCCCGGTACAACGACTCGATTCTGTTCGTGAACATTGACGCCGGACTCTCTGAGGAAGGGTGGGAGGAGTATATCCGCGACATAAGCGGCTCTCCGGATACGGCGAATGTTCGAATCGGAATTCTTACGTACAACAGGAACGAAGACCTCGCCCGGAAGTACCTCATGGACATTGGTGTCCAGGCCGGATTCGTTACCCTTTCGCTCGGCCTGGAGGAAAGCTCGGGGATCATCCTGCGAATGCTGGAGGCGAACGAGGCTCGTGGACGCAGGCGGTACGTGCGGGCGCGGATTGCCGATCCCAAGGCAGCGACGTTCAACGTGAAGGTGCACGACACGATGTGTCGGGGAGTCATTCACGATATCAGCTCCGTCGGGATGGCGTGCTCCTTCGAAGGCAACGGGGAAGTTTCGGTCCGCAGCTATCTCACCGACATGCAGCTGCGCCTGCGCGGACAGACGGTGAGGGTATCCGGTGTCGTGTC
Organism: uncultured Spirochaetaceae bacterium; assembly: GCA_964623865.1. Lineage (GTDB taxonomy): Bacteria > Spirochaetota > Spirochaetia > DSM-27196 > PWMO01 > CAYFQV01. The sequence continues at coordinate 44,027 of CAZUVX010000008.1, read as the reverse complement.
GGGCGTGCGCAGCGAGGAAACGCGCGTGCATGTGATCATCTTCGACCCGCGACGGGGCGACGCCTTTCGCACGCGGCTCCGCCACTTCGTTCATCAGCAACTCTCCCGCAGCCTGCTGCGCGAGATGGAAGCGCTCCAGGGGTAAAGACGCTCGGGGCGCCTACGTCACGCGGTGCACCTACGTCACGCGGTGGTTGAAGAGGGGAATGCCGACTGCGGGAGCTCCCGGGGCGTGCTCACCGACAAGGTTGGTGTGCCGCCGTTACTTCGTGCGCCGCAGTACCGTGACCGCGTTTGTTGCCGCGGACCCTCCGACGTTCAGAGTCACTCCGATCTCCGGTGAGCCCTTGCTCGGCGCGACGCCGATTGGATCTCCGACGAGTTGCTTGTACACGAGGGCGTGCATGGACACCCCCGTCGCTCCCACAGGATGTCCCTTGGCCTTGAGGCCCCCTGAGAGGTTCACCGGGCAGCGATCGTCTGGAGTGAAGCGGCCGTCCTTGTAATCGTGCCCGGCGTGACCGTCACGAGACAGGCCGAGAGCTTCCGTCGAGAGCAGCTGGTTGATGGTGAAGCAGTCGTGAACCTCCGCCAGATCGAGGTCGTCGACGGAGATGCCGGCTTCCCGGTAGGCCTGGTCAACCGCCTTCTTGCCGGCAAGGAGCTCGTGCATATTGTCGCGCCGCGCGATGGGCAACCGCTCCGACGCGTGGCCGATGCCGGCTATCTCGACTGCTTTGGCGGCATTCGATGCGACTTCGTCCTTGTGCGCCAGGACGACAGCGGCAGCGCCGTCGGTGATGAGGGAGCAGTCGTGAAGGCGAAGAGGCTCCGCAATGAGCGGGTTCTTCTCGTCGGGCAGGTCCAGAATCGCCCGGGGTGTCGTCAGGCCGTAGCGGTCGGGGGGACTTCCCTTGGAGAAGTGCGCCAGGGGGTTTTCAATCCCGTTCTTGTACATGAGGGCGCTCACGTACGCAAGCATTTCCCGGAGCTCCTCATCCGTAAGGTTGTAGTGGTGCCGGTAACCCTTGGCGTACTCGGCGAAGAGACCGGGAAAGGTCATTCCCGCGGCACCTTCCGTCGGCCAGTAGGATGCGGTCGCGAGAGCGTGTGTGACTCCCTTCGTCTTCAGGAGATTCATCTTCTCCACACCCACGACCAGCGCCTTCCTGTATCGTCCCGACTCAATGCCGTAGACCGCGTTGTAGATACCCATGCTTCCACTGGCGCAGGCGCCTTCGACCCGTTGCGACGGTTTGAAGCGAAGAGCCTCCGGAAACGCCTCAATGGGAAGCGGTCCGAGGTGATCCTGCTCCGTGAAGAGGCCCGGCGCAAAGGAGGTGACCCAAACGCCGTCGATCTCCTCCGGGTCTATCCGTGCATCCTCAACTGCTCCCCTGACGGCCTCGTTCAGGAGCTCATAGATGGACTTCTTGTCCGTGACCTCTCCGGTCTCTTTGTTCCTTTCGATGAAGGCACCGAAACTCGAATTGTATGCACCAATTATGCTGACCTGACTCATAGCGTGCTCCATTGGATAAGATGGTGCGGCGGTTTATCGCCTCAACCTGTTCCCATCTTCCCGCCCCCGGTGCCGACGGCAGCCGGGAGCTGAAGAATATGAGAAATGAATCAACTCTCAATAACCACGGTATGTGGATGATACCTGCGCACCCCGCGTGTTGTCAAGGAAAATGTCAGCTTTGCGCCGTGTCGGTGTGCCCCTGCGGAGCCGACTGTGCGACGAGAGCGGGCAGCATGACCTCCTCACAGTAGGCAACGCCTTCACGAACGAGATCGAACGCGCTGTCTGAGATCGCCCAGTCCAGAAAAACGGAACGCATGGAACGATTGAAGAGTTGCGCCAACCGGTCCGAACTCAGATCCGTGCGAAACTCGCCTCGCCGGCGGCCGAACTCAACGATGTCGCGCACCAGGGTGTGCAAGTACCGCTTGGTGTCAACGAGTACCTTCTCGGTTTTGGGGTGCGCGATCTGATTGGAGTAGAGGAGCTTCAGCATCTCGAGACCGATTCTGTCGCGCACATACCGGAGCTGGGTTCGTGTGAACGCGATCAGTTGTGCCCTGGCGGTGTCGTAGCGTCGCAGGTTCCGGGCGTATCTGCGATAGTGCTCGTCGATGGCCTGGAACTCCTCAATTATGATCTCGCTCTTGGTGGAGAAGTAAGTATAGAAGGTTCCCTTTGCCGTTCCGGCGCGCTGCGCAATGTCGTCAATGGTGACGGCGTCGAAGCCCTTCTCTTTGAAGAGCGCAAGGGCACTTTCGAAGAGCAATACCTTGGTACGCATGGCCCGGGTTTTGCGATTAGTCATTGCGGACCTCACAAGTATTGCGGACCTCATAAGCAGTGTGCAACCGGTCCGTCGACTGCCTGGGGACAGGGATGCTGAAAACCACGCCGAAGCGGTGATCCCTGAAACGTTTGACAGTGTTCATTATGCGGGATAGACTGACCGTGGTCAATGTATTCGGTCAATGACCACGGTCAATACGTTTCGCGGAGGATGACTAATGGAGCTTGAGGGAAAGGTCGCCGTCATAACCGGTGGTGGGAGCGGTATCGGCGAAGCTGTGGCCAAGAGCTTGGCACGCAGTGGTCTCCGGATCATGCTGGGCGACATGAGCCGGGAAGGACTGGCTCGTGTAGAAACGGAGATCCGGGATGCAGGGGGCGAGGCGGCTTCCGAGGTAGTGGATGTAACGAAAGACGACGACATTGCAAGACTGATGGATGCGGCAATCGACCAATACGGGCGGATCAATGTGGTCGTGCCTTGCGCGGGCATTATCCGGGATAAACTGGTCATCTCTACAGACAAGGAAACCGGCAAGGTCAAGGGGGTCATGTCCACGGAAGACTTCCGGAAGGTTGTTGAGGTGAATCTGACCGGCTCCTTCATTACCCTGCGCGAGGCGGCGGTCCGAATGATCGACAACGGATACGAGGGCGTCCTGTTCACCATCTCTTCCATCCAGAAGGCCGGCGGAGTGGGTCAGTTGAATTACTCCTCGACGAAGGCGGCACTGGCAATGTGGCCGAAGGTGCTGGTCGGGGAGTTCCAGATGCGCAACATCAAGAACATTCGTGTGGTGTCCATCGCGCCGGGATACGTAGGGACCCCAATGGTGCGAGGTATGGATCAGAAAGCCCTGGAGAAGATTCTTTCGGCGGTGCACCTTGGACGGCTGATAGAGCCTGAAGAGATTGCGGACACCATTCGCCACGTCATTTCGAACGACGCAATCAACGCGACCTGCATTGAAGTAGCCGGTGGCACGATAAGCGGGATGATCGCGAAGTAGCGAGAGGATCGACTCGGCCGGTTGTGTCGAGTCCGACGGGACGCATCACGGCGCCGTCACCGTTCCGCTGCAAAGGTCGCATGAACGGTGACGGTGATCTCCTTGTCCCGGGAATCTGTGTTGTAGACGCCATAGCCGGTCACCTCGGTGGAGTAGGGCTCCCTGATCTGAAACACCCCGGCCCGGGCCTCTCGAATCGGCCCGACCCCGACCCCTGCGGCCTCAGCCATACGCGTTGCCCGCTCTTGAGCGTCGCGCGTCGCCTCAGCCAGCAGGTCGTGTTTCAGGCTGTCGATCGCCGAATAGAAGTACTCCAACTGTGAACGCTCGAGAATCATTCCGGACTCCAGGAACTCCCCCGGTGCCAGCGCAAGGCCCTCGGCGGCATCCAAGCTGCCGGTGATGATCTGAACGGCCTGTTGTACGCGATACCCGGAGATGCCCCCTTCACGGTCGTGCATAGGGTGGCTGGTTGCGGGTTGGACGCTTACTTCGTCGCCGCTGATACCCTCATCTAGAAGGGCGGCGCGCAATCGAGTAACGTCTTCCTGAATGAGGGAGTAGCCTTCGGCCGGGGAAGTACCGCCGACCGTTCGGGTGAGCGTCAGGCTCCACTTGAGGGTGTCGGCTGCAAAGCGGGTGGACGCAGTGCCGACGACCTGAACGGTGTCGCTGTTGCCGCGGGTGGCGTAGAAGAAGAGCCCGAGCACCAGGGCCGCGGCTACCGCCCCCGCTGCAAGAATAGTTGCTTCGCGTATACGCATGTAAGGGATCATATCATACGTTGTCTTCGCTGTCCCGAGGGGCGGCGCAGGTGCAACGAGGCTCAGGTGCGGCGGAGGTCGGTTGCGGTGGGGCCCGGTTGCGGAGGTCGGTTGCGGCGGGGCCCGGTTGCGGCGGCGGCGGCGACGCCGTATTCTGGCACGCGTGACGAAGGAAGGATCCCGAGGCGGATGCGAACAATCAAGACGCAGACAAGGGGTGAGGTGATGGCAATTCACAGAGTGGTAGTTACCGGCAGCGAGGGAAAGGCGGGACGCTTCACGGTGGAAGCGCTTCGGGCGCGCGGATACGAGGTCCTCGGGGTGGACGTGGCGGCGCCGCTTCAGCCGGGGGACCACCTGGTGCGTCGGGCGGACCTTACCCATCTTGGACAGACCATAGAAGTCTTCAGAGGTGCCGACGCAGTCGTGCATCTCGCCGCGATTCCTGCGCCGTACATGGTCACCGACGCCGAGACGTTCCGGATAAACACCATCTCTACGTACAACGTCTTCCACGCGGCGGCGACGCTCGGGCTGGAGCGCATTGTATGGGCGTCGAGCGAAACGGCGCTGGGCCTTCCCTTTGAGCGGCACCCGGACTACGCACCGGTGGATGAGGAGCACACATATCCGGAGTATCACTACGCCCTCTCGAAGGTCGTCTCCGAAGAGATGGCTCGCCAGTTCAGCCGCTGGACCGGCATTCCGATGATCGGGCTGCGATTCTCGAACATCATTCTTCCCGACGGCTACAGCGTCTTCGCGGAGTTTCACAAGGACGCGACCCTTCGCAAGTGGAACCTGTGGGGATACGTCGACGTACGGGATGTCGCGCAGAGCTGCCGTCGTGCGCTGGAAGCCGTCGTCGAGGGAGCCCCGCACTATGTGATCGCCGCCGCGGACACGGTCATGAATCGGCCCAGCGTGGATCTCATGAGGGAGCACTTCCCCAAGGTCCCCATCCGAAAGGAGTTGCAGACCTACGAGACACTCCTGTCGATCGACCGCGCCCGCGCCGAGCTTGGCTACGAACCCGACTATTCCTGGCGAGCGGTTGACGGAAGGTAGCCCTCCGTACGGGGTCAAGCCCATCCGACGCGAATCTGTGTTTGCTGTGGATTTGTTCTTTACAGGATCCACGGGCTCATATACAATCCTTTGCATATAGAAATCCTTTTATAGATAAATGCCCATCGACGCGGCGGGGCTGTGTGTTGTATGGCCCGAACTCTGCGCGTACGGCCGAGGTGGAGATGGGTATGGGGGGGCGCCTGTGGCACTCATGCGAGGAAGAGTGGTCCTGGCCCTGCTCCTGCCGGCGGTGTGGTTCGCCCTCGCGTACCCACTGGACCTCCAGGAGCTGGGAGCCGCCGGCATTGTTACACTGCTGGTTCTGCTTCTGCCCCTCGGAGCTGCGGAAGTCCTCGGCGAGTTCCGCATTGCCCCGAGATCCGTCCTCTTCGCGATCGCCTACGTCTTCGTCTTTCTCGGCGAGTTGATCCGGGCGAACGTGGATGTCGCGTTCCGCGTGCTCTCGCCGCAACTGCCCATCCGTCCGGGCATCGTCAGAGTCCGGACCAAACTCACAAGCCGACTGGGGCGGCTTATGCTTGCCAACTCCATCACGTTGACGCCGGGAACCATAACCGTTGAGACCGAGGGAGAGAACCTCTACGTCCACTGGATCAATGTAGAAGGAGACGACATCGAGGTAACCACGCAACGCATTGTCGAGAAGTTCGAACGGTACCTGGAGGTGATCTGTGGTTGAGAGCGTGTTCTGGGTCGCCGGCGGAATTGCCGTTGCTGCGGTGATCCTGGCATTCACGCGCGTCCTGGCCGGTCCATCGGCTGCGGACCGCACCGTTGGTCTGGACGGCATGACCGTCATCTCCATATCGATCATCGCGTTCATTGCGGTGGTTAGCGGGCGGGTCATCTACATTGACGTCGCCCTGGTCTACGGCCTCGTCAGTTTCCTCGGAGTCGTGGCGGTGGCGCGGTACCTGGAAAGGGGGCTTTAGATGGATTTGCTCGGGGTAATCGGAGGCCTGGTTAGCATTGCCGGAGCAGTCTTCCTCCTGCTGGCCGCTCTCGGGCTCGTTCGTATGCCGGACGTCTACAACCGCATGCAAGCCGGGACCAAAGCAACAACGCTCGGATCCATCCTGTTCCTCGCGGGGGTGGGCATTGCCTATCCGGGTTGGCTCCCACGCCTTGCCCTTCTGATAGTGTTCATTGTCTTCACGAATCCCCTCTCCTCGCACGCCCTGATCCGTGCAGCTCATGCGGCCGGCATCCCCCTTGCCGCGCAAACGGTGAAGGACGATCTGGCCGCTCGCGCCGCGGCAGGCACCGCGACGTCCGAGGGTCCGCCGGTCCGGGACATGCCGGAGATTCCGGAGGAGTCGCAATGATACACGCGCTACTGATTGTGCTGGGGATTGTGATGGTCGCCGCGGCGGTATTCGCCCTGTATCAGAAGAGCCTCGTTGCGACAGTCATCTCCGCAGGGGTCGTCAGCCTGCTTGCAAGCATCGTCTTTCTCGTGCTGGCCGCGCCGGACGTCGCCATGACGGAGGCCGCCATCGGGTCCGCCCTGACGACGGTGGTCTTCCTGCTGGCATTGAATCGAATCCGTCTGAACGGGAGCGCCGTGGGGACCCGGACCGGCACGGGAACCGGCGGTTCAGACGGGGAGGGCGGCGACTCATGATCGCCAGGTTCTTCGCAATCGTCGCGATCGCCGGTGTGGCGGTGCTCCTCTTCCCACTTCTCCGGGACGCGCCCCCGGTTGATGAGCTGTCCCGGGTTGCCGAGGGCTACGTTACTCGCAGCCCGGACGAGCTCGGAGCGCAGAATGTCGTCACCGCAGTGGTGGTCACCTATCGCGGACTGGATACTCTTGGCGAGGTTACGGTCCTGTTCATCGCGACGGCGGGGATCGGCTTCCTTCTGCGCCGCAGCTTCAGAGCCCAAGCCCACGGGCCGCTTCACTCCGCGCCGGGGCAACCCGTTGCCGAAGCGGAGCGCCCGATGCTTGATGGCGACACCACCTCTCTATCTGAGCCCTCGGAGATCCTCACGAGTGGGGCGCGTATTCTCATCCCTCTGGTGATCATCTTCGGTGTGTACACTTTCCTGCACGGCCATCTGACTCCCGGAGGAGGATTTCAGGGAGGGGTCCTGATCGCCGCGGCAGCGCTCCTGCACTTCCTCTCTGCGAGTCGCGCGCGAATCGGCCACGGCCTGCTCACCTTCATTGAGTCGCTGTCCGGCGTCTCCTACGTCGTCGTGGGTATTCTCGGCATCGTTCTGGCCGCAGGCTTTCTGGATGCACGCCTGCTGCCGCTCGGGCAATACGGGAGGCTCATCAGCGCCGGGGCCATCCCGGTGATCTACTCGCTTGTCGGTCTCAAAGTTGGGGCGGAGCTCACCGGTATTCTCGAAGGGATGCGAGGTGCCGCCGGGGCGTCGGAAGGCGCGGCGAACGGTCAGGCCCCGAATCGGGAGGCTCCATGACCATCGTTTCCGCCTTCGGCTTCCTGCTGATCCTCGTTGGACTGTGGGGCATGCTCACGCAGCGCAACATCGTCAAGATCATCATTGGGTTCTCCATCATCGATACGGGGATCCATCTGGTCATGGTGTCGATCGGCTTCATTCGCGGGCGTACCGCCCCCATCCTGGACGGCGCCGTTGCAGTTGGGAATGCCGCCGCCGAGGTGGTCGATCCTGTCCCCTCGGCACTGGTGCTCACCGCCATAGTCATTGGACTGGCCGTTACCGCGCTTATGCTGGTCTACGCGGTGCAACTCCACGATCGTCGGGGATCCCTCCTGATCGACGACTTCAAGGAGCTGAAATGGTAAGCCCCGTCTTTCTCCTTGCAGTCGCGCTCCTGGTGGCCTTTCTCCTTGGACTTGCCGACCGCCTCGGCCGCGGCCTCTCCGTGGCGCTCACCCTCGGAGCCCTGGGGTGGATGGTCGCGCTCTCCGGCGGGTGGCTCCTGGCCCTGATGGGCGGCGCCGCCGCTCCGGAGGTCTTGACGGCGGGGTTCGGGCCACCCTTCGCGATCAACCTGCGGATGGAAACGCTCGAAGCCGGGTTGGCCCTTGCCGTGAATCTGGCCTTTCTCGGATCGGCGGTGCTCCTGACGGAACGTTTCCGTCGTGGCCATCTCAGCTCCCAGATCCTCCTGCTCATGATGGCAATGGGGGCCAACGGACTGATCCTCACCCGGGATCTCTTCAACGTGTTCGTATTCCTGGAGATCACCGCCATTGCAACCTACGGCATGATCGCTCTGCGGGACGATCATCGCGGACTGAGTGCGGGCTTCAAGTATGTCATAGCGGGAGGCTTGGCATCGGCACTCTTTCTCATCGGCACCATCTACCTCTATCGGGTAACCGGCACGCTCAACATCGACGGCATGATTCTCCAGGCTCAGGAAGGCGTCCTTCTTTCCGGCGGTGCGGGATTCGTCGCCGTCTTTCTTGTGGTTGCAGCGCTCCTCATTGAGCTGAAGCCGTTTCCCGCCAACGGATGGGCGCTGGATGTGTATGAGGCCTCCGAGCCGGCGGTTGCATCGGTCATCTCCGTGGGCACTTCAGGCGGGGTTGTTGCAGCCCTCTACAAGATTGTGCCGATGGTGCCGGGCCCTCAGCTGAGTGTCCTCGTGGGTGTCGGTGTGCTGACTTTCGGGTTCTCCAATCTGCTGGGCCTGAGGCAACGTAACGTCCGTCGAATGCTCGGATACTCCTCGGTTGCCCAACTCGGCCTGGTCGTGGCGACCCTGTCGCTCGCGCATCTACACAACTGGGGTGCGGGGTCCTTCCTGCTGATAGGCGGTGGTCTCCTGATCAATCATCTCCTGGCAAAGGGAGGTCTCTTCTGGATCACATCTTCCCTCGGCTTCGGGGGAGTGGCCCACGTGGCCGGCCGGTTCCGCCGCGGCAATGGGGGAACGCGCCTTCGTCACGGCATGCTGGTCGTCACCGGGGTCTTCGTGATTGCGCTTGCGGGCCTTCCGCCGTTTCCCGGCTTCTGGGCCAAGTGGACGCTGATTACCGAAGTCGCCGGTGCGGGATTGGTCGCCTGGATCGTGGTTATTCTTCTGGGATCTCTCTGCGAGGCCACCTATCTCTTCCGCTTCCTCGGCGCCGCGGTGACTCCGCAGGTTCTTGGTCCGGACGCCGAAGCGGCCGACA
>CAZUVX010000008.1:1934-34626 GCA_964623865.1 uncultured Spirochaetaceae bacterium | reverse complement strand
CCGAACCGGCGCCGCCGGGGGCCCACCCGCGGTGTTCGCGGTGATCCTGTTTGTCCTCGGGCCGCTGTCGGCGTGGATCTTCGGCTTCCGCGAAATCCTCCTGGTCGTGCCCGTTGTCGCAGCCGCGGTTCTGTGGGTTCTTGATTGGCTGCCTGCCGGGGTGAAGGCGCTGCTCACCGCCGCCCTCGTCGCCGGCTTCGGGTGGTTGGCCCACCCGCTGCTTGACGGGGTTGGCGTGGTCCTTCTGGGGCTCTTCGCCGGAGGGGGTGTGATATCGAGTCTGGCTTTGTTGCATCGAGCCGGTCGGTCGGCGGGACTCTTTCCCCTGGTTGCCGCTCTCACTCTCGGCATGGTCTCGCTCCTTGTCGCCGAGAGCTCGCTTGCGTTCTTCCTGGCTTTCGAGACCGTTACGCTCTCCTCCTATCTCCTCTTGTTGAGACGGCACGGTGCCGCCCGGGCGGCTCTCCGCTACCTCGTCTTCTCCGTTGGTGGAGCCTTTCTCCTCATGTCGGGCCTGATCTACCTCGGGCTCCTCGGCGTCGAGTTCGCCTTTCCCCACGTCTCGTCTGCGACCATGGCGCCGAATGCGGCAACTCTGTTGGGGCCGGCCGTGGCGCGCCTTGCGGTCCCTGCGTTGTCCGGTGCGGCCGGTTCGGCCGTCGGTCTCGGCCCCGGAACGTCGTTGGGCGCGGTCATCCTCATTACCGCAGGTTTCCTGGTCAAGAGCGGCGCGGTCGGCGTCCATATTTGGCTTCCCGGCGCCTACGCCGAGGCTGAAGACGACCTATCCCCGGTGTTCTCGGGCATTCTCAGTAAGGTGCCGGTCGCCGGCCTCCTGGTTGCGGGGATGATCCTTGTTGCTGCGGCGCCTCACGGCGGCGCGCTTCTCACTGCGAACGCCGCCGATCTTCTCCTGGCTGCGCTCGGATGGATCGGTGCTCTCACTGCGCTCTTCGGCGCACTCCTCGCCGTGTACCAGAGCGATGTCAAGTACCTCCTGGCGTACTCTTCCATGAGCCAGCTCGGCTACATCATCATGGCCGTCGCCACGGGAAGTCAGCTCGGATGGACCGCGGGGCTCTATCTGTCGCTGCTTCATCTCGTCTTCAAGGGAATGCTCTTCCTCGCCGTTGCGGGGGTGATCTTCAGGACCGGGACACGCCGGATGTACGAGCTCGGCGGACTCATCAAGAAGATGCCGCTAACCTTCATCTCATCGCTCATGGCCATCATTGCCGTTTCAGGGGTGCCTCCTCTCGCAGGGTTCGGCGGGAAATGGATGCTCTACACGGCGTTGCTGGAGCGGGGGTGGTACTTCCAGGCCGCCGTTGCCTTCTTCGCGAGTACCGTCGCCTTTCTCTACCTGTTCAAGTTCATTCACACGCTCTTCCTGGGACAGTTGAAGGGCAGCCACCGCGACGTACGAGAAGCGCCCTTCCGGCTCATCCTTCCGCAGTTGCTCCTGGCCGGGGGACTCATGGGTGTCTCCATGTATCCGAACCTGCTCCTGCGGCCGCTGCTCTCCGCCACCGGTGCATACCTCGGTACGGCGACGGCCATGGACGGCTACAGGGTGCTTTCGACCCTGGGATACTGGAACGGCAATCTGGTCATGTACGTGACAATGGTGGTGTTCATTGTGCCCCTCGTGTGGCTCATGGTCGTCATGCGGCGCCCCCAGGCGGTTGGGCAGTTCAACATTGTCTACGCCGCGGAGCGTCCGGACCGTCCGGAGACTACGCACTTCGCCCATCACTTCTTTGCACACTACGACAGGGCGCTCGGCTTTCTCTCACGGCCGGGTGTGATCGCCTTCTGGGAGGGGGTTCGTGACGGGGTGGACGCCCTTGGCTCCGCCCTTCGCCGCATCTACTCCGGCAACGGCCAGACCTACGCGCTCCACATCATTCTCTTCGTTGTCGCTCTCTACGTCATTGCAGGAGGTCTCTCATGACCGAACCCGTAATGCTTCACGTCCTGTACGCCGCCGTTACTCTCTTTGTAGTCTTCAATTACGGGATCCTGTTGATGGGGGCGACCGCCCGAATCCGCGCCCGGGTCCAGGGAAGAATCGGCATCCCGATCCGGCAGCCCTACATCGACATCATCAAGAACATGGCCAAGCGGACAACCGTGAGCCACGGCGTCATGTTCTACCTGGGTCCGGTCTTCCGACTGGCCGGCGGGATCGGTACCCTCATGTTCATTCCCGTCATTTTCGGCTCCACGGTCTTCGGAAACTTCCACTTTGCCGGCGACGTGCTCCTGGTGGTGTACTTCATCTTCTTCGGCCAGCTCGGCATGGCCCTGGGAGCCGGTGAGGGTGGCCACCCCTACAGCGCCATCGGCGTTGCCCGTGGCCTCGCGCAGATGACCGCCTTCGAGGTTCCCTTCACCCTGGCGATCCTGTCCCTGGCAATCCAGCACAACACCCTGTCCATCACCGAGATCGTGGCGGTGCAGCAGGGAGGGATTCTCAACTGGAACCTCTTCGCCAATCCCCTGGCGACCATAGCCGGCATGGTTGCCTTCCTCGGCATGACCATGGGCAACCCTTTCAGCGTGGTCACCGCACCACAGGAGATACCCATTGGACCGCCCACGGAGTACCAGGGGTCCTATCTCGGCATGCTCCAGTCGAACCGCGCCATCTTCAACGGGGCCAAGCTCATTCTCTACATGAACCTCTTCTTCGGCGGAGCAACCAACATCGTCGCCATGGTCATCAAGACCTTCCTGATCTATCTGTTCACCGTATTCGTGGGGGTCTCCTTCCCGCGCCTGCGTGTTCAGGATTCAATCGCCTTCTTCTTGAAGATACCCGCAGCGATCGGAGTTGTTGCCGTAGCACTGCAGATCATAAGGAGCGTTGCATGAGCGACCACACGGACGGTACGGCGGCGGAGGCCCGGACGGCGGACGCGTCATCGACGGGGGCCCAGGGGAGGGCGGTGCCGGCGCGCCCCACTTCCGCCACGCCGGCAACCGAAGGAAGGCGCACCCTTCCCATCACCGGCGACGGCGTGCGCCTGCCCAACCTCGACATGCCCATCGAGGACCGCGCCTGTTTCTGCGACGCCCGTCCCGAGGCGGTGGCGCCCTTCCGCGGCATCCTCGAGAAGTTCCTCAACTGGGCGCGATCCCAGAGCCTCTGGATCCTCGGCTTCGGAACCGGCTGCGGCGCCATTGAGCTCCGTCCCCTCATGACCGCCCGGTTCGATGCCTACCGCTACGGCATCCAGGGGCGTCCCACGCCGCGGCAGTCGAGCGTATTCATCATTGGCGGCTACGTCTCGCTGAAGACTCTGAAGCGCATCGTCCGCAGCTACGAACAGATGCAGAACCCGAAGTTCGTGATCGGTCTGGGGAGCTGCACCATCAACGGCGGCATGTACTGGGACAGCTACAACACCATCAATCGCCTCGATCACTACATCCCTGTGGACGTCTACGTGGCCGGCTGCATGCCGCGCCCGGAAGCCATCCTCGCCGGCTTCCAGAAGCTGAAGGAGCTGATCCGCGCCGGCAAGGCGGAAGGGGCAAACTACTACGCCGAGAACTTCGACTGGTACAAGGCGAACCAGAAGAGGATCATCACCGACTGGAACATGCCGGACTACAACTGGTAAGGGCCCGAGGAGATTCAGGTATGACCACGCATACGGCCGCACGCCCCGTCGAGGAGCTTCTCCAGGACCTGTCGCGGCGCTTCGACACTCGCGACGGGCGACTCAGCCACGCGGGGCAGGCGTTCATCCGGGTTTCCCGGGAGCACGCCGTTCCCTTGATCCGCCACCTCCGCGACGTAGAGGGGTTCACCCACCTCGTCTTCCTGACTGCCGTGGACGTCATTGAGCAGGGAGTGTTTCGTCTCACGTACCTGCTGCACGACTACGCCGGACGCCGCGATGCAGGTGTCGAGGTAGAGATACCCCGGGACACTGCGGAGATGGAGTCCATTCACCTCCTCTGGGCCCAGGCAACCACCTATCAGCGGGAGCTCAAGGAGATGTTCGGCATCGACTTCCCCGGAAGCCCCCGGGTGGACGAGCCCTTGATCCTGGAGAGCTGGGACGATATTCCCCCCATGCGCCGAGACTTCGATACGCGAGCCTACTCGGAAGCGCGCTACTTCCCGCGTCCCGGCCGCAAGAAGACGGTCGTCCGGGAGCACATGAAGCGCGCCCTCTACGCCGAGCTCGACGCGCCACGCACGGCGCGTCCCGACGCGGTCGTTGACGCGCCGGAGGATCCGGCCGCGGGGGGCGACGGCTCCGGCGGCGAAGACGCCACGGGTGGCGACGGAGAGAGAGGATCATGAGCAGCCATACGCACCTGTTTCGCGACATCGACTCCCGGGAGATCTACGAGACGCCGACCTACCGCGAGTTCGACGCTCCCGACCGCAACGAAGGATCCGACACCGGGGCGCCCCGCAGGGACCTCGACTCCGGGAAGTACCTGAAGCTCTGGCAGGGTCCCAATCATCCGGGTATTACCGGGAACATGTCCCTGGAGCTCACCGTTGAAGGGGACACCGTCGTGGAGTGCCGGACCCACGTGGGATATCTGCACCGCGGCTTCGAGAAGCTCATGGAGCGCCGCACCTACATACAGAACTTTCCCTTGGTGTGCCGGATCTGCGTCCCGGAACCCGACTTCAACGAGTACCTCTACGCCGCCACGGTGGAGGAGCTGGCCGGGATCGAGGTGCCGGAGAAGGCGAAGTGGATCCGTCTGCTGACGCTTGAAATGGCGCGGTTGACGAGTTTTCTTCAGTGGATCGGGGGGCAGGCGGGCTCCTTCGGCATGGGAACGATTGGTCAATGGAGCATGGTGCACCGTGACTACATCCTGGACCTCTTCGAGGAGCTCTCCGGAGGCCGTATCTATCACATGTACATCATTCCCGGCGGAGTGCGCGCAGACCTGCCCGAGGGGTTCCCGGACCGCCTGGAGGCGGTCCTGGCAAAGGTCGAGAAGCTTCTCGGGGAGATCGATCTCGCCATGTTCTCCAACGCCGTCTTCAAGTCCCGGGCACGGGGGCTCGGGGTCATTACCCCGGACATGATCGACCGTTACGGCATAACCGGACCGAATGCGCGAGCGGCCGGCGTGGCCCGGGACATCCGCAAGGATGAGCCGTACCTCGGCTACGGTGAGTTGGACTTTGACATCGTCACAGAGACGGAGTCGGATGCCTACGCCCGGGCCCGGGTGCGCCTCCGTGAGATGTACCAGGCGATCTCGTTGATCAGACAGACCGCTGCGCGTATTCCGGCGGAGGGCGCCATTCACACCAGGCTGCCCAACGTGCTCCACTGGAAGATCCCGCCGGGACAGACGTATCGGCGGGCGGAGTGTACCCGGGGCGAGTATGGCTACTTCCTGGTTGCCGACGGCACCGGATACCCCCGGCGCGTGTATGTGCGCGGCCCCTCCTACACCCACGCCATGGTGGTGCTGGAGAAGCTCGCGGTGGGAACCAACATTGCGGATATTGCGGGACTCATGGTCAGCCTGCACACCTATCCGCCGGAGATCGAGAGGTAGATCATGAGCGTCAAGGACCTCATTGCACCCTTTTCGGTGTGGAAGCGCGCCTTCGAGAAGCCCTACACGACCCGGAGGCCGATCGACGACCGGCCGGGCGCACCGCGGTACCGGGGCTTCCACACGAACGACGTTAACCTGTGCATTGGTTGCGGCACCTGCGAGACGGTGTGTCAGAACGAGGCCATCGATCTGGTGGAATCGGTCACTCGCAAACCCCGCCACGGGGACAGCGGTCTTCGCCCCATGGTCGACTACGGCCGCTGCTGCTGGTGCGCCCTCTGTGTCGACATCTGCCCAACAGGCTCCCTGGGAATGAGCAACGAGTACATCTGGGTGGATACCGACCCGGACGTGTTCCGCTACGTCCCCGGCGAGGACCATAAGGCGTGGGACGACAGCGACCTGGGCTACGAACGCGCACCCGGCTACGAGCTCCTGGAGAAGGAGCGCGTCAAGATGGAGATGCTCGCCCCTGAGGAGGGTGTGACCGGCTTCCGGGAGCTCGTGCAGGGGTACTCCGAGGAGCAGGCAAAGAAGGAAGCGGACCGCTGCGTGGCGTGCGGAATCTGCATTGCCACCTGTCCCGCCCACATGGATGTGCCGGGCTACATTCGCGCCATCCGGGAGGATAACCTGGCCGAAGGCCTGCGCATTGTCTACGAGTCCAACCCGCTTCCCGCCTCGTGCGGACGCGTGTGCACCCACACCTGCGAGAGCGTCTGCGCCAAGCGTCATGGTGACGGACAGGCTATCTCCATTCGCTGGCTGAAGCGCTACATTGCCGACCAGATCTATGCCCAGGATTACGAGAAGATCCTGGGCAGCGCGGAGGAGTCCAACGGGATGCGGGTGGCGATCATCGGGTCCGGCCCCGGCGGCCTCAGCGCCGCCTACTACCTTCGGCTTCTCGGCTACGCAATCACCGTCTATGACTCCCGGGACCTGCCCGGGGGCATGTTGCGCTACGGTATCCCTGAATACCGCCTCCCGTACGATCAGATCAACAAGGATATCGACTACATCCGCTCCCTCGGTGTGGAAATCAAGCAGGAGTTCCAGGTAGGCCGCGACCTCTCCTTCGAGGATATCTACCGTGACTACGACGCGGTCTTCATCTCCACCGGTCTGCCCAACGCCTACCGGATGGGCATTCCCGGAGAGGACCACCCTCGCGTGCTCTCGGGGGTCGCCGTCCTCGACGACGTCACCGCAGGGCGCGATCCCGGAATGGGGAAGAAGGTCGCCGTCATCGGCGGAGGCAACGTCGCCATGGATGCCGCGCGCACGGCCCGGCGCCTGGGCGCGGAGGTTACGGTGCTCTACAGGCGACGCATTCAGGACATGCCCGCCGACGAGGAGGAGATCGAGGAGGCCCTCCAGGAGGGCGTGCGCATTATCCCTCAGGCAATTCCGATCGCCGTGGAAGACGCGCCGCAGAGTACCCGGGCCGCCTTCGTCTGGGGTGAGGCGGAGATGGTGGACCAGGGTGAGGGCACTCGCCCGAAACCCGTGCTGATAGCCGACTCCGAGCACCGGCAGGTCTTCGACTCGATAATCTCCGCGATCGGCCAGGACGCGGACTACTCCTTCCTGCCGGCGGAGGCGCTCGAAAGAATCACGGTGGACCGCGGCCGGGTGACGGTAGACAAGTTCGGCGCGACAGGTGATCCTAAGGTATTCGCCGGTGGAGACATTACCAACACCAAACGGGACGCCATCAGCGCCATTGCCAACGGCCATCAGGCCGCCAAGGGCATTGACGCCACGCTCCTGGGGTTGAATGCGGAGCGCCGCAGGATCTGACCGGCGGCCGGCCACATGCGACACCCTCCAGGAGGGTGCGCCGCCTCACGATGCCGGAGTTGTAAAGGTAGGATAGTTTTACCAATGGCTTTACACGGGTCTGCGACTGCCGTACAATCGGAGCGTCAGGACCACCCTTTATTGAATTGAATAGGCAAGATGAGATTTGTGTCGATGCCGACGGGCGTGAACGGTTACGGCCGGCCGGGTATGATTGCAGCGGGCACCCGCTCCGGGAACGCCCGTCCGCGTAACGTGACCGACACGGCGCGCCGTGAAAGCTCAGACCTGAGGAAGGACGTGGCACCATGAAGGAAATACTGGGACGCGCACAGCTTTCGGAGAACGTCTTCAAGATGCGAATTCGCGCACCGGAGATCTCCCGGGAGCGACATCCGGGACAGTTCGTCATTCTGCAATTGGACGACAACTACGGCGAGCGCATACCACTGACCATTGCAGATGCGGACCCGGAGGAGGGCTCCATCACCCTCATCTTTCAGGCCGTCGGCAAAACGACAAAGGTGCTTGCCACCTACCAGGTGGGGGATGCGATTGCCAACGTCCTCGGGCCCCTGGGGCAACCCACTCACATTGAGAACTTCGGCCGGGTCGTATGCGTGGGCGGTGGAATTGGTGTTGCACCGCTCCACCCGATTGCTCAGGCTCTCAAGGAAGCGGGGAATCACGTCACCATCATAATCGGGGCGCGCACCAGGGAGCTCGTCATCCTCAAAGAGGAGATGGGTGCCATTGCGGACGAGCTCATTGTGGTGACCGACGACGGTTCCTACGGGCGTAAGGCTCTGGTAACGGAGCCCCTCAAGGAGCTGTGCGAGGAGGAGCCACGCCCGGATCTGGCGGTGGCAATCGGACCTCCTATCATGATGAAGTTCGCCGCCGAGACAACCCGCCCGTATGAGGTTCCCACGGTGGTCTCCCTCAACACCATCATGGTGGATGGGACCGGTATGTGCGGCGGCTGTCGAGTCACGGTGGGAGGCGAGACGAAGTTCGTTTGCGTCGACGGGCCGGAGTTCGACGGACACGCCGTGGACTTTGACAACATGCTGCGGCGCCTTGCCGCGTACAAGGACCAGGAAAGCAAAGCACGCAAGGCGTGCAAGCTCGACGCAGTTGCCGACGCGGCGGAGCGGCCGGCAGTTCGGAAGTAACGCCGCCCGGCGCGCCGTTCAAGCCGCATTGGCCGGGGACGGCGAAGTATCACACAGGAAGGGAGCAGGGAGTGAGTTTTCGATCACCCGCAGAATTGCAGGCGGAAGCCAAGGATATCCTCAACAACCTCGATCCTACGACTCTGAAGAACAAGGATCGCTTGAAGATACCCCAGCAGGAGATGCCGAGCCAGGACCCGCAGGAGCGTCGCGGGAACATGGACGAGGTTACGTACGGCTACTTCGAGGAACAGGCCCTCGTCGAGGCGGAACGCTGCCTCCAGTGCAAGAATGCACCCTGCGTGCAGGGCTGCCCCGTTGCCATCGACATCCCTGGATTCATTAAGGCGATAACCGAACGCGACTACGCAAAGTCGCTTGCAGTCATCAAGGAGACCAGCCTCCTGCCGGCAATCTGTGGCCGCGTCTGCCCGCAGGAAAACCAGTGTCAGGAGCACTGCACCGTCGGCAAGTCCCTGAAGGACATCTTCAAGTCCGTCTCGATTGGGCGGCTCGAGCGATATGTCGCGGACCGGGGCGCGCAGCACGGCACCGGTGCCTCCCCGACGGTGAAGGCGGCGACGGGGAAGAAGGTGGGAGTGATTGGAAGCGGTCCCGCCTCGATCACCGCCGCTGCGGACATTCGCCGTGAGGGGCACGAGGTTACGCTGTTCGAGGCCTTCCACAAGCCCGGCGGCGTCATGATCTACGGCATTCCGGAGTTCCGGCTTCCCAAACGCATTGTGGCCGACGAGATCAAGACGCTGGAATCCATGGGGGTCGAGGTCCGGACGAACTTCCTGGTGGGCCGAACACGGAAACTGAGGGATCTCGTTGAGCAGGACGGCTACGACGCCATCTTCATCGGCACCGGCGCGGGGCTGCCGAAATTCATGAGCATTCCCGGGGAAAACCTCGTCGGCGTCTTTGCCGCCAACGAGTACCTCACCCGAAGCAATCTCATGAAGGCCTACGACCGGGAGAAGGCGGATACGCCGATCTTCCAGCCCCGGAGGGTTGCGGTCCTTGGTGGGGGAAACGTCGCCATGGATGCAGCCCGCACCGCGATTCGTCTGGGTGCCGAAGAGGTGAACGTCGTGTACCGGCGCACCCGGAAAGAGATGCCCGCCCGGGCCGAAGAGGTGGACCACGCCGAGGAAGAGGGGGTGCGCTTCCACTTCCTCAAGAGCCCGAAGCGCATCCTCGGCAACGAGGACGAGCGCGTCGTCGGCATTGAGTGCCTGGACTACGAGCTCGGCGAGCCGGACGACTCCGGCCGCCGCCGCCCCGTCGCCATTCCCGACAGCGAGAACATCATCGACGTGGACACCGTCATTGTCTCCATCGGCAACGAATCGAACCCGCTCCTGGTCACCACGACGCCTGAGCTGAAGGTGAACCGCCGCGGAAACATCATCACGGACGACAACGGCGAGACCTCCATCCCCGGCGTCTTCGCCGGCGGCGACATTGTCCTGGGGGCGGCCACGGTGATCCTTGCCATGGGCCAGGGCCGACAGGCCGCCGCTGCCATCAACAAGCGCCTGGCCGAAGCGGGGTAGGGCCGCGACCCCGGTTCAGTGCCAAGGCCGCGGGCGCGCATCCGCTCCCTTTGATACCTTCGCCTCCGGCCCCATCCGGCCGGGGGCGCGGCAATTGCAAAACACCTTCGTTTGCGTGACAATGGAACCAGATCACTCTGCCGGAGGTCGGCTGATGAAACGCCTTTTTCTGATTGTCATGGTTCTTGTCGTCGCAGCGGGCGCGGGGTTCTCCCAAAACCTCACCGTTCTCGACGACGACTTCAATATCTTTCTGGGCTCGCTGGGAGAGCACCTGTTGCCCCACCTGCAGCAGACCGCCGTGAACGGCATCTCCACCGGAGATGCATCCGTGCCGGCCTATCGAACCTTCACAATCGGTACCTCCGTCGGGGCTGTTCTCGACCTGAAGGGGTGGGATGAGGCGATAGCATTTCCGGATGACTACGAGGCGTTGTTACCCCTCGACGACATCGTGAACGACGCCATTGCAGGCGTCGGTGCGCCGGTCACCACGCTGTATGAGGGGTTTATTCCATACCCGGTGAGTCGTCTGACCCTCGGTGGTACGATAGCCGGATGGCAGATTCTCGGCACCGCCGCCTGGGTGCCGAACGCGCTGGCAGACGCCGCTCTGGGCTTTGCCGGAGACGCTGCAGAATCCTTCAGCGGACTGGAGTTCAGCATTCTTAATCTCGGTGGGCAGGTGCGAAGAACCCTCGTTGAAGACCAGCCCGGCTTTCCGGCGATCACGGCGGGACTCGGGTATACCTACGGCGGCTTCAACCTCAGCGTGCCCCTCCCGGCGGACATAGAAACTCTGTTGGAGGAGCAGGTCGAGGGCGCAACGGCAAGTGCCGAGAATCTCTTTGTCGATACCACGGTCCACACCGCCGGGTTGGAACTGGCAATCTCCAAGAAGCTCGCCTTCTTCGTCCCCTTCATTGCTGTAACGCCGTACTTCCAGCAGAGCACGTTTCAGGCGGGCATCGAGAACTTCAACCTGACGGTCGGTGACACTTCCTACGACGAGCAGTCGGGGGATAGAGATCCCGGTGCAACAGTGAATGTCTACGATTTCGCCCTGGCCGCGCGGGGCGGATTCGATCTGGTCTTCGGCGGGTTCGGGCTCTTCCTGCACGGCCAGTACAGCCTCTCCACCATGGCGCCCGCGGTAACCACCGGGATGAGGTTGAGCTTCTAAGGCCGAACCCCGCCCGGGGCAGAACAAGCACTCATATCTATTTCACGGACAGCCGACGCTCACAAGCGCGTCGGCTGCGTTGTCTCGTAGGTACGGCGTACACGCGTGGTAGATCCCGCGGTGGTAGGCGGACAAGAAAGGGCGGGCACCGCGCTACGGCACCCGCCCTTGATTCGTCGAAACGGCGCAAGCTCAGAGGGACGACGCGCAGCGGGAGCTGCGTGTCATCCAGCGTTAGCTATTCCGCGTCGGGAAGGCTCCCGAGAACTCGCACTCCGTTGCTGCCGGCAACTACGAGTTGGTCGTCCCTGTCGTCGCCATCCTTGTCTCGGAAGGCGACCAGGTGCGACTGACCCGGTTCTACGTCGTAGGCGACGAAGGGATAGACCTCAACGACGCCATCGCCATCCTTGTAGAGGATCACGGCGTCCTTAGTCAGGAGCGCCACCAAGGGGTTGCTCGCGCCGCCTTGCACTGCGACGTTCTCAACCCTGTTCGGAATGCTGAGCTCTTCTTCGGAAAGAGAGGTTCCATGGAAGGTAGTCTTCCCCTGCGCGTCTTCGTCGAGCTCAATGGCCCACGCTCCCCCGGCGCCGCGAGCGGCGACATACAGGACGTCGTTGGATGTATCAAAGGCAATTGAGGCGGCGAGTCGGCTTCCAATGGCTTCATCGTAGAAGTCGAACACCTCGATAGCCTGGACGACATCGTCCGTTTGGTCGCCAAGTGCGTCTACCGCCGATGGGGTGACAATGAACCCGCCCACAGAGGTTGCCAGAAAGGCGCGGTCCGAGTCCCCCTCCGTGTCGACTACCAGGTCGAATATCTTCAGGTTGATATCCGTGTCCCCGAGCAGATCCGCGGTGGGGAAGAAGAACCAGTCGTCTTCACTCGTGCTGGTTGCATCCGCGCTGAATCCGAGTCCTTTCTCCGTCTGGAACGCAAGGATCGTCTTCCCGGTGTCATCGTCGGTAAAGCCGATCGACGTCAGGGCGCCGCCATACACCTCCGCGTCGTAGCCGTCGAAGGGGGTGAGGTCGGTCCCATCCACCTTGTAGATCCCCTCTTCAGCGTTCACAAAGACATCAGTGCCCTCGCCGCCGCCGGTGACGGAGTTGATCGCGCCGGCGTCGCCTAGAGGGAGCTCACTGGTTTCATCCGTCGCAGATACGGTGAAGACGTCGGAGCTCGTCGAGGCGTACACAACCCCGTCTTTGGCCGTCAAACCGTTGACGGCGGCCGTCTCGAGGTCGGTAGGCGCGGCGAAGTCCGAGTCCTTCAGCGTCAAGGTCTGGGCGGGGTTCTCTCCGGCACTCACATCAAAGGTCTCTTCCGTCCACGCGTAGCCCACGAGGCTGTCGCCGTCGTCGTTCGAGACGCCGACGTAGATGCGGTACCCGGCCCCGGTGGGCACGTCGGAGAGAGTCACATCGGTTTCCTCTCCGTCTGTATCGATTTCGAGATACGCGACGTCTTCGTCGTCCGTATTCTCGTTGTCCGTATTGAGGTCGATCAGCGTCGAGCCGGACCCACGCGCTCTCGAAAGATAGATGCGGGCGGTATCGATTTCGTCTCCCGTTACTTGAGGCTGCAGGCCGGCTTCTGCAAGCTGGTCGGATGAGGGAAGTGTGACGGTAATGTCACCGCTCTGCGGTGTTCCACCGAGATAGCACGCGCCAAGCAGGACGACGCCCACGAGTACGATTGCGCCTCTGAATAGACGGCGGGTAGTTCTTACTCTCATTCTTGGTACCCTCCTTTATCGGCCGCTGTCGGTCTGAATGGTGATCGGGACCGTGCCGGTCGTCGTGGCCTCCGGTGCGTCTTCGGTGTCGTCGCCGTCGCCGCCTTCGTCCTCGAAGGAGGAGGTGGAGAATACGATGGTGGTGGTGTTCTCCAGTTCTTCCTCTTCTCCGCTCGGGGTCGACCGGCCGTCGGTTGTCGACTGGTTACCGGCAACGATTCGACGGGTCTGGCCGAGGGTGTTGGTGATGGTCACGATCCCCTCGCTGACCTCGATCGTTGTGCCGTCGAAGCTGAAGACCGTGCCGCGCACGGATGCCGTCGACAAGGGACTCTTCACCCGGAAGTCCGATTCGAGCCCCTCGGCAGTCTGGACGTCCGCAGATACGCGGCCGACGTTGAGGTTCAGAGTGGACTTGCGAACACCCTCACTCTCCAGGAGCTCCTCGATTCCCATGCGGGTGAGCGGATCAACCGTTAAGGAGGCGTCTCCTATGGCGAGGACCGCCTCGGAGTTGAAGCCGGTGGAGATCGTGGCTCCCGTCGGCACTTCCATGCCTTCGGAGGCCGTCTCCCAGTTGCTGCCGGGCAGTCGTATCTCAACTTTGCCGCTTGTCTCCTCTACTACCGCAGTTATCTGCGCGAGGGCCGGTAGTGTCGCAAGGGCAAGAAGCAGAAGTACCAAAGCAATGCGTTTCATGTCCCTCTCCTTATTGTGTCACGTCCTCAGAAGCTCAGCGACGTGGAAAGACGCGCTCGGAGTCTGAAGTCCTGGTTGGTCATGGGACTCTCGTCTCCGCCATTCGGGAAGAACGTTCCCACGCCAACTCCCAATCCAAGATCGGAGAACGGTCGGTACGTCACATTGGCATCCACCTCCGTTCCCAGATAATTGCTGCCGGGGCCGGTTCCGACACCGGTTGCCGAGACCGCTCCTTCGGTGCTTCGGGCAAATACATATACCCCGGAACCGACGCCGAGGTTGCGGAGGAATCGACTCTGCACCGAGCCGAAAGGCCTCACCCCTAAATGTAACTCGCCATACATAATATTCCCAAGTCGCGGGGCAAATGCGATTGAGGCTACTGCTGCGTTTATGGGCTGATAGAGGTTGGACGGCCCCTCGGTGTTTCCCTCGAAGTAGCTGTCGTGATCCGCGTCTCCGCTCGTATAGGTGAACTTTCCGTTCACGCGGAGGGAGAGTAGCTGTGGCCGGAAGTAGGTCAGTCCCGCAGCAGCCGCAAAAGCGCGTATCGGCGTGGGCCGGTAGGATTCAACGTTGGTGTCCGGATCCTCCGTCAGGGTTAGCATACTGCCGGCGTTGTAGGTGCCCCATGCCTCGTAAAAGAGCCCCGAGGCAATACCGCCGTTGATGCCCAGGGTTACGTACTGGGTATCCACCGGTCCGCCGGCGTCCGTCGGAACGTCGGTGTCGTTGGGGCTGATGAGCGGCGTGTTGAGTTTGGCCGGGTCCATGACCGGGCGCAGGTCCTCCTGGAACGTCCCGGCCAGAGTGATCTCCTGACGGGGGATCAGGTCGCTGAGCGTAACCTCGGCAGTCCCCACCACCCTGGGGGTGGCAAGTGCGAAGGTGTCGGTGGTGGACACCTGGGTGTCCGCAATGGAGACCAGAATCTGCGAGGCCGGTCCGAAGAGGAAACCCGTGTAGCCCATGCCGAAGCGGGTTGTGGCTCCGGGCGCCTGTATGCGGAGCGAGCCGCCGTCCACGTCATGGTTGAAGACCATTCCCGACGGCGTGCTCAAGCCGATGCGCCCGAGCTGGGTGATGAGCCGGGTATCCGCCGTCGGATTGTAGTCCCCCTGAATGACGAAGCGATTCAGCACAAGCTCCGCGGGAAGCTCCGTGGAGAAGGCATACCCTCCGCGCGCCTGAAACAGGTGGTTCCGACCCAGAGGAACCTCGGTCCATAGCAGAAGGGTGTCCCTGTTGAAGAAATCCTCTTCCGTTTCGATCCGGGAGGTCGTCGTGACATCGGCGCCGTAGTCAAAACTCACGGCAAAGGGCGCCGCCAGCACCAGGAGCGCCACGGCTAGTATGGTAAAGCGTTGCATATGCACTCTCCTCAAGAACCTTGCCGGTCCGCGTATCGCGTGGCGCGGCCAATCAGGTCGACCACCTCGCGCCCGGAGAGGACGCGGCCGGGATACCCCTTACCGGGTACGAGTCGCAAGTATTTGAACTCCCGTGCAGCGTACCGCGGTGACGGCACAAGGCTGTACATAATGCCGCCGGAGATACCAAGGGTCTCCATGCTCAGGTAGGCGACCTCGCCAAGGGTGACGGGGGCATCCGGAGCCCTTTCCTTGATGCGCCGGTTGGAGAAGTCGAACTGGTTGTACGCCTCCTGAACCGAGGTGTCCTCACTTATCTCGCCGCCGGCGAGCATGACCAGGTACACCGCAGCCGCGAAGGGCGCTTCCTCCGTAGCGAGTAGCTCATCAATGAGCTCGTTGGATTGAGCCGCGGCGAAGCCGGCCGTCAGGGCAATCAGCAACGCCAAAGTGACAATTCGTTTCATCTCTCCCTCCCGGTGGAGACGTTATCTATTCTTGCAGTATACGGTGCCGCTCAGGCGGGATTCAACAGCGCCGCTTTCGTTGCAATTCAATGCGGCAGCAAATTATAGTGATCTCTAAAGAGGGGGAAGTTCCCGTGAAGCGCACAACCTTTGTTTACGTGCTAATTCCGTTGATTGTTGCCGGGGTCATTGGGGTTGCCTCGTTCTGGGAAGTCTTCGAGGCGGCGGACCTGCGCCTCTACGACTCCTTGCTTCGGATAAAGGAGCCTATCCCGGAGGATGAGAATCTGCTGCTCCTCGAGATCGATGACACCGCCATTGCCCAGATCGGCGTCTGGCCGTGGAGCAGGCATATCATAGCCGACGGACTCATCTTGCTCGCCGAGTTCGACAACCGATTCACCATGCTCGATATCGAGTACACCGAGGAGAGTCCGCGCGGGGTGAACTCCGAGGTGTTGAACCAGGAGATTCCGCAGGCCTTCGAGAACCAGTTTGGGCAGATCCGTCAGAACATCGTCGATCTCTTCACGGCACTCCGGCAGGAGCAGATACCCCTGTCTGAGGCGGAGGAGTTTGTTCAGGACCTGGCGGGTCTGACCGACCAGGCCAGGGAGCAACTCCTGGATGAGGTTCGCAGCATTGCCAGAGACAACGACTCTTACTTCGGCCGCGCCGCCGCTTTCCACGGGGATATCTTCTTCACCGTCGGCATGGCGCCGGAAGTGGAACGGGAGGTGCCTCAGGACGCGCTCGATCTGGCCACGGAGGAGTTTGCCCTGGAGAACGTCGATGACCGGATGGAGGGAGACTGGTGGTTCACGAGCGTCGGTATCCGCCCCACCATTCCGACCATTCTGGCCGGCGGAGACGGCGCGGGGTTCCCGAACGTCATCATTGACCCCGACGGAGTTCGGCGGCGAGTCGACATAATCGCGCAGCACGAGGATCACTTCTTCGGTCAGCTGGCATTCACGCCGACACTCGACCTGCTCGGTCGACCCGAGGTGGAGGCGCATTCGGACCGGGTCATCCTGCGGCAAGCGCAGGTACCCGGCGAGGACGAACCCGAAGACATTGTCATTCCCTTGACGCCGACGGGTGAGTTTCTCATCAACTGGCCTAAGGGAACCTTCGAGGACACCCTTCGGCATCTTTCATTTTACGAGTTGGTCCGGAACCAGCGTCTGGAGGAGCGCCTCATCGCGAATCTGCGGACCATGTCGGATGCCGGGTACCTGGACTTCCACGATGGTACGAGTCCGCTGCAGCTCTTCGATTACGCCGAGGGTCTGCGGCTGGACGTCGTCGAGAGCGGACGGGACGTCGACGTTGAGGAGTACCGAGAGGTCAGGGAGCAGTTCGTCCAGGCTGCGGATAGCTTTGTGAACGGTAACGCGGAAGAGGCGATCCTCGGGGAGGTCCAACGAATTCTGGACCAGGATGATCTGCCGGATGATCGGCGCAGTCAATATGAGCCACTGCTGGATGAGGTGCCGGAGATCTTCAGCGCCACCCGGGAGATCTATGACGCCTACGCCAAGAATCGGGAGAGGCTGAAAGAGGAGCTCGAAGGCTCCTACGCCTACATTGGCTACACCGGGACGGGCACGACCGATATCGGTCAAAACCCCTTCTCTCCGGAGTATGCAAATGTCGGTACCCACGCGTCGGTGACGAATACGATCCTGCAGCGGCGCTTTCTGGATCTCCTGCCGCACTGGTACGGGATCATACTTGCCGCGGTCGTGGCCCTGGCAATCGGGGTGTCCATTCGGCGGCTCAACCCGGTGCCGTCGCTTATTGTTGGTGTTGGGTACGTCGCAGTATTCGCAGTTGCCGCGGGCGCTTACTTCCTCCTCACGCGGAACTACCCGCCCATGATTGCGCCGCTCGTAGCGGGCGGCCTCACCTTCATTGGCCTCACGGCGTTCAAGTTCATTCAAACCGCGCAGGAGCGCTCCTACATCCGGAACGCCTTCTCCCACTATCTGTCATCCGACGTCATCAGCGACCTCATCAGTGATCCGAACAAGCTCCGTCTCGGTGGTGAGAAGAAGCACCTCACTGCGTTCTTCACCGACGTGAAGGGATTCTCGACGATCTCCGAGAAGCTCGACCCGGAGTCACTGGTCAGCCTGCTTAACGAGTACCTGACCGCCATGAGTGACACGATCCTCGAGATGCGTGGCACCATCGACAAGTACGAAGGCGACGCGATCATATCCTTCTTCGGTGCTCCGATCGATCTCCCCGATCACGCCCGGCGCGCGTGCCTCTCGGCCGTGCGGATGAAGCGGGTAGAGCAGGACCTCAACGAGCGGCTTCTCGAGGCGCAGCGCACGCCCGGCCCTTTGCTGACGCGAATCGGGATAAACAGCGGTGAGATGGTCGTCGGCAATATGGGCACGCTTCAGAAGATGGACTACACCATGATGGGCAACGCCGTTAACCTGGCGGCCCGGCTGGAAGGCGTGAACAAGCAGTACGGAACGTGGATCCTGGCCAGCGAGGCGACCCGCAACGAAGCGGGGGATCACTTCGCCTACCGGAAGCTCGATCGTGTGCGCGTCGTCGGCATTGAGACGCCGGTGCGCCTCTTCGAGGTGGTGGAGGAGCAGAGTCAAATCGATCCCCTGGTGAAGGAGGCTCTGGACACCTTCCACGAAGGTCTGAACCTCTTCGAGAACCGCGAGTGGGAGGAAGCTCGCAAGCGCTTCCAGGACGTCCTTTCAGCGCGACCGGGGGACGGCCCGGCCACCTTCTTTGCCAAACGCTGCGCCGAGTTCCAGAAGAAGGCACCGCCGGCCAACTGGGATGGGGTCTTCAATCTGAGCAGCAAGTAGGCGCCTCGCGGGATCGGTCACACCGGCCGGGTTCGCCGGCCCGGCCGGTGCCTTCCGACGTGCACTCCGGTTCCATCGACCTCTGAAACCCAATGAATTCGGCCGTAATCCTTGAGGTTTGGCGCCGGTGCATCGTACTTTGAAGGTGACTGGGCGGTGATGTCTCGTTGCGCTGTACCGTTAGTCGTGTGTCCCGCCTGGTCGAACGACCAATTTCGGAGGTAGTCCCGTGAACGTAGAGAAAGACGCAGTCGTCACCATTGACTATGAATTGAAGGATGAGAGCGGCGAGGTTCTCGACAGCTCCGACAATAACGGTGCGCTGGCGTACCTGCACGGCCATGACAACATTGTGGAAGGCCTGGAGGAGGCTCTTGAAGGCAAGGAGCCGGGAGAGACCGTTGAAGCGACGGTGGAGCCGGACAAGGGCTATGGAGAGTACACGGACTCCCTGGTCTTCTCCGTCGGTCGGGATCGTCTGCCTCAGGACGTCGATCTGGAGCTCGGCATGCAGTTCGAGGCGCGATCTCAGGATGGACAGCGCCAGATCGTTACCCTGACTAAGCTTGGCGACGACGAGGTAACACTGGACGGAAATCACCCCCTCGCGGGCCAGACGCTCCACTTCAACGTCACGGTCAAGGACGTTCGTTCCGCCACGGAGGAGGAGTTGCAGCACGGCCACGCCCACGGCGAGGACGGCCACGACCACGACGCCGACGACAACGAATAAGGCGCCCGGGGCCGGGCACTGCGCCGACGCAGGGCGCCCCGGCTTGGCCATGCGTCAATTTTATGCCCTCTTCGACCGAACATAAGAGGGAAACAACGTCTGCTCCGGAGCTGCAATGCGACGCGTGGCCACGACCCTGATGGGGCTCCTGCTTTCCCTGACATTCGCACCTCTCCTTCCCGCATCCAACGAGTACGTAGTGCGCCCTGGAGATACCCTGTACTCCATTGCAAGGCGCCTCAATGTCGGCGAATCCGCCATTCGCGAGGCAAATGGGATCTCAGACCCGCGGGCACTCTCGGTCGGTCGGCGCCTGGTCATCCCGGATACCTACACAGTAGAACGGGGCGACACCTACTGGAGCGTCGCCCGCGCCTTCGGCATGAGCGTGGATGAGCTACTGGAGATGAATGACCGCAACACGGACACGCTGCTTCGAGTTGGAGATGTCCTTATTGTCTCAGCTCAGGACGATGCAGACGGCGCCCCCTCAGCCGACGCGCCCGACGCCGTTGCCGAGAGTCGGACCGAATCCGGCGACGGGAGATCCTCGGAGCCGGATTCGGAGGGAGCTTCGGACTCAGCAAGTGAAGGAGAGGACTCCGGACCGGGGGCCGAAGGGCGCCCCGAGCCGGTGGTGGATACCACGTTGATCAGAAAGAGCACCCAGGTTGCAGCGACCAAACCGCTCGCGGCGGAGTCGGTCCTCTGGCCCCACCCGGGGGATAGAACCGCCGTGGACGGCAAGTTCCCAGGGGTCGCCATTTCCGCCGGCGCCGGAGACGCGGTCTACTCGGTTTCCACGGGCCGCGTTATCTACTCGGGGCCGCACACCGCCTTCGGGAGGGTGGTCTTCGTGCAGACCGACGACGGCTACCTATACGTCTACGCCGGCAATTCCGATCTCGCGGTGACGGTGGGAGACCGGGTCCGGGTGGGAACACCGATCGGGCGCGTCGGTGCCGGCCCGAATGCCGAGGAGGCGCAGCTCTACTTCAGCGTCTGGAAGAACAACC
Organism: uncultured Spirochaetaceae bacterium; assembly: GCA_964623865.1. Classification (GTDB taxonomy): domain Bacteria; phylum Spirochaetota; class Spirochaetia; order DSM-27196; family PWMO01; genus CAYFQV01. Next base: position 14,469 of record CAZUVX010000008.1, on the reverse strand, counting down.
GCTACGTTGACCCCAACGAGGCGCCTCGTGGATGATCCCCGTCGGCACGTCGGCGTCGACCGGCGGGATACGGGATTTCGGCGTAATGGGCTTCCGACCACACTAAACGATTCCTGACAATGAATTACGAATATGGCGGTTGACGGCCGACAGGGGGTATTCTATACTGCCCGATAACGGAATCGAGGTAGCATGAACAAAAAACCTTCGCATACGCGAGGCCTTTCTGCAGTAACTGCTACGGGAACGGACGCCCGCAAGCAGGAACCCGTCGATGCCGACCCCCTGGCATTTTACCTTCGACAAATCTCCAAATACCCTCTCCTGACGGCGGAAGACGAGCAGTCGACGGGACGGCGCATCGCCGAGTTGCGCCAGGATCTGTCCCTTCTGCCCTGCGTCGAGCAGGGAGGTTGTGACGATCGGGAGAGCGAGCACCAGCGGGAGCAGCTCCGGGAGGAACTTCGCCGGCAGAAGAACCGGATGATCAACGCCAACCTGCGCCTGGTGGTGTCCATTGCCAAGAAGTATCAGCATCGTGGTCTGACGCTGCTCGACCTCATCGACGAAGGCAACATCGGCCTCATTGAGGCTGTCGAACGGTTCGATTACCGGAAAGGATGCCGTTTCTCCACGTACGCCACGTGGTGGATCCGCCAGTCCATCATCAAGTCGCTGGCAGACAAGGGCCGGGTAATCCGGATTCCCGTTCACATGCTGAACACAATCAAGAAGTGCTACTTCGTTGCCAAGCATCTCACTCAGGAGCTCGGCCGGGATCCCGAGAGCGACGAGCTCTCCGAGTATATGGATCTCACAGCAAGTCGGATTGCCGAGATCATGCGCCTCTCGCAGGAGACGACATCCCTGGATGTCACCGTGGACGACGACAACTTCACCCGCCTGGCGGACCTCATTGAAGACGAGTCTTCGGAACAGCCCTTCGACCTGGTCTTCCACGTGACGTTACAGGACACCATTCGGGAGGTGCTCCAGTCGCTCTCCAGCCGGGAGATGAAGATCATCCAGCTTCGCTTCGGGCTGTCCGGAGAGGGGCCCTTTACCCTCGAGGAGACCGGCAAGTTCCTCGGCATAACCCGGGAGCGCGTGCGACAGATTCAGGAAAAGGCCATTGCCAAGCTGCGCAGCAGCATTGTCATGCAGGACTTCTGGACCTGAGGTAATCCTGTACCGAGGAGCTGCGGCGGAGCCGGCCGGCGGCGCCTCGGCGAGGCTTGCTTCCACACCGACTCCGACGGCGAAACCGACTCACCGCAGGCGTGCCAGACCGGTGCGCTCTTCGTCATCCAGAGCGTGGCGGAGAACGTAGCTCAACATGGCGTCGCCGTCGAAGATGAACCGCCCGGCAATTCTCTCTCCGGCAATGACCCTGGGTAGCCACAGGGCGTCGTCCTCCCACATGCGCTCGTAGGGCACTTTCCCGACGTGAGCCCAGAAGGGCTTTGCCTCGGCAGTCTCAACAGGGGTTCCGGTGTAGTGGGATGTCATGAATACGTCGCAACGGAGGGAGTACCCGTCGGTGAAGACGAAGGATAGTTCCGCGACGCGCTCCGGAGCAATCGGTACGATGCCCACCTCTTCCACGGTCTCGCGGATGGCCGCCTGGACGGGCGTTTCCCCCGCTTCCAGCTTTCCCCCCGGACCGTTCACCTTTCCGCCGCCGAGGCCGCGCTTCTTCTCGATCAGCAGGAGGTGATCGTTGTCCCGAACGAAACAGATGACGGCGTCGTCCTTCGGCATCCAGCCGTTCCAGTCGAATGTATGAGCATGCATGGCTTCGGTATTCTCTTGCAGCGACTCGCGAGGCGCGTTGCACTGAAATTACGATGATGGTACCATGCCGTCAATTGCGGGCAGCGGGCATGGTTGTTCCGTTTCCGTTCGTCGATTGCCGCTGCGAGAACACACATCACACTAGTCCAAAGGAAGTTTGCGTATGCTTGGATTCGTAATCATTGGAGTGTTTGCTGCGCTGGCTCTTGCAGTAATCAACTTCACGGCGGTGCGGCGGATGGATACCGGCACCGACATGATGCGGGAGATCGCCGGTGCCATTCAGGAAGGCGCGGACGCGTTTATCAAACACGAATACAAGATCATCTTTTCCATTGCAATCTTCATTGCAATTGGTCTCGGCGTTCTGGTTTCGTGGTATACGGGCATCGCCTTCATATTCGGGGCCCTCATGAGTGCTACGGCGGGCTGGATCGGCATGAAGATAGCCACCCTCGCCAACGTCCGAGTAGCCAACCGGGCGCGCGAGACCAAGCACCTCGGAAAGACCCTGAAGGTCGCTTTTCAGGGCGGCAGCGTCATGGGCTTGAGTGTCGGCGGTTTCTCCCTGCTGGGTCTGGTAGGTGTGTACCTGGTCTTCGGACGTCTTGCGGGCCAACTCGACGTGGGCCGGCTCACTGTGGAAGTCAACTGGCTCGGGGTCAGCTTCATTCCCTTCACCATGGCGGTTTCCGGGTACGCCCTGGGATGCTCGATTATCGCCATGTTCGACCGTGTGGGCGGCGGCATCTACACCAAGGCAGCCGACATGGGGGCGGACCTCGTCGGAAAGACCGAGGCGCATATCCCGGAAGACGATCCACGCAACCCGGCAACCATTGCGGACAACGTCGGTGACAACGTCGGTGACGTTGCCGGCCTGGGCGCCGACCTGCTGGAGAGTTACGTCGGCTCACTGATCTCGGTCGTGGTTCTTTCGGCGTACATGTTTCACCTCCGCCTGGATACCACCCGTCAACTGGCGGCGAGCCTGATCGACAAGATGATCACCTTCCCGGTCCTCTTCGCGGCGATCGGTATTGTCTCCTGCATCATCGGGATCATCTTCCTGGTCGCGAAAAAGGCCGGGGAGGATCCGCACCGGGAGCTGAACACGGCGGTCTGGGTTTCGGCAATTCTCACGCTCATCGGCACGGGACTCCTGACGTACTACTTCTTCGAGGGCGAAGAGGTCGCAAGGGTCGACTTTCGCCTCGGACCCCTGAGCCCGTGGGTGGCGGCGGTTCTGGGCATTATCAGCGGAATCACAATCGGTCGGCTCGCTGAGTACTATACGGGATACGACTACAAGCCGACCCAGAGCATTTCCGCTGCGTCGCGTGAAGGGACCGGCTTGACCATCACACAGGGCATGGCGGTGGGCATGCGATCCGTCTTCTTCCCCATGACGGTCCTGGCCGTCGCCGTTATCGCTGCTACCGCAGTGGCGGGCCTCTACGGCGTCGCCATGGCGGCGGTGGGCATGCTCTCCTTCGTGGTGACCACGGTGTCGGTGGACACCTACGGACCGATCGCCGACAACGCCGGCGGTATCAGTGAGATGTCGAGCCTGGACCCCTACGTTCGGGAAATCACCGACAAACTCGACAGCGTGGGGAACACGACTGCGGCAATCGGCAAGGGCTTCGCCATCGGTTCCGCCGCTCTCGCGGCGCTCTCCCTCTTTGCGTCGTACCTCTACTCCCAGGCCGGGCCGGGAGACACCGTAGATACCTTCGAGCTCATTCTCAACATGATCACGCCTCTGACGCTGGCCGGCGGTTTGGTCGGCGCGGCGCTGCCCTACCTCTTCTCGGGCATCCTCATTGAGGCGGTGGCGAAGGCCGCCCGGAAGATGGTGCAGGAGGTGCGGCGGCAGTTCCGGGAAGACCCGAAGATCCTCACCGGCGAGAGTCGGCCCCAGTATCGCCAGGCCATTGAGATCTCCTCGGCGGGAGCTCTTGCCGAGATGAAGACGCCGGCACTCATTGCGGTTCTCGCTCCCCTGGTGACCGGCTTCATCTTCGGAACGGAGTTCGTCGGCGGGCTCCTCATCGGCACGACGCTTTCCGCGGTCATGCTGGCGCTCTTCACGGCCAACTCCGGCGGCGCCTGGGACAACGCCAAGAAGTACATTGAGGAAGGTCACCACGGCGGTAAGGGCTCAGAGGCGCATTCGGCCGGCGTCATTGGTGACACCGTCGGCGACCCACTGAAGGATACCGTCGGTCCCTCGCTGGACATTCTCATAAAGATCATGGCGACGATTGCCCTCATCTTCGTGTCGGTCTTCGGCAAGTACAACCTCCTGGAGCTCTTCCAGTAGGCGGTTGCGGGCCCCGCTCCGGCGGGGCCCTGTTGTATACCTGGAGCGACGGTGGATGGAGCGCAAGGACAGTGAGGTTCGGCGTCCCGAGGAGGTTCTTGCCTCACTCTGGGCTCAGATCGTCGCGAAGCGCCGGCGCGGCGAAGAGCCGAGTCAGGTTGTTCTGGACATGACGACGTACCGGCGGATTCAGCGTTATCACGCAATGCTTGGTACGTTGCCGAATGCCGAGTTCGACTACATTGCGAAGTACGAGATCTTCGGACTTCCCGTCTATATCGATGACAACGTCGATCCGGCGGTGCAGTAGCCCGACCGCCTCAGCTCAGCCGTTACCCCACATGTCCCACAGTTCCGGGACGACGGCCAGGGGCGTGCCGCCGACAAGGGGGACGTACCGCGCGAGCAGATGCAGCGGGAGCGCCGTCCAGTCCGGTGTGTCAAGGGAGATGTCGGCGACCGCGTCGGCCACCCGCGCCGATACTCCGCCGGCAATGAGGCGCTCGACCAGATTCAGTCCGGCGCGGGGGTAGAAGTCAACGCGGACCCGCTTCGCCGCAATCTCACGGCGCGCCTCCTCCAGGGTGTCGCGCAATCCGCCGACGGCGTCAGCCAGTCCGTGCTCCACGGCGTCGCGCCCGGACCACACCCGCCCCTGGGCAACTTCATCGATATCCTCCGGTGACGAGTTGCGGAAGGCGGCGACATGGTTCAGAAATGCCCGGTAGTACTGGTCAACCTCGGCTTCGGCAACGCGCAACTCCTCGTCGGTTGGGCGGCGATACACGGCGCCGGCGTCGGCCCGCGGCGCGGTGCGCACGGCGTCGCCGGCAATCCCCTCGCGGCGCATGAAGCCGGAGGCGTCGAGCGTCGCGGTGATCACGCCGATCGAACCGGTCAGCGTCGTCTCTTCCGCGTAGAGGCGCCGCCCCACCGTGGCGATCCAGTAGCCCCCTGAACCGGCTACCTCGGACATGGAGAGAAAGAGCGGTTTCTTCTCCGCAAGGCGCGCGAGCTCGTGGCGGATTTCATCGGAGGCAACCGCCGAGCCGCCGGGGGAGTTGATTCGGGCCACCACGGCGCGGATCTTCTTGCTGCTTCGCAACGTCTTGAGTGTTTCGACGGTGGAGCGTGAACCCATGGCCTGCCCTATCAGCGGTAATCGCCGGGAGGAACCGGGCGTGATCGTGCCTTCGAGCACGACCACGGCAACGCGGGCGCCCTTGCCGAAACCCGGCTTCAGGCGACGCGGTTTCTTCTCGGCATACTTCTCCTCCTTCCACCGCTCACGGAGGTCCTCGACGCTGCCGAGGTCGTCGCAGAAACCGGCTTCCCGGGCGGCACTGTCCAGGAGCTGAGGCTCCTCCCGATGTCGGCGAAGCTCCGCGACGGTCGTCCCCAGGGCGTTCGCGGTACGACTCAGCAAGACTCCATCCACCGAGTCGAGGTAGCGCTGATACTCTTTCCGGGTAGCATCTTCCAGGTGGTCGCTGCGAAAGAGATCGCCGGCGCTCTTGTACTCTCCGCGACGGTGGATGTGTGGGACCACGCCTTCGCGTTCGAGGCGCCGTCGAGCGAAGAGGAAGTCGCGGCTCAGGCCGCGGAGGGTGACGGCGCCGGTAGGATGGAGATACCGGCGGTGCGCCACGGATGCAATATAGAGAGAGATATCGTCGAGTCCGGAGGAGACGAAGTGCAGCTCCTTCCCGACATCACGCAGTCGTTGGAGCTCCCGGCGCACCGCCTCGGCGCCGGCGAAGAGTCGCGGCGCAAAGTCGTGACGGTGCTCCACGATGATCCGGGATATCGACCTGTTTCGGAGGATCCACTCGATCCGCGAAAGGAAGAGGTCGTATCGGAAGTCCGAAGTCGACGTCCGGTTGAGAATCGACTTCGACTGGAGCGGTCCTTCCCGGAAGGCCCCCGACATAACCAGGGTAGTGTAGTGCTTCTTCTTTCCGAACATTCATCGTCTCCTGCTAGGTAGGATGGAGGGCGCCGGTCGTGAGGGACTCACCATCCCCAGGTCCCGGGGCCTCCCTTGAAGGGGCCACGGATGTTGGCGGTGATCCAGCCGCCGTAGTAGTCCCCCTTCTGAGGCCGGACACGCTCATCATCGACGTATACCTCATCCATGAGGGCGGGATAGATGGCAATGTGATCGCGAAGCGGCGCGAAAGTCCCGGTGGGTGAGGGATACTCCCACGCCGCCCGGGATGCGCGACGGTCGCCGACCACGACATCGAAGTAGCTCGCCTTGCCCTTCCACTCGCAGAACGTCGTGCCGTCCACCGGGACCAGTACGCCGTCGACGACATCCCGCTTCGGCAGATAGTACGTGGGCGGGTGGCTGGTTTCGAGGACGCGGTAGCTCGAGGTTGTATTGATGATGGTGCGGCCGGCGAGCTTTACCACAATGCGCTCGCCGGACGCTTCCAGACGCGGAGGTCGCGGATAATCCCAGACGGATTCGACAGACTTGGTCGTCTTTTTCATAATGACGAAAACTACTTCTCACCTCTGTGAGAAAGCAAGGCTTTCCAGCGCCGGCCGTGCCTCCGCGAAGGTCGTCGCCCGGTACACCGTTGTCGTCGCTTCGGGGAGATCGAAGAGGTACGTCGTGACATAGCGTTTCATGCGGGGGAAAGCCTCCGCCCCGTACAGTCGCTCCGCCTCTTCGAGGTGTCGTCTGAAGAGAGCGGCACGGTGCTCCGGGGGAAGGTCGCGGAACGCCGTCGCGGGATCTTCGGCAAAGGCGGAGGGGTTTCGGAGGACCGCGCGGCCGATCATGACCCCGTCCAGGCCGTGTCGGAGTGCGGCGTGCCGCGCCGCGGCGCGATTGGCAACATCTCCGTTGCCGAAGAGCCGCTTCCCGGCAGCGTGGAAGCGCGCCGCCCACGCCGAAGCCCCGCTCCAGTCTGCGGCCGACCGGTAGTCCCGGCCCATGCGCCGAAAGTGCAGCGCTGCGGCATCGATCTGGAGCTCGGTCAGGAATCCGAGCCACCGGTCGGTCGCGGCTTCACTTTCTGCCGGGCGGGTCTTGACCGACACCGGGAGCTCCGGCGCGCCGCGGCGAACCGCGGCAACGAGCTCTCGAACCAGGTGGGGCCGCCGCACCAGGGCTGCGCAGTAGCCTTTGCGGACGATCTTCGGCACTGCGCACCCCAGATTAATGTCGATGCCTACGAAGGGCCCCCGGGCAATGCGGGCTGCCGCCGTCTCGTAGGCGCCCGGATCGTTGCCCCAGAGCTGTACCACTGTCGGCATGGATCGCGCCGCCTCGCATTCCCGCGCGACAAAGGTTTCGGTTACGTGTTCCGCCTTCACAAACTCGGTGTAGTAGAGGTCCGCCGGCGCCAGGCTGTGGATGACGCCGCGGAAGACGGGATCAGTTACCCCGTCCAGAGGCGCCTGAACGACGAGGGGTTGCACCACGGTCACTTCTCGAAGAGGTCGCCCTGCTCCAGGGATCCGCCGTCCGACTCGGTCGTGCCCGGCCCGCCGCGCGCGACCGTGCCTGATCCCTCTGTTGCGGCGCGGGTGAGGCGGCGCACCTTCTCCAGGTAGCCGGGCATGTCGCACTTCCGCTCGAGACCGCTTGCCTTCATGATGCGCACCTTGCCGAAGATCGGACGCTCCTGCCAGGGCCGGTCGTGGAGGCCGAAGACCCAGGCGACGTTGGCGTAAGAGTTGGGGTCGCGGCCGTCGAGGAAGTATCGGTTGTTCAGGTATAGGGCGGTGTCGAAGCCTTCCCGCGGGGAGGCGGACCATTCGAGTATCTTCTTTCCCCAGTACATGCGCATGTAGTTGTGCATGTATCCGGTTGTGAGCATCTCCTGCATGGCGGCGTTCCAGTAGTCGTCGTGGGTGTCGGCAGCCTCCAGCTCTTCCCGCCGGTAGACGTGGGGACGCTCATCCGCTGCGTGCTCCGCGAGGGTGGTGAGCGCCCAGGGCGGAAGCGCATCGTAGCCGTCGTATCCGCCTTCGAAGAACACGTAGTTGTGGGCGAGCTCGCGGCGCACTACCAGCTCCTCCACGAAGCTGTCGATGCTTTCGCCGACCGCCGTGCCGGCCGCGTCGGTGGACCCTTCCGCACCGCTGTCGGCGTACTCGGCGGCACGGCGGCGCGCCTCCAGGACGAGCCAGAGGGGTGAGATCTGGCCGAAGTGCAGGTACATGCCGGCGTGGGAGGTGTCGTCCGTCTTGGGCTGATTCCGGTTCTTCGCGTAGCGGTGCATTCGGTTGGCTAAGAAATCGGAGGCCAGGCGTACGCCCTCGTCGGTGCCGCCGCGGAAGAAGCGTGATACCTCCGGGACGGTGCGGTCGATCCTGAGGGTGCGGCAGGCTTCGGCAGGATCGGACAGGTCCAGGGCGCGGGCGGCGAAGCGCTTCCGAACCTCCGCACCCAGCCGGTGGCGTGGCGCCGCCTCTTCCGGAAGGACGAGGAAGTCATTCACCTGAGACATGATCTTCCGGCGAATCGTGCGGGCGGCGAACTCGCGCTTGCGACTCGCCTGCTCGACCGGGACGACCACGTCGGTCTCCACCTCGTAGACGGGACAGGCGACGGCGTCGGCGACGGTCCGGCGCCAATCACGGAGATGGCGCAGGTAGGCGCGATCGCAGACGAGGAGGCGCGCCTCCCGGGCCACGGCGGCGGCAACCTCCGGGGGATGCCCGGGCAGAACGAAGAAGGGAATGCCGCGGTTCTCGAGATCGCCGCGGACGTTGGAAAGCCCTTCGACCATGAAGCGGTAGTGGCGCTCCTGCGCTTCCGGGTATTCGTCGGTGAGGGCAAAGAAGACGAGAATCGGCAGGCGGCGTTCGTTGGCGGAGGCGATTGCGTACTCCAGGGCGTGGTTGTGCCGGCCGCGCTGGCTGCGCTGCATCCAGTAGGCAACGTATGCGCCGGAGGTCTCCCTTTGTTGGTTGAGCCGGCGCAGGCGCCGGGAATCTATGTATGCACTCATTGTCGTGTCATTTCGGCGGATCCGGCGATGCTCGACCGCGGCCGGTACCCGGGTCCGCCGTCGCCGGCCCCGGCAGCGGGCGCGCGTATCACCGCTTCCCGGAGAAGCAGCCACGGTGGCGCCGGAGGGAGCTCCAGTCGGGGTTGGTGAAGGGGCATGTCAGTCCGATTCGGGTTGCGTCTCTGGTCGCCGGCCGCGGCGGTCGTAGCGCCGCACGAAGTCCTCCGAGAGGACAATGCACTCCTTGCTTTGCTGGGAGGTCGGGGCGTAGGGGACCTTGTTGCGCTTCATGAGGCGGAAGACGTGGTTGTCGATCTCCTTTTCGGGGATGCCGTGGTGCTTGTTGACCCACGCCTTCATCTCTTTGATGTTGACCTTCACGCCCTTGTCGTAGAGGCGCTCGCCGTGGTCGACGGCGTACTCCACCAGGCCGTAGACGAAGCGGTCGTGCGGCATGAGCTCGACGAGCTCGCTGATCTGGAGGTTGCTGCTGCGGATACGATCCGCCAGCACCTTGATGACCTTGAGGGCGAAGCGCCCGTTGTTGAGGATGAGGTGCTCGAAGGAGGACTGATCGACGACGAGGAGCTTGGTCGGTTCCATGGCGGTCGCCGTTGCCGAGCGGGGGCGCCCGTCAATGAGGGCCATCTCCCCGAAGAAGTCGTTCTTGCTGTCGACGACCTTGAGGCGCTGCTCGGCGCCGGAGACCTTCTTGGTCAGCTCGACGGCGCCTTCGAGGAGGATAAACATCTCGCGGCCCTCGTCCGTTTCACGGAAGACCACGTCGCCCTGGTTGTAGAAGTGGACGCGCTTCTGCATGGCTCGGAGTGTATCTCGAATATCTCTTTGTGTCACCTTCGGCGCGGGCGAGGGGGCGCGGGGTCGCGCCGCGGCACGTGCATATTCGTTGCGGCACGCCCGGAGTGCGCGTATCATGTTGACCATGAGCCGCATTGTCTTTGACGCCTATTCAATTGAGGACATCGTTCCGCCGGAGTACGACCAGGAGGCCTTCTACTACCGGTACAAGAACGGCGCCGGGGCGGAGAACCCGGCGGACTTTGCGGACATGCGCAGGGCCCTGGAGCCACTTCTGCGGGAAGGTCCCCGAACCGCCAACGAGCTTGCCCGGGCACTCGGCGCAAAGCCGTCCAGGCTGATTCAGGTGCTCGACTACCTCTTTGCCCATACCGGCGAGGTTGCGGCCCTGGAGGTACCGAATCGCGATACCTACTACATCTGGGCGGATGCGCAGGTCGCGCAGCAGATGCGCACCCGGTTCGCGGTCGGGAGCGTCCACTTCGAATCGGAGAGCATCTCCCCGGAAGATCTGCCCGTCCTCACCTCCTACCTGACCAACCTTCTGGTGTTGCGCCCCTCCGTCGAGACCCTCGACAAGACCATCGACAAGACCCAGCGGCTCCTGGACGCGTACCGGATCAAGCAAGCTATAGAAGGCACTAAGGACGATGAGGGGCGCATTGCGCTGCTCCGGGAGAAACTGGAGCAGCTGCGCGAGCGCCGACGGGTGGAGTGGGAGCGCTGGAGCACCGAAGGGGGCGGTGACGAGACGGGCGGCTCAAGCGGCCGGGAGGGTGCCGCTGCGGCCGCGGGAACGTACACCGGTACGGACGCCCGTGCGAACGTCCGTGCGAATGCCGCTACGGACGCCCGCGCGGGCGCCCCTACGAACGCGGGGGAAGGTCGGGGCCGGCGTGGCAAGGCTGCAGAGGGGCGTGGCGGCGTGTATCCGTTCACGAGCCTCTACCTGCTGGGCACCAGCTACAACTACTCCGGACCGGAGAAGGAGAAGCGGTTCTGCTGGCGGGATTCCGCTCTGCGAAAACGGAGCTTTCCCAACCTGACACGGATCTTCGTGGAGCTGGACACCTTCTTCGACGATGTTGCCAACGGCATGGCCGTGCACGAGAAGATCCAGGAGCTTCGACGAGGTCTCTTTCCGGACCACAAGCTCGAGATCGTCTACCGGCGCGTTCCCGGCCTCACCTATCCGAAGAAGATCGCCAGGCGCCTGCACGACGAGACCGTGGCGCTGATTGAGCGGGGCTACAAGGTGCTTCAATCACCGGGCCCCGACAGCATCAGACCGACGGAATAGATTACTACCGGTTCCGATTGCTCCGGTGGAAGGCGCCAGGGGTTTGTTACGCGCTCGACCTGGCCGTAGAGGGTTGTGCCTCTGTTCCGTTCCGGCCAGGAAACGCCCGCACGCGCCAGGCCGTCCAGGCGTACTCTCCCGGCCGTGGCGAAGTCAGATTCGGGATCATCCACGAGGACGCTGCCCCGGGCCTCCGCGAAGAGAACCGGTCGGGTGCCGCCCGGGTCGAGCTCCGGCCGCACTGCGAGGTGTGCCGTGGCGACGTTTGCGTTTGCCTCATAGTCCTGGAAGATGAGGGGCAGATCGTACTCCACGGTGAGGCGGGCCCATGTGGCGATCTCGACCGCCGCGCGGCGTGAGGATCGCTCCGGAGGCGCCCCGGCGGCGCGGCCGTCGGTCCGGTCGAAGGGCGCGCCGCTCCACAGGTGAAATCGCTCTTCGAGTGAGACCCCCAGGACGTCGTGAATCAGGTCAATCCGCTTGCGGGCAATATCGTGCTTGCAGTCGTGGCGATACCACAGGGCGGGATTCAGCGGAAGCTGTGGGAAACGGGCTCGCAGTTGGAGGTCCGAGACGATTGCGGAAGGATTGAGTCCAAATCGTCGGCCCGGCACCCCTTCGTTCTGATACAGCAGCCGTCCGAGACCCGAGACGGTGACCCGGTCCCCGCCGTACAGAACCAGGTGGTACCCCAGATCGAAGTCCCAGGCGAAAAGGGGCTCGCCGCTCGCGGGAAGGTGCCGCTCGAGACCAAGCCAACCGTGAGCCGCCGGGAACGCTCGAGTGTCGGGGGGCGCAGGTACCGCTTGTCGATTCGATTCCGCGGGAGATTCGGTCCCTGACCCCCCTGGTGAGCTCCGGACACGCACGCCCCTCCCTACCCATGGATCCACAGGCACGGCGGGCGGCGACAGCACCTCCGCAAGGAGTGTGGTAGGGACGAGTAGACTCACGAGCAGAAGCGCAGGAAGCACGGCCCCAAACGGCCGCAGGCGGTATGGGGATGGGCGCAGGCGGTATGGGCGCCGCAGGCGGTATGGGGGCCGCAGGCGGTATGGGGGGCGCCGCACACACGGGAACACAGGGTCACGCCCGCTGCTTCGACGCGGTCTCATTGCCGTTGCACCTCATTGCCGTTGCCCCTCTTGGTCGGTCACGCTTGAACCCCGCTCGCTTGCCGTTCCGTCAATGCACGATCGCCCAACATGATAGCATGCGCGCTACCCGCCGGGGCGAGCGGCAGCGCAAACGCCCGCGAGGGGCGCCTTGATTGCCCGGGATAACCCAAATGGGTTGCGATATCCGCCCGCTTCCAGTACCGTTGGT
>CAZUVX010000008.1:0-1834 GCA_964623865.1 uncultured Spirochaetaceae bacterium | reverse complement strand
TGAGCCTGGTTGCGGCCTTCCTTGCGGTGACCATCACCTCGGTGGTGTTGTATCTCCTCTTCCCGGAGATGCTGGGACCCGAGGGGTGGAAGGCGGCAGGCATGCTGGTCGGCGTCTACACCGGCGGCACCCCCAACCTCGCCGCCGTAGGGAAGGCGCTGGATGTGAACGCGGTTACGCTGGTGTCGGTGCAGGGGGCGGACGTGATCGTCGGGGCGGTCCTGCTGCTCTTCCCGGTGTCTCTGGCGCCGAGACTCTTCGGGAAAGTGCTTCCCGCATTCGAAGACATCACAGGGGAAGAGTCGGATGTCAACGGCTTCTCCCCGTATTTCACGGGGTGGAGCGGCCGGGAGCTGCGGGAGATGGGTGCGGCGTTGGGCCTCGCCGCGGTGATCGTTGCGGTCGGTGCCTCCTTCATGCTCTTCCTTCCCGAGGCAAGCGCTCTGCCGGCGGCGGTCTCCATTGTCCACCTCGTTCTCTCGGCCATCTTCCGAGTGGATGCGCACACCCATATCGTCACGGCGACGAGCTTCATCTACTCGCCGCCCTTCGTGCCGGTGGTTGCCGCAGCTATCGGCAATCCGAAAGTCGTGCTTCCGGGGATCGTCATTGGCGTGACGGGGTGGATCGGCGGGAACTACCTGGGGCCGGCGATCGCCTACGCGCTGCGGTCGCTCGGGTAGGGGACGGTGCAGTTCATGGCACGTGACGTGGAGATTTTGCGAGTCGACCCGGGCAGCCGGGAGGAGATGGAGTTCATCCGCCTGCCGGCAACCATCTACGCCGGCAACGACAGGTACGTACCGTGGTTCACCCGAAACATGCGCCGCCTCATTGCTCGGCGGCACCCCTTCTTCGAGCACTCCGCCGGCGAGTTCTTTGTCGCCCGCCGCGAGGGCCGCGCGGTCGGGCGGATCTGCATGCTCGAGCCGCGCCGATTCAACGAGTACCGGAAGCGCCGGGACGCGCGCTTCTACTTTCTGGAGCTCGAGGACGATGCCGCCGTAGCCGGTGCCCTCTTCGACCACGCGGCGAAGTGGGCCGCCGACCGGGGCCTGGACCGGCTCATTGGTCCGCAGGGCTTCTCGAGCTTTGCCGGGAGCGGGATCCTGATTGACGGGTTCGAATACCGCGCGTCCATGACCATGATGCCCTACCACCCGCCCTACTACCGGAAGCAGATGGAGGGGCAGGGCTTCGAGAAGTACAAGGACTTCTACAGCGCCCTCCTGGCGGAGGGACGACACGATCTCATGCCGCGGTACCGCCGCGCGGCGGAGATCGCCATGAAGCGCAGCGGCCTGGAGGCGCCGCCGCTGCGGAGCAAGCGTGAGCTGCGAAAGGTCGCCGCCGAGGTGGGGCGCATCTACAACGACTCCTGGGACGACCACGAGGAGTTCGTGCCGCTAACCGACGCGGAGCTCCAGGAGATCATTGATGATCTGGTCCTCGTCTCGGTGCCGTCACTCATTCGGGTCTTTCGCGCGCGCGGGGAGGTCGCCGGCTTCGTCCTGGCATTCCCCGACCTCAGCGAGGCGCTCATCAGGGCCAACGGCCGGCTCAATCCGCTCACCATGCTTTCGGTTCTTCGGGAGAAACGCCGCACCAATCACTTCCTGGTCAACGGCCTGGGCATCCTCCCGGAATACCGCAACTCCGGCGGTCTTCCTCTGCTGTTCAAGGAGATCACCGACGCTCTCCGGCAGCACGGTGCCGCCACCGCGGAGATGACCCAGATCGCCGAGACGACGGACCTCATGCTCAGCAACATCGACAAGCTCGGCGCGGAGGTCTACAAGACTCACCGTGTCTACCGTCGGGCCGTATAGAGGCG
>CAZUVX010000007.1:74072-78996 GCA_964623865.1 uncultured Spirochaetaceae bacterium | reverse complement strand
CACCCCCACTCGCGCCTCCGATGAAGCCGGTCGAAGTGCTGACGCCGGTGTTGTTCTGCTCGTTGGATTCGTCAATGTCCTGACCGGGGTCCACGATGACGCCGACGTAGTAGTCTGCGGCGTTAAAGGTCACCCCGTTGGCATCAATGTAGGTCTGGATTTCGGTGCTGAGGGAGATCGTCTCCTGGGCGCCGGCGTCCAGGGTGACGCTCTCTTCGTAGATGGTGATGTCGTCACTGCTGTTGGTGCCGACGATCTGATTGCTCGAAAGCACCACGACGTAGTCGGCGTTCAACGCCGGGGCGTCGCCGTCATTGCTAATGATGAACTCGACGCCGGTGACCTGACCGGTCGCGGTGTCGACGGAGAACTCAATGGCGCCTACCGCCAGGTCCGCCTGCGGGTCGGGCTGATCACCGCCGCCACCGCTCAAGGCGTTGAACAGCCCGGGACATCCCGAGAGCAAGGTGGTCAGGACGACAATCAGGGGAATCCAAAGGAGAGACTTTCTCACTGTGCGCACTCCTCTTCACGTATCTAAGTTCTCATGGTTGCAGGTAGGCACGAGGGCCCGTGCACCATAACCTGACTACATTACTACTTTATAACGGTAGTCAGATTTAGTCCATACGAAAGAACACCGCGGACAGCTTTTTCACCAGTTTCTGTTACCAGGACCGATGCCCCCCGGGCGCGCCGCGGCGCAGCGAGGAGCGCCGCGGGCACAGGTCTACAGCTTGTACCGCGTGCCCCGTCGGTGTAGGGTTCTCGTGATGGAAATCACTCAGGAGATGCTTCTCCGGGTCGAGGAGGAGAACCTCCTCGACATGCACAGCGTCATCAACGTTCTCAACGTCATCAACTACGAGCTCCACATCCTCTCGATCGCACTCGGGGAGCCGCCGGAGATCGTTGAGGCGGCGGATGCGGTGGCGGGCATTGGAGATGCACTCCGGGACCGGAAAGAGGCGTACCGGCAGATCGACAACGTGGAAGAGTTCATTCGCACCATTGAGACCACGGTCGACCGCGCCTGCGCGGCGCGCGCGGGCTGCCGGGACATCCCGGCGGTTGGTGAGGCCCGGGCCAACCTGGAAAGCGTATACGCCGTGCTGCGGGTACGGGCGCGGGAGATCGTGGCGCGAAGCGACAACCCCCTGGCGTGGGTGACCCATGATATCGGCGAGCTCCACAACAACTTCCTCCAGGTACTGCGGGCTATTGAACGCAACAGCAAGGGCGGCTATCAGATCGTCAACAACATTGCCCTTCACGAGGAGGGGACGTACTACGTCTCATTCGAGATCAGCAGCATCCAGGGAAAGACCATTCGCATGCCCGCGGTCTTTCAGGACGTCATGCGAGACCTGATTGCAAACGCCAGGAAGTACACGGCCCCGGGCGGGCGCATTGTGGCGGGACTCCATAACGACGGCTCCTCCCTGCGGTTCGTGATAGAGGACACCGGCCGCGGCATTCCGCAGGAAGAGATTCCGCGGCTCATCAACTTCGGAGAACGCGGCAGCAACGTGCAGGACCGCCCGACCCGCGGTGGAGGCTTCGGACTGACTAAGGCGTACTACGTGACGAGGAAGCTCGGCGGGCGCTTGTGGATCGACAGCGCCGTCGCGGAAGGCACTCGGATCGAGATCAGAATCCCTGCCGAATCCGGTGGCGATGGACTGGCCCGCGCGGCGGACGCCGGTGGGCGGGATTCCGGGTCGCGAGATGCCGGGAGCCGGGGTTCCGAGCCGCACGGTTCCGGCGCCGCCTGGTGAAGCACCAGGAATCCTGCAAAACCGATGCTTCTTGGGATCGAACAATCGCTTTCACTACCCCTGCCTGATTATCATGGTAGGCAGCAGAAAAAAGCACGCGGAGGTACAGCAATGACGACGTTCTTTCTCTTCGGCACCTACACTCGTGAGTCCATTGAGGGAATCGATGCCCGCCGTACCAAGAAGACCGAGGAAATCGTCTCGGGATACGGCGGTAAGGTCCGGTCGGTTCACGCTCTTCTGGGTCCGTACGACATCGTCATCATTGTTGAGCTGCCGGGTGTGCCGGAGGCCGTCCAGGTCTCCCTTGCAATATCCAAAGCCACGGGGGTGCACTTCACCTCCGCGCCCGCCGTCACCGTTGCCGACTTTGATCGGTTGGCACAGGATGCGCTGCACAGCAAGACTGGAAGCTGATCCTTGCATCGAGGCCCGGCGAAGGGGAACCGCGGTGATACTCACTCGACGTGCGCTACCTTGTGTTCTGTGCGATAATCAGAATGTGGAGGGTCCTATGTTTCGGAGAAGCTTCCGTTCTTTCTTTCTGATTGCGTCTCTCCTGCTCATGGCTGCAATGATCATACCGGCACAGGAATACCTGGTCGACTACGTGGAGGGCCTGGTTGAGGTGCGCGATGGAGACCAATGGTACGAGCTCTTCATTGCAGACACCATCTTGGACAGTGATGAGATCCGTGTGTCGGACGGCGCGTATCTCGAACTCTCGAGCGGCCGAGCCGCCATGAAGATCACCCGTCCCGGGATATACGCCGTGGCCGGCATTGTCTCGCAGAGCCAAAGACGAGAACAGACCGGGCTTGGCTCCCTGCTGACCAACCAGATTGGGCGGTTCTCCCAGGAAGAGGTGCGTACCGAGTCGACGGTGGGCGGTGTCCGCGCCTCTGAGGCTGCCAAAGAGGACGAGCCTACCTGGGTTGGAGGAGAGTCCGTGCCGGAACTGATTGCCGAGGCGGTGACCATGCTGGAAGCGGGCAACTACGAAGAGGCCTATTACATCATGGATGAGGCGTCCTACTACGCCTTCGGCAATGAGAAGCCCGAGGCGGATTTCTACCTGGGCTATACCGCCTCGCTGGTGGGAGAAACCCAGACAGCCTTCGCCTCCCTGGAAGCGCACGAGCCCGATCCTGACGCCGACTACTACGACTCCCATGTCCTGACCTTAGCGGACCTCTACGTTCAGACCTTCGCCTACGAAGAGGCGGAGTCGCTCATCGAGGCGTACCTCGCCCGGGGTGAAGGGGATCCGGAGTCGGCGCAACACGCACATCTGCTCCTGGGCATGAGTAGACAGGGGCGGGGGGATCAGCGGGGCGCCCGTACGGCATTCCAGGAGGCGCGCGATCTGGCACCGGAGAGTCCTGCCGGTCAGGTGGCGCGCAACTTCCTGGCCGGCTTCTGACGCGTGTGCTCGCGATGAGCCGGTTCTCCGACGACACCCGTCGGGTGCCGGCCCGCGGAGCCCCGAACCGGCCCATTGAGCCGGCTCCTTACAGCCAAGCCCCGGGTTTCAACCGAGGCGCAGGAGCTCCGTCAGCGTATCATTGTCCGGATTGATTGCCGCGCCGCGGTCGGTTCTGACGATCGGCACTCGCAGAAGGGAGGGATCTTCCAGAAGTTCCTCCCGCGAATCGTACTCCATGTGCGTCATGCCCCGCTTCCGGTAGCTCCGGGAAGCCGTGTCGACCAATTCCTCGAAGCCGCCGACGGCGGCCGCGACGGCTTCCAGCTCGCCGACACTCAATCCGCGTTGACTCATATCCACGAGCTGGAATTCGATCCGCCGCTCCTTCAGATAGCGCTCAATCCGCCGGGTATCCTTCGATCTCCCGGTGCCGATAAGCTGCGGTGTCATGACGTCTCTCCTTCAATAGGAAACTGCCGAAAGAACTCCACGACATCGATGCCGTCCGGGCCGATGCCGGCGAGATACTCGCCCTTGATGCGCCGCGCCCCGCGGTAGAGAACTTCCGAACGGATTCCGTACTGAATGGATTGATACGCCTCGAGGAAGGCGGCCATGTCGTCGGCAAGACGAATGATCTCGCCGTCAATGGGGTTGCAGGCGTCGTCGTTGTACCTCTCCGAGATCTCTGCAGTCGTAGTTCCCTGCTCCGTCCCATCGATGATGACCCGACTCTCGAACTCCCGCTCGCAGAAGTAGCGGATGAGAACGCGGGTCTGCTCAGACATGAGGGGATAGAGCTCCTGGTTCACGATCTCCTGCTCAATTCTCTTGATTACATCCGGAAGCTCCGGGGTAGCCCGCTTCGTCGGTGCGACAATGTCGCGAGTCACCGACTCGGGGAGATCGTGAAAAAGACCGCCGAAGAAGTTGTTGAAGATGCGCCGCGGTACCGCATCAACGTGGACCGAGAGAAAGAGCGAAATGACCGCCACAAACATGGAGTGGCCCAGCACCGAGGTGGAGGGGATCCGCGGTGTCTGGCTCCACCGAGTCTGGTAGCGCAGCCGGTCGATCACCTCCATGAGCTCGTAGAGCTCCTGCTTCATGACGAGTTGGCGAATGCCGGGGAAGTCCAGGAAGTGTTCCAGGTCGCCGCTGAGCTGCTTCTCTATCTCGTAGAGGTCGGGGTCTGCAGTGTGAAGGAGCTTCACCTGCTGGAGCTCGGCGTAGGTGGCATACGAGTGCGCCGCTTCGGCAAGACGGTAGCCGTAGACATGGTCCTCGGACAATGAACCGGTTGGCAAGAGGTAGTCGTGGAACTCGTCCCGGAGTCGGTTCTCCGGAAGCAGCGGACCGAGACTCTGGTAGACCCATTCGTTGATTTGCCGATAGACCTCCGGGTACTTCTCCCGAATGGTGTGGTGCACCGGCGCTTTGATGTCGGAGAGGGCAAGCTTGCGAAGAAGTCGGAAGATGCCCGCTTTGATGACGGTGTACCAGTTGATGGCGGCACCACGCTCCTCTTCGAGCGTGCCGACCAGGAAGGCTACGACCATTTGGTAGGCGGCGTGATCCATCTCGGTGAGATCGACCGGCTTGGGACGGTCGGTCCACCGCTGAATGGAGAAGCCCTGGAAGAGTCGAGATGCCAGATCCCGCGTGATCACTACGGCCACTGTACTGCCTGACGACGGAGGGGGCAAGCGCACCGACGGCG
>CAZUVX010000007.1:68590-73972 GCA_964623865.1 uncultured Spirochaetaceae bacterium | reverse complement strand
ATCACTACGGCCACTGTACTGCCTGACGACGGAGGGGGCAAGCGCACCGACGGCGCCCGGGGGCCCGCAGGCAGGCGGGGAGGCAGGCGGATGGGCGGACGGGCGGACGGGCGGACGGGCGGACGGGCAGGCAGCTATCGCTTCCGCGCGAAGAGAAACCGTATGCCGTTTACGACAATGGAGATCCCGCTCGCCACCATGCCGACGATGAGGGTCGCCGTCACAATAGTGTCCACGGGCACCGCGGGGATCGCCGAGAAGTCGAAGGGGTAGACCTCATAAATCACGCGAGCGGCATTGAGGGAGAAGCCCGCCATGACCGCGTGGAGAGCGTGGTGGAGATAGCGGGGAGAGTAGAAGGCGAGAGAGAGGTTGCTTGCCCCCTGAACGACCAGGGAGATAGTTACCGCGGGAATGACTGCGGACACCGCAGGCGTCAAGAAGCCGATGTCCCAACCGGGGACCATATTCACGAGAACTCCAAGCACTACCGCCGATATTGCGCCGAAGACGTTCTCTCCGCGGCGTTTGACGATGTGGCGGTCCTCGTTCGTCTCCAGTACGTCCGTATCCATCTCGGCGCAAGCATATCGCGACGGTCACTGTGGTACAACTCCTGTTGCAGGAGCGGGTGAGAGCCTGGAGACGGACGTCGCAGCATGAGCGCCTGGGTGTACACGTTTGCCCGGAGCCACTGCGCGGATTCACGCCGAAAGCGGCGGGGGTGGTGGCCGACGGCGGCGCGGTGGCCCCTTCCGCACCGGAGTGCAGCGGAAGCTCGCAGAGCTCCCAGGAGCAGTCCTGCAGGGCCGTGCAGCGAAGCGTGCGGCCCCTTTGCGCCTTGACAACGCTGGTCACGAGTGAATAACGTCACTATAAAAAGGAGCCGCTCGTGACCACTTCCCGCCGCACACCGGTTTTCTTCTTCGCAGTCGTACTCATTTGCATATCCGTCCCCGCTTTCGGTGTCACGATTCGGATGGCAAGCATTGCACCGGAGAACTCTCCCTGGGGTAGAGCGCTCAACCGGCTCGCTGCGGAGTGGAACGACATCTCCGACGGACGGGTGTCGCTCCAGCTCTTCCACAACAGCGTTGCCGGAGATGAGTCCGACATGATCCGGAAGATGCGGATCGGTCAGCTCCAGGCGGGCGTGTTTTCCAACGTCGGCATGACCGCCCTGAGCGACAAGGTACTCACCCTCAGCATGCCCCTGCTCATTCGAACGGAGGATGAGTACGACTACGTATTCCAACGTGTACGCGGCACCCTCGACGATGAGATAGAGAGCGAGGGATTCGTGCCGCTGGCGTGGTCCCTTGCAGGGTGGTTACGCTTCTTCAGCAAAGATGAGCTTCGAGACCCTGATGAGCTCCAGGGGGTGAAGCTGGCCGCCTCCCCGGATGAGATGCAATTGGTTCGAGGATACCAGCTCATGGGGTATCAGCCCATTCCGATTCCCCATGCGGAACGGCTGTCAACGTTGACGAGCGGCATGGCAAACGCCCATCTCACCGTTCCCATTCTCGCCGCGAGCTTCCAATGGTTCGGCGCAACCCCCTACATGGTCAGCATGAAGATCGGCCCCGCCCCAGGCGCCATCATCATGACGCGCCGTGCCTATGCCCAGCTGCCGCGCGACATTCGGGACGAACTGGTAGCGGCAGTGAAAAACGTGCAGGACAACTACGGACGGGAAATTCGAAATCTGGAACAAGAGGCCATAGATACCATGACCAACTACGGCCTCGAGATCATTGAGCTTAGTGAGACCCGGCAGGAGGAGTGGATCCAGGAGTTCGAGTCGAGCTACGACGTCATGCTCGGCCGTGTCTTCGACCGTGACCTCTACAACCGCGTCCGTGAGCACCTCAATGAATTCCGATCATCCGACTGAGGTGCCGGGTGCACCGGATGCGGAACTCTTCAGGGAAGAAGCGGGGCATCCGGTAGTCAGGGCCATCCACCACCTCGAAAACGGGCTCAATATTGCGACGCTCGTGCTCCTCGCGGGCCTGCCGGTCGTAGAGATTGTTGCGCGGTCGCTCCTTCGCGCCGGCATTCCCCACGCCCTCGCGTACACCCGTCATCTGGTTCTTCTTGCCGGCTACATCGGCGGGATGCTCGCGGCACGGCAGCGACAACACCTGGCAATTGCGACAACCGGACTCATTCAGGGTGACCGGGCATACGCACTCGCGGAGGCGGTTGCCGGCTTTCTCGCGGTGACCATGTCCACCGGCCTCACCATTGCCTCCCTGGAGTGGGCTCTGACCGCCTTTGGACCGAACGTGCTCATTGGTGCGCTTCCCGCACAACCGATTGCGTACGTCGTTCCCTTCTCGTTTCTCGTCATGACGGTACGCTTCTATCTGCGGTTGCGTCCCGGTGTCCCCAGGATTGCCGGCGCCGTTGGGATTCTCTTTGGCCTCTTCATGTCCGGGGGATCCTTCATCAATCTGACGTACATCCTGGCACCGACGATCCCCGAGTTCGTCTTCCCCCTCGAGACGTTTTGGTTTTCGGCAATCCAAGCCATTGCGATTCCCATGGTGGCGGTGCTGATACTCGCCGCGGGACTCGGAACACCGCTGTTCGTAGTGCTCGGCGGCATTGCCTTTCTCCTCTTTGCCCGTGCCGGCGGCGTCATGGCGGTGGTTCCCAACGAGGGCTACACCATGCTTACGTCCAACACGGTCCCGGCCATTCCGCTTTTCACCTTCGTCGGGTACATCTTGTCGGAGAGTAACGCCGGGCAGCGGCTCTTCAAGCTCTTCCGTGAGCTCTTCGGGTGGCTCCCGGGCGGCATGGTCATTGCCGCAATCCTGGTGTCGGTCTTCTTTGCCAGCTTCACCGGCGCGAGCGGCGTGGTCATTCTGGCTCTCGGCGCATTGCTGTACGTGATCCTCCACGAGCGAGGAACTCACACCGAAGGCTTCACCGTCGGCCTGCTCACGGGTGTTGGGGATCTTGGTCTGCTCTTTCCGCCGAGCCTGGTAATCATCCTCTACGGGACCGCGGCGCAGGTGAACATCCTCGAGATGTTCCTCGGCGGCATTCTTCCCGGCCTGGTAACGGTGGCCGCCTTCTGCACCGTCGGGGTCATTGTGTCGCGACGCCGAGGGGAGCATACCCACCCGTTTCGTCCCCGTGCGGCGCTTCACGCCCTGAGAGGGTCATTCTGGGAGGTGCTTCTGCCGGTGGTCATCCTGGTGGCGTACTTCTCCGGGCTCACCACTCTCGTGGAGACCGGGGCCTTTGCAGTCGTCTACGTGGTCGTTGTGGAGGTGGCGATTCACCGTGAGCTGACCTGGCAGGACTTTGCCCGCGCCACACTCAAGAGCGCCACCATCATGGGCGGCGTCCTCGTTATTTTGGGTGCGGCCCGGGGCATCTCCTTCTACATTGTTGACAGCCGGGCACCATTCCTCCTGGCCGAGTGGGTTCAGACCCACATTGACAGCCGGGTGCTCTTCCTGCTGCTCCTGAACATCGCGCTCCTGTTCGCCGGCGCTATCATGGACATCTTCTCAGCCATCCTGATCATCGTCCCGCTCATCCTGCCGCTGGGTGAGGTCTTCGGTATTCACCCGGTTCACCTGGGCGTGATCTTCATTGCCAACATGGCGCTCGGCTTCATTACCCCGCCCGTCGGACTGGAGCTGTTTCTGTCGTCGTACCGTTTCGGCAAGCCCCTCACGACTATCTACCGCTACGTCCTGCCGTTCTTCGTGCTCCAACTTGCCATGGTGCTGGTCATCACCTACGTCCCGTGGCTTTCGACGGTCCTGCTCCCCCTGGCTCCGTAGCCGCAGCGGCGCCCTGCGCCGCCGACGGCCGACGTCCCAGATCTCGTGAAGCGCTACCGTTCCCCCGGTTCAAAGGCGGTCCAGGAGAACCAGAAGTGCTGCACCTGTGGGAGCGCCTCCAGGCGCGAGCCCTCCAGCTCGCCACCGACGGCACGGCCGTTCACGTTCCACACGCTTTCCGTTTCGGCGTCGACGATTCGTTCGCCTTGCCACTCGAAGGTGAGACTGCGACCATCGAGGGTTGAACTGAAGGCGTTCGCCGTACCGATGTCTCGACCCCCGGCAACGCTGCCCGAATCAAGCGGTGAGGCCGTACCGGGTTGCCAGATGACCACCACGCTCTCTCCGCCGACGGTATCATTCACGACCCGCTCGTTCCGCAGCACAGGGTACGGGTAGCCCTCGGACTCCCCGCCGAGCTCCAGGGTAACGACCCGGGTCATGGGGTCGAACTCGCCGTTGATCTCCGGACCTCGGTAGAGGAAGGGCCTGCTCGCGCGGTCGTAACCGGCGTATGGATTGCGTCCGTAGGACCGGGCGTAGCCGGTGTCACGGGAGACCACCTGCGCCTCCGGGTACTCGGCTACAGCCTCATTCCAGGGAAGCATGAGCAGCGGCAGAACGTGCAGCTTCCCGCCGGCGTACCGGCCCGCGACGCCCCTTCCGTCTGCCTGCTGCCACCACGTCTCGGTCTGCCGGTCGTACATGATCATGTTGGAGAAGCGGAGCATCCCGGACACGCCGAAGTCGAGGGTGCGCCCGTCAAAGTTGCGCAGAAAAGCGACGCCGGTGTTGCAGAGGGGGCAGTAGGTTACCGCCACGGGAACTCCGCCGATGACATCGTTCACGATCTCGTGCCACATGAGGATCTGGATGGGGTGAATGTGTGTTTTCCCTTCCTGGGTAATAACCAGAACCGACTCATTGTCTCCGATCCACTCGTCGGCCTCTTCGACGGAGACGAAGCGCGGATTGTCTACGGAGGGGATTCCATCTTTCGGCGGTCCACCGGAAATCACATCTGCATACGAAACGGTGGCTCGGGAGAAGTCCGTATCGAACTGCCCGGCACTCGAGGGGGGCTTCTGGTCGTGGAACTCCGGCGGGAGCCGCGGGTCCTGGTAATCCGGGCCCGCCGGCCCTCCCTGGAAGTCGACTTCCACCACGCCTCCGTTGGCGCCGCCGTTGCCGGCGTGGTCCCGGCCTTCGGCCGATGCCCCCCGGTCCCGACGCGCACCTGCAGCACTATCCCGGCCGCCGCCGGCGTTTCCGCTCTCATCCGGGTTGCCGGCGCAGCCGAGAAGAAGGGTCAGAGCCATCACCGCCCCGAAGGCGGTCGCTAGGTGTTGCATCTTCATGTCTCAGCCTCCGGGTAGAATATATTTCACGATACAGAATACGTCCACAAGAATGGGGAGTGCCGGAGCTCGCTCTAATCGCGCCGCGACCGCCCGGGCGACCCGTTCGGCGGCTCGTTCGCCGGCTCGTCCGCCGGCGCGTCCATCGGCTCGTCCGACCGCGCGTCCATCGGCTCGTCCGACCGCGCGTCCATCGGCTCGTCCGACCGCGCGTC
>CAZUVX010000007.1:51161-68490 GCA_964623865.1 uncultured Spirochaetaceae bacterium | reverse complement strand
GCGCGTCCATCGGCTCGTCCGACCGCGCGTCCATCGGCTCGTCCGACCGCGCGTCCATTCCGCCCGTCGCGGTGTCCAGGATGCGCCGAATCTTGGACCGGATGCTCTTGTAGTGGCTCCCTTGCCAGTAGACCTGGCCGCAGGAGCGGCACCGGTGGAACTCGTCGTAGTAGCGCGCCGTTTGGAGAGGGAGCTGATCGCGAACCGCTTCCTTCGACACGGCCTCCAACTCCCCGTTGCACCGTGGACATCGACTAAAGGGAGATACTGAGTCGGTCAGGTCGAAGCGGCGCAGAACCTCCGCGGCCTGAGTCACCGGGTTCTGCGAGCGCAGCCAGTACCCGTGGGTCACCCGGCGGCGCATGAGGAGGCCGCGATCCCGGGTAAGCACAATGCGGCCTTCCGCGGCGGCAATCTCGACGATGTCGGGATCGTCGTAGTCGTTGCGATAGCGGGCATCGAATCCGAGGAGGCGAAGGAGCCGCGCCAGCGTTCCCAGGTGCACGTCCAGGACGAAGCGGGTACGCCGGAGGGGCTCCGGCCGCACCCGGCCGGCCGCCGCAATGTCCAGGCTCTCGAAGACCGGGTAGACCGCAATGCGGTCGCCTTCCCTCACTCGATAGTCGAAATCCACCGACTCTCCGTTCACGACGACGAGATCCACCTCGGTGTGGGGAACCCCGTGCGACTCGATCACATCCTTGACCGAGGGATTGCCGATGAGGGGAGCGGCTATTGGCTCTTTGTGGGCGTCTTCGGGAAGGAAGCGGTTGAGCTCTTCGTAGAATCGAATCGTCGCTGTAGCCACGACAGCTACTGAACGGTGCGCGCCCGGGAGATGATGCGCTCCGCGACTTGCTCCGCCGCCAGGTTTTCCGTATCGATGACAAGGTCGACGAAGCGGTACTCGTTGTTGTCTATGTTGTAGAGACTCATGTAGCGACGGCGGTCCCGCTCGTCCCGCGCATGAGTCTTCCGCATAACCTCGTCGAAGTCGCCTCCTTCGCGGCGCTGAATTCGCGCTGCCCGCACCGCAAGAGAGGCGGTGAGATACACCGTCAGGTCGGCGTCCTTGAGCATCCACACGGCCAGCCGGGATCCCAGAACGCAATTACCCTCGGTCGCGAGCTCAACCTGTCGCCGGTCCAGGTAGCGGTCCCAGCTGTCGTCCTCCTCGGCGTTGCGGCGGACCTCCTCAAAGGTCAGGCCCTTCTCCTTGGCGAGGGCGCGAAACGTGTAGTTGACCAGGCGGAGCCCGAGCCGGTTCGCCACGATACGGCTCACCGTAGAGTTTCCGCAGCCGCTCTTGCCCGAGATTGCGATCTTGATCCCGTCCTTTATATGGCGATCCCTCATATGTGGCGATCCCTCACGACGCTCGAGCCTTCACGATCCTCTCCCGCTTACTCGACGTTCCGCAGCTGCTCCCGAATGTTCTCCACAGCGTCCTTCATGTCTACCACGGTGTTGTTGACCTGGGCAATGAAGCTCTTGGAACCAATGGTATTTATCTCCCTGTTCATCTCCTGGCACACGAAATCGAGCTTCTTGCCGGCTGCAGCGCCGTCGGCCATGGTCGACCGGAAGCTCTTCACGTGCGTGCGAAGGCGGGCAACCTCTTCATTGATGGAGTAGCGCACCAGGAGGGATGCAATTTCCGTGTAGACCCGCTCGGCATCGTATGCCTCTCCGAGGATCTCCTCGAACCGTCGCTGAACGTGTTCCCGGAGTTTCTCCTCCAGCCCGCCGGCGTGTTCTTCTACCGCATCGACACCAGCTTCAATGATTGCCACCAGCCGCCGAATGTCCTCGACGGTTGCCGCTCCCTCTGTGACCCTATTCTCCTCGAACTGATCGAAGGCCTGCGCCAGCACCGGTTCGAGGACCTCCTTGTATCGGTCCACATCGGTCTCTCGGTCGATGCTCAGGACCCCCTCCAGCCTGAGGAAGTGGGAGAGACCGAGCTCCTTCGGAAGGCCCGCCTCCTCGGCGAGTTGCAGCAGCACCTGCCGGTACGCCCGAACCGCTTCCCGGTCGAGGGCCACCTCCACCGGCGCATCCAGATCACGCAGCTTCACGTAGACCTCTATTCGCCCCCGCGCGACCCGGTCACCGAGGTAACTCCGGATGAAGGGCTCGAGGGAACTGAGATAGCCGGGGACGTTGACGTTGAGGTCCAGGTAGCGATTGTTGTAGGACTTTATCTCCACGCTCGCCTGGATGGATTCACCCTTGTGCTCGGCAAAGCCGAAGCCGGTCATGCTCTTCATGGTGTGCTCCGTCCCTCCCCGCCGCCGGGGAGGCCCTGCCCGGGGGCGCGTGCCCGCTGCCCGGGGGCGTGTCCCCGCTGCCCGGGGGCGGTCGCGCCCTGCCCCGTCGCGGCCGCGCCCTGCCCGGCGGCCGCTTCGAAGAGGCGGTGGCTCAGGATCCAGTTGTTCCCGGCCCCCATTGAGATGAACACGTCCCCCGGCCGCAGCTCTCGCCGCAACCCGTCGAAGGCGTCCATGACCTCCGGGACGTAGCGCACATCCGAGTGGTGCCTGCCGATGGCGTCCGCGAGATCACGTCCCTCAATGCGCCCGTCGAAGTGCTCCCGCGCGGAAGCGTAGATCTTGTGAGTCACCACCACATCGGCGTCGCCAAAGGCGCGGGCGAACTCCTCCAGCATCCCCGCGGTCCGCGAATAGGTGTGCGACATGAAGCTCACGACGACCCGTCGCCCCGGATAGAACTTCCGAATCCCCGCGAGCGTAGCGGCGATCGCCGTGGGATGGTGCGCGTAGTCATCCATGTAGATCACTCCACCCCGCTCGCCGACAAGCTCGCTGCGCCGCCGCGTGCCGGTGAAGCTCCACAAGGCCTCCGCAATAGCCTGAGAAGAGCCTTGGATCGATGCCGACGGCCGATGTCCGTCGCCCCCCCGGGACTCCGCGTGCGCCTCATCGCCGTGAGGAGCGTCCGCCCCGCCACCCACCGCTGCGTCCAGGGTCTCCGCAACCGCGGCGGTGGCCGCGACCGCCGCGGCGGCGTTCAACACGTTGTGGGCCCCGGGAACCCGCAGGGCGAGCTCCGTCCCCACGCCGGCGAGGCGGAAGGCCGTCCTGCCCGCCGCGGCGGTCAAGCCCGTGACGGCGTAGGGTCCGGCGGCGCTGCGCCCGTACGCGACCCTGCGCAGATCCCGCCGTTCGGTGTGCACCGCGCCTGCCAGGCGGGTGGCCCCGGGGTCGTCCGCGCAGTAGATGAGGGTCCCGCCCTCCGGAAGCTTCCGGGCGAACTCCAGGAAGGCGCTGTGGACATCGTCCTCGTTCTTGAAGTAGTCGAGATGATCCGCCTCAATGCTGGTTACCACCAGGATGTCCGGCTGGAAGGCCAGAAAGTTGCGGCGATACTCGCAGGTCTCCGCGACGAAGAAGTCGGTTCCGCCGAAGTAGGTGGAGAAACCGTCGAAGACGGAGACGGCGCTTCCGACCAGGACCTCCCCGGGCAGGCCGAGGGTCCGTACGAGGGCACCGACCAGCGCCGTGGTCGTAGTCTTCCCGTGAACGCCGGCAACGGCGACGGCCGGCCTTCCCCGAGAGAGGGCGCCGAGAGCCTGGGTGTATACCAGGACCGGCAGCCCGCGCTCCCGGGCGGCACACAGCTGCGGATGGGTTTCGGGATCATAAGCGGCGGAGTGAACAACCAGATCAACGTCGTCGGGAAGCCTGTCCGCGGCGAAGTCCTCAACGACGGTCACTCCGAGGCGGGAGAGAATTGCATCGGTATAGAAAACTTCGCTACTATCGGAGCCGCACACACGGGCGCCGCGCCTGACCAGCAGCTCGCAGAGAGCCGCCATGCCGGTGCCCTTGATTCCGACCATGAACACGCACGCACCGTCGAGCGCAGCGGGTAGTTGTGGCTCCGACATGGGCAAAATGCTATTGGAATAGCGTGGTTTTGACAATCATTCGGTGAAGGAGCACGCGTGAGCGATCGGGAGTCACAAGAGAGCGAACAGGCGGGCCGGAACCTCGAGCGCCCCGGGGGTGGCCGGGATCCGGCGGACGGATGGAGGGGGTGGCCCACGGTCGTTGCGATCCTGGCAAACCTGGGCCGGGGCGTCACGATCGGTGTTGCCAACGTCATCCCCGGGGTCAGCGGCGGCACCCTGGCGGTGGTGCTACGTATCTATGAGAAGCTGATTACCAGCGTCCGTGACGTCCTGTCGTTTCGGAAGGGTTGGCCCCGCCGCATTCCCTTCCTCGCGCAAATCGCCCTGGGTGTCGGCGTCGGTATCGTGGGGCTTGCCCGGGTGATTGAGTACCTCCTGGCGACCCACGCCGGCCCCACGCAGCTCTTCTTCATCGGCCTGATCCTGGGAAGCGTTCCCGCCCTGCTCCGGCAATCCGGGAGCATGCGTGTGTCGGTGGGGCACATTCTCGCCTTCGTCATCGCTCTATCTGCGGTGATCGGCATCTCTCTTCTGACCGGTGCCGAGACGACTCGGATCTTTTCCGAGCGATCCGTCGGAACGGCGGGGCTTCTGGTTGCCTCCGGCATTGCCGGCGCCGCGGCCATGGTGGTACCGGGCATAAGCGGGTCCTTTCTGCTCCTGCTGATCGGCACCTACGCAACCATTATCCACGGTATCAACCAGGTTGACCCCTTCATCCTGGGCGCCACGGCGGTCGGGGTGCTGGTGGGGCTCGCCCTGATCACCCGGCTCATCGCCTGGCTCTTCCGGCGAGCGCCCGGGCCTACGTATGCGGCCATTCTGGGACTGGTCGCCGGGAGTCTCGTGCGCCTCTGGCCGGGAGTGCTCACCGGGTTGGAATGGCTCTGGGGCGCTGTCGCGGTGATGGTCGGGGCGGCGTCGGCTCTCCTGCTCGGCGGGCGCAACCGCGGGGGCGGGGAGCGCGCCGACCGGGTGGATGAGTCCGGAGGCGGCCGGAGCGCCGCGCCGAACGCTCCGGCGCAGCGCCGGTAGCCGCCAGTTTCCCGGGACTATCGCCGCGCCGCCGCGAGGGCATCGAACTCGGCATCGAGATACTCCGGCGTCACCAGGCGGTTCACGTCCAGTAGGAGAAAGATGGCGTCCTCCGTGCGAGCCGTGCCGGAGAGGCCCACGTCTTCGCCGGAAGCGCCGATCCGCGGCGGCGGCTCAATGCACTCATCTTCAATATCAATGACACCTTCCACGCGGTCGGTAACGGCGCCTACGGAGAGATCTTCCTCACCGAACTGCATGGTCATGACGACAATGCGTGTCTCCACCGTGATCTCTGCGTCTTCGAGGCCCAGGCGCCTGCGCAGGTCCATGACCGGGATGAGTCGTCCCCGGACGTTGATAACGCCCAACAGGAAGCTCGGGCATCGCGGCACCACGGTGATGGGCTGGTACTCGAGGACCTCCTCCACCCGGGTAACCGGCACGCCGTAGCGTTCGTCGGCCACCGAGAAGGTCAGGTACTTTACCGCTGTTGTTGAGAGTGTTACGTCGTCATCCGCCATGTGCGCTACCCTTCTCCGATCTCTTCCGCCGTCACCTTCACCAACCGGTCGACGTCCAGCATAAGCGCCGGCGTTCCATCACCCAGAATTATGGCTCCCGAAACACCTTCAGCGCGTTCGAAGACGCGGCTCAAAGACTTGATGACGGTCTGGTACTTCTCCTGGATGTCGTCAACGACCAACCCGACGCGCCGATCCTCCAGTGCGACGACCACGAGCTGGCCGCCCTCGCCGTTCGCTGCGGTGGAGAAGAAGCGGCGCAGGTCGTAGTAAGGCAGCACCTCACCGCGGAAGTTGATCATCTGCTGGTTGGATTGCCTCTCCACCGCCTGGAAGTCCAGACACTCGACAATGTAACTGAGATTGATGAGGTAGTAACCGGCGCCGATCCGTGCCAGGAGTCCTTCAACAATCGCCAGGGTCAGGGGAATACGGATCGAGATTACCGTGCCCTCACCCGGAGTACTTCGGATCCGGACCGCCCCGTTGAGCTTCTCGATGTTCCGCTTCACCACGTCCATGCCGACACCGCGACCGGAGACGCTGGTAGCTTCCTGCGCCGTCGAGAACCCCGGCTGAAAGACAAGGCCCAGCATCTCCTCCTCGGTGAGCTCCGTCCCCTCGTCGATCACGCCGCGTTCGACGGCCTTGCGGCGAACGCGCTCGGCGTTTATGCCGCCGCCGTCATCCGCAATCTCAATGACTACGTTGGCCCCGGCGTAGTAGGCGGAGAGACGCACCGTACCCGTGGGCGGCTTCCCGGCGCCCTCGCGCTCCGTCGTGGACTCGATCCCGTGATCAACGCTGTTGCGAATGATGTGGAGAAGCGGGTCCTTCAGGGCATCTATGACGTTCTTGTCGAGCTCCGTCTCGCTGCCTTCGATTTGCAGGCGCACCTGCTTCCCCA
Source organism: uncultured Spirochaetaceae bacterium (assembly GCA_964623865.1). Lineage (GTDB taxonomy): Bacteria > Spirochaetota > Spirochaetia > DSM-27196 > PWMO01 > CAYFQV01. The sequence continues at coordinate 62,090 of CAZUVX010000007.1, read as the reverse complement.
GATCGTTGGCCAGATCCCGAACCAGGCGCTTGAACCCGGAGAAGAGCGTGTCCACCGGGACCATGTGCATATCGATCGAGAGATCCCGAAGCTCGCGGATCAAGCCGTCCATGGTTTCGCCCACCGACTTGAAGTCGCGATCGTCCTTGGTATCGGCCAGGTGAGTGAGGTTGGCGTGCATGGAAACGAACTCGCCCACCAGGTTCACCAGGGTATCCAGCTTCTCGGTCTTTACCTTGATGGAGCTGGCCGTCTCCACGCTCCGGCGACTCTCGCGAATGGAGCGGACGTACTTCTGCTCTTCCAGCGCCGCCTGCACCTTCTCCCCGCTGACGTAGCCCTTCGCGACCAGGGTCTCCCCGAGAAACTGCTTGGAGGTCATGGCCTGTTGCAGGTCCTCGGCCTTGATGTCGCCCCGGTCCACCAGGATCTCCCCAAGCCGCTTGTAGGAGATGTCCTCCTGCTCGAGAATCTCTCCCTCATCGATCAAATCAATACGGACGACTCCGGGCTCGTCGACGAAGATGAAGACATCCTGAACGGCATTCCGATCGTGCGTGGTCGTGAGGACTATGTCCCAGCTCAGGTAGCACGCTTCAGGGTCGATTTCATCGACCGGCGGTACCGCTCCGCAGAAGCCCATGACCAGGGTGCGGCCGAGCTCGCCGACCTCCTGGATAAGCGCCGGGGCGTTGCCGCCGGTGCGGAAGAAGTCCCGCTTCGGCGTGAAGAGAATGCGGAAGGTGTGCTCGCCGCCGTCGGGGCCCTCACCGCTACCCGACGGCCCGCCCTCCGAGGCGCCGTCGTCGGAACCGGGGCCGGGGCCGGCCGCGCCGTCGCCGCGGTCACCGGTGCCGCCGGGGGGCCCCCCGCCGTCATCCGGAGCAACCGTCACGCCCTGCGACGCCGCCGCAATGTCCCCGCCGCCTCGAGGGGCGGTCCCGCCCGTTTCGACGGGCAGGAACGCCTTGAAGGCGTTGGCCAGGATCCGACTGCCCTGGATGACGTCCCCGTCGTCGGGGTTGGCCAGGAGAGCCTCGATCTGATCCTTCGCCTGGAGACCCAGGTTGATCAGGTTGGAGTCGATCGCGACCGCTCCCTCCCGAACCTTGTCGAAAACACTCTCCACGGTGTGGGTGAAGTGGACCAGGTTCTGCAGATCGAACATGTTCCCGGAGCCCTTGATGGTGTGGAGGCTACGAAAGGCACTGTCAATCAGCTCACCATCCCTCGGATTCTGCTCCAGCTGCATGAGGCTCTCTTCCAGGGATACCAGGAGCTCCCGGGCCTCTTCCTTGAAGGTCTCGAAGGGATCACTGTGTAACTGCATCTCGACTCCTGGGGCCGCTATCCATGGTTAGATGAGTCTTATCCGGATGAACGTGCCGATTGACCATGCCTGCACGGGCCTACAGGGGAGGCAGTCCTGCAAAGGAGAGCATCTTGCGAAAGCGCTCCTCGTTCTTCCCGCCCGTGAAGGTAACGGAAACGCCCTGCTTCGCCGCGGAAGCCTTCAGGGAGAGCAGCAATTGCACGCCGGGAAGATCGAAGTTGACAACCTCGTCCAGAGAGACCTCGATGTCCTTGCCGCCGGAGAGGGCACGCTCGAAGTCGCGGCGGATCTCACCCACGGAGGAGAAGGTGAGATCGCCTCGAATCGCGACAGGCACCGGATTGCGACGGGCATCCACGTGAACATCGGCCATGACTAGAAGCTCACACTCCCCGTGACCTTCTTGATGGTCGCGATGAGCTGCTCCTTGTCGAAGGGCTTGGTGAGCCAGGCGGTCGCGCCGGCCTGCTTGCCCTCCTGCTTCTTGGAATCCTCGCTCTCGGTGGTAAGCATGACAATGGGCACCGCCTTGTTGGTGCTGCCGGAGCGGATCCTCTTGATGAGCTCAATACCGTTCAGCCCCGGCATATTGTAGTCGGTGATGACCAGGGAGATGTCGTCGGTTACCTTTGCCACGCCTTCCTCGCCGTCGCCGGCCTGCTCAACGGCGTAGCCGGCGTTCTTGAGAATGATGGAGGTCATCTGCCGCATTGAAACCGAGTCGTCTACAATCAGAATCTTCTCTGCCACTTCGCACTCCTCATGCAGTGTTACGCGTCACGGAGGGGCAGCGTCGCCACGACGAGCACCACCGTCTCCGGCCGTTCCCCGGTGTAGTCCACTCCGTTGGAAGCCTTGATCCACCCGTCCTGCCGCTTGAGCAGCTTCCGCGCCACGAAGAGCCCGGTGCCGTCGCTCCACTTCTCTTCGTCGAGGTGCGTGGGAAAGGACTCTATGGTGTAGAACAGGTCGAAGACCAGCTCGGAGTAGTCGTAGGGAATGCCGAGAATGGGGTTTCCTTCCCGGTCCCGCGCCTGTGCAACCGTTGCGGTGTTGCGAACGCAAATGTCAATGTAGCTTCCCTGGAGCTCGTCGTTTCGATCCATGCTCACCAGGATCCGTGAACCCTCCGGTGAGTACTTCACCGCGTTGACCAGGAGCTCATGGAAGACATCTCGAAGATACTTGAGGTCCATGCGTACGGCCCCCTCGATCGGTTTCGAGGGCTTCATGATGTGCAGCGTCCGGGCGTCGTGATCGCGAATCTGCGCAAGAAGACTACGGCCGTACCGCTCGAGCTCCGCGAAGAGATCCCCAACCGGGACAGCCTCCAGGTTCAGCTTCACGGTATCCAGCTCACCAATGAAGGTGATGTAGTCGAAGATGGCCTTCTGGCTCTCTCCGGCGGTGACGATCATCTCCACCAGGTCCTTGTCCACGGTGAGCTCCTGCCGGTCCCGAGCTTCTTCCAACCGGCTCTTCAGGAGATCCACCCAGAGAAACCCCCCGGCCTGGTTGATGGTGCGCGAGAGAAGGTTGATCATCTGCTCGGTCTGGGTGATGTCCTTGGATGCGTACAGAGCGCGCCAATTGACGAGGTTCCGGTGCTCGAGCTCCAGAAGCTCCCGCTCCCGTTCGACCTGCCGGATGAGCCGTCGGTTCTCCTTCTCCTGCAGCGTCTTCTGCACCCGGAAGACGAGCTCCTCCGCGACGATGGGCTTCACAATATGGTCGTCCGCGCCGGACTTCACCAGCTCAATGGCGATCTTGATGTCGGTATTCGCCGTCAGGAAGACGAAGGGGGTCTCCCGATCCACCTCCCGGACCGCCTTGAGGAACTCATCCCCGTTGATGCCCGGCATGAAGTAATCGGAGAGAACCAGGTCGTACTTGTTCTTCCTGAACTGCCGGAGCGCGTGCTCGGGGGTGTCGAAGGCGTCGACGGTGAAATTGTTCTTCGCCAGTACTGCTTCAACAATGGCCAGACTGGTATCATCGTCATCAACCACAAGGATCCTGCTCACCGGTTCGCTCCTTCCGGAGGAAGTATATTCGCGAATCCCACGAAAGGCAAGGTTTTGCACTTTTTCATATTTTTGCCTTTTTTAAACATATGAACAGGAAGCACGGGCGCCCTGTGCGGTCGGGTCATGCTTCTCCGCCGGCTCCTCCCCCGCGTCTTCCGCATTCCCGGCCGGCCGCGGACACTCCCGCCCATAGTCCCATAATCATGAGAACGGGGATCACCGGACTCCCGTGACCTCTCGGGGTCTCAGGGGACGGACACAAAGATACGACTCACCATGCCGGCCGCCAAGACCGCGGCGGTCTCGGTCCGGAGAATTCGCCGGCCCAACGAGACGGCGGCGAAACCCGCTGCGTCAAGCCGCGCCTCCTCACCCGGGGTGAACCCGCGCTCCGGCCCGACGGCAATGATGAATCGCTCTGGAGGGTTCCCGGCGCTTCCGCGCCGCGAACCCTCCGACACCGCGGTCGCCACAACCTCCGCCGCCGGGGTTCCCGCCGGAGTCAGGTAGAGCCGCTGCACGCGGCCGTACGCGCCGGCAATGCGGCCGCCCCGGTCGGGCGCGCCGTCGGTATCGGTCGCGCGGTCCGCAACGGCTGCGTGCCCCTCCAGAACCGCCAGGGCCCGCCGCAGAGAGTAATGCGTATCCACGGTCGGCAGACACGTGACGCCGCCCTGCGCCGCCCCCTCCACCAGGCGGCGCCGAACGGTACCATCCGACCACATGGAGCTTTCCAGGTAGCTCTTCTCGCCGAGCTCCCCCGGCACGACCATGATCCGCTCCACCCCGATGGTGGTCAAATCCTTGAGGAGGCGCTTCAACACGATGGGCCGCACGTGGCCGATCAGCATGGTAACGGGATAGAAGACGTCGGGAGACTCCCTGTCGAGACGACGCCGCGTTGATGCACCAACGGGGGCGGTTGCGGGGTTCGCGCCGGGGCCGGGATGGATGTCACCGAGCACGAGGCCGGCCTCGCGGCTGTGGTCCACGATCCGGGCCACGCCCTTGCCCCCTTCGACGACACCGACTGCAAGCGTGTCACCCGGCCGCGCCCGGAGTACCTCGCGGACGTGCCGGGCGCGCGGGTCGTTGTAGGGAATCGGCTTACCGAGCTCGTCGTCCTCGAGAAGCAGAAGGTTCATGACAATGTCGGCCCGCGACGGCCCGGGCTCAGCCGTCGGGCCCTATGATTGCGCCTCTCCGCCCTCTTCGGTCTCTTCAGTATCTGCAACCTTGTGGCGCTTGATCTTCTTGGTGGTCGTCATCTCCATGGGCGCTTTCAGCACCGTAACCCGCTGAATGCGCTGGTAGGGCATGAGCTTCTGCTGGTTGACTTCGCTCACGACCGCCCTGACCCGGCTTTCGACATCCTGCCACTTCGCATCATCCTCGAGGGCGTCCTGGCCGAAGAAGTCGAGGTCGGGGTAGATGTACGCCTCCACGCTCTCTTCACGGAGGCGCTCATCACTGACGTAACCCTTCACCATGATCTGATCGATCTCGTCATAGAGCTCGAAGGCGTTCTCGAGCTCTTCGGGATACACATTCTTGCCGCCGGCGGTCACGATCAGGTTCTTCTGACGACCGGTGAGATAGAGGTAGTTCTCCTTGTCCAGATAGCCCATGTCGCCGGTGCGGAAGTAGCCGTCGGGAGTGAAGCTCTCCTTTGTGGCCGCCTCGTCCTCGAAGTACCCCTGCATGACCATGGGCCCCTTGATGGCAATCTCACCGACCCCGCGCTCGTCGGGATCGAGAATGATGATCTCGGTCTGGGGAAGCACCTTCCCCACGGAGGCCTCCTTGTAGTGCTCCACCGGGTTGAGGGTCACTATTGGAGAGGTCTCGGTGAGGCCGTACCCCTGGACAAAATCGATTCCGAGCTGATTGAACCGGCGGAACGTGAAGGCGGGCAGCGGACCGCCGCCGGAGATGCAGATCCGGATGTGCTCGAGAGACGCCTTCTCGAGGACGCTGTGGAAGAGCTTCTTGCCCGGGTTGGTGTGGAACACCTTCTTGATGAGGCCGCTAATCCCCATGAGGGTTCGAATGATCGCGTAGACCAGAATGCCCTTCTGTCGCACACCGGACATGATCCCCTTGAGCAGCTTGTTGAAGAGAAGCGGAATACTCAGGAGCATGGTCACCTTGCCGCGCTTGAGGTCCTTCAGGATCTCCTGTACCGCCATGCGCTTGGCAAAGACAATCTCGGCGCCGACGCTGATGGCCTCAATGAAGACCGCCAGCATGGTGTACGAATGGTGGAGCGGCAGCAGAGCGTAGAAGACGTCGGTCGAGTAGATCCCGAGGTGGGTCTGAGCAAGGAGGGCGTCGCAGGTAATGTTCTTGTGGCTGAGCATGACGCCCTTGGCGACACCGGTTGTGCCCGACGTGAAGAGAATCGCCGCCAGGTCGTCCTCACGCCCTTCCGGCCGCCCCGCGAGCTCCGCCTCGAGATCCAAGATGTAGTTCGGCTTTGCCGGGGTAAGCGAGATGCGCTCGTCCGCAAGGTCTGCGAAGCCGTCGTAGGCATCCTCATCCGCGAATACAATGCGCACCCCCGCCCGCGTGGCCAGGCCGAGCTTGTCGCTCAGATTCAACTGGGTGTCAATGGGGACGACCACCCCCCCGGCGTACACCGCTGCGAGGTAGGCAACTCCCCACTCCGGAGCGTTCTTCCCGGTTACGACAACCCGATCGCCGCGCTGGACGCCCCGCTCCTTCAGATACCCCGCTGCGGTGCGTACGGCGGCCTGAACCTCGCTGTAGGTGAGGCTCAGCTCCTCCGGCTCGAAGGCGGTGAAAGCGCGCCGCTCGCCGTAGCGATCGACGGTAATGTCGAAGAGCTCCGGCAGAGTGGGCCAGAAGTGGCGCAAGTCAACAACGGCGGAGTTCCCATCGCGATAGTGATTCAGAAAGTCCCAGGCATTCTTCATGCAGTGTCCCTCACTCCTCTCTTTGTGGTGCCTCAATGCTCATGAGATATCTCGTAATCTCGTCCAGATGGACATCCTCAACCCCGAGTAGCTGCTGTAACAGCAGGCCGTCGACGCATGCAAGAATCATGCGCGCCAGAATGCTGTAGTCTCGGCCCGGCGGCATGATGCGCTCGAGGCCATCCTCAATCAGCTTGGTCCAGTAGCTGTAGGCCTCCACAAACCTTCGCTTGAGGCTCGTATTGTCGGTGAGCGCTTCCTGGATCAGGTAGACGTGAATGTGGCCCTTCGTCTCGGAAGAGACGATTGTCTTGAAGAAGAGCCGAACGATCTCCCGAGCGGTCAGCCCAACCCCGGACTGATCGATCCAGTTGAATATCTTGTTGCTCACGTACTCCATGTGCCGTTCGGAGATGTCGAAGACCAACTCACCCTTCGAACGGTAGTAGTAGTAAAGAGTGCCCTTGCTGATGCCGACGCGCAGGGCAATGTCGGCCAGACTGGTATTGGCTACGCCCTTCTCAATGATGAGCTTCGAGGCGCCTTGAATGATCTTCTCCCGATAGCCGGTCGACGGCCCCTTGGTTCTGGGCATGTGAATCTCCCGATTCGCCGGTCTCGTTCGGCCGGCCGCACGACCGGCTAGGCGCAACCATATCGGCGCGGACCACCGGTGTCAATTGTGATTCGGTTTTCGACCGAACGAAAGCACCAGCCCTTCCGCGGCGCTTGCACCGGCCTTGCGTCGAATGAATATATGCAGTAGAGTGCATACGTGCACGATTACCTTGAACGGTTGAAGGCGGCATCCGAGGAGACTCGCTTCCGGATTCTGCGCCTTCTCCGGATCGCCGACGAGCCGCTCTGCGTGTGCGAGCTTGTCGACATTCTCAGGCGGCCGCAGTACGCGGTGTCCCGCGCCCTGTCCGCGTTACGCAGAACCGGCCTGGTCCAGGAGAGTCGGCACGGCAAGCTGATGTTCTACGCATTCGCCCGGGAGCCCTTCAACGACCGCCTTGCCGAGTGCCTGGCCGCCGTGCCCTCCGACGACGATACGTTTCGCAATGACCGTGACCGCCTCCGTTGGCGCCTCGAAATCAGGAATCAGGGAGAGTGCGTAGTGACCTATACCTCCGGATATGACCCGTCGGCGGAACGGAAACCCTCCGTCCTCTTTGTGTGTGTGCACAACAGCGCGCGGAGCCAAATGGCGGAAGCCTACCTCCGGCGGTTCGCCGGGGATATCCTGGACGTGGAAAGCGCCGGCCTCGAGCCGGGAGAGCTCAACCCTTACGTCGTGGAAGCGCTCCGGGAGGACGGTATCGACATATCGCACAAGGTGGCCCGGAGCGTCGTGGATCTGTACAGGAGCGGCCGCTCCTACTCCTACGTCATTACCGTCTGCGACCGGCGCGCCGAGGAGAAATGCCCCATCTTCCCCGGTCCGGTCCGACGTCTGAGCCGGCCCTTCCCGGATCCCGGAGCCTTCACCGGCACTCGTGAGGAGATCCTCCGGCAGACCCGGGCGGTGCGTGACCAGATCCGCGAGCAGGTACGAAGCTTTGCGGAATTCCGCCGCGCCGGCGACACCGGGAGCGAAACGGCCCGGAGAGACGGAAAGGACGCATGAACATGAACATGGAAAAGACACGCATTCTCGCAATCTGCATCCACAACAGCGCGCGCAGTCAGATGACCGAAGAGCTGCTCCGACAGTGCGCCGGCGACATTGCCGAGGTCGAAAGCGCAGGGATAGAGCCCGGCCGGTTGAACCCCGTTGTAGTCGAGCTTCTGAAGGAGGACGGGATCGACATTTCCGGCAAGGAGACGCGGAGCGTCTTCGACCTGCATGCGGCGGGCGCAAAGTTCGACTACGTCATTGCGGTCTGCGATCCCGAGGCGGCCGAGAAGTGCCCCATTTTCCCGGCGGAGAAGAAGCGCCTGCATTGGCCGTTCCCCGACCCCTCCGAGGCGCAGGGAACCTTCGACGAGAAGCTCGCGGCGGTGCGCCCTATCCGTGATGAGATTCGGGCAAAGGTGGAGGAGTTCTGCCGGGAGCTTCGAGGGGAGTGAAACGAATGAAGCCGCTTCTACTCGAGGTATTGAACGAGGTTTCGAAAGTCCCGGGAGATCGGCGGCACCTCAATGAGCTGAGACTCGATGTTCTCCTGCGTGGCTTCGGTGCGCTGCTCAGCGGAGACCGGTGAACCAAGCTGACGCGCCGGCACACCGAAGGCCTCCTCAATGTACGCCTTCGACTCCTCCGTGAGCTCGGCTCCGTGGTAGGCGGCCAGATTCCGAGCGACCCGCTGCACAATGGGCGCAAGATCGGTGCGGATCTCCCGAACCAGGGACACAGCCCAACCCCACTTGACTTCCCGGGAGAGCCCACGCTCCAGAGCACCTATGTTCGGGGCGTTCGTGCTCTCGACGGCGAACTGCACGTCGCTCCGGGTCAGCTGCACGAAACGGTCCAGGGCGTGGAGGACCTCGAAGCCGATATGCTTGTACCCCTCCGGCTTGAGATAGACACTGGCTCCCTCGTCGCTCTCGGTGTACGCGCGAAGCAACGCCGGCTGGATGGAGACGTCCTCGAGAATGCGGCCGAGCTCGCGTGCAAGCTCGAGGCGCTGGCTCTCAGTCATGGCAATGGCGCGGCGGTGAAGGCGGATACCCGGACCGCGCTCGCCGTTTGAGAGAATGCGCGGCGTGAAGTAGCCCACCCAGGAGGTCCGGGTCTGATCGTATCGGCGCATGGCGCGGCGAAGAGCGACGTGCTTTCGCCGGACATCCAGATTGGCCTGATACAGCCTGTCGTAGAGGCGCAGGAGATCCCGGAAGAACTCAGCCTCGCTACCCTCCACCGGCTGCGGCACGAAGAGGAATCGCAGCCGCCGCCGCCGGCCGGCGATCCGGCGCTCGAGGTCGCGCTGATACTCTTCGACGGCGCCGAGGACGCGGGCGCCTACCTCACTCACCGCGGCGAAGGTGGAGATGGCCGCGGGAACGCGCATGATCGCCTTGCTCTCGTTCAGGAGCTCCGCCATGATCCGAAGCCGGCTATTGCGGATGCGCACGGCGGTGCGGAAGTCCCGGCGCGCGTTCTCCAGCGCTTTCGATGTATCCGTGAACTCCCGGGCACCGACGTACTCGAGCTTGAGGACGGGAAACTCCCGACCCACCAGAAACTCGAACGCCACGGTCAGCACTTCCTCGACGTCCACAAAGGTCATGAGGGTGAAGTCATCCGTCTCGCCGGAAACGAGGACCCGCTCAATGAAGCCTTCGGTTCGGTGGCGGCCCCTGCGCTTCCCCGCGGCCAGACCGATGAAGCGCTTCTGGATGAGTTCGGCAACCGTGATCGACCGCTCCTTCAGCCGCTCCAGCGCCCTTGCAAGGCGAGCCTCATGCTCGGCGTGGACATCCCAGATGGCGGTCTTCAGACCGGCACGCCGATAGATCTCGACGGTACGAGCTGCGCTCGCCAGAACGGAGTCGCCGGTAACGTCCTCGATCACCTGCCCCACGGCGGCTTCCGAGGCGTCCGGATTCTCCAGGATGTACCGCGCGGCAATTACCCGCCGGTCGGCGGCATCGTAATCCTCCAGGCTCACGTTGCGGACCGCCCCGATCAGGTCGGGAATTTTGTCTACAACGTCCCGGAGAGTGGTGGACGCTTCCTCTTTTTCCTGACCGTGGAGCACGCTGTAGCCAATGCGAATGAGTATGGCAAAGACGCCGGCGACAACGGTGTAGATGGCGAAGTAGAGAAAAAGGTCGGGCGGGGCCGCCTCACCGAAACCGATGCGGTACCCCGCCTGGAGCCCGAGGTAGGTCACCGGACCGGCGGTCCAGGCGAGCTGCAGAGCGGTACGTCCCCAGGACTCCCGGCGGACGGCGGAGCTGAGGCGGTTTATGAAGCGGTCTGCGGCGAGCTCGTAAAACTTGCGCTTCTCCCGGCGCAGTGAGAAGAGGCGTTGTGTCTCAGCCATGGCTCCTACGCCACGACCTGCCGCATGAAGCTGGTGAGCACTTCCAGGGCCATCTCATTTCGCCCACCTTCCGGTACGATTATGTCCGCATACGCCTTGGTCGGCTCAACGAACTGGAAGTGTCCCGGGCGCACCACCTCGAGGTACTGCCGGATCACCGACTCCTGAGTCCGACCCCGCTCCTTCATATCCCGGCCGAGCCGCCGGATGAAGCGGATGTCGTCCGGGGTATCGACGTAGACCTTGAGGTCAATGAGCTCGCGGATGTGCTTCTCGAAGAGGATCATGATCCCTTCAAAGACGACGAGCTTCGCCGGTGAAACCCGAATGGTCTCCGGAGCGCGGCGGTGGTTCACGAAGTCGTACTGAGGCATGTCGATGGACTTGCCCTCCTTGAGCGCTGTGAGCTGCTCGAATATGAGATCGTTGTCGAAGGCGGAGGGGTGATCGAAGTTGAACGCCGTGATGTTCCGATTGCTGATGTGCTCTGCCGACTTGTAGTAGTTGTCCTGGGGAATGAACTGGAAGTCCGGGACAATCTCCGCGATCTTGTTGACGATTGTCGTCTTTCCGGAACCGGATCCCCCGGTGATTCCAATGATCTTAACCATGCACCGTGCTCGGCGGCATTATAGGGATGC
>CAZUVX010000007.1:46656-51061 GCA_964623865.1 uncultured Spirochaetaceae bacterium | reverse complement strand
GCCATAGCATCCCACTCACGAATGCGCATCCAACTGTACGAGGTCTTCCACGGCGACTGCCCGTACCTGCCCAACCGTACCTGGGTCACCCACACCTTCCAGGTGCCGCGGTTCGACCCGTCCATGTACGAGCGGCTGATCTCGGAGGGGTGGCGGCGCAGCGGGGCTGCCTTCTATCAGAACCACTGTCCCGGCTGCAACCTCTGTATCCCCATTCGCATACCCGTTGACCGCTTCGCGCCCTCCAAGTCGCAACGCCGGGTCCTGCGCAGGAACGCCGACGTAACCATTGAACGCCGCCCCATTGAGCCGCTGGAAGAGGTCTACGAGCTCTACAGCCGCTACAACGCGAGGCGTCACGACCCGGAAGAGGAGGTCACCTTCGACGCCTTTCGCAGCTTCCTTGGGACCTCCCCCATCGACACCGACATGATGCTCTACCACGTCGACGACCGCCTCGTCGGCGTCGGGTGGATCGACGTCCTGCCAACCTCCCTGTCGAGTGTCTACTACGCCTTCGACCCCGAAGAGTCACAGCGCAGCCTGGGAACCTTCTCCGTCCTCAAGGAGATCGAGCTCTCCCACTCCCTGGGCAAACTCTGGCACCACCTCGGCTTCTACGTCCCGGGTTGCCACAAGATGGACTACAAGAGCCGCTTCACCCCCCACCAGCTCCTCATCAACGGCGAGTGGCGAGAGCCGGGCGACTGAAACTGGCATCCTCGCGCACACCGTGGTATGTTCTAATATAAGTGTTACAGTCAACAAACATGAAATGCAGGAGGTACGTATGAAGACATCACGACTCATGGGCTTTGCAATTGTCCTCTTGGCGCTGCTCGTTCTCTCCGGATGTAACGTGATCGGCCTGCTCGGACCCGGCGATTCGGACGAGGGGGACCTCCTCTCGAATGAGATTGGCGAGGACATTACGTCGGATAGAACCCTCGAATCCGGCACAACCTACGCGGTCACCGCAGACGTGGCCGTGAGCGATGGTGCGACCCTCACGATTGAGGAGGGGGTCACTCTGGAGTTCTCATCCAACACGTCACTGAAGGTCAAGGATGATGCCTCCGCCATTGAGGCCGACGGCACCTCGTCGAATCCGATTGTCATGCGGGGAGAGCAGCGGCAGGCCGGCTTCTGGCAGGGCGTCGGGATCTACTCCAAGAACGCGCGCAACACCCTGAACTACGTGGAGATCCGGCACGCCGGCGGCGAAGATTGGGGAATTACGGGTGCCGACGAAGCGGCGGCGCTCATGATTGAGGAGGGCAAGCGCGTCACCCTCACGAACTCGACGATCGCCGACAGCGCCGACTTCGGCCTCTACGGCAACGGCAACATAGATCTGTCGGGCTTCAGCAGCAACACCTTCACCGACAACGCCGGGCCGCCGATCGAGGTTTCCGCCACCGCCGCCGGCTACATTGACGGCGCGACGACCTTCTCCGGCAACGGGAGCTCCTACGTGGGCGTGTACCCACGGGACATTGAAGGCGATATGACCCTCAGCGCCCTGAGTGGGGACTCTCCGTACCGCTTTACCGATGTGGTTACCGTCGAGAGTCCCGACGGCTCCACCGTAACGCTGACGATCGAAGACGGCGCCGTGATCGAGTTTGCATCCGACGCAGGAATCACAGTTTCCGACAACAACTCCGCCCTCGTAGCCGACGGGAGCAGCAGCGGCGGCGTCCTCTTCACCGGCAGTGAAGAGCAGAAGGGGTGGTGGAGAAGCTTGCTCTTCAAGTCGAACAACGACAACAACCTCTTGAACAACGTGACCGTCGAATACGCCGGCGGTGCTACCTCTATGGTGACCGGCCCCGATCAAAAGGCGGCAATCGCCCTGGACGACGACTCCTATCTCGAGCTCACGAACAGCACAATTCGACACAGCGAGGGCTACGGCGTGTGGCAGTACAACGACACCGACGTCACCCTAGAGGCTTCCGGGAACTCGTACGACGGCAACGAGTCAGCGGACACCCACGTCGAGAACTAAGCGCACCTAAAGCGCGACGCGGTGGCGACGCGGTGGCGGTCGGCGAGCGGCCGCCACCGCGGAGGGCCGGCCACGCGCCGCGCCGCCCCCCGCCTACACCTTCTCGAGCGCCTGGTCCAGGTCGGCGAGGATGTCATCGATATGCTCAATGCCGACGGACAGCCGCACGAGATCCGGGGCCACGCCGGCGGAGATCTGCTGCTCTTCCGAGAGCTGGGAGTGCGTCGTGCCGGCGGGATGGATGGCCAGGCTCTTTGCGTCACCGACGTTGGCAAGATGTGAGAACAGCTCGAAGCTGTTGATCAGCTTCTCCCCGGCGGGGCGGCCGCCCTTCACACCGAAGACGACCATGCCGCCGAAGCCGCGCGTGAGGTAGCGCCTTGCGTTCTCATAGGTAGGGTGATCCTCGTGGCCGGGGTAGAGGACCCAGTCCACCTTCGGATGCCGCTTCAGGTGGTCCGCAACGGCCAGGGCGTTCTCGCAGTGACGCTCCATGCGCAGGTGCAGTGTTTCCATGCCCTGGAGGAAGAGCCAGGCGTTGTCGGGAGAGATTGCCGCGCCCAGGTTGCGCAGCGGAATGAGGCGCATCCGCAGGATGTAGGCCGGCGGTGCGTCGTCCCCGAGATCATGAGCGAAGCGGATGCCGTGGTAGCTCTCATCGGGCTCATTCATTGTCTTGAACTTGGGGTCGGTCCAGTCGAACTTCCCCGAGTCAATGACCGCGCCGCCGATGCCGGTGCCGTGGCCGCCGATCCACTTGGTCAGGGAGTTCACGACGATGTCCGCGCCGTGCTCGATCGTCCGCAGCAGATAGGGCGTGGTGAAGGTCGCGTCGACGATGAGCGGGAGATGGTGGCCGTGGGCGATCCCGGCAATCCCCTCGAAGTCGGGTACGTAGAGGCTCGGGTTGCCGACGGTTTCAATATACACGGCTCGGGTCTTCTCGTTGATGGCGTCCTCAATTGCCTTGTGGTCCAGCGGATCCACCAGGCGCACATTGATTCCGTACTGCGGCAGAATACTCGTGAACATGGTGTGAGTACCGCCGTAGAGATTGTTGCTGGACACGATCTCATCGCCGGCAACGGCAATATTGATGATGGCGTAGAACACCGCCGAAGTACCCGACGCCAGCGCCAGAGCGCCGGCCCCGCCTTCCAGGGCGGCAATCCGGCCCTCCAGGGCTTCCTGGGTGGGGTTCATGATGCGAGTGTAGATGTATCCGGGCTCCTGAAGGCCGAAGAGGTCCGCCGCGTGCTTCGTGTCACGGAAGTTGTATGCGGTGGTCCGGTGAATCGGGACTGCCCGGGAGGGGTTCTCCGCAGTGGGTTGATGCCCGGCGTGAAGAGCCTGGGTCTCGAGACGATAGTCAGCCATTATTCGCTCCTTCGAAAAGTGGTGTGCTCAGGTACCGTTCTCCGGTGTCGCAGATGATCGTGACAACGCTCCTGCCTGCGTACTCCTTGCGCGCGGCGACCTTCAGCGCCGCAGCGACGTTGGCGCCGGCGCTCACGCCGGAGAGGATGCCCTCCTCCTTCGCCAGGCGCCGGGCGGTGGTGATTGCCTCCTCGGTGGTGATGGTCAGAATCTCATCGATGATCGAACGGTCCAGGACCTCCGGGACGAAGCCTGCGCCGATTCCCTGAATCTTGTGGGGTCCCGGCCTGCCGCCGGAGAGCACCGGCGACTCCGCGGGCTCCACGGCGATAGCGCGGACCTCGGAGTTGAGCTCCTTGAGCCTCCGCCCGGCGCCGGTGATGGTCCCCCCGGTGCCGACTCCGGCGACAAGCACGGCGACACGGCCGTTGGTATCGTCCCAGATCTCCTGTCCTGTAGTCCGATAGTGCACATCCGGGTTGGCCTGGTTGCGGAACTGCTCGGTCCGCACGGCACCGGGAGTCTCGGCGACAATCTCGTTCGCCTTCTCCACCGCCCCGGACATGCCGGCGTCACCCGGTGTCAGGACGAGCTCGGCGCCGAATGCCTGGAGGAGGCGCCGACGCTCTACGGACATGGTGTCGGGCATGGTGAGAATGACGCGGTACCCTTTGACCGCTCCGACGTAGGCCAGGGCAATGCCGGTGTTGCCGCTGGTGGCCTCCACCACGGTAGCGCCGGGCTTCAACTGCCCCGCCTTCTCGGCCGTCTCGATCATGGACAGCCCAATCCGGTCCTTTACGCCGGCGAGGGGATTGTGCGACTCCAGTTTGCCGTAGACGCTTGCCCCAAGCCCTTCGGTCACGCGATTGAGCCTCACCAGGGGTGTCTTGCCGATGAGATCCGTTATGCATTCTACCATTGCCATTGTGGTGCGCTCCTTGAATAATCCTCCCGCTCTCTGATCGAGTCTTGCGAAACGCGCCGCGGCGCGGCCACCCGACCGCGGCGCGGCCA
>CAZUVX010000007.1:39697-46556 GCA_964623865.1 uncultured Spirochaetaceae bacterium | reverse complement strand
CGCGGCGCGGCCACCCACTCGCCGCCGTCGCCGCTACATTCTTATCAAACTCGATCAACTTAGTCGTCAATGTAACGGTTCCACCGGTGACACGCAAGGGGTCCAGGGGAAGTGTTCACGCTCTCGCCGCAAACTTTTTCTTGACAGCGCTCGAAACCCGGGCGTACGATGGCCGCATGCAAACCGGTTTAGAAAACCGGTTAAACACTTCAAGGAGGAATCCTAGATGAAGAAGCTCTTCTTCGTATTCTTCGTGCTTCTTGTGTCGGCGGCCTTTGTCATGGCCGGCGGACAGCAGGAAGGCGGACAGCAGGGCGGCATGGACGAGGCCGCCGAGATGGAAATGACGGATGAGCCCGTCGAGATTGCGCTCTGGACCCAGGAAGGCGAGGCGGAGAATGCCTTCCAGTTCGTCGAGAAGCTGGCCGAGCAGTTCATGGACATGCACGACAACGTTACCATTGACGTCCTGAACAAGGAAACCGAGGCGCTCCGTGAGGACTTCCTCACCGCCAGCCTTGCCGGCGACCCGCCTGATCTGGTCTGGACAGTCAACGACCACGCCGGCCCCTTCGTCGCGGCCAATCTGCTGAAGCCGGTGCAGGACCTCTTCGACATGGATGAGTACGTCGAGTCCGTGAGCATGGGCGGTGACACCTGGGCGGTCCCCATTTCCAGCGGCAACCACCTCATGCTCATGTACAACACCGACATCGTCTCCGAGCCTCCCGAGACCACCGAAGAGCTGATCGAGATGGGACAGGAGCTCACCGGCGATGATCGCTACGGCCTGGTGTACAACGCAACCGAGCCCTTCTGGCTCGCCCCCTGGCTCGGCGGCTTCGACGGCACCGTCTTCGCCGAGGATGGTGTAACGCCGACCCTGGACACCCAGGCAATGCGCGACACACTGCAGTTCCTCTACGACCTCGAGTTCGAGCACGGCATTGTGCCGGCCGAGAGCGACTACGCCACCATGGACACGCTCTTCAAGGAGGGCAACGCCGCCATGATCATCAACGGCGACTGGGCAATCGGCGGCTACCGTGACGCCATGGGAGATGACTTCGCCGTTACACGGATTCCCCAGGTCTCCGCAACCGGCGAATGGCCCAAGCCCTACACCTCCGGCAAGTACTTCATGATCCCGCGCACCCTCGAGGGCAACAAGCTTGCCACCGTCGTCGAGTTCATCGAGTACGCCACCAACTACGAGAATCAGATCGACATGGTCGAAACACTCTCCCGGCTCCCCGCGCGCCGAGAGGCCCTGAGTGCTGAAGAGGTAACCTCCGACGAGCTCCTCGCAGCGTCCGCCCAACAGATGGAGGTCGGCACCCCCATGCCCTCCGCCGTCGAGATGCGCGCCATTTGGGACGCCATAAAGCCCGAGATGAACGCGGTGCTTGCGGACAACAAGAGCCCCGAAGCAGCGGCCGAAGCCATGCAGAAAGCTGCGGAGCAGGGCATCCAAGACCTGCAGTAGACCGCTGATGCGGTGATCGTCATGAGTGGGCGGACCGCCGGCCGGTCCGCCCAACTTGTATAAGGAGTCTTCAATGGATCACCTTACCGCCACTTTCATAGGGGAAAGCCTCGGACAGGTGGGATCCACCATCGGCGTAGTGCTGGCCGGCGTCATTGTCATTGAGGCCGTCCTCTACGTCATTCTCAAAGTCGTTTTCGACAGTCGGTACACGCTGCCCGTCATGTTGCTCGCGCCCGGCGTCGTTGGGTTGCTCCTCCTGATGGCCTACCCGCTCCTATTCGAGTTCAGCCTGGCCTTCAGCAACATGAGCATTCGTCGATTCAACGATCCGACGTACTCGGTGCAGAACGCCATTGCCAACTTCGTCCGCGTCTTCACCGCCCCGGTTCTCCAGCAGACCCATTTCTTCCCGGTCTTCTTCCGGACCATCCTGTGGACCGCCATGCAGGTAGCGGTACACGTCATGATCGGCCTGGGTCTGGCAATCCTGCTGAATCGGCCAATGAAGCTGCGCGGTCTCTACCGCGCCCTCATCATGGTGCCCTGGGCAATCCCTCAGGTCGTCGTCGCCCTGGTCTGGCGAGGCGAGTTCAACTACGAGTACGGGTTTCCCAACATCATGCTGACCCGTCTGGGACTCGAGGCAATAAACTGGAAGTCCGACCCTTTCTGGAACTTCATTGCCATGAACATCGTGAACTGGTGGCTGGGAATCCCGTTCATGATGGTCATTCTTCTGGGCGCGCTCCAGAGCATTGACTCCAACTACTACGAGGCCGCGGAGATCGACGGCGCCGGCGCCCTGCAGCAGTTCCGGCACGTCACCATTCCGCTCCTCAAGCCCGTCATGACACCGGCCATCACGCTTGGCGTGATCTGGACGTGGAACAACTTCTACGTTCCCTACTTCGTGAACGAGCAGGAACTCGAGTCCTCGGAGATCCTGGTGACCGCGCTGTTCCGGGCAGTCTTCAACTACTTCAGATACGGCTTCGGAGCGGCCTTTGCCATCGTAATATTCCTGATCCTGCTGGGCTTTACCGTCGCATACATGCGCGTATCCGGCTTCGATCCTAGTCGCGCCGCCGCGGGAAACACCATTCCTGCGATTGCCGGTGAAACCAGGCGCCGCCGGCGCCGACCCAGACTCGCACAAGGAGGTGCCGAATGAGCCCTGCAGCCGACACGCAGACCGCTATCGCCGTGCATCGCCCAACGATACTACAGAGCATCCGGAAGTACGGCTTCCGGCGCTGGTTCTTCGTCCGCTCTCGCGGAGACAGTCCCTTCAAGCGCATTATCATTCACCTCGTACTCATTTTCGCGGCACTCGTCGCCATCTATCCGGCGCTCCGGGTGTTCTCGGTGTCGCTCCGGCCGGGTGATCGCCTCTTGTCCACGTCACTCAAGATCATCCCCGACGGCGCCTCCTTTGCGGCCTACGCCGAGGTCATCCTGAACAAGGATTTCCTCTTGTGGCTGTGGAACTCGGTGCTGATCACCTTCTCCACAGCGCTGATCGGCATGGTCATTGCATCAACGGCGGCGTACGCCCTCTCCCGGTGGCACGTGCCCGGGAAGAAGCAGTTCCTGGTCTTTCTCTTTGCTACCCAGATGATTCCGCCGGCAATGCTGATGATTCCCATCTACATCCTGGCGGTGCGACTGGGACTCATCAACACCTGGCGCGGTCTGGTCATCGCCTACTCAGTGGGAGCAATCCCCTTCAGCATCTGGGTCCTCAAGGGGTACTACGACACCGTGCCCAGTGAGCTGGAACAGGCGGCGCTCATAGACGGTGCAAGCAGGATGGGCGCCTTCTACCGGATCATCCTGCCTCTCTCGAGCCCCGCCCTGGCAATTGCGTTCCTCTTCAACTTCATGCAGGCGTGGAACGACTTCCTCCTGGCGCGGATCATGCTCCAGAGGGAGCAGATGTTCACGTGGACACTGGGCCTGCAATCGCTTCAGGGGCAGTTTCAAACCGCCTGGGGTCAGTTTTCCGCGGCGGCCATCATGGTCACCATACCGGTCATGATCCTGTTCCTGGCGTCGTCGAAGTTCTTGATCTCGGGTCTCACCCTGGGATCGGTGAAGGGGTAGAGATGTAGATCGATGCCGACGGACGCCGCGCGGCCCGAGGCCGCGCGGCCGACCGGTGTCATTACACGTAATCGTACCAAGGAAGCGATCAATGAGACAAAGCTCAACGACACACTTGCAAAGGGTGGTCTTCATCGTACCGGCCGTGGCGGCTCTCCTGTCCATCCTGCTAACCGCCTGCGCCGGCCTCGGCGTCGGCGCCGGCGACCGGGCGGCGCCGCGGGAAGCGGACCGCGACGTCCTCTACGTCAACCTGACCTGGCACCAGCACCAGCCGCTCTACTACAAGGATCCCGATACGGGCGTCTACACCAGGCCCTGGGTGCGCGTCCACGCCACCAAGGACTACTACGACATGGCGGCCATTCTGGAGGAGTACCCGGACATCCGGGCGACCTTCAATCTGACGCCGGTTCTACTCAGGCAGCTCAAGGATCTGGAAGACGGCGCTAAGGACCGCTACTGGGTCCTCGCCGAGAAGCGCGCCGACGAGCTCACGGATGACGACAAGCGGTTCATTCTTCGCCGGTTCTTCGACGTGAACTGGGACAATATTGTGGCGCGGTTCCCCCGCTACCAGGAGCTCCTGGACAAGCGCGGCGGCGCCTCGGATGAAGAGATCGATGCGGCTCTCGAGAGCTACACGACCCAGGACTTCCGGGACCTGCAGATCTGGTTCAACCTCGCCTGGTTCGACCCCATGTTCCTGGAGGAGGAGCCGCTGAGCACCCTGGTCGAGCAGGGTCGCGACTTCACGGAGGCGGACAAGGAGCCCCTCTTCGGCAAGACCCGGGAGGTAGTGCGCGGCGTGATTCCGGTCCACCGCAGCCTCAAGGAGCGGGGCCGCATAGAGATCATCACGACTCCCTACGCGCACCCCATTCTGCCGCTCATCTACAACTCCGACCTCGCCGAGAAAGGTGATCCCACGGCAGAGCTCCCGGAGCGCTTCAGCTACCCGAACGACGCCATTGCCCACCTCGACCGGAGCGTCGAGATCTACTCCGAGACCTGGGGGGGTAAGCCCACCGGCCTGTGGCCCGCCGAGGGGGCGGTGGGACAGGACATCGTGAAGATCGTTGCCGACGCGGGGTACGAGTGGATGGCCTCGGGGGAGCACGTCCTGGCGAAGTCCCTCAATCTCGGCGGCATTACCCGGAACGCCCGGGACACCGTCAACGAGGCGGATGAGCTCTACCGCCCCTACTACGTCGGCGACGAGGACGGCCAACAGGTCGCGGTGTTCTTCCGGGACCTGCGCATCTCCGATCTCATCGGCTTCGAGTACTCAGGCATGGACGGTGAGGTCGCCGCGGAGGACCTCATGCAGCGGCTGCGAAACATCAAGGAGAAACTGGATGCAGACCGCCACGACGGCCCGAACCTCGTAAGCATCGTCCTTGATGGGGAGAATGCCTGGGAGCACTATCCCAACGACGGGAAGGAGTTTCTCCACGCCATGTACCGCAAGCTCTCGGAGGCGGAGGACATTGTGACCATTACGCCCACGGAGTACCTCGAGCTCTTTCCGGAGCAGCGGGAAATCGATGAGCTCTGGTGGGGAAGCTGGTTCAGCCCGGACTACGCCACGTGGATCGGCGAACCCGAGGAAACCCGCGCCTGGGAGTATCTCCGGAGAGTGCGGCGCGACCTGGCGGCGTACGACCTCTTCGACCGGAAGGAGGCGCCGGAGGAGTCGATCCAGGAGGCCCTCGACTCCATGTACCTGGCCGAGGGATCGGACTGGTTCTGGTGGTTCGGTCAGGATCAGGATTCCGGCGACGACGCCTACTTCGACGAGGCGTATCGAGCCCTCCTGCGGGAGGTCTACGTGGCGCTGGACGAGGAGGTCCCCGACTTCCTCCGGGTACCGATCATTGCCGAGGGCCCCGCGGCGGCGGAACGGGAAGCCACGGCCGCGATCTCCCCGCGAATCGACGGGAGTGTCGGTGACCGGGAGTGGGACGGCGCCGCGGTGTACCGCTTCACCGGCGGGGTCCAGGCCTCGGGCGGGGAAGCCCTCGACGCCACCGCCTACGGTCACGACGGCGAGAATCTCTACCTCCGCGCCGACCTCAGGGGCAGCTTCGACACCTTCGGCGAACGTACGCTGTCCTTCTACCTCAACCTGCCGAAGCAGGAGAACGAATCGCCCTTCACGGTCAACGGCTCGGTCCTGGGTTTCCAGAGCGGCTTCAGGGTCAGCGTCACCGACGCCGGGGAGGAGTGTACGCTCTACACGGTCGACCGCTTCGGCAACTGGCCGGAGGAGGGTACGTCCGACGCGGGGACTCCCGTGCAGTGTGCGGCGGGAACCAAGAGTGTCGAGATTGCCGTGCCCCTGGAGAGCCTTCCGCCGGTCGATCCGGGTGACCGGGTGACCGCCAAGGTTGTCGTCGCGGAGAACCGCCGCGACGCCTCACCGGCGCCGGAGTCCGGTCCGGCGGCCCTCACCATTCGGGAGCTCGGCGACAGCGAGGTGGTGCTGAACGTCGACGACCCCGGGGACGACGACTACGGTCCGGGCAGCTACACCTACCCCTCCGACACGGTATTCACCGAAGGTTCCTTCGACATCACCAACTTCCAGGTCGCCGACAGCGAGCGCAACCTCATCTTCCGCTTCCAGCTGGACTCGTCCATTGCAAACCCCTGGGATTCCGGCATCGGCCTTTCGGTACAAACCTTCGACGTATACATTGACGTCGATCCCGGCGCGGGCACCGGCGCGCGGATGCTCCTGGAGGGCCGCAACGCCGCCCTCGAGGACGGCAACGGCTGGGATGCCGCGATCTGGGTTGAAGGGTGGAACCAGAAGATCCTGACCCCGGACGAGGACGGGCAGCCGGTGGAGCAGCCGGGCTCGCCGATCCGCGTCATCGTCGAAGGCTCGAGCGGCCTGGTCACCCTCCTGGTGCCGAAGCAATCGCTGGCGCAGGCGCTTCCCGAGGCAATGGAGGATGGCTCCGCCGCGGCCGACCCGACGCAGTGGGGCTATGCAGCGGCCGTCCTCGGCCAGGAGGGCTTTCCCTCCCCGGGGGTGCGACGAGTCCGGGACATTGACGATGAGGCAACCCAGTGGCGCTTCGGGGGAGCCACCGCCGGGGCGAACGGGACCAGGATCATTGACCTGGTGTGGCCGGCGGACGGCGATCCCGGCCAGCGGGAGATTCTCTCCACCTTTGAGCCCCGCGAGACTGAGAACGTCGACGAGCTCAGCCCGGAGGATTTTGCGCAGATTCCCCTAATGCAGCCGTAGCGGCCGGG
>CAZUVX010000007.1:23653-39597 GCA_964623865.1 uncultured Spirochaetaceae bacterium | reverse complement strand
GTGGTGGTGGCCGGGTAGTGCGCTGCGGCGGCCCCAAAGGGAGGAGCGGGACAGCACCATGAAGCCTACGATTAACGACATAGCCCGCATTTCGGGGTTTTCGAAGACCGCGGTCTCCTTTGCCTTCAACGACCCGGCACGGATCTCCGAGGCGACGAGGCGGAAGATCATCGCCATTGCCGAGCAACTCGGCTACGTGCCGGATCCGGTGGCACGGAACCTCTCCATGCGCAAGCTCGGCACCGTCGGCTTCCTCATCCCCCAGGAGGTCGTCATTGCCTTCCAGAATCCGTACCTCTGCGAGGTGCTACGGGGCATCGGCCACGCCTGCGAACGCGACGGCCACTCGATCACGGTGATCCCGCCGCGGCGGGGTCACCTCTTCGAAGGAGCAAAGAGCGCCGCAGTCGACGGCTTCGTGGCACTGGGGCTCATGCCGTACATGAAGACGGTTCAGCTCATTCGCCATCGTCACGTGCCCTTCGTCACCATTGACGGCGTCGCCGCGGATGACATTCCCAGCGTCAATGTGGATGACCATGCAGGCGCTGCAACGATCATGCGGCACGTCCTGGAGCAGGGGCATCGCAGCATCGGCATCCTAAGCTTTCGCAGCGCAACCACCCAGGGAGAAGCGTACTACTCCGGCATCGGCGAGCTGCGCCTGCGGGGGTTCGACGCCGCGCTTCGAGCCGAGGGGCTCTCCGTGGATAGCGACAACGTGTGCCTGGTCGAGTGCGACACCTCGCAGGAGGGGGGATTCCAGGGCGCCCGAGAGATTCTGCAGTGCCGTCCGGGTATCACGGCAATCGTCACCATGAGCGACATCATGGCAACGGGGGCATATCAGGCCGCCCATTCGCACGGCCGACGGGTACCCCAGGAGCTGTCAATCACCGGTTTCGACGACATACCCCAGGCGCGCCTTCTCGAGCCCGCCCTCACGACCATTGCCCAGCCCGGTTTCGAGAAGGGTGTCGCCGCGGGAGAGTTGCTCTTCCGGCTGCTCCACGGCGAGGAGACCAGGGAGCACCGTCGCTTCGACGGCAAGCTCGTCGAGCGCGGTTCCGTTGCGCCACCGCGGGAGGTCGCGCCGGCGCCGAGGTAATGGACGCACAGGGGACGGGGGAGCCGCCATGGGATGGTATACTCGCTCGTCATGAACGACATGAAGGCGTCTTGGTGGTCTGGCAGCGCCGCCGTGCTCGCGGTGATCCTCATCTCGGGGTGCGTCACGGCGCCGCTTCCGCCGGTCCACCGTGGAAGCACCCAGGATATGCGAGCTCTCACCTACAACGTGCATTTCGCCGACGCTGCACAGGGGCCGGAGTACGTGGAGAGTCACGCCGAGGACGTTGCTCGAGTTGTGCATGAGATCGGTCCCGACTTGGCGTGCCTACAGGAAGTCTCCACCGTGGATTTCCCCCGCCTCGTCACAGACAACCCGCTCCGGAAGCTATTGGAGAAGTCGCTGGATCAATACGGATGGGTTGGCTCCCGCGGTGCGTCTCAGATGGCGGGCACATCGCCTATCGTGTACCGGCTCGACAGGTATCTACCGATCCGCCAAGGAGTTGACTGGTTCTCCGATACTCCAATGGTACCGGACTCAACCGACTGGGGGAACGAGCTGCCGCGACACATGAACTGGGCCCTGTTCTTCGACGCCCGGGCGGAACAACACGTATTCGTGGCGAACGTCCACCTGGATCCGTGGTCCCGCACGGCGAACCGACGCGCCATTGAAGCTGTGCAGCGCGTCATCCACCGTGAGGCGCGTCTCTCACCGGATGAGGCGTTCGGCTCCGTTCCCGTGATCCTGTGCGGGGACTTCAACGAGGCGCGGATGAGCTCGCTCCGTCGGCCACTCGACCGCGCATTGAAGCCGGTCTTCGACGTTACCGACGGCCCAACCAGGCGGGGAATGCCGTCGCTCCAGATCGATGGAATCTACGTATCTGAACATCTGAGAGTCACCTCATCCTCGATCCGGCGTGGGGGCGGCGCAAGCGACCACCATCCTCTTGTCGCCGACCTTCGGATCCTGCCGGCACCAGAAAGTGACGGCCGGTGACCGGGAACTGGTGAGTCGCCGCCGCCGCAGGAAGCCGTCAGAGCTGCAATCAGGACGATGATAACGGATCGGCTCGCAGCAACAAGAGTTGTTGCCGATGGACTAATCTTGTCGAGGCCTCGGTTCACCGCGTCCATCTCCGGGATTCTCCAATGCGTCGACGAGTCGCTCCGCATCCTCGGACTCCGGCTCCAGCCGGAGCGCCTGTCGTGCGTCCGCGAGGGCGCCACGGCGGTCTCCCATTTCCACGAGCAGCTCCGCCCGGGCAAGGAGGGACTCGTATCTGTAGGTGTCGAGGGTAACGCATCGGTTCAGGTCGGCCAAGGCCTCCTGGTACCTGCCCGTTGCTCTATAGATCACACCCCGGTAGTAGAGAGCTTTCCAGTTATCATCGTCCAGATGAAGTGCTTCGGTGAAGTCCGCGACGGCCTCTTCGTAGTGTCCCTGCGCGAAGTCGGCCATGCCCCGGTGAATGTACACGACCGCCCGGACGTAGGCGCGCTCTTCACGCTCCAGGATCTCCGTATAGGTCTCCGCGGCGTTGGTGAAGTCTTTGGCGTTGTGGTAGTGCAGCGCCTTGAGGAGAAGCGTGTCGATCTCATCGCCGCCTTGAACGATCCGGTCCGGCGGCAGCAGGTCGGGCGGCGCCTCCGCGGCGGATCCGGCAACCCGGTCCATGAAGTCCTGCCTGCGCTGAGAAAGTTGCGTCCGGAGGCGGCGCTGGCTGTCCCTGATCTCTTCGAAAACAATGTCCGCCAGAGTAAGACTGGCGTTGAGAGCGGCGAGCTTCCGCCGTGCCGGCTCGTTGAGAGGTGTCTCCTCGGACTTGTAGATGAGCTCGTGTTCCACCTCCGCCCACGCTTCCTGGAGAATCGTGCGAACCTGAACCTCGAAGCGGTCGCTCTCGGGCGGTTGCGCCAGGTCGCGTGTGGCCCACACCTCATCAAGGACCTCCTGCGGCACGGCACAGAGGTAGTGGGTGGATGCGTATCCGAAGGATCCGCCGTTCTCTTGAACACCTTTGCGCTCCTTCTCGAGGACGTTGAAGGTGTCCTCGACAAAGCGCTCGACTCGGGCGGCATCCGACAAGAAGGGCGACACAATACGGAGCCCAAGGAGATCGGCTATCTCTATGCACCGCTCCTCTCCGGCCTCCTCGCCACGGGGGCCGCCATCCGCCGGCTCCCGTCCGGTGCCACTACCGCGGGCGCGGAGCTTCCGCAGAAGCTTCTCGTAGAGACTGTCGAAGCTCTTCACCCGGCATTTCACTGTTCCCCGGAGCTGCTCCCGGCCGAGGCCCTGCTCGACGACCGCGCGCAGATCCTCCAGGAGCGCCTCGAGCTCCGGCAGATAGCCGTTGTACTGTTGCTTCAATTCCCGACGGCTCGGGAGTGGAAGGGCGTAGCGTATCATCGGCAATCACTATACCATACGCGCCGACGGGAGGCTGAAGCGTGAACAACGGAAGGTCGAACATTCGCGTTCTGGAAATGGCTTTCGTGGCGATACTGGTCGGGATAACCTGGGCATTCTACCGGGTCATGGCGCCCTTCATCCTGGACATATTCCTGGCGGTCGTCCTGGCCAACGTCTTCGGCGGCGTCTTCCGGCGCTTCCGCCGCTGGTTTCGCGGCCGCCGCATCCCCGCCGCCCTCGGGACGGTCCTGTTTGCACTGGTAACCATTGCGGTACCGGTCACGGTTATCGGCATTCTGGTCTATTCCGAAGCGGTCGCGGGGTACACCCAGCTGGTAGGAGTCCTTCCGAGCATGGACGTTCCCCTCTCGGAGACCGCCGTGTACAACTGGATCAGCGGCCTGCCCCTGGTGGGAAACCGGGTTGCCGAGCTCGCCGACCTGAGAGTCGAGCAGCTCATCCAGGAAGGACTACGGGTCAGCTCGAACTTCGTCATAACGATCACCCAGCGCTCCTTCGCCGGCGTTGCACAGGCGGTGGTCAACTTCATTGTCGTCCTGCTCCTCATGTTCTTCTTCTTCCTCGACGGCCCCCGTTTGGTGAGGGGTATCAAAAACGCCGCGCCGATCGAGAACGCCGAGCTGGAGGAGATGGTCCACGAGGGCTTGCGGACGACGAGCGCCACCCTTATCAGCACCGTCATCATTGGCTTCATGGAGGGCGCTCTCGGGACCGTGCTCTTCCTGATCTTCAACGTTCCCTCTCCGTTTCTCTGGGGTGTCGTCATTGTTATCCTGTCGATGCTACCGCTCATCGGCACGAACCTCGTCATAACTCCTGCAGGCATTATCATTGCCGTTCTGGGGCGCCCCTTTGCGGGGATACTCCTGGTGGCGTTGGGCTACGGCGGTGTCGCGATCACGCAGAACATCGTCAAGCCGAAGCTCATGGGCGACCGCACGGGCCTCCACCCTGCACTGGTACTCCTGGCAACGATCGGCGGTATCGCCTGGCTCGGAATCATTGGGTTCCTGGTGGGGCCCGTTGTCGCCTCGCTCTTCATCGTGATCTGGCGTCAGTTCGGAACGAGGTACAGAAAAGTTTAAAAACACCACTTTTATTACTATAGGAAATGTGGTACCGTTTGCAGTGTGACCATGGTGGACCACGCAACGCACACGCGACACGCCAGAATCCTCTATCTCGAGGACTCCGAGACCGACAGCATCCTTGTCACGCGGGAGCTCCGCAAGGCGGGCGTCGACGGGGAGATCGTCCGGGTGGACAACAAGACTGCGTTTCTGCAGCGCCTGGATGAGAACGGCTGGGACCTGATCCTCTCCGACTACGCCCTGCCGCAGTTCAACGGCCTCGAGGCGCTGGAGATCGTCAAGCGCCGGCGCGAGGAAAAGCGGATCGATCAGACCATCCCGTTCGTGGTGATCTCGGGACGCATCGGGGAGGAGGTGGCCGTTGAGGTCATGCGATCCGGTGCGGACGACTACATCATGAAGGACAACATCAAGCGTCTCGGGCCGGTAGTGAACCGCGAGCTCGATGAGCGGGCGGTGAGACTGCAGGAGCGCGCGGCCAAACAGCAGTTGCGCCGCAGCGAGGACCGCTACCAGACCTTGATCGATCTCCTCCCCCACGGAGTGATCAAGCTCACCCCGGCCGGCGTTATCACCTTCGTGAACCGGGCGTGCGCCGCCATGACGGGGTATTCCACCGCGGAAATGGTCGGGCGCCACGCCCTGCGCTTCGCCGACCCCGAGAGCGCCGAGCGCCTGCGCCTCACGCTGGGAAGCCTGGACACCAACCCGGACCACAATCGCGGCATCGAGGCCCAGATCGTCCGCAACGACGGCAACCGCGTGTACATCCAGCTCGCCTGGCGTTTCCGGTACGACGGTGACGGGACACCGGCAAGCGTGGTCGGCGTCATGACGGACGTTACGCAACAGAAGGAGGCGGAAGAGGCGCTTCGCCGGAGCGAGCAGCGCTACCGCGCAATCGTTGAGGATCAGACCGAGCTGATCTGCCGGTACAACGCCGACTTCCTCTTCACCTACGTGAACCCTGCCGCCTGCCGAGCCTTCGGCACCGCGGAAGAGGAGATCATCGGGCGAAGCCTCTTCGACTTCGAGGACCCGGAGAACTATCGTCACATCGCGCGCCACCTCTCGGCGCTGCAACCGGAGGCGCCGGTCACGGAGCTGGAGAATCGCAACCGGCTGCCCGACGGCGACTACGCCTGGCAGCGGTGGACGGTGAGGGGAATCTTCAGCCACGACGGGAGGCTGCTCGAGTACCAGGCGGTGGGCCGCGACGTGACCACCCAGAAGCGCATGCAACTCGAGCTCGAGCGCAGCGAGGCGAAGTTCTACAAGATCTTCCAGGACAGCCCGGAGCCGATCGTGATCTCTACCCTCGACGGGCGCTTCGTCGACGTGAACGACACCTTCATTCAGAGTTTCGGATTCAGCCGCGCCGAGATTGCCGACAAGTCCTCCCTGGAGCTCGGCATCTGGTACGACGCGAGCGAGCGGGACCGCATCATAGGCGAGTACCAAGAGCACGGCCACGTCTCGAACAGCGAGCACCGAATGGTCACCAAGTCTGGAGAGATGCGTACCTACCTCTGGTCCCTGGATGAAATCGTCCTGGAGAACGAGGAGTACCTCCTCTGGCTCGGACGCGACATGACCGAGACCCGCCGTCTCGAAGAGCAAATGCGCACCCGCCGTCGCCTTGAATCCATCGGAACCCTTGCCGGCGGCATCGCCCACGACTTCAACAACATCCTGGCGGTAATCTTCGGCTACGGAGAGATGGCGAAGTCGAAGGCCGCTTTCGACGCGGCGCTCCTGCGTTACACCGAGGAGATCCTGAAGGCCGCGGGACGCGCGAAGGGCCTGGTCAAGCAGGTGCTTACGTTCAGCCGCCAAGCGGAGACGGAGCGACAACCCGTCGAGGTTCGCCTGATCATCAAGGAGACCCTGAGGCTCATGACGGCGGCGCTCCCCGCTACCATAGAGCTCAAGACCGACCTTACCAGCCGGGCCCAGGTGAACGCAGATCCGACCCAGCTCCATCAGGTCTTCATGAATCTCTTTACGAACGCCTATCACGCCATGCGTGACACCGGCGGCACCCTCTCCACGACAACGCGGGACATTGAGCTCTCCCCCGGCAACAGCTACGGCCTGGATCCCGGCCCGTACATGCGCATTGACGTTGTGGATACCGGTCACGGCATAGAGCCGGAGGTGGCCGAGCGCATCTTCGAGCCCTACTTCACCACTAAGGGCGTAGAGGAGGGTACCGGTCTCGGTCTGTCCGTCGTCCACGGGATCGTCACCGGCGTGGGCGGCGCCATTGATGTGAACAGCACTCCCGGCAAGGGCACACGGATGAGGCTCTTCCTGCCGACCATTGTTGCAGCGGAGGCGTCCGTGGAGTCACCGGAGGAGGAGAGCGCAGCCGCAATCGCCGCCGCCCGAATCCTCTTTGTCGATGACGAGGAGGAGATAGCCACCATGATATCCGAAAGCCTGACCCTGCGGGGCTACGAGATCGACGCCTTCGTCGACGCCGAGCGCGCCCTCGAGGCCTTTCGGAAAGACCCGGAGGGCTACGACGTGGTCGTCACCGATCAGACCATGCCCAACCTCACCGGCCTGCAGCTCGGCCGGGCCATCCTGGAGATCCGCGCCGACACCCCGATCATCATCTGCACGGGCTACAGCGATCAGATGAACGAGGACATCGCCGCTCGTGAGGGTTTCGCGAGCTTTCTGATGAAGCCGCTCCAGGAGCGCGAGCTCATGGGTGCCATTGAGAGCGCCCTGGAGTAGCACCGGGCGTCCGTGTACATCCCGTCGCCCGCCGGTGTAAGGTCCTCCTACGAGATGAACAACAT
Source organism: uncultured Spirochaetaceae bacterium (assembly GCA_964623865.1). Taxonomy (GTDB): domain Bacteria; phylum Spirochaetota; class Spirochaetia; order DSM-27196; family PWMO01; genus CAYFQV01. The sequence continues at coordinate 32,185 of CAZUVX010000007.1, read as the reverse complement.
GGATCACCGGCCCCTTCACAGCGCTATGGTCCTTGCCGCAGCGCTGAGTATTATCGTGGCAAACCTGTTTCTCGGTACGATCCACCTTCCCGCACAGAGCAACGGCGGCCGGGTGGACTCGATCCCGGGTAAGCCTGCGGCGGGAACAGTATCGCCGGAGGCGCCGGTTCAGACCACGCTCTATCTCCGCAAGGACGGCGAAAACCTGGTGCGCTATCGCTTCTTCGTTCCGGAGGATGCCTTTGCCGTTCGGTTTCGCCTGACCGATGTGAGCCAGGATCTCGACCTAATCATGCGCAGTCCCGACGGAAGCCTTCTGCACTATAGCGAGGCGCCCGACTACAACGAGACACTCTTCGTCTCACGGCTGTCGAACCCGCCGCTGCAGCCCGGCGAGTACATCCTCGAGGTGGCGTATCAACTCGCCGGGCTACCCCGACGGGGCGGTCGCACCGTAACCGAAGTCCCCTTCCGGCTCTCCATGATCACCGTTGAGACGGAGGCGTCCGCCCGTCTCCAACCGGAGACAAAGCACCGGACGTCTCTCCTGCCGGATGAGGGCATGGCGCGGTTCTTCGAGGTGGAGGTTCCCCCGGACGCAAAGGCCCTTCGCATAGACATCTCGGACACCGACGGCGATCTGGACCTCTTCGTGAGCAAGGGCAAGTCGGGCTCCCTTCCCCTGGAGGCGGATCACGTTTCCCAATCGCTCCTCTCCCGGGAGCATCTGGTCATTACGCCCGCCTCCACTCCTCCGCTCGAGCGCGGCGTCTACACCATCACCGTCCTGGACCAGATAGGAGGCGAGTACGAGACCCCCTTCTCAATCACTGTTGGTCTGTCCCCGGAGCCGCCCTCCGAGCTCCGGGAGTTGCCGCACTTCTCCGAGGGAGCTACGCCTCGACCGACCGAGGCGCCGGCAGACGGCGACACGGATGCCGGCAGGACACCACTCTTCCCTCCGAGCAGGGCCGTCGACGCCACCGTCGAGATCACGACGGGGGAGGGAAGCCTGGGATCGGGGGTGATCATTTCTCCGGAGGGGCACATTCTGACGAACTGGCACGTCGTTCGCGACCCCGGCGGCGGCGCGGACAAGGTGATCTACGTAGGTGTGACCGAGGACCCGGCGCGACCGCCGACGGAGGCCTTTCGCGCCAGGGTGATCGACTATCGGGAAGACCGCGACCTCGCATTGCTGAAGATCGTCTCGGACCTCTACGGGGGACAGTTGCCGGGGGACTACACATTCCCGTGGCTGCCTCTCGGAAACGACGGTGAGCTCCGGCCGACGGAGGAAATCGGCTTGATCGGCTTTCCCAGGGTCGGTGGTACCGGCTCCCGGGCATCGGTGACCTATACCAAGGGTATTGTCTCGGGCTTCGAGGCGCACCCCTACGGGCGGGTCATCAAGACGGATGCAGATGCAAACCAGGGCAATTCCGGTGGTGCTGCGGTGGACCGCACCGGGGCCCTGATCGGCATTCCCAGCCACGTCGTCGGCCTGGAGTGGGGTCACGTCGGCTTTGTCCAGCCGGTCTCGGCGATTCCTCAGGAGTGGGTGCGACAGGTGGAGGCAGCCATCCGGTGAGATCCCCGTTTCGCCGAGCCGCTTGCGGATTCGCTACGGCTGGGCGCCCGGTTTCTCCTGCGCCTTCATCAGCGCCTCGTGGGTCTCCCGGAAGCGCTTCACCACCATGGGCAGGATCTCCAGAGCCACCTGCGGATGAGACTCCATGAAGGAGTTGAATGTCCACGAGGCGAGGACCAGGCACTCGGTCTCTTCCAGCGCGACAATGTCGGCGGAGCGTACTGCGCCGTCCAGGACCGCCATCTCACCGATCACCTCGCCGGGTCCGTGTGTGCCGAGCTCGTAGCGCCGGCCGGACTCATTGGTCTTGACGACCTGGACCTTCCCCTTGGTGATGACGAACAAACCGACACCGGGATTGCCCTGACGCACAATGAGTTCACCCTCCTTGTAGGTCCTTCGAGTGGCGGAATCGCCGAGGCCCTTCAGGAATCGTGGGCTGAGGGATGAGAAGAGCGGTGCTTGCTTGAGAATCTCGTGGTTATCCATATGCATTGTCCTCAGGCTGGGAGTATAGACCGGGGCAGGCGAAGCGTACAATGCATCAGGGGACCCCGTGCTCGATCTCCAGCTCCCGGGCGATCTCCCCAAAGCTGCGCTGACGAAGCAGGTTCTGGAAGAGCTCGTCGTTGCCGATGTTGCGGCGCTCCTCGGCGAGGTGTTCCCGCGCCCGGGCGCGATGCTCGTCCGGGGCGTCGTCGAAGCCGGTCAGCAAAGCGAAGTAGTGGTAGAGAATGCGATCCCGGTTTCGCAGCAGCGGGTCCAGCTCAACCAGGAAGGATGCTTCGTCCAGGAAGAAGCGTGCCGCCGCACCGTCCTTACGACGGACGTTAACCTCGACCAGGAGCATGAGAAGGGTGAAGGTCGGGAAGTAGGCGGAGTGCCGCAGGCCGATTGCAATGCCTTCGAGAGCCAGGCTTTCCGCCTTCTCTTCGTTACCGACAATCAGACACACCTCCGAGAGGGTTCGGAGTGCGTCAACTCGGTCGAAATCGTTGCGAATCTGGTAGAACTCAAACTCCGCCTGCTGAAGGCGGTGCGTCACCTGATCCTCCCGGCCAAGGAGATGGCGTGCACCGACGGCGTGTGCTATGGCCTGGGATCGGTAGCCGTAGTGCCGGTGCTTCTCCCGAAAGAGTCGGTCCGTCACCGTCAGGACGCTGTCGAAGTCACATGCAAACCACGCGGCCATGAGCGCAAGAAAGAGTTGCCCCAGGCGATAACTCTCGGGGATGCGAGAGTCATCCGCAATGACGTCTCCGAGCACATCCAGCGCCTTGCCGTACTCGCCCATGAGAATGTGGCGCTCCGCATACGCGCTCACCTGTTCGGCGTGGCCCGCAGGGCTCAACTCGTCGAGCTCCCCGAGGAAGGCACCGGACTCGTCGACCCTGTTGCGCAGAAGCTCCGCAAGAGAGAGCAGCTTGAGCACGTTTCGCCGGGCGCCGGTCGTGTCGGGGAGTTGCTCGTAGTAGTACAAAGCTTTGCGACCGCAAAAGCACGCCTTCTGCAGACTGTAGGCCTTGGAGTTGTACGCCGTGAGGATGTGGTAGGCGTTGGCTGCGGCGCCGGCGATGCGGTGGGTCGCTGCCAGGGTCAGGATCTGCTTGAGGATGGCATCGGCCCGCTCTGATCGGCCGTTGTTGAAGAGAATGGTGCACTTCCGAAAGAGCAGATACGCTCGCGCCGCGTGCTCGGTTGGGCCCAGGTGATCCAGCAGCGCGTCGTAGAAGGTGAGATACTCCATCTTGAAGGAGCCGTCGGGGGCGTCCTGGAGAAGCGTGCGCACGTCTTCCCACTCCTCCGCCCGGGTGAGGTGGTGCAGAAGGCGGCCCGTGTGGGGGTTGGGAAAGGCGCGCATCCGCTCTGCAATGAGCTTGTGCAGAATGCGTTTGTTGTGGTTGAGGATCGAGTTGTAGAGGGCCTGCTTGAAGACCTCGTGTTTGAAGAGGCAAACGGAGTCTTCCCGGATCAGAATACCGTCCCGTTCGAACGCCTCGATCGCGCCGCGAGCCAAGGTTGGGTCCGCACCGGTGCGCTCCTGAAGGAACTCGGCATCCGCAACCGTGAAGGAATGGACGAATACCGCCAGCTTTCTCAGCAACTCACGCTGGTCCGGGCGAAACCGCTGCACGCTCGCCAGGAAGATGTTCTGGATCGTGGTCGGCAGCGCGGAGTCGTCGGCGTGCTCCGCAGCGAGCCGCGCGTATTCCCGGATGAAGAGGGGGTTACCCGCTGCGTTGGTCAGCGCCTCTTCCAGGGTCGCCTCGTCTTCCACGCCGGTGCGCAGTCGGTGGAACAGCTCCCGCGACGCCGCGTGAGAGAGGGGACCGAGACGCATCCGCTCGAGGCTCAGGAAGCTCTCCGCTGAAATTTCCTGGGCCTCCCGATCGCACAGCAGAAAGAAGGGCTTGTCCTCCGCCTCGTTGAAGACGTACAGGAAGAAGTTGCGGCTTTCCCGGTCCATGGACTCGGCGTTATCAATGAAGATAACGACGGAGTAGGGTTCGTCACGGTGTTGCTGCAAAATCAACCGGAAGAGCAAGTGCAGCACCAGAAAGACGCGGCCGGCGTCCTGAACCGCATCGGTGTCGAAAAGGATGTCGACGAAGGAGCGGGCGGTCTCGGGATCTACGCTCTCCATGTTCTCGATTCGGACGGCCGCCTCGGCGCGGGACTCCTCGCCGCGCAGCCCGAAGTAGTCAACCAGAAGGTCCGTGACCACGGCGAAGTTCCGCCGCCGGTACTTGCGCGCCCGAGCGCGGAGAATGGGTGTGTTGAACTCAGGGAACTCCCGGAGTGTCTCCAGGAACCGGGTGGCAAGGCGTGTCTTGCCGATCCCCGCATCGCCGACAATGAAATACCCGCCGATGGGCATTGCGCTGTGCCGGAGATAGCCCTTGCGCAACTGATCGACTTCCTGCTCGCGATCAACGAAGGGGCTTTCCTCCGCGAAGGGCTGGGTACTCTTGCCGCGGATGCGGTACGCCCGGATGCCTTCTCGGCGCCCCCGAATTTCCAGCGTCTGGGGCTCGGAGAACAGGAACTCCTCTCGACACTTCTCCCGGGTCTCTTCCGATATCAGGATCCCGTTCATGGGCGCGGCGGTCTGTAGCCGCGAGGCCACAGCCATTGCGTGACCCGTCACGACGTCGAACTGCCCCCGCTTCCCCGTGGTTATGAGACCGGTATGGATCCCGATGCGGAATCCAATCCCGCCGGGCACGCCGTCTGCACCGTCAACCGTCGTGACGGCGCGCTTCTTCGTGGTTTCGAGAAAATCGAGGGCGGCGTTCACCGCCCGGGCGGGGTCGTCCTCGTGGATCTCGGGTACCCCGAAGACTGCAACGAGGGCGTCGCCAATGTACTTCTCGACGGTGCCTTCGTACTGGCGGATTATCTCCTCGAAGTCGGCAAAGAGCGCCGACATGAGGTTATCCATCTCCTCGGGGTCCATTCGCTCCGACAGGGCGGTGAAGCCCTTCATGTCCGCGAAGATCACGGTCACGAAGCGGCGTTCGCCCTCACGAAGTGCCTGCTCCCCGCTCATGGATTCTATTTGGACGCCTGGAAGAGCCGGTCGAGCTCCTGACGAACCTGATCAACGACACCTTGATACTGCTGCTGGAGCTGCCGCAGGTTCTGCTGCAACGCATTCTGGAACTCGGGGTCATTCGCCGGATCCACGCGGACCTGCCGGCCGTACTGCTTGGACAGCTCCTCCTCCTGCTGCCGGGCGCGTTGACTGTACTGGTTGCGCAGACTCTCAATGATCTGCTGCCGATTCTGGAGGTACTGCGAGAAGATCTGCTCGACCTGATCAAACAGGTGATTCAGCGACCGCGTATCCCGAACAACCTGCTCGAGGGCCTTTCTGAGGGTCCGCACATGAGCGAGCTCGTCCTCGGCGGCCGGAAGTGCAATGGCGCTGCGGCTCACCTCGTAGAGCCCCTCCTTTATCCAGAGGACCTGCTCCTTCGAGTAACTCTTCAGTTCCTTCTTGAGATCGAGATGCGGGTCTTCCCGGAGCTGCGACAGGAGCTTCTTGCCCACCTGTCGATGCTCGTGAGCCTCAATCGACTTCGGGTCTCCCTTTACATCCGAGGTCCGCTCCAACGCCAACTCGAGGGCGCTCTTGATTTCACCCAATGCAATCCTCCCTGGCTTGCGGGATTCAAGAGCTAGAATACAAAAACACGCGGGAAAGTAAAGCGCATTCCCTCGCTCGGCGCCCGGTGCGGCGCCCTCACGTAGGCCGCAGGCCGATCTCCGTGAGTAGATAGGCTACCCGCGCGTCCCACTCCTGCGCCGGCACATGCGGCACCACCTGGCATTCGAAGCACACGCCCACTGTGGCGGCGGTCATGGTAGCCAGAAAGCGATCATAGAAGCCTCGGCCTCGGCCGAGGCGATGCCCACGCCCATCGAAGGCGAGCCCCGGTACGAGCACCAGTGGGTTCGGCCATGCCTCCGGGTCGAGCAGATCCGCGACGGGAGTGTCCGTCGCCGGCTCGTACATGCCCCAGACGTGGCGAACGAGCCGGGGCGGATCGTCCAGGAGCTCGTGAAAGACCAGGTAGTCACCGTCGACCCGCGGCAGGGCGACGCGCTTGCCCGCCTCCCGCGCCGCCGTGAGGATGCGGTCGGTGCGAACCTCCCGCGGCAGCGACGCAAAGGCCAGAATCCCGCCGGCATCCCGCCAGAGTGTGGAGTCAAAGAGATGCTTCTGCGCGGCGGCGCTGTGCGCATCGATCTCATTCTCCGTCAGCGCTTCGAGAGCGCGCCGCATGGCCGCGCGCATCTCCGACTTCTCCTGCGTCATGCCGGCGGCCCGGGCGTGAGATTGCGCCGCGCCCAGACAACGCGCTGGGCGACGCCGATTAGCGTCAGCGCCGCCATGAGAGCCGCAAGCGGCACATACCATCGCGGCAATGCCAGAAAGAGGGAGAAGAAAAGGATGGTTTCGGTTCCTTCAATGAGCCCCGAGGGCATGGCAACCGTTGTGTACCGCTCGGGCGCGGCTTCGCCGGGAGCGCGGGCGCGGAGCTTCTCAATGATGCTCGACAGGATTGTCCAGGAGACGATGTTCACGTAAAACACCGCAAGAAGCGCGACCGTCGCCAGCGCCGGCCACGCCGCAGCGGGAAGTACCGGGAACCAAGCCGACGGTGCAACTCCCGGCTCCGCACCCGGCGCCACGAGGGGGCGAAGCGCCATGGCAACGGGCACGGCGGCGTAGACGATCGTGTCGAGGAGCATGTCGAGATAGCCGCCCAGGTCGCTCCGGCGAGAGGTGACGCGAGCCACCACGCCGTCCAGCCCGTCGAAGATGCGGCCGACCAGCCATAGCGAAAATGCGAGCCACATGAGGTCGACCAGGACCGCGCCGGCGGCGGCGAGGCCAAGAGCCGCTCCGGCAAGGGTGAGCGCAAGCGGCGACACGTAGCGCCCCATTAGCTCGGCAAGCGGCCGAATGACGCGCTCCTTCACGGGGCGCAGCATGGGATCGAACATACCGGGGCGACTCCTTCCACCACATACTCACGGAAGTCGGCCGCAATTGGCAAGAGCGCGCCTGCGTACTCGAGGGCGTCGGCTACTCTTCGTAGGCGCGGAAGACCAATGCTGAGTTGTGACCGCCGAAACCGAAGGAGTTGCTGAGGACCGCTCGGATGGTGCCGGTGGTTCCGAGCTCGGGAACGTAGTCGAGGTCGCACTCAGGATCGGCGTTCTCCAGGTTGCGGGTACTGGGGAAGAGCTGATCCTGAATCGCCATGACGCTCACTACCGCCTCGACGGCGCCGGTCCCGCCGATGCAATGCCCGGTCATGGACTTGGTGGACGAGACCTTCAGCTTGTAAGCGTGGTCCCCGAAGAGCCTCTTGATGGCGCCGGTTTCGGTCGGATCATTCAGAGGCGTCGACGTGCCGTGAGCGTTGATGTAGTCAATCTCCTCACCGGCGACTCCGCCGTTGTCGAGGGCCATCCGCATGGCGTTGAAGGCTCCCGTGCCCTCGGGGTGCGGCGCCGTCAGGTGGTGGGCGTCGTTCGTCGCCCCGAACCCGACGAGCTCCGCCAGGATGATTGCCCCGCGCTTGCGGGCGTGCTCCAGAGACTCGAGTACGAGGATACCCGCCCCCTCCCCGAAGACGAAGCCGTCCCGATCCCTGTCGAAGGGGCGGCTGGCGATTTCAGGTGTGTCGTTGTACTTGGTGCTCAAGGCGTGGATGCGACTGAAGGCTCCTACCGCGAGAGGGGCAATGCACGCTTCGGTACCTCCGGCGATCATGAGGTCGGCGTAGCCGTTCTCGATCCACATCTTTGCATAGCCGATCCCGTCGGCCCCGGCGGCACAGGCCGTGGCAGGCGCAGTGCTCGGTCCCATGGCGTTGAAGGTCATGGCTACGTGAGCCACGGCAATGTTGCCGATGATCTTGGGAATGGTCGTCGGAAGTAGTCGTTCGTGACCGCGGTCAAAGAGCGTCTTGAAGGCGTCTCCCATTGACTCGAACCCGCCGATACCGCTGCCGATCACCACTCCCGTGCGGGCGGGATCGAAGGCGTCCACCGGGGCGTCGCCGTCCCAGAGGCCGGCCTGCCGCATGGCTTCCAGAGCCGATGCGAGAGCGAAGTGGCTGAACGGATCCGAACGTTTGGCGAATTTCGGGTCGAGCCGCTCAGTTGCATCGAAGTCCTTCACCTCGCCGGCAATCCTGCTGGGGAAACCCGTCGCATCGAACCTTGTGATGGGGCCGATTCCACTCCGGCCCGTCTTCACGCCTTCCCAGAACTCCGGAACCGTATTGCCAAGCGAATTGACGGTGCCGAGCCCGGTGACAACGACTCGTCTTCCCACGGCAGCCTCCCTCGTCAAGCTTGCGTCAAGCTTGAACTCGTGGCAACACCTTATCGGCCGGTGACCGATACGTCAATGGCCGCAC
>CAZUVX010000007.1:0-23553 GCA_964623865.1 uncultured Spirochaetaceae bacterium | reverse complement strand
CTTGAACTCGTGGCAACACCTTATCGGCCGGTGACCGATACGTCAATGGCCGCACGAAGATGGCTACAACAGGAGGAGTCCACGGCGCGCACCCTCCCGGACAGCCTGGGTGCGGTTGCCGACATCGAGCTTCGCATAGAGCGACGTCAGGTGAAACTTCACGGTGTTCACGCTCAATCCCGGGGTCTGGGCAGGGTGCAGATCCGTGACGGCTCCGTCCCCTAAGCCGGCTCAGATCCGTGACGGCTGCGTCCCCTAAGCCGGCTCCGTCCCCTAAGCCGACTGCAGATTCTCCTGACGTAGACGCGCGAGACGGAGGCTGAGCACCGCCTCCCCGTCATTGAAGGAGGAATCCAGCACGTGGTCATTGAGACCGATGTTCCGTAGCATGAGTATGGTCATGATGAGGCCCAGACCGGCTCCTTCCGAGGTGTCCTCCGCGCTCTCATACGCAGTCACCATGGTGGCGTGCTCGGCGGCAAGGGCGAGCTTCTCTTCGATTCTCTTCCGTTCGAAGTCGGTGAGTCTCGTATTCTGCCGAACGGCGATGCGCGCTTCTTCACCGCGAAGCCGGAAGTCGACGCGAAAGTGAATACCGAGCTCTCGCTGCATGTCGGTGTAGCGCGTAATGTCCGAGAGAGTGTCCGCGCGAAATGTTTCCATACCGCGTTCGTAGTCGGCGGGATCGTTGATATCCAGGCCGAGCTCGTGGAAGTAGGCGCGCTTGACGTTACCCTTCCAGGCATTTCCTGCGAGCTCGTGAACGCAATAGGCGATCTTGTTGGCGTACTCCGTGAGGTTGGCTTCCTCCAGGAAGACTTCCAGAACCTCATCGATGTACGCGCGCTCATCTGCAAAGTAGCTGATGGTCTTTATTGAAATCACGCGTTCCTGGCGGACAGCCTCCCGTATCCGTCCCCGGTCCACCTTCTTTCCCATGCACACTCCGATCTTGATTGCCTTCGTGGCCGCGCGATTCGACCGTGGGTCGCGATTCGATCCTCTTCCACCGTTCCGGTGGGAGCATACCAGATGTTTCGGTACTTGTGGAGATTTTCCGAGTTAAATGTCGGCTAGGATGCGCGACTGCCGCAGTGCACCGGCGCCACAGCGGGACCGTGGCGGTGCCTGTTCGAGTGTCCGGGAGCAGATCACCGGCGTGCTGCCGCGATCAGCGCATTCGCGTGGCGGATCTCGTCGTCGTTGACCGTATGGGGCATGCCGGGGTAGAGCTGCATCTCGCTCCGGGCCTCCGAGCGCTCCATGGTCTCATGCGTTTCCCGCACCCGCTCGACCGGAATGAAAGGATCAGTATCGCTGCAGCCAATGAACACCGGAGTCCCGGCGAGGCGCGGCTGCGGCTCCCAGGCGGTGCCCTGCGGGCCAATGAGACCACCGCTGAACGCGACAACGCCGCCGTATCCCGCCGGGTGGTGATAAACGTAATCGGTGGCAAGGCATGCACCCTGGCTGAACCCCAGGAGAACGACCCTGTCGGTATCCAGTCCCGCCTCTTCGGCTTCGTGGATTATGCGAGTAATCACGGCAAAGGCGCCCTCGATCCACCGCTCGTTCTTCTCCCGGGGTGCCAGAAAGGTCTCGGGATACCAGACGGATCCTTCGGCCTGGGGCGCGTGAACCGAGACGTCCTCCAACTCCAGGACCTCGGTCAGATCCAGAATGCTTTCGGCGGAGGCACCACGCCCGTGAAGCATGATGAGCACAGCCTTCGCCTCGGTGAGGTCGGGGCCGTGGTGCAGTACCGGTTGTTCCTGGTGGGGCATCATACGCGTCGCTCCTCTGGAAAGGGCTCGGGAACCCGGACGGCGGGCAGGACCTGCTCCAGGACGCCGCGCTGCTCCTCGAACCACGCCGGAAGCTTCAGGGTGTGGCCCAGCGAATCCAGAGGCTCATCCCTGAGGAATCCCGGATTGTCCGTGGCGATCTCGAAGAGCACGCCGCCGGGCTCGCGGAAGTACACGGAGTGAAAGTACTCTCTGTCCATGATGGGCGTCACGTTCATCCCGGAATCGACCAGGGAGGAGCGCATCTCGCCGTGCGCTTCGTCATCAGGGACGCGAAACGCCACGTGGTGGACGGCGCCGACGCCCATGGCGCCGGGACGCCCCGTGGGAAGCGCCGCGACGTCAACGTACGTTCCCGGACCCCCGTCCCCTGCGGCGAAGCGGGTGTGGTTGTCACTCCGGGCGACCGCGCGGAATCCCAGGGTGCCCTCGAGAACATCCGCAGTCTGCCGGTATCCCTCGACCGTCAGGAGGACCGAGTGAAAGCCGCGGATCGCCGCCTCCGCGGGCACCTGGGCGGTCGGGTAGCCCGGGCGATCATCCTCGGCGGCGACGAGGGCGAGGGAGATCCCGTCGGGATCCTTCAGAAGGACCGCCCTGTGGCCGAAGCGATCGACGGGCCGACTCACCTCCACACCGAGAGCGGCAAGCCGACTCTGCCAGAAGGGGAGCGCCCCGGACGGCACCGAGAAGCTGATGGTAGTAGCCTGGCCCAATCCGGGAATCCCGCGGGAGACCCTCCCGCTTCGGGGGGAGCCGCCCCAGGGAAAGAAGGTCAAGACGGTGCCGGGGGCGCCGTAGGCATCGCCATAATAGAAGTGATAGGTGCCGGGATCGTCAAAATTTACGGTGCGTTTCACCAGCCGCAATCCCAGGATCCCCGCGTAGAAGTCGAGGTTTCTCTGGGGATCGCCGGCTATGGCGGTGATGTGGTGGATGCCGGTAACGGCAGGTGTCATGGTGCCTCCCGGACGGAAAGATACGAAATCCCGGCGGGCGTTTGCATACCTGACCGCCGGACTGGATGACAGGAGGGGTGAAGCGTTGGTATGGTCTCGGAGCAAGGAGGCGAGCCATGGCGCCACAGGGGCTACGCATTCACGTCTTCCAGCACGTTCCCTTCGAGGGGCCCGCGTACATTGAGGAGTGGGCGCGCAACAGCGGGCACAAGCTGTCGGCCACCCGATTCTACGAGAGACACAGGCTCCCGGGTCTCAACAGTGTCGACTGGCTCATCATCATGGGCGGACCCATGCGCGCCGATGACGCCGAGAGCCACCCCTGGCTGCGGAAGGAGGTCGACTTCATCCGCCGCGCCATAGATGCGGGCAAGACGGTCCTGGGTATCTGTCTTGGGGCGCAGCTCATTGCCCGGGCAATGGGCTCCAATGTTTACCGGAACCGGGAGAAGGAGATCGGCTGGTATCCCGTGCAGTTCAGGATTCCCCCGGGAAGCGGCGCCGGCTCCAGCCTGAAGAGCCTCTTTCGCACGTTTCCAAAGGAGATGACGGTCCTGCACTGGCACGGGGACACCTTCGACCTGCCGGAGGGAGCGCGACTCTTCGCCTCTTCCCGCGGATGCGACAATCAGCTCTTCGCCGTGGGAGAACGGGTCATAGGCGTTCAGTTCCATTTCGAGAGCACTCCTCAGAGCCTGAAAGATCTGGTCGACAACGCCGGCAACGACTCGGCCCGGGGTCCCCACGTCATGCCGATGAAGGAGATCCTTGGAAACCAGCAGCACCTCGCGGCCAACAACCGCTACATGAAGAAGATCCTCACCCACCTGGAAGAGCACACCGCCGCCGCAGCGTAGCGGGGGGCCGCCCGGCGGCGCGGGGGGCCGCCCGGCGGCGCGGGGGTCCGCCCGGCTCATTGCCCGCATGGGGGGCAAACAGTATGATCATATACAGTTATGAGGACACTGATTCCCAGGTTCATCCTGGAACGCACTGAAGAAGCGGAAACGCACGGCACTATCGAGGGGTCGGCCCTCTTCCTTGACCTGTCGGGCTTCACCGAGCTCACCTCGGCCCTGATGGAGCATGGTGACGAAGGGGCGGAGGTGCTCTCTCGCATTATCAACACCCTCTTCGATCCCCTCATAAAGGAGATCGATGCTGCCGGCGGGTTCGTGGCAACCTTCGCCGGCGACGCCGTGACGGCGGTGTTCCCCGACCGGGGCGTCGCTGAGGCAACCCGCGCGGCACAGCGCATGCTCGAAGCCATCAACGCCAACCACCTCCAGTACACTCCCGCCGGAGAGTTCCCGGTGGAGGCGAAGATCGGCCTTGGATACGGCGCCATCGACTGGGGCATCATCAACGGTCGGGAGCGCTCCACCTACTACTTTCGCGGGGGCGCCGTCGAGGAGGCCGCTGCTGCGGAGCACCGGGCCGAAAGAGGGTCGGTCGTGCTCGGGCGGTCGGCGGTTGAAAGCGCCGGAGAGGACGTCCGTCTCATACGAGGCGACGAGGGGTTCGCCGTAGCCGCAGATGCCGGAGCGGCGGAGGCGCCGGCCGGGGATAGTGTGACGCACCTCGCACCCGAGAAGGACGAGGAGAGCGGTTCCTCACCAACTGAGCGAGAGAGGAAGCAGGAACCATACCTGCCGCCTGCCGGAACCCCGGCCGGTGAAGGGGAGTTCCGCTACGTCGCAAGCGTCTTCATCTCGTTCCAGGCGCCATCTCGACACCATGCCACCGCGGAGCTCGTGCGGCCCGTACTGGACCTCGCAAATGAGTACGGGGGATACTTCAACCTTCTGGACTTTGGCGACAAGGGTGGTGTCATGCTCGTGCTCTTCGGTGCCCCGACTACGCAAGGGGACGACCTGGAGCGGGCAACGGACTTCGCCCTCGCGGCGAACGCGGTCATGAACAAGCGCGGTCGTCAGGGGATTGCCGCGGGAACGGTCTTCGCCGGCTACGTGGGCAACCGCGACCGCAGCACCTACACGGCCCTCGGCGCCATCGTCAATCTGAGCGCCCGCCTTGCCATGGACGCGGACTGGGCAACGGTGGTTACCGCGGGGGAAGCGGCGGAACGTCTGGAGGCGCGGCACACCCTCGAAGAGATCGGTAAGCATCGCTTCAAGGGCTTCCAGAAGCAAATGCCCGTGTACGTCGTTTCCGGGGCGACCGGAGCTACCCAGGCCGAGACGCCCTTCGTCGGACGGGAAAGCCTCCTGTCGCATCTTCAGGCTGCGGTGGACGAGATGCTCGATTCGCCGGTCTGCACACACTATCTCCTTGGTGAAGCGGGTGTCGGCAAGTCGCGGCTGGCCCGGCGCGTGGCCGGGAGTCAGCAGGAGGATATCGTCACCGTCGTCCTCGAAGTCGACACGATCCTGCGCAAGAGCATGAACGCCCTTCCCCGGCTGGTGCGGGGAGCCTTCGAGATCGCCAGGATCGACCTGGGAGGCGTCGACGGATCAACGGCCATGGAACGGTTGACGAGCTGGTTCCGGGACCGTGACATCAATGAGGAAACGGTCGCCGAGCTCCACCGCTCGGGCTCCGGTCTCTCCGCCCTCCTGGGTCACGTGGGCAGTGATTCTCTGTACGCCCAGCTGGATCCGCAGGCACGCTTCGAGCTCACCGCGACCGGCGTTCGCGCCTTGGTGGAGGCGCTCTCGTCGGTGTATCCACTTCTGATCATCGTCGACAACGCCCACGCCCTGGATGCCGACACTCGAAGCATCTTCTCCAGACTCGCCTCCGCCTCGGCGGGCGAGCACTTCGGAACCATGTTCGTAGGCCGCGGCACCGCCTCCACATCTCCCTTCGCCATTGAGGAGAACGTGGACGCCGACCGGATTACGGTGCTCCCCGGCCTGAATGCACAGGAAGTCCGCCGGGTCATCGGCAACGTCATCCAGGGGCCGGTGGAGGAATCCCTCGTCGACTTCGCGATTCATCGGGTTGGAACCAATCCGCTCTACGTAACGGAGCTGGCGCGGTATCTGGTGCACCACCGGCTCCTCACGCGCGGAGAGTCGGGATACCGCGTGAGTACCGAGGACGTCTCTCTTCCCACGGAGATAAACGCCCTCCTCGTTGCGCGGGTGGACTCGTTGCCTCCCGGGCTGAAAGCGGCGGCTCAGGCCGCGGCAATCCTGGGCGCCGAGTTCGACCCCGTCGTGCTGGGACGCCTCGTCAACGCGGGACCGGAGTTCCAGGAGACTCTCAATGAGGGCGAGAAGGCGGGCCTCTGGGCGCGCAGCGACGAAGGGCGCTATCGCTTCCAGCAGGACCTGATACGACAAGCCATTGAAGACATGCAGCTCTCGGCAACGTTGCAGCACCTGCATACCCGGGCGGCAACGCTGCTGAGGCAGCTGCATCCCGACGACCCCACCCGCTACGCGGACCTGGCGTATCACTTCATCCGCGCGGGCCTGCGGGAGGAAGCGAGGCAGAGTCTGCGCAAGGCTGCCGACTATGCCCTGGCCAACTTCAAGAACGAGAAGGCGCTGGAGTTCCTCGAGACCTACCAGGACTACGCGGCGACTGTGGACGAACGGATCGCGGCGTACCGCGACATGGCCTCAATCTACGAACTCACCGGTCGATGGCGAGACGCCATCGACACCCTTACCTACGCCGTCGGCCTTACCGTTATCTCCAACAACCTGGGTGCGCGGGCTCGCCTCTTGGCCGCCCTCGGAGAGGTCTACCGCAAGCAGAGCGAGAATACCACAGCCATCAGCATCCTTGAACAGAGCCGGCAGCTTGCAAAGCGGGAGAAGGACTTCTCAACCTACGCCGAGGCGCTCATCTATCTGGGCCGCAGCCACTGGGCGCGCGGCGACTACGGCAACGCGCTGGCGCACTTGGACCAGGCGTTGAAGACCAGCACGGACCACGATGACCTTCGCCTCGAGGGTCTTGCGCTCTACTACCAAGGCGTCGTCTACCGCGACCAGAATCGCTACGACGAGGCGGACGGCAACTTCCACCGTTCCTACGACATCTTTCGGCAAATCAGCGATGATCGACTCTCCACCTATCCCCTCTACGACCTCGGCGTCGTCCGCCTCTACCAGGGCAAAATCGACGAAGCCAAGGAGTACTTCCAGCGCGCCTTGGACGTGTATCAGCGGATCGGCTACGAGAGCGGCGCCTCCGCGGCAACCCTCAATCTGGGAGTGCTGCGGGACCGCCGGGGCGATTTCACGTCGGCAATCCGCTTCTATCAGGAGGCGCGGGCAATCGCCGAGCGGATCAACGAGCACCTGGCTATCGGCTACACCCTCTTCAGCATTGGAGCCACCTACTACAAGATGGGCGACAACAGGAAGTCCTTGGCGTACCTTCGGGACGCCTTCCGGATTGTCAAGCGTCTCGGCGCAAAGGGCTACTACGGCTACGTTCTCTCATACCTGGCGTCTCTGTTCGCCAGGACCGGCAACGCCGAGCGCGCCATCCACACCGCCCATCAACACACCCAGGTCGTCGCCCACGTCGGAAGCGACCCGGAAAACGGCCGCGCCGTCATGAGTCTGGCCCAGGTGCTCGAGCACAAGCCGAGCTTGTCCGCGGAGGCACAGCAGCAACTCAGACGCATTGCACGTCACTACAACCTCACGGACATCTCACCCGCCAGGCTGTACGAGAAGGCGATTGAGATCTCGGACCCTCCGAAGTACGTGGACACCCTCATCCCGTCGCACTTCCATTATGCAGAGTACTTGAAGAGGCAGGGCGATGATGAAGGCTTCCGCGCCCACTTGCGCAGCGCCTTCGAGCTTGCGGCAGATGCACACTGGGATCGTTTCGTCCGGCGGACCCGGGAGCACTACGGAACGCTGCTGGCCGAGATGGGAGTCAATACGGAGGTGGAGACGGAGGACTTCGATCTCGGCGACGGCGCAGGCCAAGCCGCCGGGTGACAACGCAGAGCCGAGCGCGTAATCGCCGGTGAGACCTTACTCCCGGACGTCGGACGCCTCATCGGCGCCGCCGAAGAACTTCCTCTTGATGGCGTCGATCTGCTCGTCGCCCATGGGCACCATGTCGCCGAGACTGCGGCTGTCGATGAGCGACCGGGCACTGAACTCACACACCTCGAGGCGGTCAAAGGTCTCGAAGATGGAGTCTCCCGTAACCAGCATGGAGTCGTTCTGCAGGAGGAGAATCGGGGTGTCCGGGGCCAGGAGCTTCGAGATCTCCCGTCCTTCCCTGAACTGGTCTCCGAAGGGCACGATCGGAATCTCCCGGAGCATGACGTAGCTTTCCGGGATGGTCCGGGTATCGAGGTGCGTTCCCGTAACGGCGTAGGCCATCGCGAAGGGTGACTGGGCGCCGATGATGCTCTTGATCTCGGGGTGTTCCCGATAGATGCGCTCGTGTAGCTGTACCGCCCGGCTCGGCGTCAGGCCCCGATTGTTGGCGGCGGGCTCGCGCTTTCCGTCCCGGACGTAGATGAGGTCATCTCGATCCAGGTAGTACCGGTCGGCACCGGTCGGCGAGATGAGAAAGCCGCCGTCGGCGGTTCGCGCGCTGAATGTGCCGTAGGTACTCACGATGAGCCGCTGTCGATAGGCGCGGTGAATGAGGTCGATGATCTGACCACGGAGCGCCTTCTCGTCGGCGGTCGGTGTATGCTTGGTCAACTCCGGGAGCTTGTTCCGCGCCCGGTCAAAGAGACGGAGCTCGTCGTTACTGAGGTAGCGTAGCTCTCCGAGTATCCGCGCCTCCATGGTGGTGCGCGCAAGGAACTCCAGGGTCTCGAACTTCTGAAAGGCGTCCGCAAGATCCCTTCCGCCGACCACCGTACCGTGATTCTCCATGACGACGGTGTCGTAACCATCTGCAAAGATCGAGGCAATGTGCTCGCCGAGCTCTCGCGTCCCCGGCATCACGTAGCGGGCGTATCCCACGGAGCCGCAGACGTGGCTCGCCTGGGAGATCACCCGCGTGTCCGGAACGCGCCGAACAATGCTGAAGGAGACCAGTGCGGACGGATGGGCGTGCAGGATGGCGCCGATATCCGGCCGCGCCCGGTAGATCTCCGAGTGGAAAGGATGCTCCGAGGAGGGCTTGTGCAACCCCTCCGCCGAGCCGTCCGGGCGAATGCACACCACGTCGCCCGGTGCAAGGGTTCCCTTGTCCACCGCCGCGGGGGTGATCCAGATGGCACCGTCATCATCGAGGACGGAGATGTTCCCGCCGGATGTCGTCGTCATGCCGTAGGCGTACACGCGGCGCATGGTCTCGGCGATCTGCTCACGGGGATGGAGGAGAGCGAAGTTCATGGCCCCATTGAAGGGATCGATCGGCGGTGTGTCAACGGGACACAGCGGGCGCCCGGAGGTGGCGGGCGCCCGGAGGCGGCGGGCGCCCGGAGGCGGGGGGAGGGGCGCAGGCGGCCGCGCAGAGGCGGCTGAGGACCTACCCGAACCGGCCCGAGATGTACGCTTCCGTCTCTTCCTCTCGGGGGTTGAAGAAGATGTCCCGGGTCGTGCCGGCCTCCACAACGCGCCCATTCAGGAAGAAGGCGGTGTCGTCGGAGACGCGGCCCGCCTGCTGCATGTTATGCGTGACAATAATGATGGTGAAGCGCTCCTTCAGCTCTTCAATCAGGTCTTCGATCTTCGAAGTCGAGATCGGATCCAGCGCCGAGGTCGGCTCGTCCATGAGTATGACGTCGGGCTCAACGGCAATGGCCCGGGCAATGCAGAGGCGCTGCTGCTGGCCTCCCGAAAGGCTGAGGGCGTTCTGCTTGAGCTTGTCCTTCACCTCCTCCCAGAGAGCGCTCTTCTTCAGGCTCAGCTCGACCAGCTCGTCCATACTGCCGCGGTACCCGTTGATGCGCGCGCCCCAGGCAATATTCTCGTACACCGTCTTCGGGAAGGGATTGGGCTTCTGGAATACCATGCCGACGCGGCGACGAATCTCCACGGGATCGACGTCACGATCGTAGATGTTCTTCGTGTGGAACAGCACCTCGCCGTCCGCTCGCGTCCCCGGAATCAGGTCGTTCATGCGGTTCAGGCAGCGCAGGAGCGTGCTCTTGCCGCAGCCGGACGGGCCGATCAACGCGGTTACCTTGTAGCGCTCGAAGCGCAGGCTGACATCGTAGAGCGCTTGGAAGGTCCCGTAGAAGAAGTTCAGATTCCGGGTGGCCATGGCCGCCGGCGCGGCCGTCGTTGGTTCTCTTCGATCATTGGCGGTTGCGACGTCGGACACTGTCACGCCCTCCTCTGCTTGGAAATGCGGTTCCGCATGATGATGGCGGCGGCGTTCATGGACAGCATGAGCACCAGCAACACAATGATGGCCGCCGCCGCCACGTTTCGAAACTGCCCTTGGGGTCGGGCGGACCACTGGTAGATCTGGATAGGCAGCGCCGTGAACTTGGAGAAGATGCTTGTCGGATCAACGGAAATGAAGGTCGACGCACCGATCACAACCAGCGGCGCCGTCTCACCCACGGCGCGGGAGATCGCCAGGATGGTTCCGGTGAGAATGCGATCGAAGGACGCCGGGAGCACGTGGTGGCGAATCGTCTCCCACCTGGTCGCACCCAGAGCGTAGCTCGAGTCCCGGAGCGACTGAGAGACGGCCCGGATAGCCTCCTGAGAGTTGATGATGATGATGGGCAGGATCAGAAGTCCCAGGGTGAGCCCCGCTGAGATGATCGTGCGACCGTTCTCCGTTGCGTCGCCACCCCCGCCGAAGGCGAGGCCGCTCGTGATTGCGCCGAGGGCGCGGACGAAGACGGCAAGCCCGAGGAGCCCGTAGATGATCGAGGGAACTCCCGAGAGGTTGTAGATATTCACCTGGATGATCCGGTTCAGGCGATTCCGCTTCGCGTACTCCTCCAGGTAGATCGCCGCCGCGACCCCAATGGGAAAGGCGAAGAGGGCCGTAATGGCAATCATCCAGACAGACCCCAGCAGGGCGGTGCGCACCCCGGCCAGCTGCGGCTTGGGATTCTGGGGAGCGGCAATGAAGCGAGGCGTGAGCCAGGAGCGAAAGCGGAGGTCCACGGGCTCGCCGAGCTCCACCTGCGCATCGGTTTGCGACCGGCGAATCATGTTCTGCCGGAAAAGGGACTCGCCAAGGGTAAACGACTCAACGATCGTAGGATTCACGATTCGTCGCTGCACCAGGTCTACGAGATCCCCCAGGCTTCGGTCGGCAAGCGGCTCCTCATAATTGAAACGGCGAATCAATCCGCTGGAGAGGTTGTCTTCGAGAATCGTGATGAGCTCGCCTTCCGACAAGTCGGCGAGGTCACCGCTTGCTACGAGCTCCTCCGGCTGAATTTCGTTGTGAATGAGGACGAAGCCGAAGGCGCGGTTGAAGATGTTCAGAAGCAGCGTGATCAGAGCGACAATGGCAATGGTCGTGGCCAGGTAGAAGAGCGCCTGCCAGATCGTCCCCTTGTGCCGCCGCTTTCGCAGGTTCTGCATCATCTCTTCATGACGACGCGCGTCCACCGCCGTGTAGGCAGAGGTCTCCGTAGAGGAAGAAGTGCTCATGATACGGCCTCGCGGCGGACGGTGTTCGCCCTCATTCGTAGACCTCGCGGAACCGCTCGACAATGCGGCGGCTGATCATGTTCAGGGTCAGGGTTATCAGGAAGAGGACCAACCCCAGCGCAAAGATGCTGTTGTAGTCCGGCGTGTCGTAGGCAATGTCGCCGCCACTGATCCGCACGATGTACCCCGTAAGGGTCTCAGCAGCCTCAAAGGGATTGAAAGTGAAGTTGGGTCCGGCTCCCGCCGCGAGTGCCACGATCATGGTCTCGCCGACGGCCCGGGATAACCCGACTATGAACGCTGCGGCGATTCCGGAGAAGGCGGCGGGCACAACCACCTGCATGGAAGTCTCCATCCTGGTGGAGCCGACGGCATACGCCGCCTCCCGAAGACTCTTGGGCACCGCGCTCAAGGCGTCTTCAGTCATGGAGGTGACCAGGGGCAGAATCAGAATCCCCATGACAATGCCCGCCGAACCGGTGTTGTAGATCTCGACAATGCCGGAGCCGAAGATGCTCTGCAGCACCGGGGTCATGAAGGTCACCGCGAAGTAGCCATAGACCACTGTAGGGATACCGGCAAGGACCTCGAGGACCGGCTTCAGGAAGCCCCGCACCCGCTCGGAGGCGTACTCGCTCAGGTAGACGGCGACCATGAGGCCGAGGGGCATTGCCACCAGCATCGCTATGATGCTCGTCATCAAGGTCGCATTAATGAGAGGGAGCACACCGAACAGGCCGATCGTAGGCTGCCACTTCGTCGATGTGAAGAACTCGACGAGGGATACCGCGGGATCTCCGAAGAAGAGGAAGGCCTCCTTCCCGAGGATCACCACGATTCCGATCGTCGTGAGGATTGAAAGAAGCGCACACAGAAAGAGAAACGCGCGTATTGCAGCCTCCCCAGGCCGCCTGCGACGCGTGAAGTCGAGTCCGCTTCGTTCGAATCCCGGTTCGCTCATACGTGGATACTCTCGCGCGCTTCTCATTCGAGATGAGCCGGAACATCACAAGCCGGGAGCAGGCGCCCTGGGGCGCCTCCACTCCCGACCAAATCAGAAGGCTGTGTTCAAGGTGCTCCGGCGTCGAAACCGCGCGTTTAGTACGCACCGTCCATGGCGGACAGCCAGATTTCCTCGGCGTCCTTGAGCGCCTCGTCCGACGCCTTGAAGTATCCGACGCCGCGCATGGCTTCAGTGGCGTTGTTGATTGCGAACGCCAGGAACGCCGCGACCTGGGGCCTGGACTGCATGATGTCCGCCGTGGAGTACATGAAGAGAGGTCGCGCCAGCGGGTAACTGCCGTTGTCCACACTCTCCGCACTTGCCTCAACGCCTTCAATGCTCAGCACCTCCATGCGGTCCGCTTCCTCGACGTAGTACGCGTAGCCGAAGAAACCGACGGCGTAGCGGCTACCCTCGACACCCCGCACGAGGATATTGTCGTCCTCCGAGAGTTGCACACTGGATGCGGACAGGAGGGGCTCGCTGTCATCATTGAAGACCTCTTCAACGAAGTAGTCGAAGGTGCCGCTGTCGGTCCCTGGGATAAACTTCTGCACGGGCTGATCGGGCCAGTCGGAGTTCACGTCGCTCCACCGGTCGGCGGTGAACAGCTGGGCGAGCTCTTCGATCGTCGCGTTGGTGATCCAGTCGTTCTCCGCGTTCACCACCACCGCCAGCGCATCCATGCCCAGGCGGAACTCCAGAGGATCCCGGCCGTTCGCCTGGGCGGCCTCAACCTCGCTCTCCTTGATCGGTCGGCTCGCATTCGAGATATCGGACTCCCCCGCAATGAAGCGCTCGAAGCCCGCACCGGAGCCGATGCTGTCGACGGTAATGGTGCCGCCGTACCCCTCATCCGTGAACTTGTCGGCGAGGTACTCCGCCGCCGGGAACACCGTCGAGCTTCCCGCGGTAATGACGTTTCCTTCAACCTCGAGCGCGTTTACCTCAATGAAGTCGCCGCTCTCGATTATCCAGTCGAACCCGCCGGCCTCTTCCTCCGTCCCGGCCTGCTGCTGCCCACCGGCGAAGGCGCCCACGGCAATCAGCCCGGTGAGCAGCACCAATGCGATCACTCGTTTCATCCTGCACTCCCCTCGTCTTGTTGGAAACTTGCGTGCGCCGTGCCGGCCAACCGGGCTACCCCGACTACCCCGACCACGGAGCCGACATTGGAGAGTGTATGTTAAGGTTTCGTTAGGCCGGGCAAATTCGTTAGAAAAACATTAGATCTGCGCCGATTCTCCGCGGTTTCACGGCAAGACCGCCGCAGACCGTAACAATACACTAACATGCTCCCGCCGTGGCGGATTCCGAGATCTCCCGATCGAGGCGTGCACGCCGCGCCAAGGGAACGAAGAGCAGCGTCGACAGCGCAAAGGCACCGGCGGCCATCATCCAGCTCACACCGATTCCTGCACTCTGCGATACCGCCCCGAACAGCAGCGCCCCCAGAAACCCGCCACCCTGCATAATGAGGGAGCTCGCGGAGATCAGGGTGGCCCGTTTCGAGTCGGGAACGAGCTCGTTCAGCATGGTCGCCTGAATCGGCGTTGTAGAGGCGTACAGAAAGAAGAAGCCCAGATAGGCGATGCCGAAGCCCTCCGCGCGCGTCTGCAGCGCCAGCACCACGAGGATCGCCGCACTGAGGGCGCGATAGAGGATCACCGCCATGGCGCGGTTTCCCCGGGTCACCCGAACGAGGAGTGGCGACAGGCCGCTCCCCACCACCGCAACGGCGAAGTAGCCGCTCCCCAGGAAGCCGAAGAGGCGCACGTTGTCGGTTACAATGATCGATGCCAGGCGCGGCTGCCAGAAGATCTCCACCGAGTGCAGAACCAGACCGACGGCGAAGCTCGACAGAAGCACACGCAACAGGTCACGCGTCTTCGCCGCGAACCGAAGGGCCCCTCCTACCTGCCGCAGCACCGCAATCGCCCCGCGCACATCAGCGGCGTCCTCACCGCCCCACCCCGGCGGGCCGGAGGCGCTCCCGGAGGGCCGGCGCCGCGGCTCGGCGAACATGAACCACGACAGAAGTCCGGCAGCGCCGGTCAGCGCGGCGTTGACCAGGAGGTTCACGCTGAAGTCCTCCGCCGGAGATACCCGAACCAACCAAGCCGCCACGGGCAGATCGGCGAGCTCCGGAAGGAATCCCCCGAGGAGGCTGGTCGCCGCGAGCCCGGCGGGGATGGTCATCCCGACACGAGAGAAGAAGCGGTTCAGGTCGAAGTCCGGTTGACCCCGACGGATCGTTTCCACGGCGAGAGCCTCCAGGGAGCCGCTCGAAAAGGCGCGCCCCGCCCCTCGCAGCGCGGCTGCGACAATGACCATCCCCAGCCCCCTGAAGGAAAGGAGGAGCACCACTGCGGCAATGTCCGAGAAGGTACCCAGAAGATAGGTCTTCTTGCGGCCCCACAGATCGGCGAGGGCGCCGCTCGGCACCTCCAGGATAACGGTGGTAAGCGAATACGCGGCCGTGGCCAGGCCAACCTCGAAGAGCGTAAGACCGAGCCGGCGAAAGACCAGCGTCATTATCGGTACCATGACGCCGATTGCAGCCCAGTGAATGAACTGGTGAAGGGCGAATCTCTGCGCCGTTCGCCGTGCGGACTCCGACATCATCGCTTCCTCCCGGCCGAGCACGGCCCGACCTTCGCATCGCAACTCATCGGGTCATATTATGACATGATGATACGGTGTGTCAACAACTTGTTGCTCCGTGTGGTATACTTCCGGCCGATGGCACAGGATCACCGGGAAAACAACCTCGGCGGCACCCCGGCGCGGCGACCGCTTCATCGCAGGACCATGGCGCAAGAGATGGCCGACACCCTGACCGAGGAGATCGTATCCGGACAGCGCCGGCCCGGCGACGCCTTGCCCACCGAGCCGGAGCTTGCCGAGGAGTTCCAGGTCAGCCGGAGCGTCGTCCGGGACGCTACGCGCATCCTGGCGGCGCGCGGCCTCGTCGACGTGCAGCACGGCAAAGGCGCCTTCGTGACGGAGTCGCAACTGGAAGCCTTCGGCGACGCCCTCCTGCTGGCTCTCCGACGGCAGAGCGCCTCGGTCTGGGACGTGGAGGAGTTCTTCCAGGTCGTCTGGCCCGAGGTCTTCGCTCTGGCGGCGGAGCGTGCAACGGAGGAGGACATCAGGTCCGTCAGAGACGCAACGGATGAATACCTGCGTCTATTCGCCGAGTTGACGCGCCGAACCCACGAGGAGAAGCGCACCGCAACGCCCGGCGAGCGCGAGCGGATGCTCGGCGGCTACGCCGCCTTCCTCAACGCCGTCCTCGCGGCCTCCCACAACAAAGTCTTGAGTCTCCTCTCCTCACCCTTCCAGGCGGTGCGCTCCGTTCGGGAGTGGGAATACCCCACCGACAACCCGGAAATGCTCATTGACGCGGAGTCCGCGGCCCTTTATCGTGCTGTGGAGGCCCTGGAATCCCGGGATCCCGATCGGGCCCGGGCGGTCGTCGCAAAGCTCATGGAGCTGCCTCCTGAGGCGAAGCGGGCCATGAGGGAGACGCCGGTCGGCGAGATCGCGCACATCCCGGCAAGCCTCACCGACTTCATCCGGGATCAAGGCCTCGAGGAATAGCACCGGGTCGGAGAGGCCGTCATCCGACACCGCGCGGCAAGGGTGGAGGTACGTACGCAATCATCCATATGGAGGAGATAGGTACATGAGGAGCGTGATTGGCGCAGCAGCGCTACTGGTCACGGCAACCGGCTTCCTCTGGGCGCAGCAGATGGGCCCGAAGGATGTGCTGGACAGGCTCTTCACGGCCGGGGCCGACGCTGTGCAGTACACGGAGCAATTCACGTCGGCGCTGCCTGCATCGCAGTTGCAGCGGGTGCTCGACCAGGTTGCCGGACAGCTCGGAGAGTACCAGGAGGTCCGCGGAGACTCGAATCCCTACGCGGTTGTGTTCTCGGGAGGGACGGCAACGACCGACATTCAGCTGGACGACCAGGGGCGCCTTGCAGGCCTGCGCTTCACGCAGCTTGTCCCGGCGGCGAGGGACCTGGAAGAGGCGGTGTCGAAGCTTAAGGAGTTGCCCGGTGAGACGGCGGTTCTGGTGACTCGGGACGGGAGCACCCTGGCCCGGCACAACGCCGACGAACCACTTGCAGTGGGGTCAACCTTCAAGCTCGCGGTTCTGGCCGCGGTGCAGGATCGGGTTGCGGCGGGCAACCTTGCCTGGGATGACGTCGTCACCGTACAGGACGACTGGCGGAGCCTTCCGACCGGCATTCTCCAGGATTGGCCAACCGGTGCCGCAGTGACGATTGAAACGCTGGCAACGCTCATGATCTCCCGGAGCGACAATACCGCCACCGATGCACTCATTGACATTGTCCGGCGCCGCACCGTCGAGGAGCATGCACCGCACAGCAGACCCTTCCTGACGACACGGGAAGCCTTCGTTCTGAAGGATCCGGACAACGCCGATCTCAAGGAGGAGTTCCTCTCCGCATCCGAAAGCGACGCCCGGCGAGTCCTGCGCCGCACCGCAGACGAGGAACTTCCGGAAGCCGGCCTCTTTGCCGGGGATCCGGTCTCCCCGGAAATCGAGTGGTTCTTTTCCGTTCACAACCTGTGCGGACTCATGGAGCAGGTTGCGGACCTGGATCTCACGACGGCGAACCCGGGCCTGGTGAGCAAGGAGCAGTGGGAGCGCGCCTCCTACAAGGGCGGCTCGGAACCGGGCGTCCTCAACCTCACCACACGGCTGGTCCACGAGGACGGCACAGTCTACTGCGTCTCGGCAACCCAGAATCGCAGCGACGACGCCCTGGATCAGGCCGCATTCTTCGCGGCGTACCAGGGGATCATCGGGGCGCTGGGGGAGTAGCGCCGACGTCGGCACCCCACGCGCGGAGGCGCGTCTCAATGAAGTCGACAATGTACTCGTGGGCGTGGCGGCCGCGGCCGGACACCTCAACCGGTTCGCCGAATTCCACGTGGATGGTGCACTCCGGGCGGATGGGTCCGAAGCCGCGGATGAGGCCGCGCTCCCCCCAAAAGTCGCTCTTGATGGCCATGGGAACGGCCTTTACTCCCACCGAGGCAGCAAGCTTCGTGCCGAGCGAATTGAACGAGGCGCGCCGGAACCGGGGCGTTCGGGTGGCCTGAGGGAAGATAATGAGGGACATGCCACGCCGCAGGCGCTTCGGCCCCTCCTCGAGCACCACCTTGAGGTCGTCTCGGGGGTTCTTCCGAGACACCGGAATGGGATCCCGCGTCTCCAGCACCGGCCCCAGGAAGGGGTGCTTCATGAGCTCCGCCTTGACCACGAAGGTTACCGGCATAAACGGCACAATGAGCACGGGATAGACCTGCGTCTCCAGAGTGCTCATATGATTGCTCACGAAGACGAAGGGACCCTCCCCTGCATTTTCCCGAACATGTTGGAACCCCGTGATGTCGAAACGTCCGCCGTTGCGCTCAATGATGCGCATGACATTGTAGGAGCTCTCGGCCCAGTCCTCATCCGTGTAGGTGCCGAAGCGTGCCGCCATGGAGGTCCGTACACCCTCCACGAAGTACTGCAGATAGAAGAACCACCGCCACGCCCCCGAGAGAACACGCAGGACCGGCTTGGGCACATCTGGCGGTGTTTGGTAGCTATCGCCGGGGAAGTAGGTCTTCATGGCAACAATTATGGCATACGACGCTGTAAGGGAACACTCCGACGAAGATCACCGGCGAGGCGTCGGCAGGGGCCCGATCCACAACGACCCAGAGTTCAACGGGATAGAAGTACGGATAGAAGGCAAGGCATCCGAATACGAGCCTGAAGCCCAGGCGCCGATCGCGAGGATGAGGACGAAAATGCCGTCGGTCCGGTACACCTAGGGTCGGCCCGTAGCTTCGTTCCGGACCTAGCCCTCGACCTTCCGTGCAGGGATGATCAGGTGCAACAGGAGGAGAAGAAACCTGCAATCTGCTCAGCCATCTGTGTGCTCCCTGATACCCTTTCTCAGATGCCGCGTGGGGCGAGCCATTGCGGCGACTGCCCTTCGAGAAGGCGGTACACGCCTCATGACGAAGAGGGCCGGCCGAACCCGGCAGACACGCACCGGGGATGCGCGGCGCTGTTTCAGCAGCGGTTGCCGCCGGCGCGGAGACTGCACCGCCGTCATTCGGGCCGATACCCAGGGCTTGGCATCCGCCGAGGATCACGACGGCGAGCCCAAGCGTAATGACGGCACCCCGCATCAGTAACCGAGAGCGCGCTCTTCCGGCGGGCACCACCGGATAGCGAGCAGGCGAGCGCGCGAGAGTTGATCGGTGGCAAGGGCGTAGCGCTCGGCGAGCGGAAGCATGGAGAGCATTGCGACGCGGGGCACGACGAAGACGCCGACGCCCAGAAACCCGAAGTAGCCGGCGACCGCCGTCCAGGACGGGCCGTCCGACGTGAGCGCCGTACGCAGCGCCAGCAGCATCACTCCGAGAAGGGTGATCGACACGATGTCCGGCGCGTTCATGTAGAACAGCCCGAGGAGCCTGCTGCGCTCGAAGAGAGCGAACCACTGCTCGGTCGAGACCGGATAATCGTCCCATCGGATGAGCACGAACTGGATCACGTAGAGGACCAGGGTCAGAAGCGCGGCCGGCCCACCCAATCGGTACAGCGTGCTCGGTCTCTCCGCCAGCGTCATGATATCCTCCTTACGCTACGAAGCGATGAACTACAGAGCCCGCCAAGCGCGCCAGTGCGACCTTGATCGGATGCGCTCGATGCGGCGCGTAGAAGGCGCAGCCGGAGCTCAACCATCCCTGCGCCTCCCAATAGGCGCGATCGTACGATCCGACCGGCTCGCGCTGCCAGACCAGCTGCTGGATCCTGAACACCATGAACGACACGAACGCCGGGCGCAGCGCTCGGTTGGACGCGATCGCGACGAACAGCTCGTCGGCAACCCTTTCGGCCGACGGCCGGAACCGCGGCAGATCTTCTCGGGTGGCCCGCGCACCCATCTTGAATCCGGCGCGGCCGACCAGATGACAGCCCCACGTGAGCAGCGCTCCGTCCATCGTGCGGAGCGTGCGAGTGGTCGGGCTGCCGCCGACAGTCGCCAGGGTAAACGCGCACTTCCCGCCCATCGCCGGACGATGCGAGAGGTACGCCAGGCGGTCCATCCAGTTCTTGATCCGACCGCTGACGTCGTCGACGTAGACCGGACTCGCAACGATCACACCCTCGGCTGCGTCCATCTTCGCGCGGACGAGCGCGACGTCGTCGTCAATCGGGCAGCGCTCTTCCCCATGATCAAAACACGCTCGGCACCCCCGGCACGGGCGTACGGCATGGTCGGCAAGGAAGAGGGTCTCGAACTCCAGCACCACGCCGTGCGCCGACGCAAGAGCCCGCATCCTCGCGTCGACTATCTGGACGATCCGGGCGGTGTTGCCGTCTTTCCGGTCACTTCCGACGAGGGCGAGTACTTTCATTGACCGCTCCCTTTGCCATTCTCTCGCGGAAACGCGAGCACGTCACTCCGAAATCGCCGACCGCCGGCAGCACGTAGTTCAAACACCATCACAACGCAGAAAAGCTTGACGGTCATCCCGCGGTGAGGTAAAGTAACAATTGTTACGTAACATGCGTTCTTTATTGGCGGTTGTAATGGCACCGAAGGTGAAACACACCAGAGAGGCGATCATTCAGGCTGGAGTGGAGGTGGTTCGTGACCGCGGACCCTCGCGTCTTACGGCGCGCAACATCGCGGAGCGGCTGGGGTCATCGATACAGCCTATCTACCGCAGCTTTGCGGCAATGGAGGCGCTCGCGGCGGAGGTGGGTGCGGTTGCCTCGCGGATTGCGCTCTCCTACGCGCGGGAGGCGGAGGACGAGGAGAGCGCGTTCCTCGCGATCGGCCTGGGCTACCTGGAGTTCTCCAGGGCCGAGCCGAATCTCTTTCACCTCCTCGTGACGGGTGGATTCCGACTCTGGTCGCCGACCGGCGCGGATTGGCCACTCTTCGAGCTCCTGGACAAGATGCGCCGGGACGAGTTCCTCGCGGAGCTTTCGGAGGAGGCACTGCGGCGACTTCTGCGGGACATGTTCATCTACACCCACGGCCTCTCCGCGTTGTCGCCGGCAAACCCGACCCGGGATGACCGAAACCGGGAGCGCGATCTCCTCCGCTACGTGGGAGGTCGGCTCATGGGCCTTGCCGTCCTCGAAGAGCGGGGAGAGTTCAGCTTCGAGGCAATGACACGGAGGTTTCACACGTGAACATCGTTCTCTTGAATGGAAGCCCAAAGGGCTCGGAGAGCGTCACCCTGCAGTTTGCGATGTACCTCGCGGCTCAGGAGCGGGAGCACAGCTTCACCGTGGTGGAGGCGGCGAAGCGTTTCCGTGGTTTTGAACGAGATCCTGCACGCTTCAATGCGGTAATGGAGCAGGTCGCCGGCGCGGACCTCGTCCTCTGGGCATTTCCCCTCTACTACCTCCTGGTGAGCTCCGGATACAAGCGCTTCATCGAGCTCATCTTCGAGCGCAACCGGGGCGATGCCTTCGCCGGGCGTTACGCTCTGGCCTTGAGCACTTCCATCCACTTCTACGATCACACGGCGCACAACTACATCCGCGCCATATCTGAAGACCTCGGGATGCACTACCTGGACGGCTACCCCGCAGGGATGCACGACCTCTTTGAGCCCGAGGAGCGCGCGCATCTCCTCACCTGGTTCAGGACCATGATGAAGCGCGCCTCCATGGGTCAGTCGCAACCGCGCGCCTTCGCACCGGTCGTCTCTCAGAGCTGGGAGTACCTGCCGGAGGCGTCTTCGGTTGCAACGGGGCAACCGACGGACCGTAACAAGCCCCCGCCGGACCTGGTAGTCGTCACCGACACCATGGAGGGGAACACCGGCGCAATGGTTCGGCGCTTCGTGCGGGATTTTGAGGCGCCCGTTATCATCGATCTTTCGCGGATCAGGATGGGGCCCTGCCTCGGTTGCCTGAAGTGCGGCTTCAATAACGTGTGCACCTACGAGGGGACCAATGACGAGTTCGTCCCCCTGTTTCGAGACGTGGTCCTTCCGGCAACGAAGATCGCGTACGCCGGCACCGTCCATGACCGCTACCTGTCTGCTCTGTGGCAGCGATATCTGGAGCGCAGCTTCGTGGTCACCCACCAGCCGAGACTGACCGGTAAGCATATCGCCTTTCTCATCAGCGGCTCACTCTCCCAGAACGCAAATACCCGAGAGATCCTCCTCTCGTGGGCGGAGACCAACGGCGCCACCGTGCATAGCGTCATCACGGACGAGTCCGGGAGCAACGCAGTCCTGGACGGAGAGATCGATGCGGCGGCGCGACAGCTCCGCGATGCCGCCGAGGCGCAACTCCACAAACCGAAGAGCTTTCGCGGTGTCGCAGGTCTCCTGCTCTTCCGGGAAGAAATGCGGGGCGGCCTACGCGCGATCTTCCAGGGTGATCACGCCTACTACCGCCGGCACGGGCTCTACCGGGCGCATCGGCGCGGTCACGCCTCTCGCCTGCGCGTGCTCGCCATGACCGCCATGACGCGTGTCCCCTTCATGCGCCGACAGGTGCAGAAGCGGCTCAAGCCGGGGATGGTAGCCCCCTACCGGCGGGTGGTGAGAGATACGACCCCGAACTACGGTGACCGCCGCCCCGGACCTGAGGAGAGTTCTCATGGTGGCCTTACGAGGGCCTGTTAGAGTCGTGGCGGAGGTTGGTGTGTGAAGCGTATCGCATGGTTCGGGGTTCTGACCTTTCTCTTCTCGTGGGTTGCCTGGTTGCCCGTCGTTGTCGCCGGCCTCCATACGACTGAAAGCGCCGGCGGGGCCGTGCTCTTCTTCGTGGGTGGATTCGGTCCGAGCATAGTCGGGACCGTATTCCTGCTTCGATCTCGCGATGCGGGAGGTATTCGAGAACTTTTGAGTAGGACGTTCTCGTTTTCTCGCGTGCCGGTTCGGATCCTGTTGCTTGCGATCTTGGTTTATCCCGGTCTCTTCCTCGCGAGCTCGATGATCAACCTAGGCATGGGCGGATCGTGGCCTGCGTTCGACGGATTCGCCGGGCTCCTCGAGAGCGTGCCGGCGTTCTTCGGCGGTGTGCTCCTTACATTCTTTCTTGGTCCCTTCTCCGAGGAGATCGGCTGGCGTGGCTACGCGCTGCCACGGCTTCAGAAGCAGCACTCACCGCTATTGGCCTCACTTCTGCTCGGTCTTATCTGGTGGGCGTGGCACATTCCTCTCTTTTTCATGGAGGGTACTCTCCACGCGACGCAGGGGCTGGTATCCGCCTTCTCCATCGGCTATCTCATCACCGTGCTGAGCTACTCGGTGTTCTTCACCTGGCTCTACAACCAGACCGACCGCAGTATCTGGATAGCCATTATCGCCCACTTCGTCATCAACATGACGATATCTGGGAGCTCCCCGTTCGATGGCGCCGTCTTCGCCATCCTGTCCTTCGTGCTACTGGGCGCCTGCGTGGTACTCGTTCTCCTTCGACCGAGACTTGGGTATACGGTCAATGGATCACCGAGCGTTATGAGCAAATCCGGGGTTGGATAACGATCGGGCTTACAGCATGCCAACTGCAAGCAAAGGATTGCGAGCGCTGAGGGAGGCGGGGCAAAGCGCACCAACGAAGAAGACGGGTCCGGCGTCTTGTTGTCGGACCATCAATGAACGGATACATGAACGCGTCCGTCAGCGCAAGGATCGTCAACCCCAGCGGGCGGAATCCCAGCACCTTTCTGCCTGATGGACCACCGACGGCGCTCTCGGTCGCACTCAATGCGGCCTGCGAGAGCCACGAACCGCTCTTGCGGGTATTCGTGCGGTGCTATGATCTGACACCGACTGCGTATCGTCGTCGGGCCGGGTGCCTCGCAGACGCTTTGCACCACAGCGCACGTGTTCGCGGTGACCATGAAAGGAGAGCAAAACGGTGACGATCAACTACGACGGGCGTGTCTTCCGGGGGGAGACAGACAGCGAAAACGGCGAGGTGGGAGGCCGGACGGTCTTCTTCTATCGCCGGCAGGGCCAGCGTCTCGAGGCCACCTACCGCGGCGGGGCGGTGGTATACGGTCATCTGCTCGGCTCAGTCAATATCGAGCTGCACGATGATCGCGCGGATCCCCTCGCGCAGGCGCTGCTCACGCTGTACTCTGCTGCACTCGCGACGCTCGAAGAGGCTATCGTGTCGCGGGCCAGGCATAATCCCCACAGAATCGGGGTTGGGGCCACGCATATTC
>CAZUVX010000006.1:81098-84913 GCA_964623865.1 uncultured Spirochaetaceae bacterium | reverse complement strand
TGCGGCGGTCGCCCACACCTCGGGTGTGCCGGGCCCACCCCCGGCGCCGCCCCAGCGGTGCTTCAATAATCGAAGCGTTCCTGGATGGAGTCGATGACGGGCTGCATGTCCAGGAAGATCTCAACCAGCTCCGGGTCAAAGAGGGTTTCGGCGGAGTGGGCCAGGTAGGTGCGGGCCGTGTCGGAGTCCCACGGCTCCTTGTAGGTGCGTTTCGAGATGAGGGCGTCGTAGACGTCGGCGATTGCGACAACCCGTGCCACCAGGGGGATCTCGGTGCCTTGCTTGCCCCGCCCCAGCTTGATGGGTTCCGCCTCCAGATCCTCAATGTGGCCGGGGTAGCCGGTTCCGTCCCAGTGTTCGTGGTGGTTGAGCGCAATGTCCCGGGCCATCTGGTCCCAGGCCGAGTCACGGCGGGTGAAGAGGCGGGCGCCGTGGACGGTGTGGAGCTTGATCTCGTGTGCTTCCTCCGGCGTCAGCTCGGCGGGCTTCTTGAGAACGGCATCGCTGACGGCAATCTTGCCCACATCGTGGAGCATGGCCGCGGGAATCAGGGCGTCCCGGGTGGTCCGGAAGACCGAGGCGGCAACCCCGTGCTGCTGCGCCCAGCGCCGGTAGAGCTCGGAGGCGAACTCGGCCACCCGACGGGCGTGCTGAGCCGTCTCGAAGGGATCCCGGAGCCGGGCGATCTCCACCATCCGGAGCACCATCTCCTGGCTCAGCTTGGCGCGCTCGATTGCCGTCGCGGCGTGCTGGGCAAACTGCATGATGTAGAGCCGGTCCTTCCCGGAGAAGGGGATCACGGTACCGTCCGGCGCCTTGGCGTTGATCAGCTGGAGCACGCCGACAACCTGATGCGCCCGCGTGAGCAGCGGAACAATGAGCATGGACTGGGTCCGATAGTTCGTCTGTTGATCGAAGGTGGGGTTGTGGGAGTAGTCGACGTCGCTGCGAATGTCGTAGACATCGTCAATCAGGAGTGGCTCTCCGCTGGACGCGACGTACCCGGCGAGGGACTTGGTGTCGACGGGAAGGCTGTGACTCGCCAGATTGTGTCGTTGTTCCGGGGTGTCGTGCTCAAAGAGGGTGTCGTTCTGGACGTACCGGAAGTAGAGGCGGCCCCGCGCCTCCAGGTAGATGGTCCCGGCGTCGGCCCGGACGAACCGGCGCGCCTCCAGGAGGATGTTGGCGAGGAGCGTATCAAGATCGCGCACGTGATAGATGCGCTCTACCGTTTCGAGGAGGCGATCGACATCCCGTGCGGCTCTTTCCACGACACGCGCCGTTTGTGCCGATGCACCGGTACCACCGTTCCGCGCCTCGGCGGCACGGTTGAGAAGCGACATGATTCCCTATTCTAATGCGTCATCGTGAATTTGACTATTTCGCATGGGGAATTACCTCAGGAAGCCGCGGCTTTCCTCACGAAGACGTTGCCGGACAAAGAAGAGGGGCTGCCTCAGCGCTTCTGAGACAGCCCCGAAAAACGTTCGGTTCAACTTCCGGGTCCGGAGGGAACCCGCACCGTCGCAGGGTGGTTCCGGGGAGTCCTCAGTACCGGTCCCGGTCGTTCCGGTTGTCCCGAATCAACCCGATGACCTTGCTGACGCCCTTGTCGATCTGCGGTTTGAAGAAGTAGCCGATTGCAATGCCCACGATGATCCAGAAGATCATGCTTCGTCCTCCTTCTTGATGGAGATCTTGTAGCCCTCCCCCTCCGGGCGATCCTTGGGGGGAACCGTTACACGGAGAATGCCGTTCCGAAAGACCGCCTCCGAGGCCTCCCGGTCGAACTTGTCCTCCGGCACGTAGTAGCGCTGGTCCCGGATCTCCTTGACCTTGAGGCGTCGCTTCAGGAAGTGGACGTTCTCGTCCGGCTCCATGTCGGCGGGGGGCTTAGCCGAGAGCATCATGTAGTCGCCCTTGAACTGCAGATCAATGTCGCTCTCCCGGAAGCCAGCCAGGGCGAACTCGAAGACCATGGTCTTGTCGTCGGTCATGTAGATGTTGACCGGGGGGTACGAGTGCGACGGGTAGAAGTCCCACTGGGCATCCCAGTTGAATCCCTTCTCCCTCGGGTCGAATCCCGTCTTCTCGCCGAAGACCGTGCTCATGTTGTCGGCTGCTGCGGAAAAGACCTCGTCGAGAATCCGGCCGAGGTCACCTAGGTCGCGGTGTTTCATGGTGAAACTCCTTGAGCTTTCGCTCCAATAGGGTGTGTGCCCTGCCGTGCAGCGGCACTGCATCGAGGCAACGCCATCGATGGGAGCGTCTTTCGACCGCTCCACCACCATTTTAGCAACTCATGTGCCAGGTGTCGCGCAAATTTCGTCCGGCCGTGGGCATCGTCCACTAATTCTTTTCATGATCGATGCTTACGACGACCGACCGCGCAGCGCCGGCGGTAGGGCTCGCCGAAGCGGCGGCGGGCACCGCCGGTCTCTACGACCGCGGAAACGCCCTTTCGGTAACAGATCGGCGGGCCGACAGGGTTTGGGTGGGTCTTTTCGACACAGACGGGCGCCGCAGTGCTGCCGCGGTGCGACGGGTGCGGTCCGGCGGAGCCCGGGGTGAACAAAGCCGGGCAATCCGGTATAGTATGAGCACCGGTTCCACCATGAAGATTCTGTTCATAGGCGAGATAGTCGGAAAGGCGGGCGTGTACTGCGTGAAGACGCTGCTCCCCAAGGTCCGCGAAGAGCACGGGATCGATCTTGTCATTGCCAACGGCGACGGCGCCACGGGGGGCTTCGGCATAGGCAAGAATCACTCCGTCTACCTGCACAAGTTGGGCGCCGACGTCATTACCGGCGGTGATCAGATCTACTACAAGAAGGACATGGTGACCCACATTGCCACGGCGCCGTACATTCTCCGGGCGGCCAACTTTCCGCCGGGCAATCCGGGGCGGGGATGGCGCGTCTTCACCGCCGGGGAGCGGAAGGTCGCGGTGATCTCGCTCTTGGGGCAGTCGGGCTTCGGCAGGGTGCACCTGAGCAATCCCTTTACCTTTCTGCCGGAGCTCGTGGATCGCGCCCGGAAGGAGACGGATGTCGTCGTCGTGGATTTCCACGCCGTCACCACCGCGGAGAAGCTGACCATGTTCCACCTGGCGGACGGTCTGGTTTCGGCGGTCATCGGCACCGGACAACGCGTGGCGACCGCCGACGAGACGGTGCGCCGGAATGGAACCGCCACCATCTGTGACGCCGGCCGGACCGGCAGCATGGACGGGGTGTCGGGCCTCCAGATCGACATTGAAGTGCAGAAGCTGATTCGACAAATGCCGGAGCGCTCCGAGGAGTGCTGGACCAACCTGGCCTTGAACGGAGTGATCCTGGAGCTGGCCGACGGCGCTGCGGCGCGCTCAATCGAGCGCATCTCGGTGCCGTGCAAGGAGCCTGAGCATGATAGAGAAAGCGCGCGTTCTGCGAGTTGAGGGCGACCGCGTTACCCTGGCCTGCGACGACAGCGCCTGCGGGAGCTGTCCCGCGTCACAGGTGTTCTGCAGCCCCAGGACGCGGGAGTTCACCGCGGAGAACGCTTCCAACGTACCGGTAGCGCCCAACCAGTTGGTGGACGTCTACATTCACCCGGGCAAGGCGGTCTGGGCGGGGTTCACCGTCCTCATGATGCCTCTAGTTCTCTTTGCCCTGGGCTACTTCCTGGGGGATGCCCTCATTGGCGACGGCATTGCCGGCAGGGGGCGCGACGTTCTGAACGTCCTGGTGGGTCTCGGCGGGCTGGGCGTCGGCTTCGGTCTGGCCTTCGTCTACCACCGCTCCCGCCGCGGCAAGGACATGCCCCAGGTGGTCGGG
>CAZUVX010000006.1:55609-80998 GCA_964623865.1 uncultured Spirochaetaceae bacterium | reverse complement strand
CCGCGGATAACCGGGCGTTACCCGTTCTGCCGGCGGACGATATCGCTTAGTGCGGATGCGATCTCGTGGAGCGGCAGCTGTTGTTGGACGTGGCCCAACTCGTAGGCGACCTTGGGCATGCCGTAGACGACGCTGGTCGCCTCGTCCTGGCCGATTGTAATGCCGCCGCGGCGCCGGATCGAGCCGATCTCCTGGGCGCCGTCGCGTCCCATGCCGGTCATGATGACCGCCAGAGCGTGGTTGCCGTAGGCCGCCGCCACCGACTCGAAGAGCACGTCCACCGATGGGCGGTGGCCGTTTCGCGCCTCCCCGTCGGTGACGTGAACGATTCCGGAAAGTGACTTGCGCTCAACCGTGAGATGGAGGTTCCCCGGGGCTACGAGCACCCGTCCCGGCTGAAGCAGATCCCCGTCTTTGGCCTCCTTCACCTCGAGTGGGCAGAGCCGGTCCAGACTCCTGGCGAACTCGGTGGTGAAGCCGGCGGGCATGTGCTGCACAACGACGAAGGGTACGCCGATGCTCCCGTCCACCTGGGCAAAGACCTTGCGCAGAGCGTTCGGTCCTCCCGTAGAGATGCCGATCGCGACGAGGTGAATCTCGCCGGGCTCCGCCTCAGGCTTCACCGGCCCGGCCGTCCCGGCGCGATCGCGTCCCGCTACCGGTGTCGGTTTCCGCTCCGGTTGGGGTCCGACATCTTCCGGCGCAACCGGTCGCGGCGGGGCCGGGCGCCCCCGTTTGTTCCGGTGCTTGCGTCCGTAGGAACGGACCGTTTCGACGAGCTGATCCCCGACCTTGTGGATGTCCCCGGACACGGGCCCCGACGGTTTCAGAATGAAGTCGGCGGCGCCGAGGGAGAGGGCGTCCATGGTCACCTTCGCCCCTCGCTGCGCCACCGAAGAGAGAATGATTACGGGCACCTCAACGTGACGCTTTCGTCGCTCTTCGAGGAACTCCAGCCCGTTCATCTCCGGCATCTCGATGTCCAGGACAATCACGTCGGGGTCGAGACGTTCGAGCTTCTGCAGGGCAAAGCGCCCGTTCACGGCGGTGCCGACAACCTCAATGTCCGTCGCACCGTTGAGAATGCGGGAGATCAGGTTCCGCATGAGGGCGGAGTCGTCGACCACGAGGGCGCGGATTGCGTTCTCTTTCACGGTCGCGCCACCTCTTTCCGGTAGATGCAGGCCCAGTCGGTGCGAAAGAACTCAAACTGCGTGTTCATGCCGAACAACGACTCGGAATGACCTATGAAGAGAAAGGAGTGGGAGCCCATGGCATCCCAGAAGCGGTTGACCGTCGCCTTCTGGGCCGCCTCGTCGAAGTAAATGAGGACGTTCCGGCAGAAGACGACGTCCAGGCCGCGCAGGCCGCTGTCGTTCTTGAGGTTGTGGTAATCGAAGCGGATTATCTCCTTGAGCCGGTCATCCACCTGGTAGCCCCCGTCAAGCCGGGTGAAGTACTTGGCAAGAAGGTGCTCCGGCACGCCTTGAACGCGGCTCTGGTTGTAGTAGCCTTCCTTGGCGATCATGAGTGACTTCAGGCTGATGTCCGAGGCGACGATCTCTACCGAGAGGCTCGGGGGCAGGTGCTCGAGGGCGACCATGGCGAGGGTGTAGGGCTCCTCGCCGGTGGAGCAGCCGGCGCTCCAGATGCGGACCGACTTCTCCCCGCGTTGGCGCTTGTACTCCGCCAGGTCGGGAACGACGAACTTCTGGAAGGTCTCGATGTGCGCAGTGTTGCGGAAGAACCGGGTCAGGTTGGTCGTCACCGAGTCCAGGAGGACCTTCAGCTCCTCGGTGTCCTTGCGGATGCGGTCGTAGTACTCGCCCATGGTGGCGGCCCCTGCGACGCGAAGACGTTCCCGGAGCCGGCTTTCCAGAATGGAGCGGTTGGAGCTGGAGAAATGAATACCGCTGGCGTTGTAAATGAGGTCGCGAAACTTCTGGAAGAAATCGTCATTAAGAAAACTTGACATTCCCTCTCCGGGGTTGTTGGAAACGAACCCCAATCTAGGCCCTTTGAAAAGCCGGTGTCAACATTCTTCGCTGCAAAGTGAGAAGCGGCCGATGTTGCGGTCCGGTCGGTTTTCCGGATGCGGCGTGGTATATTGAGGTTCAGTATGAAGCCTGGATGGGATAGCGCCGAACTGAAAGGTCTGAGCTTCACGCAAGGTTCTCACGCCCCGCACGTGCTGCTGGAGCTGGCCAGGGAGCATCGCGTCGTCATGGTACCGGTTGGTATGCACGAGGCACAGGCGGTACTCGAAGCCCTCGACCCTGAGGTCCCTGCGGAGACCGCGTACGACGTGGTGACGGAGTTGCTTGACTCGCACCGCATGATTCCCCAACACCTCGAGATTCGTGCAGGCGACAACGGGGCCCTGACCGCAGACTTCGTCTATCTCAAAGAAAGCACCCTGCACCGTCTTACACTCTCGGTAAGCCGAGGGCTTGCCATGGCCGCGAAGGCGCGTGTTCCCCTGTACGTGCGCACGCGAGTCGCTGCACGCCTCGCCCGACCGGTTGACGAGCACCCACCGGCAGATCGCGCGAGGCGCCCCCTTCGTTGACACGTCCTCCCGGCATTGGGATAATTTGCCGGCATGAAGAACTATATCTTCGTCACCGGCGGAGTCTGTTCCAGCCTCGGAAAGGGCGTCGCCGCCGCGTCCATCGGCAGCCTCATGGAGTGCCGTGGGCTGCGGGTTCGGATGGTGAAGATCGATCCCTACATCAACGTTGACGCCGGCACCATGAGTCCCTATCAGCACGGGGAGGTGTACGTCACCGACGACGGTGCGGAGACCGATCTGGACTTGGGCAACTACGCCCGCTTCACGAGTGCTCCGGTGGCAAGAGAGAGCTCGATCACGACCGGGCAGATCTACCAGGAAGTGATCCAGCGCGAGCGCGAAGGCCGGTACCTCGGGCGCACCGTCCAGGTCATCCCGCACATCACCGATCGCATCAAGCAACGAGTTCTCGCCGTCGGCGAGCAGCCGGATGTGGATGTGACGATTGTCGAGATCGGTGGTACCGTCGGTGACATTGAATCCTTCCCCTTCCTGGAAGCGGTGCGACAGATGATCCACGAGATCGGGCACAGTCACGTGATCTCGGTGCACGTCACGCTTATTCCCGAAGTTGCCGGCGGAGAGCTCAAGACGAAGCCGACCCAGCACTCCGTGAAGGAGCTCCGGGAAATCGGCATCCAGCCGGATGTGCTGCTATGCCGAGTCCCGGAGATGCTTTCCGAAGAGTTGCGGCGCAAGATCGCCCTCTTCACGAACGTCCCCTACGAGGCGGTCATCTCCGCCTACGACATCAAGACGACCATCTACGAAATCCCCCTGAGCTTCTACCGCCAGGGACTGGACACCATCATCCTGGGGCTTCTGAAGCTGGAAGCGGGTCCGGCCCGGCTGGAGGAGTGGGAGCACGTCTTCCAGGTCGTGCAGAGCGCGGACCGAAGCGTCCGCATTGCCGTGGTGGGCAAGTACATTGACCTCAACGACTCGTACAAGTCGGTGGATGAAGCGCTCTTCCACGGCGGCGTCGCCAACGAGACGCGGGTGGAGCTGGTCAAAGTCGACTCCGAACGGCTGGAGCGCCTGGAAGACCTGGATGAGGTCTTCGCTTCCGTCGACGGCATCCTGGTGCCCGGGGGGTTCGGGAGCCGCGGTATTGAGGGAATGATCCGTACCGCCCAGTACGCCCGGGAGAACGCGGTGCCCTACTTCGGGATCTGCCTGGGCATGCAGGTCATGGTGATCGAACACGCTCGCAACATCATGGGCCTCCTCGAAGCAAACAGCACCGAGTTCATTCCCGACACTCCGGACCCGGTGGTAAGTCTGCTGGAGGAGCAGGTTAACGTGAAGAACTACGGCGGTACCATGCGCCTGGGCGCCAACAAATCCCGCCTGCTTCCGTCGACGCGGATTCGCAGCATCTACGACCGCGAGGTGATCTCGGAGCGCCACCGCCACCGCTACGAGGTTGCCAACAAGTACCGCGACGGACTCGCCGAAAGCGGTCTGGTCGTCTCCGCAGTCACGGAGGACAGCGCTCTCGTCGAGTCGGTTGAGTGGGCGGGTCACCCCTGGGGCGTCGGTGTACAGTTCCACCCGGAGTTCCAGTCCAAACCAATTGCCGCCCATCCGTTGTTTCGCAGCTTCATTGCCGGCGGCCTCGAACACATGGAGCGGCAGCGGCGTCACACCGAGGCGGCGTCCCTGGTGGAACATCGGCAATGAGCGCCCTCCAGCGTCGCATGCCCAGCTCCTTCGCGGCCGCCGCGCTCCTGGCATTGGTTGGGTGCAGCCTCGACTACGACGCCGGTCGGATTGCCCAGGAGCGTCCGGAGGAGCTTCCGGAAACGGTGCTCTTCCAGTCGTCCTATACAGTAGAGCGCGAGAGTAACCGCGTCCTGGTCTTCTCCGCGGAGCGCCTCGAGACCTATCCGGAGCAGGAGAAGCAACTCCTCTACGGGATCTCTTTTCAGGAGCGCAACGCCGAAGGCGAGGTCCTCAGCTCGGGCACCTCCGATGAGGCGATCTACTTCACGGATACGAGCGATGTCGAGCTCTCGGGGGGAATCCTCTTCCGCTCTGAAACGGAAGGTGCCGAGGTCACCGCCGACTATCTCTACTGGAACGATGAGGAGAGCCGCCTCACCAGTCGTGAGAACGACCGCGTTACGGTGGTGCGCGACTCCGGCTCGGAGATCACCGGTCTCGGGTTCGAGGCGGACACGCGTCTCAAGGAGGTCTCCTTCTCCGCCGACGTGAGTGGACGCCTGGTGACCGACGACGCGGAAGAGGACAACGCCGAAGAGGACGACGTGGACGAGGACAACGCGGAGGAGCAGGAGGACACCGATTCAACCGACTCGTAGCGCGCTCCTCATCGCGGTTCTGGCGGCGTTCGGCGCAGCCGTCGCCGCGGCCGACACCTTCGAATTCTCCGGTGACCGAACCTCCATTGTCTTTGCCGAGGGGCGGGAGCGCACCGTCCTGTCCGGAGATGCGGAGATCGTCTCGGACGAGATCATCATTGAGGCGGAAACCATCGAGATCTTCGGGGAGGACTTCCGGTACGCCACCGCGGAAGGTGGAGTGCGAGTCCAGGATGTGGAACGCGGTCTGCGTCTCCAGAGCCGGCGCCTCTTCTTCGACCGCCGGGACGAAGTCATACGCGTCGAAGGGTCCGCGGTCATGGAGGACCTGGAGAACGAATTGGTCGTCAAAGGCGATATCATTGAGCACCGCACCGAGGAAGAGGTGAGCACCGTGCAGGTGGGCGTGCGTATTCTCGGGGAGGAGCTGGTGGCCCGCGGCGAATTTGCCCGGTACGAACGCGAGAGTCAGAACCTCGAGCTCTCG
Organism: uncultured Spirochaetaceae bacterium; assembly: GCA_964623865.1. Taxonomy (GTDB): domain Bacteria; phylum Spirochaetota; class Spirochaetia; order DSM-27196; family PWMO01; genus CAYFQV01. Next base: position 75,615 of record CAZUVX010000006.1, on the reverse strand, counting down.
GGTCTTCCGGTTGTCTTCTGGAAGGGCGACGAGTACCGCGCCTCGCGCATCGTCATGAATATTGATACCGACGACATTACGCTACAGGGTGAGGTGCGCGGGTCCGTGACGACGGAAGAGGAAGAGGAACAGGCCGAGGACGAGGACGAGGAAGAGGGACGGGCCGAGGACGAAGAGCCCGCAGCGGCGGAAGAGGCGGAAGAGGCGGAAGAGGCGGAAGAGCCGGCGGCGCCGGAGGAATCCGGGGAGACCGACGGTGAGTGACGACGGCCGTCGCGGACTGGCAGTGCGCGATCTCGTGAAGCGTTTCGGCCGGCGGACCGTGGTGCGCGGCGTTGAGTTCGCCATGCACCGCGGTGAGGTCGTCGGCTTTCTGGGGCCCAACGGCGCCGGCAAGACAACGGTCTTCTACATGATAGTCGGGTTCATCTCGCCTAACCGGGGGCGCATCTTCCTGGACGGCACCGATGTCACCCGCTACCCAATGTATCGCCGGGCGCGGCTCGGCATCTCGTACCTTCCCCAGGAGGCATCCATCTTCAGGAAGCTCACGGTGGAGCAGAATATCTGGGCCATCCTGGAGACTCGGAAGGACATGACCCGGAAAGAGAAGAAGGCGAAGCTTGACGAGCTCCTGGAAGAGCTGGGAATCGAGGATAACCGCCACCAGAAGGCGTACACGCTTTCAGGAGGCGAGCGCCGGCGAACCGAGATAGCCCGGTCCCTGGCCATTGAGCCGAAGTTTCTGCTTCTCGACGAACCCTTTGCGGGCATCGACCCTATTGCCGTGTATGACATCAAGACGATAATCGCCGATCTCTCGAAGAAGAACATCGGCGTCCTCCTCACCGACCACAACGTCCGGGATACTCTGGAAATCACCGACCGATCGTACATCATTAAGGATGGAGAGATTGTGGTCGCGGGGACCCGGGATGACGTCATGCAGAACGACCTTGCCCGCAAGGTCTACCTGGGAGAGAGCTTCCGCATGTGATGCCGAAGCGCCGGCGCGGCGTGGATGCACCGTCGCCGTTGCCGTCACCGTCACCGTCGCGTTGACAAAGGAATAGCCCTACACCACAATCGAATTCCAGGCCGCAGCGGCCGTCGCGTTCCCAGGAGAGTTCGGAACGCACCGCGCCGGCCGTGCGCGTTCCCGCACGGTTCCGCGGCCGGAGGCATCATTGCAGATACAGAAACCGGTACTTGCTCAGGAACAGAAGCTCCGCATGAATCCGCAGCTCTATCAGAGCATTCAGCTCATGATGCTGCCGATCCAGGAGTTGAAGTTCCGCATTGATCAGGAGCTCGAGCAGAATCCGGCCCTGGACATTGTTGAAGACTCCTCGACCGTCTCTCTGGACGAGGCAACCCAGCCCCGGGATGAGGAGTACGACTACTTCGAGAACACCTCCGACCCGGGCTTCCAGGATAGCGGGTACGACGAGGAGAGCAGCGACAACAAGCGGCGGTTCATGGAAGGAGCTCTGTCCAGGTCCGAGTCCCTCCACGACCACCTCCTCTGGCAGCTCCGTCTCCAGCCCATCTCGGACCGCCTTTTCGCTCTGGGGGAGACGGTGATCATGAACCTCGACGAGAACGGCTTTCACATTGAGGACCCCTACACGCTGGTTCCCGAAGAGGATCACGAGGATCTCCGGCGAATCATCGGAGTCATTCAATCCTTCGAGCCCGCCGGTACCGCGGTTTCCAGCTACCAGGAGTCGCTGCTCGTCCAGACGGCTCTCCGGGACGATGCGCCGGATGGCACGGAGACGGTTCTGCGGGACCATCTGCTCCTTCTAGAGAAGGGCAAGTACGGGGACATAGCCAGGCGCCTGAAGTCGACGGAGGAACACGTCCAGGAGATTCTGGATTTCGTTCGCACTCTCACGCCCTTTCCGGGCCGGGAGTACTCCAACGAGGCCACGCGCTACGTGGTGCCGGATCTTCTGGTGACCATGAAGGAGGGAGAGCTCGTCATTATTCTCAACGACGAGGAGATTCCCGTCCTCTCGATCAACCCCTTCTTCGAGGAGATCAGCAGCAAGCCGCCTTCCAAGGATCAGGAAGAGCGAGCGGCACGGCGCTTCGCGAACTCTTCGGTGAAGGACGCGCGCTGGTTTATACACAGTATCCAGTTGCGAAACCAGACCCTTCTGAAGGTTTCCCGCGCCATCATCGAGTTCCAGAGAGACTTCTTCGTGAAAGGACCGAAATACCTCGTTCCCCTCACTCTGAAGGACATTGCCGCGGAGGTTGGGGTTCACGAAGCGACGGTCTCACGCATTACGACGGCCAAGTATATGCAGACAGATTTTGGTATCTTCGAATTGAAGTACTTCTTCTCCAATTCGATATCGGGTACCGGTTCCGGCGGTTCCCGCTTCTCCAAGGAGGCGGTGAAGGAAACAATCAAGGAGATTCTTGAGGAGGAGTCGAAGAGCGGAAAACACCTTTCTGACCAGCGAATATCCGATCTCCTGAGGAAACAGGGCATCTCCATTGCCCGGCGCACCGTCGCAAAGTATCGCAAGGAGCTCGATATCAGCTCGTCGTACGATCGATGACGCACAACCGATCGGAAATCCATAATCGGAGGTAGCATATGCATTTGGACATAGAGGCAGTCCACTTTGATCTCAAAGAGGAAACGCAGGAATTCGTGGAGCATCGCCTGGGAAAGATCGACTTTGCCAAGGATTTGATCGTCGATCTTGAGTTTACCTTCGTCAAGGAGACCCATGAGTACGAGCTGGAGGCGAAAGTCCACTTCCGGTGGGGGAACTCCCACGTCATAAAGGTGAAGAGCTTTGAGCTCCATGAAGGCATTGACACGCTGATCGACAAGCTGGAACTGAAGGTGAAGAAAGAGAAGTCGAAAGTGAAGGAGCACTAGGGCTCGCGTGGTTAGCAAGTTTACCGTTCTCGACCTCCTGGACCTCGATCTCAAGGAACACAATGCACTCAACCTCAAGTGCATCGGCGGGCGTCCCGGTCTGACCCGGGAAATCCGGGTGCCGGATATCAACCGGCCGGGTCTGGCGCTCAACGGGTTCTTCGACAACTTCGGGAGCGAACGCATTCAGATCTTCGGTCGCGGCGAAACGGCCTTCCTTCGGAAGCTCGAAATCCAGGAGGAGACGCGAGTCCTTCACGAGTTCTTTGAGCGGGACGTGCCCGTGGTGCTCTTTACCCACGCGCTGGAGCCGACGCGGGACTTCTTCGAGATCGCCGAGGCGTCGAACTGTCCCCTCCTGCAAACCGACCTGCCCTCGTCGGACTTCTCGTCGCGGCTGCTCCGGGCGCTGGGGAACGTCTTTGCGCCGTCGGAGACCATTCACGGCACCCTGGTGGAGGTCTTCGGGATTGGCGCGCTCATTCTGGGTGACAGCGGGGTCGGAAAGAGCGAGACCGCGCTGGAGCTCGTGGAGCGGGGACACCGTCTGGTAGCGGACGACGCGGTGGAGATCCGGTGCGTCTCCGGTAACATTCTCATGGGGGCGGGAGCCAACAAGGCGCTCGGTCACCACATGGAGATCCGGGGACTCGGGATCATCAACATAACGCACCTCTTCGGTGTCGGCGCCATTCGAGACAACAAGCAGGTTCAGCTGATCTGCGAGCTCGAAGCGTGGGAGAGCGACGCCATCTACGATCGAATCGGCGAAGAGGAACGTACCAGGGAGATACTGGGGGTGACGGTGCCCCATCTCAAGATCCCGGTGAAGCCGGGACGAAACATACCCATAATCGTTGAGACCGCCGCCATGAACGAGCGGCTCAAGAAGATGGGGTATTACTCCGCTCGAGAGTTCAACCAGAGCGTCCTCAAGTGGCTCGAGCGGGAGAACGCGCGGACCGCCTACTTCAAGCGGCATCGCAGCGGAAACGAGTGGTTGGGCAACACGGGTGCAGAGGGAGTCGATGACGGAACGCGAGATCACGGTTAGGAACAGAGCGGGAATCCACGCTCGACCCGCGGCGTTGATTGTGCAGACCGCCTCGAAGTTCGATTCGACGGTTATGCTGCGAAGAGACGATGATGAGATCAACGCCAAGTCCATCATGGGCATCATTACCCTGGGCGCCGGCTACAACACCACCCTGACGCTCGCGGCGGACGGGGATGACGAGGTTGAGGCAGTTGAAGAGATCGCCCGACTCTTCGAAAACCGCTTCGAGGAGGAGTGAGGCGCAACACCTCCTCGTGCGATCGAACCGGCACACGCCCCGGGCATCTGCACCCCCGCCTATGGGCGGGCGCTTGGTCGGCATGCGTCCGGCAGTCCTGCTCGTGGCGATCATGAGCCTGGCGGCACAAGCCCTCTTCTCTCAGGAGATCGATGCTCACGTCCTCCCGTCCGAGGGCGCCGGCACGCCCGGCGGCCGCCGGGTATCCGCCACCGTCCGGGGGATCGGGGATCGCGTCGTTCTGGAACCGCTCGGTTCCGGCCTGAAGAGCGAGATAGAATTCGTCCTCAGGCAATACGAGGAGAGCCGGGGCTTTGGAGCCGTTCTGGGCGACCGTCTGATCGGAGAGGAGCGCCACGTCTACGTGGTGCAGTGGGATCCCTTCTCGGAGGAGTACGTGCTCCACCGGCTCGAAGAGGGAGAGAGGGTTCTGGAAACGCGCTATCGTGAATCGGGGGAACTCCTCGCGGACTTCTTCTCAACGGAGGACATGCGGGTTCCCCAGGCGGATACAGGCGGGGAGTCCTATCTCCTGATGCAGGCGAGGATCCAGCCGGTGCGTTTCGTCCCGGCCCTGGGCATTCTCGCCATTCTCCTTCCGGACGATACGGTCTCAACACCGTGGACGCGCGTACCCCTGAGTGAGGCGGCCGAACCGTGAAGCAGCGCGAACGCACCGACACCACTCCGGCGGGGCTCGTAAGCATCATCCTCCTCTATGTGGTACTGATTGTTCTGGTCCTGGTCTTTGCCCGGCAGATTCTCACGGATCTCTCCATTGAAGGCGCCGTCTCTCGCTTCTTCATTGTACTGGTGGCGGTTGTCTTTCCCGCCTTTCTGGTGTCCATGATCGCGGTCAACGTGGTCCGGCTGCTCCGGCAGCGGGCGCGGGGTCGTCCAGGGGCGCGGTTCAAGACACGGCTTCTGCTGTTCTTCGCCTTCGTCGTGTTCCTGGCATCGGTGCCGCAGGGGATCTTCGCCATCCACTTCATACGGACCGCCCTCAACTCCTGGTTCGGCGCCAATACCGGCCAGGCGTTGCGGGCGGGCCTCGATCTGGCCCTGGAGTACTACGACGATCGTGCTCGGACGGTGGAGGTCTTCGCGGAGAGCCGGGTCTTCGATTCGCTGATGAGCGGTGCCGTCTCTCAGCCCCGGCAGACCTGGGAGACCATTCGCGAGGTCAACCCGACGATCAGCGCGTTTCAGCTCTTCGACGAGGAGTTACGCGAGGTCTACGCCGGCGGAGACAATGAGGTGTTTCTCTCGGCGCGGCAGGTTGAGAACGCTCGAATCGGTCAGGTTGCCAGAGAGTCTACCGAGGCTGCCGGGTTCATCCGGCTGCGGGCGGCGTCGCCGAGTCTGCCGGACGGGTGGTCCGCAGTGCTCAGCGTGCGGCTTCCCGAGGGCTTTGACGCAAAGGCGCAGCAACTGACCGGCGCAATCGAGCTCTTTACCCAACTCGACCGGTTCCGGTCGGCCTTTGTCGTCGCCGTGGCGGCGTTCTTCGCCTTCTTCTCCTTCCCGCTCCTCCTTCTGGCAATACTGGTCTCCTTCTTCCTCTCCGACGAGATCATGCGCCCCATCATGAGCCTGGAGGAAGCGACCCGTCGTGTAGCGGAGGGTGACTACTCCTTCCGGATCCTCACGCGTTCCCGCGATGATCTTGGCATGCTCGTCGAGTCTTTCAACAGCATGGTGAGTGAGCTGGACCGGTCGCGTCGCAAGATACTGCAGACGGAGAAGGTGGCGGCGTGGCAGGAGATTGCGCAACGGCTGGCTCACGAGATCAAGAATCCCCTTACGCCGATCAAGCTCTCGGCGGAACGGATGCTGCGGAAGTACCATCAGGGCACGGACGGCTTCGAGCGTGTCTTCGAGCAGTCGGTGAGCTCCATAATCCGCGAGGTCGAAGGGCTCAATCAGCTGTTGAGCGAGTTCCGGAACTTCTCACGCCTCCCTGAGCCGGACTATCAGCAGGTCGTAGTTCGTGATCTCGTTGCAGATGCCGCCGCAGGATACGAAGCCTTGCAGGGTGCCGGGATCGAGTACGACACCATTGATCCCGGGCTCGTTGTCCCTGCGGACTATCGACAAATGAAGCAGGTGATAACCAACCTCTTTCAAAACGCCCTGGACGCCATGAACGGTCGCGGGGAGATCCTGGTACACGCGAGCGTTGTCAGAAAGGGCAACAGCAGGTACTGCCGGATTCAGGTTCAGGACACCGGACCCGGTATTGACACCGATGACCAGACCAAGGTGTTCCATCCCTACTTCACCACCAAGCGCCACGGAACGGGGTTGGGCTTAGCCATTGTCGAGCGCATTGTCTTTGACCACAATGGGCAGATCTGGTTTGAGAGTGAGCGCAACATCGGTACGACGTTTTTCATAGATCTACCCGCGGAGCTGCAGCAATGACGCGAATACTCGTCGTGGACGACGAAGCCGGCATACGGGAAGTACTCCAGGAGATTCTCGAGGACGAAGGCTACGATGTGTTCACTGCGGAGGACGGCATGGAAGCGGTGAACGCGCTCAAGACGGAGCCGATCGACCTGGTCATCCTTGACGTCTGGCTGCCCCAGAAGGGCGGCATTGAGGTCCTCGAGGAGATCAAGGAGACGTACGTGGACATGCCGGTCATTGTCATCTCCGGCCACGGGAGCATTGACGTAGCGGTGAAGGCGGTGAAGATGGGCGCCTTCGATTTCCTCGAGAAGCCGCTGAGCCTGGAGAAGGTGGTGACGCTGGTGCGGAACGCCCTCGAGCTCCAGAAGCTGCGTCAGGAGAACCGGGAGCTCCGCAACTCGCTACAGCCGCGGCTGCAGATGATCGGTCGGAGCCGCCTGCTCGAGGAGATCCGCGGCATAATCGATCAGGCCGCCGAGACGGACTCCACGATTCTGATCACCGGGGAGAACGGCACCGGGAAGGAGTTGGTTGCCCGGGAGATCCACAGGAAGAGCCGTCGCGCCGCGGGGCCCTTCGTGGAGGTGAACTGCGCGGCCATTCCGGACTCCCTGATCGAGAGCGAGCTCTTCGGACATGAGAAGGGGGCCTTCACCAGTGCCGTGAGCCGGCGCCGCGGCAAATTCGAGCTTGCCGATCACGGAACCCTCTTCCTGGACGAAGTGGCGGACATGTCCCTCTCCGCCCAGGCGAAAATGCTCCGGGTTATCCAGGAGATGAAGTTCGAACGCATCGGCGGCGAAGAGAATATCACCGTGGACGTGCGACTTGTTGCCGCGACGAACAAGGATATCCTGGCCGAGATCGACGCGGGAAACTTCCGTGAGGACCTCTACTACCGCGTCAACGTAGTTACCATACCGGTGCCGCCGCTCCGGGAGCGCGTTGAGGACCTCCCACTTCTGGTTGAGCACTTCCTGCGGCAGCACGAAGAGGAGGGGCAGCCGCCGAAGCGGTTCACCGAGGAAGCCATGCAGGCCCTCGCCGACTACGACTGGCCCGGCAACATTCGCGAATTGAAAAACTTCGTCGAACGGATTACCATTCTCAGCGAAGGGGAGGAGATTGACGCCGACGAGGTCCACCGAAACCTCGGAGAGGCGAGCCGCTCGAAACGGCGGTCTTCTGAACTGGGAGAGTATCTCGATATGGGCCTCAATGAAGCGAAAGACACCTTTGAGCGCCGTTACATCGAGGAAAAGCTCCAGGAGAACGGCCATAATATCTCACGGACCGCTCAGGCGCTCGGAATCTACCCGAGCAATCTCCACGGCAAGATTCGCAAACTCGGAATCGATGTGAAGAAGTGAAGACGGTACCGGCATGAAGACCATAACAAAGCGGCAACAGGAAGTTCTCGACTTCATCAAGGCCTACATCGATGAGCACAGCTACCCGCCGACCATTCGGGAGATTTCCGACAACTTCGGCATCTCGGTGAAGGGTGCCTACGATCACGTCAAGGCGATCGAGAAAAAGGGCTACATTGGCCTCAACAACCACCGGAGCCGTACGATCGAAGTTCTCGATCGGGGCCGACCTGAAGAGGAACCCCTGGTCACCGTGCCGCTCCTGGGCAACGTTGCTGCCGGCAAGCCCCTCTTCGCAGAGGAGAACTACGACGGCGGGATCCCCGTTCCGCAGCAGTTGATCGGGCAGGGCGCTCACTTCGCCCTCCACGTCCGGGGAGACAGCATGAGCGGCGCCGGTATCATGGACGGAGACGTGGCGATCATTCGGCAGCAGCCCACCGCGGAGAACGGAGACATTGTGGTGGCTACCGTCGATGAAGCGGTGACGCTCAAGCGTTTCTACAAGGAGACCAATCGGGTGAAGCTGAAGGCGGAGAACCCGAAGTACCCGCCCATCTACACCCAGGACGTCCGTATTCTCGGCAAGCTCGCTCACATCATTCGCTCCTACGGGTGAGCGTGCCCATGGCCGATACCCGCCCCGCCTATCTGTTGCTCGGTCCCGAAACCGGCCGCCGGGACGAGTACATTGCGGAGATTCGAAGCGACATTGCCGCCCGCACCGGCGAGGACCCGGAGCAGCACCGCTTCCAGGGGGGAGAAGACTCCTTTGTCGATGTCGAAGCGCTCCTGCGCAGCCCCTCTCTCTTTCAGCCCCACGTCCTGGTCCTCTTCTACGGGGCGGAACGCCTGGGCGGAAAGAGCGACGGAGACCGCCTCAAGGCGTACGTGAAGGATCCCGCCCGAGAGGCCACTCTGGTGCTCATCTCCGAGGAGACGCGAATCGATCGAAGCTGGGCGAAGTCCTTCCCGAAGGCGTGGACCACGGTCTTCTGGGAGCTATTCGAGGACAAGAAGCGCAGCTGGCTGGCGGCGCGGTTCCGCAAGCATGGTGTGACCATTGAGGAGGAGGCAGAGGAGCTCTTTCTCGATCTGGTTCAGAACGACACCGCCCAGCTTGGTGCGGAGGCGGACCGCCTGGCGGTGGTCGCCGAGAACGGCGTCATTACCGTCGACCTGGTGGAAACCTACCTCTACCACGGCAAGAGCGAGAACGTCTTCAGCCTCTTCGAGGCGGCGGTGCAGGGCGAGCTCGCCCACGCCCTGGACATTCTGCAGAAGCTGCTTCTGGGAAGTGAGTCCTCTCCGGTGCAGATCGTCGCGGGCATTCTCTGGCAGTTGCGCCGGCTTCTGCGCTACCGATTCCTGCTGGATGCGGGAGAGAGCGTTGAGAGCGCCCGAACCAAGGCGGGCGTGCGGGGCAAGCGCAACGCGGCCTTCCATGACCGGGCGGCGCGCCGCGTCACGGCCATCCGCCTCCAGGAGCTGATCCACCGCGCCATAACCTGCGATGCGGATCTCCGCAGTCTTCCCGGTGCAACCCACACCATCCTGCTGGAGCGTCTCATCTACGAAGTAGCCGTGCCCGAGACGGCGGCCTCTCCGTCGCCGTCTGCGGCGTCGTAGCCGTCGGCGTCTGCAGCCTCTTCCACGCCGGCCCGGGCAACCTCCCTCACCTGACGCGCCGTCTCTTCCGTGATACCGACGATCTTGGCAATGACGTCCGGCGGCGTCTCCGCTACGGTGTCCAAAGTGCCGAAGGCTTGGAGGATGCGCCTGCTTCGTTTTGCACCAATTCCCGGAACCCGCTCCAGCGTGGAGCCGGAGATCTCCTTCTGCTGCATGCGGGATCGAAAGCTCGTCGCGAAGCGGTGCGCCTCGTCTCTGACGTGCTGAAGCAGCTGTAACGGCGGCGACCCCGCCGGGAGGGTGACCGGCTCGGGGCGGTCCGGCAGGAAGATCTCCTCGTTCTTCTTCGCCAGGCCGACCAGCGGTGTCCGGCCCAGCCCCAGGGACTCGAGGATCTCCCCGGCGGCGCCGACCTGGCCCTTTCCGCCGTCCACCAGAATGAGATCGGGACGATTCTTCCGCTCGTTCAGGATTCTGGTGTACCGGCGCGCGACGATCTCCCGCATTGCTTCGTAGTCGTCGATCCGCCCCTCCAGGCTGCGGACGTGGTAACGCCGGTACTCCGCCTTGTTCGGCACCCCATTCAGGAACGAGACCATGGACGCGACCGGAAACTTGCCGCCGACGTGAGCAATGTCGAAGCCCTCGATCCGCAGGGGGACCTGGGGCAGCGAGAGTACGCGGGCCAACTCCTCCAGGGCGGGGAGATTGCCCCGCTCGCGAATGCGCTTGTCTATGTCCTGTCGGGCGTTCTCCCGCGCCATGTTGATGATGGACTGGTCGCGCGTCTCCTGGGGGAGTGAGACGAACACATCGGCCCCATGGGTATCCTTGAAGAAGGCGTGGAGCGTGTCCTCATCGACCTGAATGGGGAGATAGAGGCGGGAAGGGACCGACTTCTTGGCTTCGTAGTAGCGTACGACGAACTGGGTCAAGTCCTCCACGTCCGTGTCGAAGACGTCGGTGCGGAACATATCGCTCGAAAGGAGCTTACCGGCGCGCATCTGGAAGACCACGAAGGTCCCGAGTTGCTCGTGGGAGGCGTAGCCCACGTAGTCCCGCGTCTCGGGATCGAAGTCGACCACCTGCTGTTCCGCCTCGACGGTATCCAGGGCCCGGAGGGTGTCGCGGTAGTCGGCGGCGCGTTCGTACGTCTGCGCTTCCGCAGCCTCTTCCATCTTTCGCTGCAGATCCGCGCGGATGTCGGCGGTATCCCCGGAAAGGAGCTTCCGCACCCCTTCGACCCGTCGGTCGTATTGCTCCTTGCTTGTCTTACCGGCGCACACCGCGGCGCAGCGCCCGAGGTGGTAGTAGAGGCAGGGGTGCTCCCGTTTCTTCACCGGACCGCGGCACTTCCGCAGTGGGTAGATACGCTCAATCAGCTCGAGATAGGTTTCAATGTGGCCGACGTTGGTGAAAGGACCGTAGTAGGTGGAGCCGTCCTGGACCATGGACCGCGTCTTGAAGACGCGGGGATACTCCTCGTTGGTGACCCGAATGACCGGGTAGGTCTTCCCGTCCTTGAGGTTGATGTTGTACCGGGGGTTCCACTTCTTGATGAGGTTGTTCTCCAGAAGGAGGGCCTCGTACTCGTTGCGGGTAACCACGGTCTCTATGTTGTAGACGCGGCCGACCAGCACGGCGGTCTTCGGGTCCTTCTCGCCGGAGAAGTAGGATCGGACGCGGTTGCGAAGGTTCTTCGCCTTGCCGACGTATATTGTGCGGTTCTCCTCGTCCTTCATGATGTATACCCCGGGCGAAGTGGGGATAGTGGACAAGGAGCGGCGTATTCGCTCTTTGGAGACGCTATTCTGAGTCCGCATTGCAGGCGATAATAAGGTAAGGTGGTATGAAACGGAAAGAAAGAGCCTTGACGTTGCGATCTGCGTTCCTCTGCGCCTTCCTCTGCGCCTTCCTCTGCCTCGCAATCACTCCGTCCGGAACGGTCGCGGCGGATGAGGAATTCGTGTTGGACGGCTCCCGGGGGTGGCAACCCATGTCCGGGATGGAGAACATCCTGGTCCGGGAGGGCTTTCGCGGACTGCCGGAGTTGCGACTCAGTGATCGCTCCTACGAAGTAGAGGCGGATACCGACCTTCTCGTGCCCTTTGAACCGGGGGGAGCGGCGGATCGCACGGGCAATTACACCGTTGTCTCTTCCGCACCCATTATCACCGAGCACGTCCGCGTCGGCGGGGGTGCCGGCGGATTCGACGGTGCCGGCAGCGCCACCCTGGAGCTCGAACCCGGCCGGGATGCACTCTTCTTTCCCGGCACCATTGCGGGCAGCTTCTCCATTGAGTTCTGGCTCTTTCCCGTCACCGCTTCGGACGGGCAGGTGCTCCTGTCTTGGTCCGGCGTGCTCGGTGAGGTGGCCGCGGGTCGACCCCAGAGCGTCCTTGCAGAAATTCGGGGCCGCCGCGTCATGTGGGTCTTTGAGAATCTCTTTCAGGGCCCTGATCGAAGTCCCTTCACCCTGGAGCTGGAGGGCCGCGACCTTCTGGTGCCGCGGCGGTGGCAGCACCACCTTCTGCGGTACCGTGCAGACATCGGGCTGATAGAGTACCTCGTGGACGGCCGCGTCCAGGACGTGGCTCACGCGACGAGTACCGGGAATGAAGAGGGGGACGTCTTCATCCCCGTGATCGGGTCCCGCTCGCCTCGCAGCATCCGTGTTGCTCCGCGTTTCGACGGGTTTATCGACGAGCTGCGCATTAGTCGACGCTTCGTCGAAGATCCCAACCTGACACCGGAGACACCCGCCCCGGGGCACGTCGTCCTTGGGCCTCTGGACATGGGGCAGGACGGAAGCGAGTTGCACGCAGTCACGGCGGACGTACACGAGCCGGGACGGAGTGATGTGCGCCTCTTCTACCGGGTAACGAGCTCCGATCTCGTTGGTCGGGGAGAATGGCAACGCTTTGATGAGGCAATCGAGCTCATGCCACCGGCGAAGGGACGCTACGTCTGGCTCCGGCTGGAACTGTATCCCGGCGAGCCCGGCGACCCTTCGCCTCAGGTGCGGCGCCTCACCGTATCGTACACACCGAACGAACCGCCGCCGCCGCCACGCGGCGTGGAAGTGGGGTCCCGTGACGGTGGTGTCTCCCTGAGCTGGAACCCGGTGAGGGGCGATGATGTACAAGGCTATCGAGTCTACTACGGACGGCGAAGCGGCGAGTACCTCGGGACGGAGGCGAACCGCGGACCCTCTCCGATCGATGTGGGCGATACAACAAGCGTGACAATCGAGGGGCTCGAAAACGGACTCCTTTACTACTTCGCGGTGGCTGCCTACGATGAATCTGTGGGTTCACTCAACTACTCCCGCGAAGTTGTTGCGCGGCCTCAGAGGATGCGCTAATGCCCGAACGTGACTTCGACGCAACGCTGCAACAGGCGTATCAGTCGATCCGCCTGGGTGACTTCGAGACCGCGGAGCGCCTGGCGAAGCAACTCCTTGCCGCGCACGACACCGACGCACGGACGCACGTACTGTTGGGCTCCATTCGCACCGCCCAGGGACGGATGGGCGACGCCGAATCCGCGTTTCGCCGCGCCCTTGGTCTGGAGCGACGCAACGTCGAAGCGTTGAACAACCTGGGCGTGTTGTACCGGCAGAAAGGAGACCTTACCCGGGCCACGAAGGCGCTCGAGTACGCGGCACGCCTGCGGCCCGACCGGGCGGATATCCACTACAACATGGGCAACGTTCACAAGGTCGCCGGAAACGAGGACAGAGCGCGGGAGTCCTACGAGCGCGCCGTTGCCGCTGATCCCGACTTCGCGCAGGCGCACAACAACCTCGGTACCCTCTATCAGCAGATCGGCGATCACGAGTCGGCACGAAACGCCCTTCTTCGAGGGCTGAAGAACGATCCTAACCATCCGAGCCTCCGCTACAATCTCGGCGTCTCCTACGAAGCCCTCGGAGATCTGGAGCAGGCCGAGGAACAGTACCGTCACGCCTCCCGGTCGCGTCCCGGCTGGACCGCTCCGCTGCGCAGCCTCGCCGGGATCTATCAGAAGCGTCAGGACTATGCCCAGGCGGAACACACGTATAAGGAGATTCTCCGTCTGAACGGCACGGACGCCCAGGCGCGGACGAACCTGGGCATTCTCCGCGTTCGCGCCGGCGATCTCGACGACGGAATCGACACGCTTCGGCAGGTCGTACAGGACTCACCGAGCTACGAGGCCGCGGCGGTCCACCTGGCCGATCTTCTGGCCGGGCGACCCGGCGCAGAGGGGGCGGTGGATGAGCTCTACAGTCTTGCGCGAATGCACCCACGGCGCCATTCGATCCACTTCAGCCTGTCTTCCGCCCTTGTTGCCCACGCCAGGTACAAGGACGCGGAGAGCGTGCTGAACGACGTCCTGGACGAAGAGCCCGACAACCTGGACGCCCTTCGCTGCCTGGGTGAGGTGTACATGCACGAGGGCCGCGATGAGTTGGCCGGTGAGTGCTTTGCCCGCATTCGGAAGCTGGACCCGGATCGGTACGACTTCGAGAAGTCCGCAGCGCGAATCCTTCTGGGCAAAGGGCGCCCGGGAGAGGCGGAGGAACGGATCCGCCCGGTCTACGAAAGCCACCCGGACGACGTGGACGTCGGGGTGGTTCTCGGCGAGACGCTCTTCGCCCAGCAACGCCTGGACGAAGCCAGAGTGCTTCTGGAAGAGATCCGCGCTACGACCTCATCGGCGTCCGCTCTTGCCCTCCTGGCTCGGGTGCGGCGCGCCATGGGGGATCCCGACGGCGCGGTGTCCGCCGCCCACGATCTGGTCAGTCTTCAGGGGAATCGAGCAAGCCCGGAGGATCTGAGCGCCCTCAACGAGAGTCTCCAGATCTACGAGGAGAGCGTCGACGCCATGGACCCGGAGACTCAGGCCGCATGGCAGCGCAACCTCGAGAAGCTGGCCAGTCTCGCGCAGCCCGAGGCGGAAGAGCTGGAACCGGCCGACGAGGCCGAGGAAGAGCCCGTGAGCATTGAAGAGGACTCCATCCCGATTCTCGACCTCTCCGAGACTTCCTTCGAATTCGAGGACGAAGAGCAGCCCGAGGAGGAGGTAGAGGAGGAGGAGTGGGAAGAGGAGCTCCTGCCGTGGAATCTCGCCGGCGGTGGCGGTGCCGGTGGCGGCGGCCGCGGCCCGGCGGAGCCCGAGCCCCCTTCCTCGTCTCTGCTCAATCTGGCTTCCAGGCGCCGCGACGGGGAACCGCCTCCTGAGGAACCGGCATCTGGGCAGCATGGAGCCGAGCCGCCCCCCGGGCCGCCTGCGCACTCGCCCGAGGCGCAGCATCCCGAGGCGCAGCATCCCGAGGCGCACTCGCCTGAGGCGCACTCGCCCGAGGCGCAACCGCCCGAGGCGGCGCCGGATGCGGGACCTCAGCCACAACCGCCGCGGCAGGAGCCTGCATCCCGGCAACCCCAGCCCCCGCACCAGCAGCAACCGCCGTGGCCCGAGCCGGCGCAGCCTCAGCCCCAAGCTCAACCGCCGCGGCCCGACGCGGCGCAGCCACAGCCGCAACCGCAACCGCCGCGGCCCGACGCGGCGCAGCCACAGCCGCAACCGCAACCGCAACCCCAACCCCAATCCGTCCCGCAGATGCAGCCCATGCCCTATCCGGTGTACGGTGGGACCTTTCCCGCGCCGAGCGGCACTACGCCGCCGGTCCAGCCGCCTCAACGGCCTGAACCCGAGCCTGAACCCGAGCCTGAACCCGAGTCTGAACCCGCACCGCCGCCGGAGCCGGAGGAGGAAGCTGCCCCCGATGCGTTGCCCTCGGAGGATGAGCTGCCACCGGAGGAGGCGCCGGAGACGCCGGAGGCGCCCGAAGAGGCGGCCGCCGACCAGGAGCCTGGTGAGGAAGAGCGTGCCGAGGCTGAAGAACCGCTCGAAGAAGAGGAAGAGCCCGCCGAGGCTGAAGAACCGCCCGAAGACGAGGAAGAGCCCGCCGAAGAGCCGGCAGTGTCCGGCGGTGGTCCGGTCGCGGCCCCCGAAGGGGACGCCGGCGCCGATGGTGAGCAGGAGGAGGGCGCCAAGCCGTCCGAGACCGACCGTATTGCCCAGGCACGGATGCTCGCCTATCTCATAACGCTCACGGGGGATCTACCCGAGGAGAAGCGGCGATCCTTCTCCGAGAGCGACGTGCCGCTGCGCATTGCCGCGGTGCAGTCGAAGCTGCTGGGGCAGCAGGGTCTTCGTCGCGACGTTGCCCGTTACGACATGAGCGGTCGCCGAGGTCACGCCCTGGTTACGACCAAACGCCTCGCCGACACCTTCTCGTTCGTCGCGAAGATGGCACGGTATCATCCCGACAGCACGATCGGCAGCGCTCTGCGAGATAGAGTGAAGCGCATCTTGTCGCGCCTGGAGGCGTACCGATCGGGCCGGGACGGCCGCTGATTTTCAACAAGCTGCGTGATACCCTGCAGTGTGCTCAGTCCCCTTCCGGATAGAACCACGTCTGCGAGACGTCACCCGTGAACTCGAGGCGGTGGGTCTCTCCGGAGAACTCCTGATCAAAGACCTGCTGTATCCAGCGCCGGGCGGTGTCTTCCCGGCGAAACTTCATGAAGCGTCGACGTCCCTCCCCGGCGGTGTCGCCGGTTGGCGCGATCCACTCGCGCCTGTCGGGGTCCCACACGTAGTCCGGTTCTTCGACAAGCTCGACGTGGAAGTGACTGCCGGTGCCGTGGAAGAAGCTGACCGTGGCGGTAACGCGTCGTCGGGTATCCGGGTGCTCGGCGAAGTAACGGCGCAGGGGCCCCGGAATGCTGGAAATGTGCCTGCTCGTTGATTTCTCGGCCATCTCCGGGAAGTATAATGTCGCCGGCGCCGAGGTGGCAGGCGTGTTATCCGGGCTCACCGTGTTGCCAGGGCCGTGGGCATCGTTATATTATGTCCCGGCGAGTGCAAGAGCCCGCCTGTGGGGGATTAGCTCAGGTGGTAGAGCGATTGGTTCGCAATCAATAGGTCAGGGGTTCGACTCCCCTATCCTCCACGTCCCGCCTGACGACGCCCCGGGCCGCAAACCCGGGGCGTCCTTTACAGTTTGCCCACCATTCAGTAAGAATTGAGGCTCCGGTCCCGCGTCGGTGCCGCGGCAGGACCCGCATGGCGCCGCGGGACGGCGCAATCCCAAGGAGTGCATTGCATGCAGGAGCAAGAGCTACAGCGCCATCTCCACCCTCTCGAGGTCAAGGTCCTTCGTCACTTCAAGGATGGACGGGCCGTGACGGTCCAGGCCATCCAGGAGGATCTGGGTCTCAATCTCGGCCAGGCGAACCAGGCCATTAGCTGGCTCGCGGCGAAGAGCTTCATCGAGGAGGAGTCGCGATCCCGGGAAACGGTGTACGAGTTGACCGACCTGGGTGCGCGGTACGCCGAGACGGGTACACCGGAGGAGCGCATGATAGAGCTTCTGCGCAGCGAAGGGCCGCAGCCCATGGCCCAGGTCGCGCAGAAGCTGGGCCTGGAGCAGAAGGACGTCGGCTCCGCCTTCGGACGCCTCTCGAAGGAGGGTGTCCTGGCCATGGAGGAAGGCAAGCAAGTCGCCTTCCGTGAGGGGGACTCCCCATCCGTGCGGGCGCTCCGCGCGGTGCTGGACCGGGCGGCTCAGGAGGGGGCGGTCCCTTCGAGCGCCATGTCGGAAGAGGAGGAGCGCGCCGTCGCCGCCGTCGGCAAGAAGCGCGGCGCCGCTTCCACGGTCTTCAAAGTGAGCGACCGCGAGGAAGTGGTCCACCGCCTTACCGAGGCCGGTGTTGAAGCGGCAAAGAATCTGGAGGCATCAGGCGTCACCGGCGACGAGGTGGGCCGCCTGACGCCGGAGATGCTCCGGGACGGCGGCTGGAAAGAGGTATCCTTCCGGCCCTACAACGTGAACACACCGCCCACGCGGTTGCTCCCGGGACGTCGCAACCCCTACACGGAGTATCTCGACACGGTGAAGGACAAGCTTACCTCTCTCGGCTTCGAAGAGTTCGACGGTCCTCTGGTGGAGACGGAGTTCTGGAACTCGGATGCGCTGTTCATGCCGCAGTTCCACGCGGCCCGGGACATTCACGATGTCTTTCACATAGACAATCCGACCCACGCAGAGCACATTGAGGAGCCCTACCTCTCCCGGGTGGCGGCTGCCCACGAAGACGGCTGGGAGACCGGCAGTCGCGGCTGGAACTACGAGTTCGACCGCGACTTCACGCGGCGCCTCATCCTCCGGAGCCAGGGAACCGTCCTCTCGGCAAAGACGCTGCCCCGGGCGAAGGTTCCCGGGAAGTACTTCGGCATTGTGCGGTGCTTCCGCCACGACCAGGTGGATGCAACGCACCTTGCGGAGTTCTACCAGACCGAAGGCATCGTGCTGGGTGAGGAGGTGAACCTCCGCACCCTCCTGGGCTTCCTGGAGATGTTCGCCGAGGAGCTTGCCGGAGCGACCGACATCAAGTACGTCCCGGGATACTTTCCCTTCACGGAGCCCTCGGTGGAAGTGCACATCAAGCACCCCGTGCTGGGATGGTTCGAGCTGGGCGGTTCCGGCATCTTCCGGCCGGAAGTCACCGAGCCGTTGGGGGTTCACGTGCCGGTGCTCGCCTGGGGCCTGGGGATCGACCGGATGGCGCTCATGCACCTTGGTCTGGATGACCTGCGTGAGTTGTTTTCTACCGACCTGGAGCGTGTCCGTCTGCGGAGAAGGAAGTAATCATGCCGAAGATAGAGTCTCGCAAGGATGAGTTCGTCCGTCTTCTCGGTGTCGATCTCCCGGATGCGGAGCTCGAGGAGCTCCTGACCACCGCAAAGGCGGAGCTGGATGAGCCGGTAAACGCCGAAGGCGTTGTCAAGTTCGAGCTGAACGACACCAATCGTCCCGATCTCTGGTCCACCCCGGGGCTGGCGCGGCAGCTGCGGATCTATCGCGGCGGCGCTGCGCCTGCGTATGGCTTCGTCTCGCGGCGGGAGCAGATGCAGGACGCCGGCGACCGTCTTGTCGAGGTGGAGGAATCGACACGGAACGTGCGCCCCTACGTCGTGGCCTTTGAGTTCCACGGCCCGGCTCTCACGGAGGAGACGCTGGAAGACATCATCCAGTCCCAGGAGAAGGTATCCTGGAACTTCGGCCAGAAGCGCCGTGCCATCGCCATGGGAGTCTATCGTTCCGACCTCTTCTCCTACCCCGTCCGCTTTCGCGCCGTGGAGCCCGCTTCGGTCGGCTTCACCCCTCTCGGAATGGAGCGCTCCATGAATCTCGCCGAGATCCTGCGGGACCACGAGAAGGGCAAGGAGTTCGGCTGGATCCTGGAGGGTATGGATCAATATCCTCTGTTGATCGATGCCGACGGGCACGTGCTGAGCTTCCCGCCCGTCATCAACAGCGCGGACATCGGTGCCGTCGAGCCCGGCGACACCACGCTCTTCGTTGAGCTCACGGGTACCGACATCTACACGCTCACCCTGGCGTGCTCCATTGTGGCGGCGGACCTGGCCGACCTGGGATACGAGATTCGCCCGGTGCGCATTCGCTACCCCTACGACACGCCTCTGGGGCGGGAGATTGTGACTCCCTACTATTTCCAGCAGCCCCAGCAGATCAACGTGAGCTACGCGAGCAAGCTCCTGGGACGCGCGATTACCGCGGAGGAGGGCGTAGCGGGTTTGCGTCGCGTGGGCATTCATGCCGAGGCGAAAGACAACGTCATCCTGGCTCATCCGCCCGTTTACCGGAACGATTTCCTCCACTCCGTCGACGTCGTGGAGGAGATCATGATCGGCATGGGAATGGACGCCTTCGAGCCGGACATGTCCTCGGAGTTCACCGTCGGACGCCTCTCCCCCACGGATCGCTTCTCCCGCCGGATAAAGAGCATCCTCGTCGGTCTGGGCTTCCAGGAGATGGTCTTCAACTACCTCGCCTCCTACGACGAGCTGGTCACCCGGATGTATCCGGAGGAGCAGCGCAACGACGTTGTGAAGGAGTTGGTCCGCATCTCGAATCCCGTTTCGGAGAAGTACGAGTACGTGCGCAACTCGGCTTTGCCGCTCCTCCTGGAGTCGGAGAGTGTCTCCGCCAACGCGGTGTATCCACACCACATGTTTGAGGTGGGCAAGGCGGTCACCGTAGCGGAAGGGAGCGTTCAGGGTACGATCACGCACAACACCGCGGCGTTCCTCACGGCCGACGCCGAGGCGGACTTCAACACCGTCACGGCGCAGCTGACCGCGCTCATGTACTTTCTCAACACGGAGTACACCCTCTCGGAGGCGACCGATCGGCGCTTCATACCCGGCCGCGCCGCAGCGGTGAACGTCGGCGGAGAGCCGATCGGCGTCATCGGAGAGGTCCACCCGCGCGTCCTCACCGCCTGGGGCATTGAGGTTCCCTGCGCGGTCTGCGAG
>CAZUVX010000006.1:49604-55509 GCA_964623865.1 uncultured Spirochaetaceae bacterium | reverse complement strand
TCTAGTCAGGATGTCGGCGGATACCGGTACCGGCGCTTCAGTGCGGACCCCCCGAGTTCTTCTGCCCTACGCGGGGCCGGACACCGGTGGTGCGTTCACCGATATCTTCGTCTACCTGCGGCCGGAGGCGAACGGAGTCCTTGCGGAGAGCGCCATCCTGAAGGTGATCGAGCGCTGCTCCGCCTACAAGAAGGACCTCTTCCTGGTCTACATGGCCAACATCCCCGGTGATTTCATTGCCTGCCACAAGCTCGTCGAGAAGCACTACGCCGTGAAGCTGGTCTTCGCCGTGCGCGGTGGCGACGCCTTCACGCCGGAGATGCGAATTGCCTTCGAGCGTTACTTCCGGGAGCGCTTCGATGCCGCGAAGCCCATCGGCGCCTTTCAGGCCATGGACGACCTCAACCTCCGGGCGGAGGAGCTCTTCTCGGTGCGGGTGCCCGAGAGCGAGGTGCTCATGGTGAACGGTCAGTCCATCAAGAAGGTCCGGGGACGCTACATCGTCAACTACGACATCCCCGCCCTTCTTCACAAGAACAACGCGCACACCGACATTGCGGTCATGCTCTTTCGCACCCGCAACGGATACCACCACTTCTCCGAGCTCATTCGGGAGATGAAGGACGCAGTGGTCCGAGAGGGGATAATCGGACCCGGCCAGCACTTCAGCCGGGTCTTTCACTACTCGAAGAGCCCCTTCGAGCAGGCGCTGGACGCGCGGAGCCACCTCTTCGGTTCCGACGGCGCCTTCCTGGGACTGGAGGCCTCTTCCTTTGCCGAATACTGTATGGTCCGCGGTTTGGCCGCCGAGCAGCTCCACGGGCTGGTGGACAATCCTGTCTGCACCTTTCATACCGACGACGGTCCGGTGGAGGAGCACCTCTCGACCTTCACCGAGCACGATGACTACGCAACCGCCCTCGACAAGGCGAAACGCATTACCGCCCAGGCGTGGCTCGTGAAGTAGACAGGGTCCCGCGTCACCGTCCCGTCACTGCGCGACGATCTTCACATCGCTCATGAGGCACACGCCCTCGAGGCGAATCCGGGGCCCGGCGTCCCCTCGGCGTCCGCGTCGCTTCCCGGACCGGGTTTTGTCCTTCACATCGGCGAGCAGGGTGACCATGCGGTTGTCGACGGATGCGCCGGCGGGGAGGAGGATCTTCACATCTCCCATTATAGAGACGATGCTCACGGACACCGGATCCGGTCGAAGGGCAACGTCGCGAAGGTCTACGACCAGGCTCCCGAGGAAGGTGATCGTACTCGCTACGCCGGTGCCGGACGCCGGCGGGTAGTACGTGCGGGAGCTGAGAATGGCGAAGACCGTGTCCTCGCCCTCTGCTGCCGGCGTAGTCTCGCGAGGGCTCCTTCGCGCCGGAGCCGCGGTCGGGATGGCCGCCAGGATTGTCCGGAGCTCCCGGGCGGAATCCGCCATGTTCGCGGAGGCGACGCGTCGTTCGAAGTCCTCGGTCGTGAGGAGGTCTTCCGCATACGCCTCCGTCAGCGCGTCGATGGTCTCCTCGCGAAGCTCTTCAGTGTTGCCGTCGTCGAATAGCGATCCCGCCACAATCGTACCTCCCAAAGAGCGGCGACGAAGTTGCCGCCCGCCGGTCCAGGCGTAGCGGCGCCCTTAGCGCAGCGTGTGCCCCTGCAGATGCTGTTCCTCGTGTGCTGCAACCTTAGTCCCGGCTGCGGGCGCGGTCAACACCGGCATGGCTCAGCACGCGCCTCTAGTGCTTCCGGCACCGGTCACGACCGGTTTCATCAGGGAGAGTGATCGCGGCGGAATTCCTCGAGGATTGTGCGGGTCTCCCGGGCGATTTCCTGAAGAACGGGGAGCAGTTGCCGGGCTTCGTCGAGGCGGCCGCTGCGGGAGAGGGCCTCGATCTCACGAAGGACGCCCTCCAGTCGCGCGGCCGCGACGTTGCCGGCGGCCCCGGCGATTGCGTGGGCTTCTCGATAGGCGTCCTCGTCGCGGTCATTCGCGACGGCGCCCTCCAGACGGAGGAGCTTCCGGTCCAGGAGTCCCAGGAAGGTCGCAACCGCCACCTCGGCGAGGGCGTCGTCGCCACCGAGTTGCGCGTCAAGAGTGTTCCGATCGAAGAGCGGAGTGTCCCGGCCCGACGTCTCCGGGCTCCGTGCCTCCGAGGTCGTGTCCGTGCCGTCCCCCTGCTCCCCGTCGGAGGGAGGCTGCACGTAGTTCGACACCACTTCCAGGAATCGGTTGATCTCCAGCGGCTTCGAAAGATAGTCGTTCATCCCTGCGGAGATGCACGTGACGTGGTCCTCGTCGGAGGAGTACGCGGTGAGGGCTATGATAGCTACGTCGGGATTGAGCACGCCGGATTCGCCCGACCGGATCCTGCGGGAGGTCTCGACACCGTCGATCCCCGGAAGGCGGATGTCCATGAGCACCAGGTCGTACGGCCGTTCCGCGAGGAGCTGAAGCGCCTTCTCGCCGGAGTCTGCGACGTCGGCGGTCAACCCGCCCCTGGCCAGGATCTTCCCGGCGACCACCTGATTGATGTGGTTGTCCTCCACCAGGAGGATACGCGATTCACTCATGCCGGCCCTCTTCGGGCGGATGCGCGTCGTTCTCGTGACCGTCGACCTCCCGAAAGTTGAAGACGGCGCCTTCGACGCGCCCGTCGGCGTCGAACATTGGGCTTCCGTTGATGCTCAAGGTCCGTACCACGCCGTCCCCGGTTTCAATCCTGTGGAAGTACTCTGTGATCCGGGCCCCGCTCTCAAGAATCCGGCCGAACGGCAGATCTTCAGGGGAGATCGGCTTGCCTTCCACGTCGGTGATTCTGAACTCCGGAGCGTCATAGGCTTTCCCTTCGAGTTCGCTGCGCCGTAATCCCAGAATCTCTTCACCCCGCCTGTTGGCAAACACGATCCGCCCGGATCGGTCAACCATGGTGATTGCCGTCGGGTTTGCTTCAAGGATACGCATGGTGAGGTCGTGTTGGCGAGCGGCGTCTCCCTGAGCGCTCTTGCGATCCGTGATGTCCACCAGCGTAAGCACGACGCCGTCGGTGCAGCCGCTGTCCGACCGGTACGGATGGATCTTCACCAGGTACCACCTGTCGAGCGTCGACTGTACCTCGATCTCCATGGGCTCGCACCGTTTCAGGACCTCGAGGAGGTCCTCCGTGAGGCTGTCGTACCGAAGATTGTTGGAGATGTCCGTAAAAGGACGGCCGATGTCACTTTCAATGAGGTTGATCTGTCTGGTAACGGCCGGCGTGAATTTCCGAATGATCAGCTCGCCGTCCAGGAAGACGGTACCAATGTCCGTGCTCGCAAGGAGGTTGTTCATATCATCGTTCAGCTCGGACAACTCCTCGATCTTCTTCTGATACTCGGCATTGACGGTGATGAGCTCTTCATTCACGGACTGCAGTTCTTCGTTGGTGCTCTGAAGCTCCTCATTCGACGAGAGGAGCTCCTCGTTCGTCGCCTGTAGCTCCTCGTTGGAGGTCTCCAACTCCTCAATGGTGGCCTGCAGGTTCTCCTTGGTGAACTGAAGCTCGCTCTCCAGCGCGCTCATGCGGGTACGCACACTCTCATCCAGGTTGAGGTAGGTGACGTGCCTCTCACCATCATCGGGTTCTTCCCGGCGCAGGAGAATGGCGTAGACGGCGTTGCCCGCGCCGTCGATCACCGGCGTAACGGTAATCCTTGCATTGAAGGTGTCATGCTCCCGTTGAACTCTCAAACCGGAATACGTGATCTCCTCGCTGCGGCTGATCGAATTTTGCAGAGCGGTGGTTAGAGGAAGCGCCAGGTCCCGGCGCACCATCCGGCTTACGGTGAAGTCCATGCGGCCGGTAGGCACCTGAAAGTAGTCACCGACATCACCGAAGACGTGGAGCACTTCCCAGGCGTCGTTCACAATGACGCAGGGCGCCAGGGTCACTTCGACCAGGCGCTCGAAGGTCAGGTCGAAGGGGCGTCGAACCTTCGATACCCGTTCTTGTCGCGTCTCAGGGGTTGCACGATTGGTGCGGAGCTCCAGGGCGTTCTCCGGGAAGTGCAGACGCCTGGACCGCTCTTCCTGTTTGTGGCGAAAGAGCTTCCATCGCACATCGACGGTCTCGAAGCTCGTGGAGAGCTCTCCGAGACTCTCGCTCGTTCCCAGGAAGAGAAAGCCCCCCTGGTTCAAGCTGAACTGGAAGTTGCCGATTACGCGCTTCTGCAGAACCGGTTGCAGGTAGATCAGCAGATTGCGACACGCCACAAGGTCGATGCGTCGAAAGGGCGGATCCTTGAAGACGTTGTGGTACGCAAATATCACCATCTCCCGGAGAGGCTGCGAGACGTGGTAGGAGTCCTCCTTCCGGGAGAAGAACTTGCTCAGCCTCTGCGTGGACATGTCCGCTACAATGCTCTCCGGATAGGCGCCCGCGGAGGCGAACTCAATGGCATCCGTATCGATGTCGGTGGCGAAGACCTTGATCTCGTTCGTGTGTCCCTGCAGCTCCGCGTACTCCGAAAGGAGGATGGCCAGGGTGTAGGCTTCCTCGCCGGTGGAGCAGCCGGGGACCCAGACGCGAACGGGCTCGGCGGGGCCCTTGTTCTCGAATATCTCCGGGATCCCCTTGTCGGCGAGGACCTCGAAGGCCTCGGCGTCGCGGAAGAACTTGGTGACGCCTATCAGGATCTCCTTGAAAAGGATTGTTACCTCCTGGGGCGTGTCCTCAAGGAAGTGCACGTACTGGGAAAGCTCGTCGATCCGGTTGATGCCCATGCGGCGCTCGACCCGGCGGATGATGGTGCTCTCCTTGTAGAGGGAGAGATCTACGCCGGTGCGGCGCTTGACGAGGAGAAAGATCTTGGAGAGGTAGTCCGTAGCTCCGTGCTCGGCAGCGGTAATGTCTTCACTGAGGGCCACGCTTCCCGCGGCGTAGCTCACCAACTCCCCGGCAATCCGGTCCGGCGGAAGAATGAAGTCCACAATGCCCGTGGCAATGGCGCTGTTCGGCATGCCGTTGAACTTGGCCGTGTCCGCGTCCTGCACCATGACGATACCACCGGATTCCTTGATGGCGCGAATTCCCCGGGTACCGTCGCTGCCCGTGCCGGAGAGGACGACGCCGACGGCGCGTTCTCCCTGATCCTCCGCCAGCGCCTCGAAGAAGATGTCTATGGGCAGGTTGAGGCCCTCTTTCTGCCGCGAGAGAAAGAGCTTCCCCCCGAATATGGTCATGTTCATCCGTCGCGGAATCAGGTAGATCGACGCGGGCTCAACGGGCATCCCGTCTTCGGCTTCACGGATCGGCATGTTCGTGTGCTTCCGGAGGAGGTCACCCATAAGGCTCTTGTAGTCGGGCGAGAGGTGTTGAATGACGACGAAGGCGAGATCGGTCCCCTCCGGGAGCGCATCGAAGAACGCTTCAATGGCTTCGAGTCCGCCGGCGGAGGCGCCGATTCCGACAATGTGAACGTGCTGTTTCGCGGTTTGTGTCGACATACCGCTTTGTTATCGGCCCCTGGCAAGATTGTCCGCAACGGCCTTGAGGACGTTTCCCCGGCTGTAGGGCTTACTCAGATAGTCGGTCATGCCCGCCTCCATGAAGCTTTCCCGATCCCCCGCCATCGCGTGGGCGGTGACGGCGACGATCGGAATGTCCCGGTTGGCCTCGGCAACCTCACCGGCGCGAACTCGCCGGGTTGCGGTTACCCCGTCTACCCCGGGCATTGAGATGTCCATGAGCACCAGGTCGAAATGGTTTCTCGAAAGCTCCTCGAGTGCGGCGCTTCCATCCGACACGGTGACCACGGAGTACCCCGACTTCTCCAGAATGGTTCGCACCACCATGATGTTGATGGCGTTGTCCTCCGCCACCAGGATGCGGCCGCCGGGCGTGTCCACGGTCTTCTCGGTAAACGTCGCCGC
>CAZUVX010000006.1:47958-49504 GCA_964623865.1 uncultured Spirochaetaceae bacterium | reverse complement strand
CATCGGCGCGGTCGTGGTCGCCGGTCCTGTTGGCGAGCGCCTCGCCGTCGTTCCGGTTCGCTTCGTCGGTGAGCCCTGCCTCCGGGAGGGGAAGTCGCAGAGTGAAGGTGCTCCCGCGGTCTTCCGCGCTGGTGAAGGTGATTTCGCCGCCCATGGCTTCGGCGAGGCGGCGCGAGATGGTGAGCCCGAGGCCGGCTCCTTCGTAACTGCGGGCGTACGTGCTCTCGGCCTGGGTGAAGCTCTCGAAGATGTGCTCCTGCTGGTCCGTGGGGATGCCGACCCCCGTGTCGGCGACGACGAACTCGACGAGATCGCCGGGCGGGGTGCCGTTAGCATCGATCTCAGAATAGTCTCCGGCGAGTCGGGCCGTCACGGACACCGTGCCGGTATCCGTGAACTTGATCGCGTTGGCAACCAGGTTGATCAGGACCTGGCGAAGCCGATTCTCGTCCCCTTCCACCGGGTCGGGGCAGGTGTCGTAATGGAAGGCCAGAGTCAGCCCCTTTCTGTCGGCCATGGGGCGAAAGAGATCCTCCACCGACCGGAGGGTCCCGCGAAGGGAAAAGGGGGCGCGATCGATCTGGAGCTTGTTTGCCTCTATCCTGGAAAAATCGAGGATGTCGTTGATGATGGACAGAAGCGACTGCGCCGAGAGGTGAACCGCCTGGACGTAACGGCGCTGCTCCTCCGACAGAGCGGTCGAAAGTGCCAGTTCGCTCATGGAGAGTATGCCGCTCATGGGAGTTCGAATCTCGTGGCTCATGTTGGCAAGGAAGCTGCTCTTTGCCCGACTGGCGGCGACTGCGCGCTCCTTGGCCTCCCGCAGCTCCTCCTCGGCACGTTTTACCTCCGTCATGTCGATGACTGCCGTCAGACAGTAGGTGCTCTTCGGGCCGGTGCTGTGGGGCCGACTGACGAAGCGCGCCCAGACCCGGTCGCCTCCGCGGGCCTGTACGGAGAGCTCCGTGGTCACCTCGTCGCCTCCTTCGAAGACGCGACGCAGGTGTTGGAAGAAGCGTTCGTGCGCCTCCGGCGCCAGGAGCACCACGAAGGGCTTGTCCTTGAGGCGCCCGTCTGCCGCGCCGACAAGGCGGGTCGCCGCATGATTCGCGTCCACGATGACGCCCCGGCGGTCCAGGACGAAATACCCTATGGGAGCGTGCCGGAAGAGCTCCTCGAACTCTCGTCGCGCCTCATTGAGTTGCCGCTCGCTCTCGCGCAGCTCCTCGTTCTGCATCTCCAGCTCAATCTGATGGATCCTGAGCTCATGTATCAGCTCTTCCGAATCTCTCGTCGCGTCACGTTGCTCCCCGGCCAGGATCTCCTCGGCGCGCTTACGCATTTCCGGATTGCCGGTGTCACCCGATTCCATGTCGTCTCCGCTGTCCCGTATGCATGCGAGGGAAATATAGCAAAACAACTGCCGGTCTGCCACGCGTTTCCGGGCGGAAGTCGCCGTACCGAATGGGATCACCGGGGGTGGCAGGAGTCGCGGGTGCCCTGGGTACTGTGGGTACTGCGCTCAGTGCGGCGGGTGCGCGGGGTG
>CAZUVX010000006.1:20480-47858 GCA_964623865.1 uncultured Spirochaetaceae bacterium | reverse complement strand
GCGGGGTGCGCGGGGTGTGGCGCGTGCGCTCAGTGCGGCGGGTACGCGGGGTGCGGCGCGTGTGGCGCGCTTAGAATCTGGTCCAGTAACTCGTCGTACGTCTGAGCAACCACCAGGTCGGCGTTTGCCGAAATCACCTGAGGGGAGGGGCGGTAGAGGATACCCCGGTCTGCAGCGCGCAGCATGGAGATGTCGTTGAAGGAGTCGCCGGCGGCGGTCGTTCGGAATCCCAGGTCACGAAACGCCTCGACTGAGCGTCGTTTGCCGTCGTCAATGCGCATCCGATAGCCGACGATGCGATCGTTCTCCACGACGAGGGTGTTGCAGAAGACGGTAGGGTAATCCAGCTGCGGGGCCATGGCGTCCCAGAACTGCAGGAATGTATCCGAGAGGATGATGACCTGCGCCTCCCTTCGAAGGTGCGCCATGAAGGCCTTTGCCCCGTCGAGAGGCTCCAGTTTGCCGACAACGTCCGCAATACCGGACATGGTTATGCCGTGTTGCGCCACCGCCTCCAGGCGGCGGCTCATGAGCTCGTCGTAATCGTCTATGTCCCGCGTCGTAAGACGAAGCTGCGGGACGTCGAAGGCGCCTGCAAGGGCTATCCATACCTCGGGCATGAGCACGCCTTCGAGATCCAGACACACCAGATGCGGGCGTACGTCGGCGCCGGTGGCCGCCGGGTCCGAGGCGACGCCCTCAGCGGTATCCGCTCTACGCCTGGGGGGTGCTTCCCCGCTCTTCGGCGGGTGAACTGTCTCGCGTTGATGGGGCCGAGGCATCCACGGGATTATGCTCGGGAATTGCCGATGCGTCGAGCACCCCCGGTGTGGCCGGAACCTCTTCCGCTCCCATCATGGTGGCGACACGCTGAAGGCTGGATAGAATCTGCAGCTGCTCCCACTGCTGGAGCTGCACGAACTCCCGAATGAACCGTTCCTGCAGGAAGGTCGGCTTCTTGTCGAGAAGGGCCTGGCCCTCCTCCGTAATGGAGACGGTGACCTTCCGCTTGTCCTGGGAGCTGCGCGACCGCTGTACCAGGTCCCGGGACTCGAGACGGTCGATGATGTTGGTTACGGTTGCCTGGCTCAGGCTGACCTGTCGCGCTACGCCCCCGACGGTGATATCCCGATGTACCGAGATTGTCCGCATGATCACGAGTTGCGGTCCGGTGAGTCCGAAGGACTTCTCCAACTGTTTCGAGTGTAGGTCGATAGCCCGGATAATCCGCCGGAGCAGCGAGAGAACCTCTTGACTTACCTGATCCTGATCCGATGGATGCACTATCCTACGGCTCCTTCCTCAATGCTGCACGGCTGGACGTACCGGTTCGATCCGTTTCTGTCCACTGGGCTTATTGTATCCTAAACAATAGTGCTCAAAATACCAGAGATTGTCAAGGAGGGTTTCCGAGTCTGGGGCAGGGCAGTAGCGCCGCGGCTCGGGCCGGCTCGCTGCGATCGATGGTTGTTTCCACAATCTATGTACTTATGCTAAAACAGGTTATGGAAGAAGAAGCGTGCGCGGTGGAGCTGATGGAAGCGTCAGGACGATTGCCGCACCGTCGGGGCATACAATCGAGTGCTCTTGTCGGGTGAAAATGCATTTAACTCGATCTATTCCCCTTGACACCCTCTGCGGGTGCGCGTACCTTAGGATCGTAGTGTAATTTCTAGCGTTCGAAAACTGATGTCATATGATTGATGTCACAATCGTGTCGTGGATGCACCTGGGGCGTAAAGGAAGACTGAATGGAAGAGCAGAAGGTCAAGATACGGATCGAGAACGTGTACAAGGTTTTCGGTCGCAATCCGAGCCGCGCCATTGAGCTCGTTCAGAAGGGAATGAGCAAAGACGAAATCCTCAGCAAGACCAAGCTGGCCGTCGGCGTGGCGGACGCAACGTTCGACATCCACGAGGGCGAGACCGTCGTGGTCATGGGACTCTCGGGCAGCGGCAAGTCGACCTTGATTCGCTGCGTGAACCGGCTCATGGAGCCGACGCACGGAAAGATCTACGTCGACGATGTTGACGTCACCTCCCTGGATAAGGATGAGCTCCGCGATCTCCGACGCAAGAAGTTCGGCATGGTCTTCCAGAGCTTCGCGCTCTTTCCGCACAAGACCGTCTTTGAGAATGTCGAGTTCGGTCTCGAGGTGCAGGGGGTGGATCCCGATGAGCGCCGGAAGAAATCCGAGGAATCACTTCAGCTCGTCGGTCTGACCGGGTGGGGAGACTACCTGCCGGCAACCCTCTCCGGCGGCATGAAGCAGCGCGTCGGTCTGGCGCGAGCCCTTGCGGTCGATCCCGACATTCTTCTCATGGATGAGGCGTTCAGCGCCCTGGACCCGCTGATCCGTACGGACATGCAGGATGAGCTTCTGGCCCTCGAAAGCCGGGTCAAGAAGACGATCATGTTCATTACCCACGATCTCGACGAGGCGCTCAAGATGGGCGATCGGATCGTTCTTATGCGTGACGGTAAGGTCGTACAGATCGGCACGGCCGAGGACATTCTCTCACGACCGGCCAACGACTACGTCGCCCGGTTCGTCGAGAACGTCGACATTACCAAGGTGCTCACCGCCGAGGACGTCATGAAGAGGCCCACTCCGGTCGCCTTCGTCAAGGACGGCCCGCGGGTCGCCCTCCGGAAGATGCAGGAAGCGGGGATGTCCGGCATCTTCGTGGTGCGTCGCAACCATGAACTCGTCGGTCACGTCAGCGCAGAGCGCGCCTCTGAAGCCGCTAAGAAGGGTGAACAATGGATAGAGGAGATCAGCCGGGCGGATGAGGTAGCCAGCGTTCCCCTCGACGAGCCGGTGCGGCAGATTTTTCCAATGGTATCGGGCAATCCCGTCGCCGTGGTTGACAAGGACAACATCCTTCGGGGCGTCATTGTGCGGGGGTCCGTACTTGCGGCCCTGTCGGAGCGAGGAGAAACAGAATGATTGAGCTCCCACGACTACCTCTTGGCGCGGGAATCGAAGCCGCGCTTGATTGGCTCACCGAAGTGTTGTCGCCCTTTACCCGGGCGTTCTCGAATGTTGTTGAAATCGGGATCGACGGCATTGTTGAGGGGTTGGAGTTCATACCGCCGCTCATCCTTATTGCCCTCCTCGTCGCTCTGACGTGGTGGGTAGCCAACCGCAACGTGGCGATATTCGCCCTAATCGGTCTGGTCTTCATATGGAACATTGAACTGTGGGGCGCAACCCTGTCGACGATCGCGTTGATTCTGATTTCGACGATCCTCGCGGTGGCGCTCGGCATTCCCCTGGGGATTATCGGGGGGCTGAGTGAGAGTTTTCATCGGGTCATTACCCCGATTCTCGACTTCATGCAGACAATGCCGGCCTTTGTCTACCTGATACCGGCGATCCCATTCTTTGGGCTCGGCCCCGTCGCGGCGGTCTTCGCTACGATCATCTTCTCGATACCGCCGGCTATTCGACTGACCTCCCTTGGAATCCGTCAGATCGATGTCGAGATGATCGAGGCGTCGGATGCCTTCGGTACGACTACCATGCAGAAACTGACGAAGGTGCAGTTGCCCCTTGCGCTGCCGACCATCATGGCCGGGGTCAACCAGACGATCATGCTGGCGCTGTCGATGGTGGTTATTGCCGCCATGATCGGTGCCGGCGGTTTGGGAGGAGAAGTGTGGCGCGCCATTCAGCGGCTCCGACCCGGGCAGGGCTTCGAGGCCGGCCTGGCGGTCGTGATCATTGCCATGCTTCTGGACCGCATCACCCAGAACTTCGCGCGGCGCACATAGGCGCTTCGCGAGGAGTTGATAGAGGAATCGATGCCCCTCCGGGCGGGAGCCTGTCAGGCACGCCCAGAGTTACTAACGGGCAGAAATAACGAAGAATAAGGAGGAGAACATGACGATTCTTAAGCGAACTCTCGTCACGTTTCTCATTCTCGCCGTAGCAGCCTCTCTCGCATTTGCTGCAGGACAGCAGGCGGAGGGCGGCGAAGAAAAAGGTTCCGTTGAACTGGCATACGTTGAATGGGCACGCTCCGTAGCGATTACCCACCTCGCAGGAGAGATCCTGAGCGAGATGGGCTGGGACGTGCGACTCAGCAACGTTGCGAACGCCGCCATGTGGCAGTCCGTCGCCGCCGGGGATTCGGACGCGCTTCTGGCCGCGTGGCTTCCGGCCACCCACCAGATGTTCTACGGCGACGAAGGTGAGTTCACCGATGATGTGGTGGACCTTGGCCCGAACTACGAGGGCGCGAAGCTCGGACTGGTCGTACCTGAGTATGTCGAAGAAGACAGCATCTCCGACCTTGTCGAGAACGGCGATAAGTATGATTGGGAAATCGTCGGTATCGATCCGGGCGCAGGCATGATGCAGCAGACCGAAGAGGCCATTGAGGACGACAAATACGGCCTCGGCGAGTTCGAATTGCTCGAAGGAAGCGACTCGACCATGGCTGCGGCACTGCAGGACGCGATCCGCAATGAAGAGCCGGTCGTCGTGACCGGCTGGCAGCCCCACTGGAAGTTCGGCCGGTGGGATCTGAAGATCCTCGAGGATCCCGAGCGCGTGTTCGGTGAGTCCGAAACCATCAACACCATGGTTCGCAAGGGCCTTGAAGAGGATGATCCCGAGCTGTTCACCTTCTTCGATGAGATGGACTGGTTCTCCGTTGAGGAAGGAATCGGTCAGATCATGGTCGATGTCGAGGAGGGCATGGATCCGGAGGAGGCTGCCGCTGCGTACGTAGAGGACAACCAGGACGCGATTAACGACGCCCTGCCTGACGGCATGAGCCTCTAAAAGGCGGCCGCAATAAGCGGCTAGGTTCGGGGACGTGAGTCTCCGACGCGGCGCCGAAGGCGCCGCAAGAATCGAGAGACCGCCGTGGCAACACGGCGGTTTTTTTTATGGAGCTGCCGGCAGGGCGCACCGGCTGGAACACGGCTGCCGCCGCCTCGCCCGGGGCGGAATGGGCCTTCGGCCTGCGCCGGGCCGCACGGGCGCCGGGCCGCACGGGCGCCGGGCCTGGGCCTGCGTGCATATTTATGCGCTCAGTCCGCCATTACGCATAAAGCGTAGACATTCTTGCAGCAATACTGTTTAATACAGCCCCGACAAAGAACAGAGCGGCCCGCGCGGTCCGGCGGCCCTGGAGGGCCGACCGGATGTCGGAGTCGCGGGAGCCTTCGTGGAGGTAGTATGAAACGGATCGCTGTCTGTGCCGCTGTTGTCGCCCTTCTTGCCGCGGGTATGGCATTCGCCGCCGGCGAGCAGGAGATGGAAGAGCAGAGCAACGTCATTGGGATTGCCAAGATCGTCTCCCATCCGGCTCTCGACGGTGTCGAGCAGGGCGTGATTGACGAGCTCACCGAGCAGGGCTACGACTTCGAGTACGATCTTCAGAACGCGAACGGCGACATGACGACGGCGTCGCAGATTGCAACCAAGTTCAAGAACGACGGTGTACGCCTGGCGGTCGGTATTGCCACGCCGACCTCGCAGGCTCTCGTAAACGCTCTTGACGATATCCCCGTCATCTACTCCGCCGTTACCGATCCCGTTGCCGCCGGTTTGGTAGACTCCTTCGATCAGGGCGGCGAGAACGTGACCGGCGTTTCGGACATGACCCCGGTGGAAGCGCAGTTCGTCCTCATTGAGCAGTTGATCGATGTCGACGCCCTTGGTCACGTCTATACGAGTGGTGAGACGAATGCCGTGACTCTGGCAGGCATGGCGGAACAGATAGCGGCCGATCGCGGTATCGAGTTCGTAACCTCTACGGTGACCAACTCGTCGGAGGTGCGCCAGGCGACGCAGTCACTCGTGGACCGCGTAGACGTGATCTACGTCAGCACGGACAACACCGTCGTCTCCGCCCTCCCGAGCCTGATCGAGGTCGCTACGAACGCGGGTGTCCCCGTGGTCACGGCGGATCCGAGTTCCGCCGAAGAGCTTGGGGTGCTCGCTGCGCTCGGTTTCGAATACTACCGCATGGGACGCCGGACCGGCCGCTTGATCGTCGAGATCCTCGAAGGTGCCCGGGCCAGTGAGATACCAACGGTCTTCATGACCGAACCTGAGGACACGGCGCTCCTGCTCAATCTGGACGTCGCTGCTGAGCTGGACATCGATATTCCGCAGTCCGTGGTTGACAACGCCGGCGTCATCATTGAGAACGGCGAGGTCCGGTAGACGACTCGACATTCGGAGGCGCCTCCGGGCCCCGGCTGAATGGTGCCCGGGTAACCTCCGAATGGAGATGCGGCGCGGCGCAGCGTGAACAATGATTGAAGGCGTATTCGTCGAGGGTCTTGCGTACGCGGTGATGGTCCTCGGCGTCTTCATTACCTTTCGCATTCTCAACTTTCCCGACCTCACCGTCGACGGCTCGTTCCCCCTCGGCGCGGCGATTGCCGCGATCATGCTCACCAACGGCCAGAGTCTGATTGCGGCCATTGTAGTGTCCTTCCTCGGTGGCGTCCTCGCGGGCGTCGTCACCGCGGTGATCCACAACAAGCTCGGGGTGCCGAACCTTCTTGCCGGCATCCTGACCATGACCATGTTGTGGTCGGTAAACATTCGCATCCTCGGCAACAAGGCCAACCTTCCGCTACTCCGTCGGGAGACCGTGGTGTCCCGTGCGGTGGATCTGCTGGAGGGGGTGGTTCCTCAGGAGTGGGCGGTTCTCCTCTTCTTCTTCGTCTTCGCCGTGGCAGTGAAGCTGCTTCTGGACCTGTTTTTCCGAACGGACCTGGGGCTGACGCTCGGCGCCATGGGCAACAACGAGCAGATGGTCATCTCCACCGGCGTGAATCCGGAGGTCCTCAAGATGATCGGTGTCGGCCTGTCCAACGGCCTTGTTGCACTTTCCGGAGCTCTCGTTGCCCAGTATCAGGGCTTCGCCGATGTCAACTTGGGACAGGGGATCATCATTGCGGGTTTGGCGTCGGTAATGATCGGGGAGTTCATCCTTCGGTCCAACAGGATCGGCCTGCTCACCTTGCGCGTGATCCTGGGGTCGATCCTCTACCGCGGGCTCATGTATCTGGGTCGGTTCTACGGCTACCACATCAACCTGACGCCGACGGATCTCAAGCTCATCACCGGTCTGCTGATCATTGTTTCCCTGGTGGTAACCCAAATCCGGCGGCGAAAACCTTCGAAGAGCCGGCCGCGGCCCCATCCGGAGCGTGCCGCCGCGCCGGATGAGCCGCCACCGGCCGTCGCCGGACCTCAATCAGGATCCGCCGTACCTAGTGCGTTCGGCGGATCGGCGGGATCGAGCACGGAGGCGAAGGGATGATCCGGCTCGAGAAGGTATCCAAGGTCTTCAACCCCGGCACGGTCAACGAGAACCGCGCCATCAACGAGGTCGACCTTCGGGTGTATCAGGGAGATTTCATCACGGTGATCGGATCAAACGGTGCCGGCAAGAGCACGCTGCTGAACCTGATTACCGGGACCCACGGCGCGTCGTCCGGTCACATCTACATCAACGACCGCGACGTGACGCGCGAGCCCGAATACCGCCGCGCCCGGGACATCGGTCGCATCTTCCAGGATCCCCTTCTGGGGACCGCCTCAAACATGAGTCTGGAAGACAACATGATCATTGCCTACAAGAAGGGCTTCAAGGGCCTTCGCATCAGTCTCAACCAGAAGATCCGCGACTTCTTCTACGAGAAGATCCTCGAGCTCGGGATGGGCCTCGAGCATCGTTTCAAGGACAATGTGGGGCTTCTTTCGGGTGGACAGCGCCAGGCGCTGACCCTCCTCATGATGGTCCTCTCGGAACCGAGCCTGATTCTTCTGGATGAGCACACCGCCGCCCTCGATCCCAAGAACGCGCAGATGGTTCTGGGCTTGACGGAGAAGTTCATTGCCGACTACGCCCTCACAACCATGATGGTTACTCACAACATGCATCACGCCATTGCGTACGGGAATCGGCTGCTCATGATGGACGAAGGCGAGATCATTCTGGATGTCTCAGGTGAAGAGAAGCGGAGTTTGACCGTGGACAAACTCGTGGAAAAGTTCCACGAGATCCGTCATCGCGACTTCGAGAGTGACGAAGTGCTCCTCTCGGAAGCGCGGGACGCATAACGACCCGAACCCGAAGGAGGTTTCGTAATGACAAAACGTACGTTGCTGGTGATCCTCGTACTGGTATTCGCAGGCGTAGTGGCGTTCGCCGGGGGTGAACAGGAGCGGCAGGTGAAGATCGGCTTCATTGGCCCCATGACAGGTGACTACGCGAACTATGGGAATCTGCAGAGCCAGGCGGTCCAGCTGGCCATTGACGAGCGCAATGAAGCCGGTGGCATCGGGGACCACGAGGTTGTGCTCATCTCCGAAGACTCCGAGGCGGATGTCGCCCGCGGCAACGCTGCAATCGAGAAGCTCGCCGGCGTCGACCGGATCGACGGCCTGGTGGGCGGCGTCTTCTCCACCGTGTCCCTGGCCGTTGCGCCGCGCGCCCAGACCGAGCAGATCGTCATGATTTCGGGCTCCGCGACGCATCCGGATCTCACGGCGAACGGCGACTTCATCTTCCGGACGATCGCCAGTGATGCCCTGCAGGGGCGCGTCTTCGGCCGGTACGTGTACGAAGAGCTCGACTACGAGCGAGTTGCCATTCTCTACACCAGAAACGATTACAGTCAGGGTCTGACGGAGGTCTTCACGGAAACCTTCGAGGATGCCGGCGGTGAGATCGTGGCAACGGAGAGCGGTGTCCAGGGGGATCGGGACTTCCGCACACAGCTCACGACGATTCGTGCCGCGAACCCCGACGCGATCTTCCTGCCGAATTACGTTGCCGAGATCGCTCAGATCCTCGAACAGGCCGACCAGCTCGGCATTGAGGCGGCCATGCTGAGTGCCGACGGCTTCAGCAATCCCGAGATCTTCGATCTGGCCGGTTCGCTCTCAAACGGCGTCATCTTCAGCGGTCCGCCCGCGGAAGAGGCCGGAGGCACCGGAAAGGCGGCCGCCTTCGAGGAGAAGTACACCGATGCCTACGGGGACGGTCCCGACTCCTTCAGCTACAACGCCTACGACGCGGCAAACATCATTCTGGATGCGCTGCAGTACGCCTACGATCAGGCCGACGAGGCGCAACAGGCCGACCTGGAGCTGGATCCCACGGTTGTGCGTGACTACGTCGCCGGTGTCGAAGGGTACTCCGGAGTCTCCGGGACCATTACCTTCGCCGAGAGCGGCGACGTGGTGAAGAACATTGGTATCCTCACCGTGGAGGATCAGTCCTTCCAGCAGATCGGCGTATACACCGTCGTTGACGGAGAGCTGCAGGAGCGATAGGCGCACCTGCGCAACCGCGATCAAACGAACGACTTACGCGGACGTGCCTCGGCACGTCCGCGGTCTCCTGGAGCGGGCCCGTGGGAATACCGATTTCCGACCTCATTCAGCACCTGATAAACGGTCTCACCCTTGGCGGCATCTACGCGTTGATCGCTCTGGGGTACACCATGGTGTACGGCATCCTGAAGTTCATCAACTTCGCCCACGGTGAGGTTCTCATGATGGGCACCTACGTCGGGCTGTTCGCCTTCAGCGGCCTTCGCGGGGAAGCGGGAACGGGGATGTGGGTATTGGTGTCCTTTTTCGTCGGCATTCTTGCCGCAATGGCGGCGAGCGGTACCCTGGGGTTCGTTGTTGAGAAGATTGCTTACAAGCCCTTGCGGCGATCCAAACGGTTGACTCTCCTCCTGAGCGCAATCGGTATGTCTATCGTGCTGATGAACGTTGCCGCCTTCATCTACGGGACTCGCTCCAAACGCTACCCCTATCCCTTCGACAACAGTCCAATCGCTCTCGGACCCACATCGATCACCCCGCACCAGATTCTCATTCTCGTGGTGGTCGTCGTCATGATGGTTGCTCTCAAGCTCTTCATTGACCGAAGCCGACTGGGCAAGGCCATGCGAGCGACGAGCCTCGATCAGGACGTTGCACGGCTCATGGGTATCAACGTAGACACGATCATCAGCCTGACCTTCATTATCGGGTCGTCCCTGGCGGCGGTCGCCGGCGTGCTCATGGCTCTGGACTTCAAGGTGTATCCCACCATGGGGACCATGGCAGGCTTGAAGGCATTTGTTGCCGCTGTCGTGGGCGGCATTGGGAACATAACCGGCGCAATGGTCGGCGGGATCATCCTGGGGATCGCCGAGACTTTCGGGGTCGCCTTTCTGGGTATTCCGGTGGGTCTCCGGGACACCATTGCCTTCTCGATCCTCATCATCATTCTCCTGGTGAGGCCGGAGGGGATCATGGGCCGAGTGGAGCGGGAGAAAGTCTGATGATCAACTTCATTCTTCTTCTGGTCATCTACATAGGCATCTATGCGATCCTGGCGCTGGGACTCAACATTGTTGTCGGATACGGCGGCATGCTTTCCCTCTGTCAGGCGGCGTTCTTTGCGATCGGCGCCTACACCACCGCAATCCTCATGAGCCGGGGCGATGTGAGCTTCTGGGTCGTCCTGCTGTTGTCGGGCTTGCTCGCGACGGTGCTTGGTTTCGTGATTGGTCTGCCGACGCTGCGGCTGCGCGGCGACTATCTCGCGATCGCCACATTGGGCTTCGCGGAAATAACCCGGAACGCCATTCTCAACTGGGACAACCTCACCCGGGGCCCCATGGGCATTACCGGCATCCCTCGCATCGAGATCTTCGGCCTGGAGCTCAATCCGATCGAAAAGGTGAGCTACGTAGTCCTGGTCTGGGCCTTCGCGGGCATAACCTACCTGATCCTCCGGCGCATTACCCGTTCCCGACTGGGGCGCGCACTGGAAGCCATCCGGGAAGACGAAGTTGCCGCCTTCGCCATGGGGATCAACATCACCAAGTACAAGGTATTTGCCTTCGCTATTGCCTCCTTCTTCGGCGGCATTGCCGGGACCTTCTGGGCGGCATACAATCAATCCGTTTCTCCGGCGACCTTCACCTTTCTCCTTTCGGTCATGATCCTCTGCATGGTGGTTCTCGGCGGCATGGGGAACCACTACGGTGCAATCCTCGGAGCGGTTCTGATTACGGTGGCAGGGGAGTTCCCACGGCTCATGGGCTTCTCCAGCGTCGTACCGCCCCAGTTCAAGCAGATCATCTTCGGACTCATCCTGGTCATCATGATGGTATTCCGACCTCAGGGGATCCTGGGACGCAAGAAGGTCGACTTCGGAAGACTCGCCCGGCGGCAGGCGCAGCGGGCCGGATCCGATCTTGCCGCTCCAACCGGAGGGACGTCGTGACGCACCTCAGAACCGAGGCGCTACGCCGCAACTTCGGCGGAGTTGTCGCCGTCGCGGATGTGGACTTTGCAGTGGAGAGGGGAAGCATTACGGGCCTGATTGGTCCCAACGGTGCCGGGAAGACCACCCTCTTCAACAACATTACCGGCATGGACACGCCGAACGCCGGCAAAGTCTACTTCAATGATCGCGACATAACCGGAATGCGGGGCAACCGGATTACCCGGCTGGGGATGGCACGGACCTTTCAGAACATCCGTCTCTTCAAGGAGATGACCGTCTTGGAGAACATCATGGTCGGGCGCCACTTCAAGGAACCTCATCCCGCATCGAAGGGCAATCGCTCTGTCAACGCAGTCATGACGCTCCTCTTCCGGCGCCGGGATGATCAGAGCGTCTACGAGGGGGCGGTGAGATGGCTGGAGTATCTCCACCTGAGGGACTACGAGAACGAGTACGCGAAGAACCTCCCCTACGGAAAGCAACGTGAGCTGGAGATCGCCCGCGCCATGGCGACGGAGCCGGAGCTCCTATTCCTGGATGAGCCCGCGGCGGGCATGAATCCGCTGGAGACGGCGGAGCTCATGAGCACGATTCGGCGCATCCGGGATCTGGACGTAACTATCGTCCTCATTGAGCACGATATGAAGCTGGTCATGAACATCTGCGACACCATTACCGTGTTGAACTACGGAAAGAAGATCGCCGAAGGCGACCCTGAGAGCATTCAGGGCAATCCCGACGTCGTTGAAGCCTACCTGGGGAAGGAAGAGTGAGCGCACTCCTGGAAGTATACGATGCCGAGGTGAAGTACGGCACCATTACCGCTCTCAAGAAGGTGAGCGTCGAGGTGCCGAAGGGAGAGATCGTCTGCCTGATTGGTGCGAACGGCGCCGGCAAGTCGACCTTGCTGAAGGCGATCGTCGGTCTGGAGCCGCTGACCCACGGCGAGATCCGCTTCGAAGGGGAGGTGATTGCGGCACGGAGTCGGATTGCAGGGCGACGACTGCCCTGGGGACGCACCACCGACCAACCCCTGACCAATCAGATCGTCGCCAAGGGCATATCGATGGTTCCGGAAGGGCGCCGCGTATTCGCCGACATGACCGTCGAGGAGAATCTGGAAATGGGTGCCTTCCTCCAGCGGGATGAGACCCTCTTGAAGCGAAAGCTCGAGGAGATGTACGAGCTCTTTCCCATCCTCAAGGAGCGGCGGCGCCAGAAGAGCCGATCCCTTTCGGGGGGTGAGCAGCAGATGATGGCGATTGCCCGCGCCCTCATGAGTGCGCCGCGCCTTCTCCTGCTGGATGAACCGGGGCTGGGGCTGGCGCCGCTGGTCATCAAGCACATCTTCCAGACGATCCGTCGCATCAATCAGGAGGAGGACGTGACGGTCTTTCTGGTGGAGCAGAACGCCAAGGTTGCGCTAAACTCCTCCCGACGCGGATACGTCATGGAGACCGGCTCCATTGTCCTTGACGATGAGAGTGGCGCCCTCCTGGAGAACGACCGCGTGAAAGCCGCATACCTGGGAGAGTAGCCGTGACAGTTGAACGAATCATGACGCGCAATCCCTTCACCGTGACGCTGGAGACCTCCGTCATGGAGGCGCAGAAGATCATTCGGCGGGAGAAGGTACATCGTCTGCCGGTGCTGGATCGCCACCACGCCTTGGTGGGTATCGTGTCGGAGAAGGACCTGCTCTACGCGTCTCCATCGCCGGCGTCGACGTTGAACGTGTACGAGATGAGCAGTCTTCTCATGGATCTCAAGGTTGCCGCCGTCATGACGAAGGAAGTGGTGACCGTAACGCCGGACACACTGATCGAGGACGCCGCCCGGGAGATGGTGGACCACGACATCGGCGGGTTGCCGGTCATGTCGGAGGCGACCGTCGTGGGGATCATCACCGAGTCGGATCTTTTCAAGCTCTTCATTGAGCTCTTCGGGACGCGGCAGTCGGGGCTGCGGGCGACCATGCTCCTCCCGGATCACCCCGGCGAGATTGCCCAGCTCTCCTCCGCCATTGCCGAGGCGGGCGGCAACATCATTTCTCTGGGGACCTTTCCGGGGACGGACCCGACCAACGCCATTCTGACCATCAAGGTCGACGGTATGGATCCGGAGATGCTCGAGAGGGTAAGCGCTCCCCTGGTCAACGAGATAATCGACGTGCGGCGGACGTGAGGCCCTGAGCGGGCGGCGGCGGGCCGCTGCCTTTACAACGGCGCAGGGGCGTCTCCGGCTACCTTCCGATTCCCAACAGTCTTTGCAGATCCTTTGCGTTGGCCACCGCCTGGCCGTCGGCGTGGTTGTTGAAGGCGACCATGATCATGGCGACCTGCGTCATGAGATCGTTAATCCGTTCCACCCAGGGCTCGAGCTCGTCCTCCCGGTACAGGTAGTCGTAGCGACTGCGGTTGTCTCCGTCCCACCACTGAGCGGTGTTGCGACCGTGGAAGCGGAGGTAGGCCGCCGTGGATGTCGAGAGGGATTCCGGCGCCGGAAGGCCCTTGAGGGGCGGCAGATCCGTGACCACCAAGCCGATTCCGCGGTCGCGCATATGCGCGTAGACGGACTCCCGCTGCCATTCACGGTTGCGAAACTCCAGGAAGCGCGGAAGCGTCTCGAGCTCCCGGCAGAGGTCGTCGAGGTAGCGACGGTTCGCCGGTGTGTAGTGGAAGCTGTAGGGGAACTGCAGGAGGACGCCGCCGAGCTGCGCCGACTCGGTGAGGGGCGCGACGGCGTCGCGAAAGGCCGCCGCGGCGGCCCGCCAGGTAGCATCGATCTCGTGAGTAAGGCTCTTATGTGCCTTCACTGAAAAGGTGAAGTCGCCAGGTACCCTCTCGCGCATCCGCTCGAGATGCCCGGGGCGGGGCATGCGATAGTAGCTGAAGTTGATCTCGGTAAATGAGAAGTGACCGGCGTAGTGCTCGAGCCATGCCGACTTCGGCAGGTGGGGTGGATAGAAGGGGCCGACCCAGTCGTCATAGGAGTACCCGGAGGTACCGATGAGTATGCGCGTCGTCGAGTGCGCTCCAGTCGAGGGTGCCGTCATGTTAATAATCACTTAGCTCGCACGGCTGCAGCATGGTGCAGTTGAAACTTGTAGCTCCGTTGCGTATATTGAGGCCCCAACGTGCGGCTCGCAGGACGTCTGCTGCGTGTCACGGCATCCCCTGAAGTTCAATACTGCACTCTGGAACCCCGGTGGACGCTCACTGTGGAGTGTGGAATAAAAGAGGTTTGTATGGAAGACCGTATTCGGAAAATGCGGAACATCGGAATCAGCGCACATATCGACTCGGGCAAGACAACGCTCACAGAGCGAATACTGTTCTACTGTTCGAAGATTCACGCGATCCACGAAGTCCGCGGTAAGGACGGGGTTGGTGCGACCATGGACTCAATGGAGCTCGAGCGGGAACGAGGCATTACCATTGCCAGTGCCGCGACCAACGTGAGCTGGCAGGGCTATCCTATCAACATCATTGATACTCCCGGCCACGTCGACTTCACCATTGAAGTGGAGCGAGCGCTGCGGGTCCTCGACGGGGCCATCCTGGTCCTGGACTCCGTCGGCGGCGTCCAGTCCCAGACGCTCACCGTCGACCGGCAACTCAAGCGTTACGATGTACCGTTCATCGCCTTCGTGAACAAGTGCGACCGTACCGGGGCAAACCCCGTCAGGGTTCGCGACCAGCTCGAGGAGAAGCTCGGGCACAACGCCGTCCTCATGCAACTGCCGATCGGCTTGGAGGACAAGCATGTCGGCGTGGTGGATCTGGTTGGAATGAGGGCTCTCTACTTCGAGGGTGCCTTCGGTGAGCAGATCCGTGAGGACGAGATTCCCGCGGAGCTGCAGGATGAGGCGGCGAAGCGCCACGAGGAACTCATCGACGCCGCCGGCATGTTCTCCGACGAGCTGGCCGAGGCGTTTCTCGAAGGTGAGGTCTCCGAGGAGATGATTCACGAAGCGGTCCGTACGGGCACGTTAAAGCGGGAGATTCTCCCGGTCTTTCTTGGGTCGGCCTACAAGAACAAGGGTGTCCAGCCGCTGCTGGACGCGGTCGTCGCGTATCTGCCGAGTCCCTTCGAAGTTTCCTCCGTTGCCCTCGATCTCGCCAACAACGAAGAGCCGGTTGAGCTCGTCACCGACGATGAGAAGCCTACGGTGGCTCTGGCATTCAAGCTGGAAGAGAGTCCCTACGGTCAGCTGACCTACCTCAGGGTCTACCAGGGAGCCATTCGAAAGGGCATGGAGCTCGTGAACACGCGCTCTCAGAAGAAGACCAAGATCGGTCGACTCATTCGCATGCATGCGAGCACCATGGACGACATCACCGAGGCTCCTGCCGGGGATATTGTTGCCATCTTTGGAATCGACTGCGCCTCCGGCGACACCTTCTGCGGCGGCGGGCTCAACTACTCCATGACCTCAATGTTCGTGCCGACGCCGGTGATCTCCCTGGCGGTGAACCCCACCGACCGCGACTCGGAGGAACGGATGGCGAAGGCGCTCAACCGCTTCTCCAAGGAGGACCCGACCTTCCGCACCTACGTGGACGACGAATCGAACGAGACGATCATTCAGGGTATGGGTGAGCTCCACCTGGATGTCTACGTCGAGCGGATGCGCCGGGAGTACAAGGCGAACGTCGAAACCGGCATGCCGCAGGTTGCCTATCGCGAGGCGATCTCACAGCGCGTCGAGTTCGACTACACTCATAAGAAACAGACCGGCGGCTCCGGTCAGTTCGGCCGGGTTGCCGGTTACATGGAGCCCTTGGAACCAAACTCGGAGGAGACTTACGAGTTCGTCAACGAGATCAAGGGCGGCGTCATTCCGACCGACTACATCCCGTCGGTGGACAAGGGATTCCGCATGGGCCTGGAGAAGGGGCAGCTGATCGGATTCCCTGTTGTGGGCGTTCGCGTAGGGATCAACGACGGGAGCACGCACCCCGTGGACTCCTCCGACATGGCTTTCCAGCAGGCGGCAGTCGGTGCGTTCCGTCAGATCTACATGAAGGCGAAGCCGATCATACTGGAGCCGATCATGAAGGTCACCGTGGAGGGGCCTACGGAGTACCAGGGCAACATCTTCGGTAGCTTGAATCAGCGCCGGGGCATTATACTCACCTCCTCGGAAGACGGCGCCTTGTCCGTCGTAGAGGCGGAGGTTCCCCTCTCCGAGATGTTCGGGTACTCCACGGTCCTGCGGAGCCTTACGCAGGGCAAGGCGGAGTTCTCCATGGAGTTCCTCAAGTACGGCAAGGTGCCCCG
This sequence comes from uncultured Spirochaetaceae bacterium, assembly GCA_964623865.1. Taxonomy (GTDB): domain Bacteria; phylum Spirochaetota; class Spirochaetia; order DSM-27196; family PWMO01; genus CAYFQV01. The sequence continues at coordinate 31,301 of CAZUVX010000006.1, read as the reverse complement.
GTCGGTGGCGGAGGAGCTCATCAGGAAGTTCGAAGACGCAAAGAAGCAGGAACAGAAGCAAGGAGCACGATAATGGTGAAGGCTGAACTGGTCAAACGGAGCCCGCTGCGGATCTTCGAGAAGTCGATTCACGGGGAGCTGCCGGCGGGCAGCATCGGGATGATTGCGTCCCGAAAGGGCGTCGGCAAGACCGCCTGTCTGGTACACATTGCCACGGATAAGCTCTTTCAGGGCAAGCACGTCATCCACGTCTCCTTCGCCGGCAAGACCGATCACATTGTGAGCTGGTACGAGGACATCTTCAAAGAAATCGCCCGCAAGCGGGAGCTGGAGAACGCCATGGACGTTCACGATGAGCTGATCCGCAACCGGGTGATCATGAACTTCTCCCAGAGAGGCGTCACCATCCGGCAGGTGCTGGACAGCCTTCGCGCCATGGTGGAGCAGGGCAACTTCAACGCCGACATTGTCATGTTCGATGGATACGACTTCGAGAACGGCAAGCCGGAGGATCTGGACGCGCTTCGTGACTTTGCCGGACATCTGGGGGTCGCGCTCTGGGTCACGGCCACGCTCCACCGGGAGGATCCCCCCGCGGATGAGAACGGGGTGCCGACCCTGCTCTCACCCTACATCGATCGTGTCGCGATCCTGGTGACCCTGATCCCCACGGAACGACATGTCAAGCTCACTCTGATCAAGGACCACGACAAGTACCCCTCAGAGGATCTGCACCTTATCCTCGATCCCAAGACTCTGCTGATAGCTAGAGAGCGCTAGCCGGGCGGCGGCTCAGGGACGCGTCGCGCCGCCGCCTGAACGCAGGGGCGGAGACGGCTACCGAGATCGCTCCACGCCGACGCGTCTGCACGCCGCGGAAAGCGGACAGCTGGAGCAGCGCGGAGAGACCGGTGTGCACACCTGCTGCCCGAAGGCCACCAGCAGACCGTTGACATCGATCCAATACTCTCTCGGGAGGCTCTCTTTGAGAGCCTCCTCCGTTTGTTCGGGCGTCTTCGTTTCGATGATCCCGAGACGGTTCGGGATGCGGTGAACGTGGGTGTCCACACAAATGGCCGGAATGCTGAAGCCGAGGCCCAGGACCAGGTTGGCGGTCTTGCGGCCCACTCCCGGCAGTGCCAGGAGTCCCTCCTCGGTGTCGGGGACCAGGCCGCCGTGGTCGCCGACAATCCTTCGCGCAATCTCGCGCAAGTTCTTCGCCTTGGTTCGGTAGAATCCGGCGGGGTAGATGAGCGCTGCGATCTCATCTTCGGCCATGGCGGCGAGGGAAAGCGCATTCGGTGCCCGGTGGAAGAGCCGATCCGATGCGGCGATGGTCACCTGGTCTTTGGTACGGAGCGAGATAATCGTCGATACCAGGACGTGGTAGGGATCACGCCGCGCCGCGGCAACCTCCGACACGGAGGGAAGCGGCGCTGACTCGACATGGTTGCGAATGGTGTCGAGAAGGTAGCGCCAGAACTCCGGCGGCGCCGACGCGGGTGCGTCCCCGCCGACACCGGCGGTCTTCGGGCCGGTCGCGCCGGGGACGGCGGCACCTGGGTCTCTCAGACGGTGCGCGTACCCAGGGTGGCTCTTGCCGGTCCTACTCGTCGTTGTCCTCGTCTTCCTCTACGTCCTCGTCATGAGAGCCCGCCTCACCGTCCGAGCTCTCCTCGAGATTCTCATCCTCTTCCGCCGCAATCTCGCGGGGACCGCCGCCCTCCGTCGCGAGACGGTCGAAGATCATCACCTCCACCTCGTCCTTCGCCTTCTTGAGGGAGAAGGAGATCTCATCCACCAGCAGTTTCAGGGCGCTGTCGAAGAGTTTGCGCTCGAGGATGGGCAACTCCTTTACGCGACTGCGATGGTAGAGTGTCCGTACGACCGTCGCGATGTCGGTTACGCTTCCCTGTTTGAGAAGGTCGAGGTTCAACTGGTACCGTATCTTCCAGTCTGCCGGGACCGGATCAAACTCCTCGCCGATCAGCTTCAATGCGCGCTTAGCCTCTTTTGCGGGGACAATTGCGCGGATTCCGAGCTCTTCAGCCTTGTTTACGGGCACCATGACGGTCATGTCCGACACTTCAAGGTAGATGATGTAGTAGGGTACCTGCTCGCCCTTGAACTCTCGTTCCTCAATGGAACGAATCTCCCCCACGCCCTGCAGAGGATAGACCACCTGCTCCCCTTCCTTGAATGGGATGGTCTGATTGTCTCCGGAGCTTTTCTTCATTCTCCGAAATATATTATAAGTGGCAAAGTGCGTCAAAGTTCCTCACCCCGCCGATCACCGGAAGCCCTGGTCTTTCCCCTCATCATCCTCGGAATACTCGTCGGCGCTCTCGTCTTTCGGGAGGAGCTCACCGCTGTTTTCCGGAACCCCGAAGCGGTGGAACGGTGGATCGCCGACCTCGGCGCTCAGGCGCGCCTGGTCTTCCTGCTGGTGCAGGTCTTCCAGGTCGTCGTGTTCGTGGTGCCCGGTGAGGTTGTGCAGATTGCCGGGGGCTATCTCTTTGGGATCGGAGAAGGCGCCCTCTGGTCCACCGCCGGTATTGCCGTCGGTGCGACCGTCAACTACTGGATCGGGCGGTGGTCAGGCCGAGCCTTCATTGAGCGCTTTCTAAGCGAGAAGGCCACCGCGCGCTTCACCTCCATTGCGACGTCTCCGCGGGGCCGGCTGGGCTTCTTTCTCCTCTTCGTGATTCCCGGCATTCCAAAGGATGTCCTCTGCTACGTGGCAGGGGGCGCCTCAATGGGGTTCTGGGGGTTTCTGGTCATCTCGACGGTGGGCCGCCTGCCCGGGATCGTTGGGAGTGCCGTCATCGGTGGTACTGCCGCGGCGGAACGGTGGATGGTGTCGGCGGGGGTTCTTGCCCTCGCGGTGGTGCTCTTTCTGGCGGGGGTGGCCTTTCGGCGGCGATTGGAGGCCTTCGTCGAGGGCGTTACGCGCCGCCGCCGCAGCGAGTGACCGCTCCCCGCGCCGGCGGCCCCCCCCGCCGCAGCGAGTGACCGCTCCCCGGTGCAGCGAGTGACCGCTCCCCGCGCCGCCGCCCCCCCCCCGCCGCAGCGAGTGACCGCACCCGCGCCGGCGCGATCAATCCGTGGTCGGGCGCACGGCCACTCCCGGCACGGGGTCTGCCGCCTTGAACCGGAGGTGCTTGAAGGGGTGCACGTCCAGGGGGTTGGGATGCCATCCGCCGATGTCTCCCAGATCGATCAGGTTGATCGCCGGGGAGTGACTGATCGGAAGGACGAGCCCGGTGGTGAGGAGAATCTCCTCCGCCTCGGCCAAGGTTGCGTTGCGGCGCTGCCCCGTTTCTATGGTCGCCTGGTCCACGAGCTCATCGAAGCGCGCACTGGAGAAGCCTGCGTTGTTCAGGTTGCTGTCGGATGTCCACATCTGCAGGAAGGTAAGGGGGTCCGCGTAGTCGCCGATCCAGCTCAGCGTCGCCAGATCGTAATCGGACGTCTTCACGTAGTCGAAATAGGCGTCGTAGGGAACGGATTCCACGTCTACGGTTACCTCAAGGTTGGACTCCCAGGCCTCCTCGAGAAGCTCTGCAATGCGGAGGTTGTCCTCCGTCTCCGGTATTGAGATGGTCACCGGAGGAATGCCCTCCCCCTTGGGGTGGCCCGCCTCCTCGAGCAGCGCCAGAGCTTCATCTACGCGCTGCTCGGTGATCGTTTCCACCTCCGGGTAGTTGGGAATTTCCGGCACCAGGGTCTGCGCCGGAGTGAAGTAGATCTCCGGGGTGCGTACCTCGCTCCACGGGATCAGTTTTGCGAAAGCTTCCCTGACCATGGGATCACTGCCGGGGAGATCCGCGGTGGAGAAGTAGAGGTACGAGGTCGAGAACATGGGGTTGATGCTCAGGCCGGAGGGACTTGCCACGTCGCGGAGTGACATGCCGCTCATTACCCAGTCGATGAGGCCGTCGTTGAAGTCCCGGGTCACCGCCTCGTAGTCCTCTCGGAAGGTGAAGCGGATCCGGGGAATTGCAACGTTGTCCCGATCCCAGTACACCTCGTTCCGGGTGAGGAGCATCTCCTCTTCGCTGCGTCTGGTGATGTAGTAGGGACCGTTGCCGAGGACGGTATCCATATCGTTCCAGTCCTCGATCTCCAGCATCCGGGGATGCACCGGGACGAAGCTGTGGTGGCAGAGGATGTCCAGGAAGTGGCTGGCAGGTTCGGCCAGGCGAACAAGGAGGATGTTGTCGCTCTCGACCTCAATGCCGACGCTTTCGGGATCTTCCGTGCGGCCGGTCCGGTAGTCCCGGGCCCCCTCGATCACGTCGAAGAGGAAGCCGTAGGAGGAGGGACTGTCCGGCTCGATGTGCGCCATCCAGGTGTCCCGGAAGTGCTCCGCCGTGACGCGGTCACCGTTCCAGTACCGCGCGTCTTGTCGCAGGTAGAAGCGGTAGACCCGACCGCCGGGGTCCACCTCCCAGCGCCGCGCCGTCGCCGGAATGGGATCCAGGGTGAGGGGATGATACGAGACGAGGCCCTCGTAGAGGGCGGTGAAGATCTGTCCCTCCGTCGAGGTGAAGCTGCGAATCGGGTTCAGCTCCAGCTCCGTGGGCAGGAGGGAGACGGTGAGCTCATCCTCGGCTGCGAGGGGCAGCACTGCGACGGTGAGCAGGACGAGAAGAAGTACGAGGCGTTTCATGGAACTCCCGGATCTCAGGGGTTGTACTCCGTGTAGGGCAGGTCGCAACTCTCGGCAACCGCCGGGTGAACACAGGTGCGGTTCAGAATGTTGATCCCCTTCCTGATGGGCTCGTGGGTCCGGGCGGCCTCTTCCAGACCAAGGTCCGCGATCTCCAGACCGTAGTTCAAGGTAACGCTTGTAAGAGCCAGGGTCGATGAGTACGCCACCGCCCCGGGCATGTTGGCTACGCAGTAGTGGACGACGCCGTCGACCAGGTAAATGGGCTCATCGTGGGTTGTGGGAACCGAGGTATCGGAACATCCCCCCTGGTCGATCGCAACGTCCACCAGAACCGCACCGCTCTTCATCGTTTCAATATGCTCGCGTTTGATGATCTTCGGCGCGGCGGCACCCGGGAGGAGCACCGCTCCAATGATGATGTCCGCCTCCTGCAGGATCATCTCGATGTTGCTTTCCGTGGCGTAGAGGGTTGTGATGCGGCTGCCGAAGATGTCGTCCAGGTAGGCGAGTTTCTTCGCGTTGATATCCAGGACCGTAACGTTGGCCCCGATTCCCGCGGCGATCTTGCAGGCGTTGGTGCCCACCACGCCGCCGCCGATGATCCCCACGTTTCCCCGGGGCACCCCTGGGACACCGCCCAACAGAATGCCGCGGCCGCCGAACTCCTTCTCCAGGTACTTCGCGCCCTCCTGCACGGAAAGGCGCCCGGCTATCTCGCTCATGGGAGTCAGGCAGGGAAGACTCCTGTCGGGGAGCTCAATGGTCTCATACGCCACGGCGGCAACGCCCCGCTCCATGAGCGCCCGGGCGAGCTGCGGTACCGCCGCGAGGTGGAGATAGGTGTAGAGAATCTGCCCTTCCCGGAAGTAGCCGTACTCCTCCGGCAGGGGCTCCTTCACTTTGACGATCATGTCCGCCCCGGCGAAGACCTCCTCGGCGGTATCGACGATCTCGGCGCCGTACTTCACGTACTCGTCGTCGCCGTACCCGGAACCGACCCCGGCGCCGCTCTGGACCGTAACCGAATGCCCGTGACTGATGAAGCTCCTCGCCCCGTGAGGAGTGACGGCGACGCGGTACTCGTGACGCTTGATTTCCTTCGGAACACCTATGCGCATGCGGTGAAAGCTCCTTGCCGACGTTGTGTGGAACGGCCCCCGGGGGTGGTCACCGGGGATCGCGCGCACATGGTAGCACATCCTGGGGGAAACGGTGAACTGAGCACCGGTGTCTGCCGATATACAAAGAGATGGCACGAGTACACGGCGCGTTCGTCCTGGTCCTCATTCTCGTCTCCGCGGTCTTCGCCGGAGCCCAGAGCCCCGAGCTCTCCGGTGTCGATTTCAGCGACGCCTCCGTCTCCCTTGCCGGACCGCGAGCCTTCTACCTTCGCAACATTGCAACCCCCGAAGGACGCTACGCGGTCCGCCTGGCCTCCGACGGCGGCGACACCTGGACGGTCGTCGAGGTCTACCCGGAGGAGGACAACATCCTTCCCCAGGAGGTGATCCTGGACGTCGCCACCGTACAGGTGACCGACGACAACGCCATTGAGATAGACGGGGTCTTTTTGGAGGACGATGTCTACAGCGTCCGATTGCGTCCCGTCGAGGACGGATACGCTCTCGTTGACGGCATTCGCAACGGTACGCTCACCGACATCGACGCGGAGCGGGCGGAGCCTCTCATCGACCTGGTGGTGGAACAGGTTGTAGCCACGGAGCTCGAGGATGCACGCAGACGTATCGAGGAGCTTCGGGCGGCCCGGGATGAGGCGCAGGCGAAGGTGCACCGCCTCTCCGCACAGAACATGGGCCTCATCGAGCGGAACGAGGATCTCGAGGCGGAGAACGCCTCTCTTAAGGAGACCCGCGACTCCCTCCGGCGTCAGGTCCGCGAGCTCAAGGCGGAGAATGATGAGCTCCGGGACGACATTGCCGACCTGCAGCGCGAGCTGGAGCGGGCCGCTGCCGAGGAAGACACATCCGGCGAGGACCGCCGGACCGGTGCCGACGCGGCCCGGGAGGACGGCACCGCCACCGACCGCGACGCCGTTGTTGCCGGCGTAGACGCGGCTGAGGTTGAAGCGGCCCTTGCGGAGATCCGGACCCTTGCCGAAGCGGCGAAGAGCATTGACGAGGGGCTGTCCGGCATGGACCAGGCAATCCGGAGTCTCAGCGACCGCGCCTCCTCGGGCCAACAGGAGCTTCTCGACGCCATCGAATCCGCCCAGGAGGGCATTGCCCGGGAGATCGACCGCGCCGTCGCCGCCGCTCGGGCCGCCGCCGCTCCGGCCGCCGCCGCCGACACGACGGACGACCGCGACGCCGCGGACGAGGACCGCGCCGGCGCCGACGAGGACCGCGACGCCGCGGAGGACGACCGCGAGGAGCGCCCGGCGGATCGCGGGACCGACGCCGAGACCGAGCAGACCATCCGGGAGCTGCGCCGTCGCGTCGCGGATCTCCAGGAGCGGCGGGAAACGGTTCGGGAAGAGGTTCTGAGCCAGGTCATCGGCGGAGGCTACGTGGATCTCATGTCGGAAGGCCTCACGACCGAGCTCGCCGCGGGGTTCGACGAGAACGGAGCCGCTCAAATCGGCTCCTGGAGCGTTACCGACGGTGCCCTGGTGCAGCGTGACCCGAACCAGTACTTCGCCAAGTACCTCATCGAGGTTCCGCAGAGTCCGCGTCGAACGCTCTATCGCTTCACCGCCGCGAGCCTGGATGAGGGCTGGGTCGGCCTCGGGCTCCACATCTTCGTGAGCAACGTCGACAAGCGCGGCTACGGCCTCGGCGATTCACTTCTGATCTGGTTCACCCGGGACCCCTCCGTCTACGGCACGGAGAACACCTTCCTCCAGGTGTACCGCTCCAGCGACGATGTCGACATGGGCCGCGTCGCCGGTGCCATGATATCCGAGCCCATTGCGGAGCCCCTGGACGCAGCGGTTCTCTACGAGCCGGAAACGGGCTATCTTACCGTGTCGGTGAGCGGCGAGGACAAGATCCGCTATCGTGCCTGGTTCGACGTCACCCGGGGCGTCCAGATTGCCCTGCGCACCCTCGGTCGCGCGCGCTTCGACGACTTCACCGTTCACACCGCACCGGCGCGGTAGGGCGCCACGCGCCCCGGCGCACGCCGGAGGATCACCCTCGCGCCGCCTCGCGTTGCGGTCACCGCCGACATCACAGCTTTCGCAGGAGTGCGTGGATCGCCTCCACTCCCGTGCGAATGGCAGCCTCTCCCGGCAAGAGCGAGAGGATGAGGGTTCGGTCGTCGTCGATCCCGTAGAGGTAGCCCGGATGGAGGTGGACGCCGTGGCGCTCGATCAGCGCGACGGCTACCTCCTCTTCGGTGAGGGCCAACCCCGGCGGCAGACGAAGAGCCGCATGAATGCCTCCGTCCGGCGGGACCACCTCGAGCTCCGGCGCTTCGGCAACCGCCTTCACCAGCGCATCTCGCGCCGCCGTCAGCCGTAGCAGAGCGGGCTCCAGATAGCGCCGTCGCTCCGGAATGGCGTGCGCCGCCACGTACTGTGCCGGGCCGGAGACGTTCAGAAACATGTCGTTCGCAACTTCGAGGGCGTGCACCATCCGGCCACGCTCCGCCTCGGGGCCGCCGACGGCCATCCACCCCAGCTTGAGGTCCGGAAGTGCCAGCAGTTTGGAGATGCCGTTCAGGGTTACGGTGGGCACATCCGGGGCAAGGGCCGCCGGCCGTGGAAGCGGCGCGGCTTCCGTCACGGTGCCGGGCGCTTCGCCGTCGGCAGGCGCGGCGGCGTACCGGTACTCGCTGAACACCTCGTCGCAGATCACCGGGATGCCTCGGGAGCCGCAGAGGCGCGTGACTGAATCGAGCTCCCCTTCCGTGTAGATCCTGCCGGTGGGATTGTTCGGTGAGACGATCGCCACGAAGCGTGTGCGCCCGTCGAGGTGCCGGGCCACCTGATCGCCGTTCAGCGTGAATGCCGTATCGAAGTGCATGTGGTAGAAGCGCGTTTCCAGGGAGTGGAACTGCGCAAGATACTCGAAGAGTGGATAGCCCGGGGAGGGGAGAACGATGTTGTCCCCCGGTTCGGCGAGGGCGCTGAAGAGGAGATTGTACGCATCCGAGGTCGACGCCGTAACAATGAGGTGCTCCGGATCGACGGTGTGCCCGGCCTCGCGGTAGTACCCGGCAATGGTGTGCCGCAGCTCCGGGTTACCCTTCGGGTCGGGCCGGTAGTGCTGCGCCCCGGGGTATGCCGCAAGCAGCTCTTCCAGTCGACCCCTGGGGAAGAAGAAGCCGCAATTGTGGAAGTTCGTGTCCATGAGATCGAGCACCGCGCCTCCGGCTTCGCGCCGCCGCTGTAGAGCTCGGGTCAACCTGTTCGTAGTCATGGAATCGGACTCCTGAGATCACAGGGGTCGGCCGCTTCCCGCCCCGCCGCTTCCGGCCATTGTTGCGGCCGGCCCCCACCGCTTGCCGCCCCGACCACTCGCGGCGCCCAGGCGCTTGGGGCACTTCTTGACCGGGACTGGGGCATCCCGTAGTTTAGCAGTATGAAACGGCTAGCGCTAGGTGCCCTTCTGGCCTTCCTCGTCGTCGGAGCCGGCTCCGCGGCGGACGTATTCGACTGGACCACGGACCTCGATGCCGCCCTGGAACAGGCTGCGGAGGAAGAGAGGGCTGTCTTCGTATACTTTGCCGGTACCGACTGGTGCGGCTGGTGCCACCGCCTCATGGATGAGGTTCTCCACACGACGCCTTTCCAGGAGTACGCCGAAGAGGCGCTGGTCCCGGTGCTCATTGACTTTCCCCGGGACCGTGAACAGAGTGCCGAGGAGCGGAGCGCCAACAACGACCTCGCCAGGGAGTACCGGATCACCGGTTTCCCGAGGATCGTCCTCTTGTCACCCTCGGAAGAGGTCATACTGGAAACGGGGTATCTCCCGGGAGGCCCCGCCAATTACATCGATCAGCTTCGCTCGGCAATAGCGAGCTACGAAGGGTGAGCGGAAGTCCGTGTCGGCATCGTCCCAGTACTCTTCCTCAACCTCCACAATGCGGCGACGCGCCGACGAGCAGTACGACCGAGTGTACGCCGAGACCCTCGACCAGCTGGAGTACCGCCTGATGCGGGACGAGGGCTTTGATGCCCGGGAGCTTCGGGAACAGTTGGAGGTCATGTATGTCCAGGAGGGCAACGACTGGCTCGGCCGCGGTATGGCGGAGGAGATGAGCATGGCGGCCACCATTGCCGCCATGGAAGCGGTTCTCGCACGGCTGGAGCGGAACGGTCGTGCGTGATCTTCCGGTGACGCCGCGCTACGACTACCCGCCCGGTTACGGCGAGGTTCTGCCGATTGCGAACTACACTCCCTGGGAGGTCGACGCAGCCTTCCAGGAGGTGTACCGCGCCGTCGCCGACAACACCCAGGTCGATGTGGCCCGCTGCTACGAGCTCTGGACCCTCCTCCCGCAGACGGCGCACCTCCCCGGGACCGTTCTGGAGGTGGGCGTGTGGCGCGGCGGGACCGGCGTGCTCCTGGCGGCGCGGGCGGCGGGACTGCCCGAGCGGGGTCGGCGCGGCGTGGGAGATCCGGCAACAGGTGCCCCCCGATTCGACGTGGACACTCACGGTGCGGTGTACCTGGCGGACACCTTCCAGGGGGTCGTAAAGGCGGGTCCGAAGGACGACTACTACAAAGGCGGGGAGCACGCCGACGCGACCGCTGCCATGGTGAGCGCTCTTGCATCCTCTCTGGGCCTGGACAACGTCCGAATCCTGGAAGGCGTCTTCCCGGAGGATACCGCAGACCGGGTCGCCGAGGAGATGGTGCGTTTCTGCCACATTGACGTGGACGTCTACCAGTCGGCCAGGGAGGTCCTCGACTGGGTGTGGCCCCGTATGCCCGTCGGCGGCATTGTTGTGTACGATGATTACGGCTTCTACGGGTGTGAGGGTGTTACCGCTCTCGGCAACGAGGACTTCGGGAAGCCGGACCGAGTCATGATCCACAATCTCAACGGTCACGGCGTTCTCATTAAGACCCATCCCGACGTACGCTGACGTGGCGCTCTCATGGAACTTGGCGCTCTCATGGACGTAAGGCCGGCGCGCCGTCGCGCACGGTTCCGCCGGCCCGCAAAGACTCGCACCG
>CAZUVX010000006.1:17625-20380 GCA_964623865.1 uncultured Spirochaetaceae bacterium | reverse complement strand
GTGTCGGTCCACAACCGACAAAATGCTTGATCAAGCCCCGTCGCATCGGTACATTTGGGATTCAATCCCGACAGTGGAGGAAGGCCATTAACCGCGTAGCAATTGTCGTGCTCATCACGGCACTCTTCGGCCACAGCCGCGCCGCCGAGCCTATCGACCCGACATCACCAGCTCCCTCGGAACGCTATCAGTTCAACTGGGAAGAGGCCTCATACATCCAGGCGGAGCCGGAGAGCTATCCCAATGTCGCCAACATTCTGGACGGCTCCAAGCCGATTCTCTCGCTCTACCGGGAAGACCTGACTCACGACTACGTGGAGGAGTTCTTCGTCAATCTCACGGGGAGCGAAGACATTGCTCTGCCCATTCTCTACCACGCCAACCGCAACGACCTCTCTTTGTCCCTGGTCTTCGCCCTGACCTGGGTGGAGAGCCGCTTCGAGCCCACCGCGGTGAACCGCAATAGCAGCTCCATTGACCGGGGCCTCTTTCAGCTCAACAGTCGCAGTTTCCCCCACCTATCGGAGGAGGACTTCTTCGATCCCGAGGTCAACGCCAGTCACGGTACCGACTACCTGCGATACTCCCTCCGCCACGGCAGCGACGAAGAAACCGCTCTCGCCGTGTACAACGCCGGCTTGAGCCGGGTCCGGAGCCGTCGGATCCCGAGTAGCACGCTGGTGTACATTGATCGCATCATGCGGTACAGGGCATCGTTGGAGTATCATTTCGACCGGCACATACGCGCCGGATTTCCCATGCCCACCGAGGGAACACGCGTAGGGGGGCTGTTCAATGGTAGTCGTTCTTGAGCACACGGTAACGGAAGAGCAGAAGAACGAGATCCGTTCCTTTCTCAGCGGTCGCGGCTTCAAAGTCCGCGAGATCGAGGGAGAGGAGGAGACCATCTTCGGAGCGGTCGGCAGCGCTCGCATTGACCTGCGGGAGGTGGAGGTGCTCCCGGGAGTCGTGCGGGTCATACCGATCTCGAAGCCCTACAAGCTTGCATCCAGGGAGTTCAAGAAGGATGACACCCTCGCCCAGGTGGGGCCGCTCCGCGTCGGGGCGGGAAGAATTGCGGTCATTGCCGGTCCTTGCGCGGTAGAGAGTCGCGAGCAGATCATGGAGAGCGCCCACCGGGTTCGGGAATCCGGCGCGGTTATGCTCCGCGGCGGCGCCTTCAAGCCGCGCACATCACCCTACTCCTTTCAGGGGCTCGGCCAGACGGGACTGGAGTACCTCAAGGAGGCGGGCGAGGCCACGGGAATGCCCGTGGTCAGCGAGATCGTCTCTCCTGCGCTCATAGATGCAATGCGCGACCTGGTCGATGTCTTTCAGATCGGGGCGCGGAACATGCAGAACTTCGAGCTCCTCAAAACGGTCGGCGCTTCCGGTGTACCGGTGCTGTTGAAGCGCGGTCTCTCCGCGACCATCGAGGAGTGGCTCATGGCGGCGGAGTACCTCCTGGCGCACGGCGCCGAGGACGTGATTCTCTGCGAGCGGGGAATTCGCACCTTCGAGACCTACACCCGGAACAGCCTGGACATCTCGTCGATCCCGGTGGTGAAGAAGCTCTCCCACCTTCCCGTCATCGTAGACCCGAGTCACGCTACCGGAATCCGCGAGAAGGTCATGCCCGTGGCGCTGGGGGCAATCGCCGCCGGGGCGGACGGACTCGTTGTGGAGGTTCATCCGGATCCCGACCACGCCCTCTCCGACGGCCCCCAGAGTCTCTATCCGGAGCAGTTCGAGCGGCTCATGCGGGACGTGGAGGCGCTCGCACCGGTGGTGGAGAAGGAAGTCCTGCGCTTGCCGGTGCGCCGGGCGGTTGCCGTCGCGGTGAATGCCGGGGGAGAGGCGGAGGGACTGTTGCCCGGGCAGCCGCGGGAAGCCGTGGGTACCCTCGCGGTGGCCTTCCAGGGGGAGCGTGGCGCCTACAGTGAGATGGCCCTGAAGCGGTGCTTTCAGAATGCCAATGTGGCGGCAAAGCCGCATCGCACCTTCCGCGAGGTCTTCGAGGCGGTCCTCCAGGGAATTGCCGACTACGGAGTCGTGCCGCTGGAGAACTCCCTCTCAGGCTCCATCCACGAGAACTACGACCTCTTCCTCCAATTCCCCGACATCAGCATTGCCGGGGAGATCTCCATCCGGATCATCCACAGTCTCATTGCCAAGGAGGGGACCAGTCTCTCGGACATCCGCCGCGTCTTCTCTCACCCGCAAGGACTCGCCCAGTGCGCAGGATTCCTGGCGGAGCATCCGGAGTGGCACCAGATTCCCTACTACGATACCGCCGGCTCGGTCGCCCACGTTGCGGAGGTGCCGGATCGCGACGTGGCTGCCATTGCCAACTCGGAAGCCGCCACGACCTACGGCTTGTCGGTGCTGAAGGAGGGAATCGAGGGTAACCCCCAGAACTACACGCGCTTCGCGATCCTGGCACGCAACGAGAACGCCACTGTGGAAGACCCGGATAAGGCATCCGTCGTCTTTGCGACGCCGGACCGGCCCGGGGCGCTCCTCCAGTGTATGGACGTCTTCTCCTCCCACGAGGTCAACCTCACCAAGATCGAGTCGCGCCCGATCCTCGGGAAGCCCTGGGAGTACATGTTCTACCTGGACATGGATCTGCGCGATCGCGCCGAGGTCTTTGATACGGTGATCGAGGAGCTCGCCCGGCACACGGATGAGCTCAGGGTGCTCGGCCGCTACCGGAAGGCGTAGACACGACTTCCACCTGCGCCGGGCCGCCACC
>CAZUVX010000006.1:4118-17525 GCA_964623865.1 uncultured Spirochaetaceae bacterium | reverse complement strand
CACCTGCGCCGGGCCAGGTCCCGCCGTTCGGGCGTCCGCCGCCGGAGCGGCCGTGAGCCGCTACTCCGCCTCGCTGATCCCGAGCTTTCGGAACTGCTCCTGCTCCTCTTTCTTCGCAACGTAGGCGTGCTTCTTCTTGTTTGCCCGGATAATGGTTTCCTTGAGCGCCGCCAGCTCGGTGTTTATGCCGCGCAAGCTGTTCCGCTGCTCTCGCGGCGTTTCCGAGCGAATATGGGTGTCCAGACTCTGGAGCTGCCGATGCGCCACCAGGAGCTCCTCCAGGTTCTTCTGCAGGAAGGCAAAGAGCTGATCCTCCGAAGCGTTCTCCAGCTTGCGGGCGGCGTTGGTCATCTTGTTGAGAAGGGCGCCGTAGAGGCGGGCCTTCTTGAGGATGTCCTCCCGGAAGGAGTCGAAGACAATCCGTTCCGTATGCGCGGTTGAGGTTGCCTCGTCAAGGTACTCCACGTCGAACACGCGGGCCGGCTGTTCCCGGTTCACGAGCCGGTCGATCCACTCGCGGAACCGCTCGCTGAAGCTCTTGCGGCGGTTCTCCAGGATGGTCACGTTGTCGGTGATCTTCTCCACGGTCTGCTCGAGGTTCCGGCTCACCCCTGCCGTTGTGCGCACTGCGTCCATGATGAGAGGGCGTAGCTCATCCTGCCGGGATACCTTCTTCCGCTTCTGCTCCTTCACCTGGAGCGACTTGAGCACCTGCTCGCGAAGGACGGCTCCGTCGGGGCTGTAGTCCTCGTCAAGGACCTCTCCTGCGAGCTCGTGAAAGAAGGGCGCCTCCAGATTCCCGGCCACGTACGCCTTCTTGACGGCGCGCAGGCTCTGCTCCCTGTTCCGGACGGCGTTCTGCGGGTTGAGACCGACCTGCGGGATCACCTCTTCCCGCAGGAACAGCTTGTACTCCTCCCGCTTGAACTCAGCTACCTGCTTGAGCAGCTTCAGAATGGTCTGTTGCATCTTGGTGAGCTGCTCCACCGAATCCTTGAGCAGGTTGACCGACAGGGGATCAGCCTCCGCCCTGAGCTTGCCTGCAAACTCCGCCACCGTCCGGGTCGTGTACTTGGGCGACGCCTCGCTCAGGTTGTTCCATTTGATGTAATTCGCCAGACCCACCAGGTCCTTCACGCGTCGGAGATCAATGTGGTCAAGGCTGAATTCGAAGTAGTTCGTGAGGTAGTCGAGTTGATTGTCGAAGGCCGAGAGGCGGACGCTCATTTCGTGGTCGCGCTCGGAATCCATGAAGGGCTCATCCGAGGGCGGCGCCACATCGGCGACCTTCTGGTCGCCCTTGTACGGATCCTCCGCCACCAGCCCCTTCCGCTGCAGGATGTTGAAGAGGCCCTGGTAGGTCGTGTGAAAGGTCCGGAACGCCTCCTTCAGCTGCGGTAGCACCTTCTCCGTCAGGTGCCCGCGCCGCTTCTGCAGCGCCTCGGCCAGTTGCTCGGTGTAACCCGCATCCTCGCCCATGAACCGCAATTATGGTACATAAGAGTGTAGGCTGACAACGCGCGGTCGATTCGGAGCCCCCGAATGGGATACACATCGAGCTTCCTCCCGGCACAACTGGTCCTTCCCTGCCTCATTGCCGGATTCGACCGGGGAACCTGTGCCGATGTCGACGCGGCCCTCACCACGGCCTTCGGTCCGGTGGAACGTGTCGGCGAGGCCCTGGCGTTCTCCTTCACGGATTACTACGCGGCGGAGATGGGTTCCAACTTGACGCGGGTGTTCTTCGTTGCGCGGGACCTGGTTGCTCCGGACTCGCTCGCCCGCGCCAAGGTGCAGACCAACGCCGTAGAAGAGCGATTCACCCGCGACGGAGGTCGGAGCGTTAACATCGATCCGGGGCTCCTTCTCCCGGGCCGCTTCATTCTGGCAACGACCAAGGATGCGGCGCACCGCATCCCCCTGGCGGAGGGAATCTACGGGGAGATCACGCTTCTCTTCGGAAAGGGGGATTTCCGACCGCTCCCGTGGACCTACCCGGACTTCCGGAGTGACGAGTACCGCGCGATCCTGCGCACCATCCGGGCGCGCTACGTGACGGAGTTGCGGCGGCGGGAGTAGCGCCGCGAGAACGGCGGCAAGGTCGCACCGCCGCGACGCTTCGGCAGGCGCCTCGCCCGGACGTTCCTCGCCCTGACGCCCGGGAGCGCGGCATTGAAGCGGCAGCCACGCCTGCGCCGTAGTTCCGGGTGATGAATCGATTGAGACCCGCGGTGCTCCTCGTTCCGATATGGCTTACGGCCGTGCTGGGCGGATGCGAGCTCCTCTCGACGGAGGCGACCGTCGTCGTTCGCGTTCCCCAGGTGCCGGCGGCGTGGGAGGCCGTCGCCGGGCGAGCGGTCGTGGACCTGACGGTCACCAACGGGGAGTACGGCATTCGACGCGAGGTAGCGGGCATGGAGGCGGGCGGACGTGTAACCTTCCGTCTCCCGAAGGAGTCGGTCTCGCTCATTACCGCGACCTTTCGCGTCCCCGCCGGCCCCGGCGGCACCGGTAGCGACCGGGCGTTCCGGTCCGCCCCGGTGGGCGCGGTGGTGCCCCATCACCTGTGGTCCGACGTCGACGAGGGCGCCGGCGTCCCGGATGCGCCCGGCGACGAGGCGGGCCGCTTCGGGGGCAACGCAACGGTCGAGCCGAAGATCGAGTGGGGGGCACCCGTGGCGGTGCTTCGCCGCGCTGCAAGCGCCGGTCTCGATCTCTCCCGCTTCAACGTTGAGCGCTTCCTGGCGCGCTGTCTGGAGGTGACGGAGGGCCGGACCTGGGTGATCGCGGAGGAGCCCATTCTCGACGTGCTCCGGGATGGGCGCTTCCGGGAGACGGCTGTCCGTCCGGCGGAGCTCCACGCGGTGGAGCTCCCGGCGCCCCCGGGTTTCTGGGTGCCGGCGAATCCCGATTTCTCTCCGGTGACGGCGGAGCCGTCGGTGGGCGCCGACGGCAATGCGCCGGCCGCCCTCCTCCCCGGCCGGCCCGTCCCCGCGGGGCGATACCGCTTTCTCCAGACGCAGACCGGCGAGCTCCTGCACATCTACGTGAATACGGAGGGTGAGGCGCTGAGTCTGCTCATTCCCCCGCGGCTCTGACGGGGGGGGGCACCGACGCCCCGGCCCGGGCACCGACGCCCCGACCGCCGCCGGGCGCCTACTTCGCGACAATGTTCACCAGTTTGTTCGGGACGGTGATGATGCGCTGGATGCTCTTGCCGTCCATGAACTGCTTGACCCGGTCCCGGCTGACGGCGCGCTCCTTCATCTCCTCCTCCGGGGTGTCTGCGGGCATCTGAATGCGGTCGCGGACCTTGCCGTTGACCTGTACGACCACCGTGACTTCCTCCTCCTTCGTGAGGGACTCGTCGTAGGAGGGCCACTGTGCCAGCGAGACCGGCGGTTCGTTGCCGAGCATCTCCCAGAGCTCCTCGGCAATGTGGGGCGCGTAGGCGGCCAGAATCAGAACGAAGCGCTCCCAGACCGTGCGGTGGAGGGTCTCCGCCTTGAACACCTCGTTGATGAAGATCATCATCTGGGCAATGGCCGTGTTGAAGGCCAGATTCGCGGTGTCCTCGGTAACCTTCTTGATGGTCTTGTGGAGGAGGCGCTCCTGCTCGATCGGTGGCTTCCCGTCGGCGAGCTCCCGTCGGCCCGTGCGCCAGACCCGGTCCAGGAAGCGGTGAACCCCGCCGATGCTGCTGGTCGACCAGGGCTTCTCCGCCTCGAGAGGTCCCATGAACATCTCGTACATGCGCAGGGTGTCGGCCCCGAACTCCGTGACAATGTCATCCGGATTCACCACGTTTCCCCGGGACTTCGACATGCGCATGCCGTCCTCGCCGAGGATCATTCCCTGGTTCACCAGGCGCTGGAAGGGCTCGTTCGTCGTCACCGCGCCGATGTCGTAGAGGACTTTGTGCCAGAAGCGTGCGTAGAGGAGGTGCAGAACCGCGTGCTCCTGCCCTCCCACATAGAGGTCGACGGGGAGCCAGTACTCCTGCATCTCCCGGGAGGCGAGCTCTTCACGGTTATGGGGATCAACGAAGCGCAGGTAGTACCAGCATGAGCCGGCCCACTGGGGCATGGTGTTGGTCTCCCGTCGCCCCGGCTCGCCGGAGTCCACCGGACACCCGGTGTTGACCCACTCCTCCACCTTCGCAAGGGGCGACTCGCCGGTACCTGTGGGCTTGTAGCTCTCCACGTCGGGGAGCTCTACGGGTAGCTCCCTCTCGGGCACCGGAACTACACCGCTGTGCTTGCAGTGGACCAGGGGAATCGGCTCGCCCCAGTAGCGCTGTCGCGAGAAGATCCAGTCCCGGAGTTTGTAGTTGACCGCGCTGCGGCCCTGCTTCTTCTCTTCCAGATCCGCCGTGATGGCGCGCTTCATCTCCGCGGTGGCCATGCCGTCGAACCTGCCGGAGTTGATTGCCGTGCCTTCGCCGGTGAAGACCTCGTCGCCGCTCATCTCCGAGGCAATACCCTCCGGAGGCTTCACCACCTCGCGGATGGGCAGGTCGAACTTCTTTGCGAACTCGTAGTCGCGCTCGTCGTGGGCGGGAACCGCCATGATGGCGCCGGTACCGTAGCTCAGCAGGATGTAGTCCGAGATCCATACGGGGATCTCCTCGCCGTTCACGGGGTTGACCGCGTAGGCGCCGGTGAACACCCCGGTCTTCTCCTTGGCCAGGTCGGTCCGTTCCAGGTCGGACTTGAGCTTGGCTTGGGTTACGTATTCATGGACCTCAGATCTCTTCTCTTCAGTGGTGACCAGCGGCACCAGACGATGCTCCGGGGCCAGGACCATGTAGGTGGCGCCGAAGAGGGTGTCAGGCCGGGTGGTGAAGACCTCGATCTCGTCGTCATGGCCCGACAGGGGAAACGTGACGTTGGCGCCCTCGCTACGACCGATCCAGTTACGCTGCATGGCCTTGATCGACTCCGGCCAGTCGAGCTCTTCCAGATCCTCCAGGAGGCGATCCGCGTAGGCTGTTATACGCAACATCCATTGGCGAAGGGGCTTGCGTTCCACCGGGTGATTGCCGCGCTCGGAGCGCGGGCCCTCGGCGGTTTGGATGACCTCCTCGTTCGCCAGGACCGTGCCCATGGCCTCGCAGTACCAGACCGGAACCTCAGCCATGTAGGCCAGGCCCTGCTCGTAGAGCTTCAGGAAGATCCACTGGGTCCACCGGTAGTAGTCGGGACGGTGGGTGGAGATCTCACGGTCCCAGTCGTAGGAGAGGCCCAGCGACTTGATCTGCCGGCGGAACTGATCAATGTTCGCTTCCGTCGTCGGCCGCGGGTGCGTGCCGTTCTGGATGGCGTAGTTCTCCGCCGCCAGGCCGAAGCTGTCGAAGCCCATGGGATGGAGCACCTTGTACCCGTTCATCCGCAGGTATCGGCTGTAGATGTCCGTGGCGGTGTAGCCTTCCGGATGGCCCACGTGGAGCCCTGCAGCCGAGGGGTAGGGGAACATGTCCAGAATGTAGCGGCGCTTCTCCGGCGGTACGGAAGGATCCTCCGTCGTGCGGAAGGTCTTGTTCTCCTCCCAATAGCGCTGCCACTTCTGCTCGATTCGGGCGAAGGGGTACTTGCTCATGCGGCCCATAGTAGTCGAATGGCGAAATTGAGGTCAACGCGCGGCGCGGTGACGTCCCCGCCTCCGCCGCCGGTGTCACGGTGAGAAGCCGTAGTGCGCCCTGTTACGAGAATCCGTCCTGCTCAAGGGCGCGGATTGCCGTCGTCGCCTCCGACGTCGCGCGCCGTGCCGGTGTGGGTGACGTTGCGCGTGAAGCCGTAGAAGCGCGTCTCCCGGGCGTCGGCCATGCGGCGCAGACGCCTGGTAATGAACGCGCGAATGGGGCGTCGCGTCGGCGGGAAGAGAATCAGAATCCCCAGGATATCCGTGATGACCCCGGGGGTGACCAGGACTACGCCGGCGCCGAACACCATGAGCGCATCGATCATGTCGTCTGCGGGGAAGAGGCCCTGGGCCAGCTGTTGCTGGATGCGCGTCCAGATGGCGAAACCCTCACGGCGCGCCAGAAGGGCGCCCAGGACGCCCGTCGCAAGGACAATGCCCACCGTGGCGAGGGCACCGATGATCTGCCCCAGCTGGATCAGGAGGTAGAGCTCGAGGATGGGGAAGAGGGTGAACAGGAGAATCAATCTACCTAGCATGGCACCAATGTACGGAATTCCGCGGGAGTCGGGAAAGCGCCCGGTTGTAAGCCCACGCGACGACCGATCGGCGGCTGCCGGCCGGGGCGATTGCCCGGCGGCGGCGCCGCGGGGACGCGCCGCGGGAAGAACGAAGACGCCCACCCGGGCCACGCCGCCGGTGGTGCGGGCACGACCCGTTGGGCGCTAATCCACGCAATCCATTGGGCAAAAGAAAAGCTCTCCAGGAAAGGAGGTGAAAACCTGGAGAGCCAACGCAAAAAACCCAACAGAAAACGGCGAATCGCCTTTTGCGCGACTGTGTCGTTCTACTTGTGTAAACCGCGGAACGCGCGGAGGGTTACACAAAAAGCCGCACCATTGGTGCGGCCGGTGTGCTGGTGCGGCCGGTGTGCTGGTGCGGCCGGTGTGTACAAGCGGCAGCGACCGGGGCGGCCCTACTCGACCTTGAGCACGTCCTTCATGACCTGCAGGAGCGACTCCTTCGGCAGGGCGCCTGCGGCCATGCGGGGCTGCTCATCCACGGGAATGAAGAGCAGTGAGGGGATGCTCTGAATGCCGAAGGCTGCGGCGAGCTCCTGCTCCTGCTCGGTGTCGATCTTGTAGATCTTGAGCTTACCCTCGTACTCCTCTGCGATCTCCTCGAGTATGGGGGCGATCATCTTGCAGGGCTGGCACCAGTCGGCGTAGAAGTCAATGATGGCAGGAAGGTCCCCCTCGTACTTCCACTCGCTGTTCTCTTCGTAGTTGAAGACCTTCTCCTTGAAGCTGTCTTTCGTCAGAAACTCGGGCATATATCCGTCCTTGTATTCAATTTTTCATATGTAATATAGGCCTTCAGTCGGCCTTCGTAAAGCCCTTCGGCGTGACGAAGACTACGTCATGGATTCCCGCCTGGGTGAGGACCCGACGAATCAGCTCCTCCGCATTGCTGCGAGCCCGGCTGAAGAGCTCTTCCCGAACCGTCGCGGGCTTCGACTGCTCCGCCACGAACCGGGCAATGCGCCGCCACGCATCCGGGGAAATGGCGACGTCCGGGTAGGGGTACTCCTCCGGCTTCACGTCCTGGACCACCACATTCAGGATGGTAGGCTCCGGCAGGCGTACCACCGCCTCGCGGCGTTCCTCGCCGTCGACCACCCGAGTGTCCAGGGTTACCAGGCTGTCGGCCGCGTCCCGATGCCCGTCGGCATCGTCCACAGATTCTCTGAGGGCGTCGACCGGGTACCCAACGTACAGCGTGGTGGTCACAACGACAAATTCCGCCGCCTCCGGGCGCGGATCCATGCCCGCCTCGAGGGCAATGTTGTAGGCGCGCCAGTAACGCAGCTCCGCCGCGGAGAGGATCTCTTCGGCGGGTCTGGTCGAGGAGGAGAGCTTCTCCTGGACCTGCCGGTCGGAGAGTCCGCGGCCCATGAAGTCGTAGGGGAAGATGCGCTGCATGGTGTAGCGCACCGTGTTGAGCTCGGCGAGGGAGCGCACATCCCGGGAGACGAGCTCGGCGCTCGCGCGGTGCTCCACGGTGAGGATGCCGGCGTTCTCGAGGAGATCCTGTGCCGTCACCCCGGCAATGCGCAGGCCCGCCATGAGGCCGAAGAAGAGCACGAGCAGCACTGCGGCGAGGGTCGCGATGAGGCGGACGCGCCTAGCCATCCACACCATCCCGGCGCACCTCGACCGTCACGGTACCGAAGCCCGCAAGGTCGAAGAACTCCGTCACAATGGTCTTCGCATTCGTCTCCGCCTGCGTCAGAATGCCGTCGGCCAGGGCGGACTGCCGCGCCTTCACCTTGGCGTTCTCGATCTCCTGAGAGTACTCCAGCCAGCCCACGCTCCCGCCGCGGTCGGTCTGGAAGTACTCGGTAATGGTGTCCTCGTCTGCATCCACCAGCGTGATCGTCGCCGCCGGCAGCGTCACGAAGAGCTGCCCCTCGGCATCGCCGGTGCCCGGACGCACCTCGACCCCATCGTCCAGGTCGATCCCCGCCTGTACGCGCACATCGACTGCAAAGAGCACCTGCCGGTCCATGGTGTCGAGAAAGAGAAAGCGCCGCTTCTCCCCGAAGTAGACAACGCTACGGTACGAGTGCTCGTAGGTGTGCAGTGAGAGAATGTCCTCCAGCTGGTCGCCCAGCTCCTGAATCTGGATCGATGCCGACGGGCCTCGGCACGCGGCCGCCGCCAGAACAAGGACGAGCGCCAGGGCTGCGGCGGGGGTGACGCGGCGCTTGTGCGTGGTCCGGCGGGCGCTACGGTGCGGATCGTCGCGAGCAATCACACTCGTATGAGTCACACTCGTATGATAGGCGAGGCTTGTTCAATTCTCAACGCGAGAGTAGACTCTGGCACCACGTTATGAATGGTGACCAGGACCGGAGCGAGCACCTCGCGGACGAGCGGTATCGCGAACAGGTCGACCTCATTCGCGAGGTCTTTCTCTACGCTCACCGCTTCAACGGCCGCATCTTCGTCATTCATGTCGACGACACGGTGGCGGACGCTCCCCACCTTGCCGGTCTGGTGAAGGACCTGGTGCTGCTACGGCGCGCGGGGATCCGGATCATCCTGGTGGCCGGGGCGAAGCGCCGGATAGATGATGTTCTCCGTCGCTACGGCGTGGCCTGGCGCGTGGAGGGGGGCTTCCGCGTTGCCACCGCCGAGGCCATGCCCTTCGTGAAGATGGCCGCCTTCGATGTGGCCAACCAGCTCATGACGCAGCTCTCCGCCTACGGGGCGAACGCCGTCATCGGCAACTGGGTGCGGGCACGCTCCATGGGGGTGCACGACGGTGTCGACTACGAGCACGCCGGAGAGGTTGATTCGATCAAGCTCGACCTCCTGCACAGCAGTCTCACCCAGGATACTATGCCCATCTTCCCCTGCATCGGCTGGAACGCCCAGGGTCATCCATACAATCTCTCGTCCCAGGCGCTGGCGACGCAGCTCTCCATTGAGATCCGTGCAGAGAAGCTCTTCTTCATTGGCGGGACCGCGGGCATCAACGCAGACGACTTCACCCTGCCGCCGGACCTGGAGATCAACGCCGACGGAAGAGTGGCCCGCCTCACGGTGGAAGAGGGTCGTCAGTTTCTGAAGATGAATCCCGCCTCACGCCTCCCCGAGGTGGTTCAGCTCGTGGAGCATGCGTGTCGCGCCGGGGAGGCGGCGGTGAGCCGCATCCACATTGTCGACGGCCGCACCGACGGGGTAATCCTCAAGGAGATCTTCTCGAGCATCGGCGTGGGTACCATGATCTACGCCAACGTGTATCAGAGCATCCGCCCAATGCGCTTCTCCGACGTGCCGGAGGTCTTCCGCATTGTGGAGCCCCTCGTCCAGAGCGGCCACCTCATTGCCCGCACCGAGGAG
Source organism: uncultured Spirochaetaceae bacterium (assembly GCA_964623865.1). Taxonomy (GTDB): domain Bacteria; phylum Spirochaetota; class Spirochaetia; order DSM-27196; family PWMO01; genus CAYFQV01. The sequence goes on along the minus strand of CAZUVX010000006.1, from coordinate 7,977 downwards.
GACCTCGCCGGCACCTACGAGGACTACTTCGTCTACGAGATGGACGAAACCATCCACGGGTGCGTGGCACTCCACGACCTCGGTGAAGGGGTCGGGGAGCTCGCGGCCCTGGCGGTGGACCGCCCCTTCGAGGAGCTCGGCGTTGCCCGGAAGCTCGTGGGCTTCATCAAGGAGGAGGCGGCGCGGCAGGGCTTCGCCCGTCTGGTTGCCCTGACCACCCGGGCGAGCGACTGGTTCCTCAAGCAAGGCTTCACGCCGGGAAGCCTGGAGGATCTCCCGCCGGGGAAGCGTCACCGCTACGACTTCGGCCGGCGCTCCCGGGTCTTCGTCTTCGACGCTGCGGATGCCCCCGCCGCCGGAGAGAACCGGGCGGTTACGGAGTAGGCGCCGGCCGGTCCGCTTCCCGGCAGCGCCGAGGGTCCCCACCGCCGCACGGTGGTGCCCGCGGCGCCACGGACGACCCGTCTCGGCCCACGCTCTACCGATTGTCGCGGCAGGCGGGTTTTTGTACCTTACTTCCCACTATCCAAACACCTAGACATTGATTCTGGAGAGAGACATGGCACAGCACCATCAGTTTCAGACAGAGGTGAACCAGCTTCTCGACCTCATTGTTCACGCGCTCTATTCTCATCGCGAGATCTTCATTCGCGAGCTCGTGTCCAACGCCTCGGATGCGCTGGACAAGCTGAAGTACAAGACCCTCACGGATGACGCCTTCAAGGATATGCCCTTCGAGCCGCGCATCGACATCTCCTTCGATGAGGAGAATCGGAAGACCTTCACCGTGGCGGACAACGGAATCGGGATGAACGAGGAGGATCTGATCGACCAGCTCGGCACCATTGCCCGGTCCGGCACGAGGAACTTCGTCTCCCAGCTCTCGGGGGACTACAAGAAGGACTCCAACTTGATCGGCCGGTTCGGCGTGGGCTTCTACAGCGCCTTCATGGTTGCCGACAAGGTGGAGGTGATCTCCCGGAAGGCCGGGGAGGAGAAGGCGTTCAAATGGACCTCCGACGGCCGCACCGGCTTCGAGATCGAGCCGGCGGAGCGTGAGACCAACGGTACCACGGTGACCCTGCACCTCTCCGAGGACGGGAAGGAGTTCGCCAACCGATGGCAGATCGACCAGACCGTGAAGAAGTACTCCAACCACATCGCCTTCCCCATCTTCCTCCACTACACCAAGAAGGAGTACGACAACGAGGGGAAGGAGAAGGGCGCGACACCCACGGAGGAGCAGGTGAACAGCGCCTCCGCTCTGTGGCGTCGGCCCAGGTCGGAGATCACGGCTGAGGAGTACAAGGAGTTCTACAAGACGATCTCCCACGACAACAACGATCCCCTCTTCTATCTGCACACCCAGGCGGAGGGGACCATGGAGTACACGACCCTCTTCTACGTGCCCGCCCAGGCGCCCTTCGACATGTACCATGCGGAGTATCAGCCCGGGGTGAAGCTCTACGTGAAGCGGGTCTTCATTACGGATGATGAGAAGGACCTCATGCCGCCGTATCTGCGCTTCGTCCGCGGGATCATTGACTCCGAGGACCTGCCTCTCAACGTCAGCCGGGAGATGCTCCAGCAGAACCGCGTGCTCGCCAACATCAAGTCGGCGTCGGTGAAGAAGCTCCTGAACGAGTTCGCCCGGATTGCCGAAGAGGAGCCGGAGACCTACACCGCCTTCATTGAGCAGTACAACCGCCCCCTGAAGGAGGGCCTCTACTCGGACTTTGCCAACAAGGACAAACTCCTCGAGTTGGTGCGCTTCAAGTCAACCAAGGTCGAGGGTTACACCAGCCTGGCCGACTACGTGGAGCGCATGCTCCCGGACCAGAAGGCGATCTACTACGTCTCCGGGGACAGCGAGGAGACCCTGCGCCACTCGCCGCTCCTGGAGGCGTACCGGAAGAAGGACATTGAGGTCCTCATCATGGACGATGAGATCGACGAGGTCGTCGTGCCCATGATCGGCCCCTTCAAGGAGAAGGAGATCAAGGGCGTGAACCGCAGCGACGCCGGAGAGGATCTCAAGGATGAAGGGGACAAGCAGAAGGAAGAGGACATCAAGCCGGTGATCGAGAAGATCAAGAAGGCCCTCGGCGACCGCGTGAAGGATGTCGTTCCCTCGATCCGCCTCTCGGAGTCACCTTCCTGCATTGTGACCGATGCCAACGACCCCACCATGAAGATGCAGGAGCTCCTCAAAGCGATTGGTCAGAAGGACATGCCCGAGGTGAAGCCCATCCTGGAGGTGAACCCGGACCACCACATTGTTCAGGCGCTGAAGAACAACGAAGACGAGACCTTCGTCGCCGACGTGAGCTACCTCCTCCTCGACCAGGCGCTCCTGGTGGAGAACGTCCCCATTCGGGAGCCCTCGGAGTTCGTGAAGCGGCTCAATCGGGTGCTGGAACGCACCGTCTGAGGTCCAACCCGCGCCGGGGGTGGCCCTCCGGTGCGGGGAGCCCCCCGGGGGCGGTCGTTTCCGCCGTGAGGCGCGTTTGAGGCGCCGGCCGCGCCGCGGTCTGGTGGCGGAGGGCAGCTACCGGCGGGTATACTTTGGATCAGGAGATCGCAATGCGCATTAGCCTGGACCTGGATATTGAGCAAGTGAAGGCAATTCTCGATCAACTGTCGCCGGAAGAACAGATGGAGCTTGGAAGATATCTGCAGCGGAAAGGGGCCCTGGATCGTCTGGGGGACCTCCACCGGTCAGGGCAGGAAGCCGAGATCAGCGAAGAGGAAATCGCCGCCGAAGTTGAGGCTGTTCGCAGAGAGAGGTATGAGCGGACGAAGGCCACATGATTGTGGTTCTCGATACTAACCTCTGGATCAGTCTGCTGCTGGGTAAGCGAGTCGCCAATCTTCGCCGACATCTCTACGAGCCTGCTGTCCAGGTAATCACCTCTGCGGAGCAACGCCAGGAGCTGGTGGACACCCTCTACAGGCCAAAGCTTCAGAAAGTTCTAACCGAGAGTCATCGACAAGACCTGATCGGGCTCTTTTCCGATACCGCGCAGGAAATCGCTGTTGACCGATACGTCCAGGCCAGTCGTGATCCGAAGGACGACTTCATCCTGTCGTTGGCGGTGTCAGGCAATGCCGATCTGATTGTGACCGGCGACAAAGACTTGCTGTCACTTCACCCGTTTCACAATATCGACATCATCAGTTACGGCGACTTCGAGAAGCGGCTGGGGACCGATTGAGCCGATCAGCGCCCGCCGCCCTCGGCTTCGCTCCAGCCTTACCCCAGGGTGGCGCTCTGCCGCAGGTACTCGACTTGCTCCGGCGACCGCGCCACGAAGAGGCGACTCTTTGCGCGCCAGCGGCGCTTTGAGTCGGCGCTGAGGTTGAAGGCGTCGGCAATGGAGAGGCCGTTGGCGGCGGAGCCGTCTTCGAAGGCAATGTGGAAGCCCAACCGCTCAATGATGGGCCAGCCGCCGGCAATGTCCCAGACCTTCACGCTGGCAATGTAGCCGGCCAGGGCCCCCAGGGCCAGATGAGTCAGGGCGAAGACGGCGGAGCCGCAGGCGTGGACCGACTCCTTTCCGGCAAAGCCGCCGTGTTTGGTAACATCCTGTGACACGCTCACTACACCGTGGGAGACATCGATCGCCTCGGGAAGGTGGAAGGGAACCAGGCGGTCGGTGTCCCAATCGACGGGGATGGGGCCCAGGCGGCCGTAGTACACCGTGTCGCCCTCGGTGACGAGGAGCCGGCCGCTCGAGGGCAGGAAGAGGGCGCCCTCCCGGAAGGAGCCTCCTTCGGCGTAGCCGACGGAAATGCCCCAGGTGGGAAAGCCGTGGGCAAAGGGGACGGTGCCGTCGATTGGATCGACAATGAAGGTGCG
>CAZUVX010000006.1:2793-4018 GCA_964623865.1 uncultured Spirochaetaceae bacterium | reverse complement strand
GGCAGCAACTGCGCCGCCGTGATGGCGGAGCCCAGGTTGAAGACGGCGTCGGTGTCGGCCATGCTGTAGGGGACCATGGCCCCCGTCAGGACGATGGTTTTGGCCAGGCCGCTCCCGCCGAGGAGTCTCGCCGTCTCCACCATGGTGTCCGTGCCGTGAGTCACGACGACGTCCTCTTCCGCGGCGTTTCGACTCGCCTCCAGAATGGCGTTCCGGTTGTGCTCGGTCATCTCCAGGCTGTCGATGAGCTGATTGATCTCCAGCTCGTACGGCGCGGTGCAGCGCACCCGCTCGAGGATCCGCGGCAGGTGCGTGTCCGTGAAGGTGAGCTCACCGCGAATGGCGTCGTATGCCTTGTCGAAGGTTCCGCCTGTTATGATGATGCGTACGGCCACTGTCCCGCTACCTCCGAAACGTCAGGAGCTGCCACCCGTCCCGATCGGCAATGCGCCGGAGGCGCCGGTCGGCGTTGACCGCAACGGGCGTACCGATTGCCCGCAGGAGCGGCAGATCATGGGAGGAGTCGCTGTAGAAGGTGCATTCGCCGGGATCCCCCCCGCGCGCTCGAATGAACTCCAGAACCTGCCGCTCCTTCTCCTGGCCGAAGCAGGGCGGATTCGCGCTGTGGCCGGTGGCAATCCCGTCGTTGAACTCGACGCGGGTGCAGATGACATCTTCAATTCCCAGGAACTCGGCCAGAGGCTCAATAATGATGTCCAGGGAAGATGTTGCCAGCACCACATGGCGACCGGCCTCCCGGTGGCGCGCCACCTCCTCCACGGCGTCCCGGTAGATGTCCGGCTTGATCCGGGCGTGAAAGCAGGTGGTGGTCAGGTCCATGAGGGCCTCCCGGGACATTCCCTGCAAGGGCAGGAGGTACTTCATGAGCTCGTCGGAAGCCAGAGCGCCGTAGCGGTACCGAATGTAGAAGATCGGAACGACAAGGAGACGATACCACGGGAAGTAGCCGCTCTTCTGGGCGCACTCGGCGAAGCGTCTACCCGTGGACTTGCTCGTAATGGTGTGGTCGACGTCGAAGATTACCATTCCGCCGTGCTCGTCTCCGTGAGTGTTCGCAGGTCGTCGAAGAAGCCCGGGTAGGTGACCTCCGCCGCCTCGCTCCCGTCGATGGTCACCGGCCCCGCCGCCGCCAACCCCGCAATGGCGAGGGCCATGACGACACGATGGTCACCGTGACCGGAAACATTGCCGCCCGTCAAGCGCG
>CAZUVX010000006.1:0-2693 GCA_964623865.1 uncultured Spirochaetaceae bacterium | reverse complement strand
CCATGACCGCCACCCGGTCGGTCTCCTTCTCCCGCGCCTGGGGCACATTCATGAGGGTCGTCGGGGAGTCTCCAAAGCAGCCGGCCACCGTGAGGGCCGGGAGGGCGTCGGGGATGGCGTTGAGGTCGAAGGTGCCTCCGCGGAGGGAGCCGCATGCGCGGCCCGCGCCGCCGGAAGCGTGCGGTGGGGGCGGCGGGCCGGACACGGTGACGGCGTCGCCGGTGGGGCGCTCGACGCGGCAGCCCATCTGGGCAAGGATGTCGAGGACCGCCTTGTCCCCCTGGGGATCCTGCGGTTCGAGCCCTTCGAGGGTGACCGAGCCGCCGGTAATCGCGGCGGCGACCATCCAGAAGGTTGCCGAGGAGTAGTCGCCGGGGACGGCGGCGTTGAAGGCGTGATACTGCTGTCCCCCGGGAATGCGAAAGTGCTCCAGGCCGTCGCGTTCCAGGCGGATGCCCTGCGACTCGAGCCACCAGAGGGTCATCTCCACGTAGGGGCGCTCGTTGAGGAGGTGGACCCGGATCTCCGTATCCCCCGCTCCAGGGGGCTTCGGCGCGTCGGAGGGTGTGGCGAGGGGTGCCGCAAGCAGCAGACTGGAGAGGTACTGGCTCGTCGGGCACTCAATGGTGGTGCGGCCGCCCGTCAGGGGCCCGCGCACGGCAATGGGGGCGCAGCCGTTGTTCCGGGAGCTGAAGGCCTCCGCGCCGAGATCGCGGAGGGAGGCCAGGAGGGGGGCGGCGCTGCGCCGACGGATCTGCTCGTCCCCGGTGAAGAAGGTCCAGCCGTCACCGAGGGCGGCCGCGCCCAGGGCCAGGTAGAGGGTTGTTCCGGAGTTTCCGACATCAATAACGTCATCCGGCGCGGTCAGGCGGCCGCCGGTTCCGACAACGCGTACCGCAGAGGGCGGTCGACCGCTCTGCGCCGCCCCACGGGGCGGCGTGCCGGTAGGCATCGACCCAATGTCTGCTCCCAGAGCGCTGCACGCGGCAATGCACGCCGCAGTGTCCCGGGATTGCAGCACGTTCTCAATGACGCTTTCCCCGCCGGCGAGGGAGGCAATGAGGAGGGCGCGGATCGTATGCGACTTCGAGGCGGGGACTCGCAGGCGTCCCGAAGCCCTGCCGGGGCCGATGGTCGTCGTCATGAGGATTCTGAGTCTACTCGGGCGCCTCGCGAAAGTCAAAATGATGCGATACAATGGATTGCGGTATGTAAGAACACTTTGTGCTCATGCACGCCCCGCCTGTACGTCGAGAATGGGAATATGATGAGGGAATCTATCGGTTATTGCAGCTTCAGTGTGCGCGTCGGTAGTATGCGCGTCGGCGTTTTGGGTGGCGGCCACGCGCCGCGCAGGGGATTGGTGAGGTTCGCGGCGGCTCTGCTCTTTCTTGTACCGGTGCCGGCCATTCCGGTGGCGACCGCCGCGGCGGAGTACGCGAATCAGGAGGCGGGTTACACCGTGGACGTGCCCGTTGACTGGCAGATCATGGACGCATCCCGATCCGACCACGTGTCGTTCGTCGATCCCCGCGGCATTGCCGTGCTCCAGATCATGACCTTTCCGGCGAAGCAGTTCGAGAACGCTCAGGGCATTGCCGATTTCATCTCCGAGCGCTTTGAAGCGTCCGGGGACAAGGCGCCCTTCACCTTCTCCGGACATCAGGCCGTCTTTGCGGACCTCACCTTCAACACCGGCCGCTTTGATGTGCGCGGATACCACGTCTTCGTCAACGGCGACGAGCACGACTACGTCCTCATGTCCTTCACCGGGACCGACTACTACGAGGAGTACCACGACTTTCTGCTGTCGGCGGTGGACTCCTTCAAGCTTGGCCGGACCGGCCGCCGCGTCCCCGGTCCGGTGAGCCAGTTCTACCACGCCTTCCCCTCGCGCAACGCCGAGGAGCAGACCGCCCAGATCGGTCCCGCGGAAATCACCTTCCGCCTGGATCCCAAGGAGCAGGATGCCACGCAAGTGTTGATCGAGCGGGAGGCGCGGATCCTCGCCCAGTACGCCCAGGACGGCAACGCCCGGTGGAGCGGCGGCACCGAGGTGTGGAAGGAGGCGTGGCGTCGCTACTACCGCGTCATCTACCGGGACAACTACCCGCGGCTGAAGAACCTCGCCGACGCGATCCACGGCTTCTATCGGAGCGCCCGCTTCAGCCGCGCCGAGATCCCGCCGCACCTCCTGGGCTGGCTCCAGAGCTTCGAGTACTCCCGCACCGGCACCCTCTCGGACCTTCTCTCCCCGGTTTCGTGTACCATACAGCAGGCGGGGGATTGCGACGCCCTCGGCCTCACCTACGCCATACTGTTGGAACACCTTGGGTACGACGCGATCCTCCTGGTATCAAGCGAGTATCAGCACGCCCTCGCCGGCGTGGATGTCGACGGCCCGGGCGCCCGCTTCGACTTCGACGGCACGGAGTACCTGCTGGCGGAGATGACCGAGGAAGTCGATCTTGGACAGATCCCGGCAGACATGGCGGACCCCAACAAGTGGATCGGGGTGCAGGTAGGGGAGTGAGCGCCGGCATCCCGACTCCACCTCGAGCCGGATTCCGCCCCTCGACCGCAGTTGTGCCGCAATCTTCGTGTAGATCCCGTGTAATGTGTGCAGCATGAATACGTGTGTTATGTGGAAACGGACTACTGTTCCGTGTGGCGACTGAACCATTCCGTCGCCT
>CAZUVX010000005.1:75108-86122 GCA_964623865.1 uncultured Spirochaetaceae bacterium | reverse complement strand
ACCTTCACCAGGGCGTGTTGGCTCCCGGTTTCCAACAAGCTGCGTGATACGTTAGGCGCGTCGACGCGCAATCCGGAGTACGATCCGGATCGCGCGCTCGAGCTCCTGGGCGAAGTGCGCTTCCGCGACCGCGATCGTCTGATCAGCGGCAATCGCCGGGATGCGGCGATCATGGGGCTCTCCGGCGGATGTGCTTCGCAACGGCCGCCACGTCCCGGCGATGCCACGGCGGCAGCTCCAGGCCGCGCTCCAGCCCCGCGAGGGCCAGCCGTCCCGGGAGCTGATCGACGTCCATGGCGAACGGCCGCTTCAGGATCCTCTGCAGGAGACGCGCTTCCGTCCTGCAGGGGTCACTCCGGCCGTCGCAGCGATCACACCCGGTACAGTCACCTTCGGCTCCCATGGCGGCGAGAAGGTACCGGCGGCGGCAGTGCGGGGTGACAACGTAGCCCCACAGGTCCTGATTGTCGCCGGTCTTGATCCCGGCCGTACCGTCGCTCCCTGCAGGCGCCCCCGCCAGAAGAATAGCCTGGGCCGGCGCACCGTCACGACCCGCCCGGCCACTCTCCTGGAGGTAGCTTTCCACCGATTGGGGAGGGGCGCGGTGGATGACGGTGCGGATGTTCGCCTTGTCGACGCCCATGCCGTACGCGCTCGTCGAGCACAACACGCCGTGGGCACTCTCGAAGAACCACGCCTCCAGGGCGGTCTTCTCCGCTCTGCTCAGTCCGGCGTGGTAGAAGCGGATTCGAGGATCTCTCAGGCGCTGCCGCAGGAGTCCGGCTGTGCGTTCGCTCTCGTCGCGGGTGGGGCAGAACACGATTGCCGGCCGTCGGACCGCGGGGAAGAGGGTCGCCCTGTTAGCAGACGTCTCGCCGCCGCGTAGCAGCCACGTGAGGGTGTGGTCGACGTGCGGTGGCTGCATGACGGCGTAGTGAATGTTCGGGCGGTCCGGGCTTCCGGAGACAACGTCCCATGCGGTGTTGGGAAAGAGGTGTCCGGCAATTGCTTCCTGTAGATCCGGGGATGCGGTCGCCGTGAAGGCGGTGACGCGCGGGGGATCGAGGGCACGTATCAGCTTCCCGAGCTCGAGGTACGCCGGACGAAAGCTCAGCCCCCATTCGATCACGCAGTGCGCCTCATCAATCACCAGATGGGATACAGGCAGACCCTCGAGTGCCTGCGCCAGGGCGCTCGTGCGGAGGGTCTCCGGATTCGAGAGGAGGACCCGGATCTCTCCTTCCCGAGCTCCGGCGAAGATCAGTCGGCGGTCGCGAGAAGACGTGGCGCCGGTGAGGACGGCCGCCGAAATGCCCAGTTCGTCCAGTCGGCGCTTCTGATCGGCAATGAGGGCGAGGAGCGGGAATACGACGAGGGTGAGTCCCGGCAGGACGGCGGCGGGGAGCTGAAAACACAGACTCTTGCCCGCCCCGGTGGGAAGGACGACGATCTCCTTCGGCCGCGCCTCCTCAGAGGCGGGATCCGCGACCGTTCGGAGGATCGAGTGTACAACCAGGCGCTGATAGGGAAAGACGGCGGGAATGCCGAGCTTCTCCGCCGTTGAGGTGATCAAGTCCGTCGCCGAGTGCTCGGAAGCGCGTTGATGTTCCACGTATCACATCACGGCGCCACCTGGCCTGCCGCTTCATCCGGGGCGAGGCGAGGTCAATCGCAACCGAAGGTGGGGTTCAGGCGGGCAAGCTCGGAGCGCTCCACGGCGGCGACTGAGAACTCCAGATGATACCCGTTCTCCAGAGCTTCGACCTTCGCGCCGATTTGCTGGGTCAACGCGGCAAGCAACTCCTGTCCATCGGCGACGGCTGTGTGGATTTGCAGGTTCTCGCTTCCGTGAATCGTGAGGGAGTAGGTGTCGCCCTGCGTGCGACCGGTGACGCAAACGGTCGCCTCCTCTTCGGCGTTGCGGGTGATGTGAAAGCGAAGGGTCTGGGTCATGACTTCATGGAGCATGATGCCCAGCGGAACAATGGCATCCAGGGGGAGGCGAATCGAGTCGATGTCCTGGGCAATCTGGAGTCCGTGCCCGGAACCACCGTGGACACCTGCAATGACGTCGTTGACGTAGGTGTTGAGATCCACTCGGGCCAGATCATCCGCGTGCTCGAGGAGCTCGTGAGCAGCTGCAATGATGCGAAGACGCCCCATATTGCGATCCAGAAGCTCCGATACCCGGGACTCGCCGGCGTCGTGCTGGTTCTCGAGGGCGAGGAGACTGGCGATCACCTGGAGGTTGTTCTTGACGCGGTGGTGGACCTCCCGGAGGTACGCCTCCTGCCGCAGGAGCGCCTGAGCGAGCTCTCGTTCCCGCCGCTTTCGTTCCTGGATGTCGCTGTGGAACACCACCACCTGGTCCGCCCCGAATTCCCCAAGATTGATGGGATAGGCGCTGATCTCGAACCACCGAAGGCTCTCGGATGTCGAACCCTCCTGGAGCTGCAGGTCGGTGGAAAACTTGCCGGTAGATCGAAGGGACTCCGCGACCGCCTCCCAGCGCAGGCGCTCTCCCCAGGCAATGTGGTCGATTCTTCGACCCATGACCTCGTGCGGTCCGGCGTTCACAATTGCGAAGAACCGCGAGTTCGCGTAATCAACGACCCCGGCAGTGTCCACGACGACTACGCCCATATTGCTGCGCTCCACGACCTCGGAGAGCCGCGTGAGGTTGCGTTGCACCTGGAAGCGTTCCGTGACGTCGCGGATTATCCCGACGGTTCCCGTGAACTGCAGCGCCTCCTCGGTGTGCGTGTAGTTGCCCGTTGCCGCAACCTCGCCGTAGGCGAGGACGTCCGCGTGCATGGTGAGCCCGCCGTCGGGACCGGGATTGCGCCGTCGCAGCCGGACGTTCAGGTCACGGGTAAGACGCTCCCCGGAGCGGCGCTCGTCGAAGAGTTGCGGCGGACTCTTGGGAATGGCACCGGATTCTCGGATTCGACCCAGGACGGACTCCCGGCCGACCCGCTCGGCCTCGCCGGGGTAGAGAAGGACTGAGAAGTGCTTGCCGAGGAGATCCTCCGGTTCATACCCGAGGTGCTTCACGGCGCGGTTCACGTAGGTGAAGCATCCCTCGGGATCGACTTTGTAGACGATGTCCGGAAGCGCCTCCAGGAGGCGCTGATACCGTAGCGCGGTGGTACGGACAATGTCGCGCTGTGTGGTCTGGCGCTCCGAGGTGTGCGCAAAGTGCCGCGCGACTCCGTGTACGAGCTTGATCCAGTGCCCCTCGTCGTCCTTGACGAGCGGCAGCGACTGGTACCCCTGGACGAACGAACCGATCGTCGTGGTGCGATCAGGGTGGGCCGCCGTTGCACTTGGCAGTGCCGCCGCCACCGCTGCAGCCGACTCCTCGTCCACGCTGTCCAGATCAATGAAGGCGCCCAGGGTCGGAGGGCGAAGCGCCGCGTCGTCGAGGTCGATGTACGCCCGCGAATGGATGTGAGTGTGGGCGTTTTCCAGTGCGTCGCGAATGTGGTCTTCGAATGCTTCGTCTCGCGACAGGACCAGAAAGTGTCGCTGTACCATGATGTCATTTTTAGTAAGCAACTCCGTTAATGTCAATACATCCATCGACGCTGCACGGGGGATTGTCCCGGAACATCCGGTTGCGCCGGACCGCTCCGGGATGTACCATGGCCGACACCTAGACATCGATATGCAAGGATAAGTCATGACGACGGAAACGGAACGAGTACTGACGCTCTTCGAGGAGCTTGACGCAATACCCCGGAAGTCGAAGGAAGAGGCCCGTGTTCGGGAGTGGCTCGCCGCCTGGGCGGCCGGGAAGGGCTTCGAGCACCGGACGGACAAGGCGGGCAACCTGGTGGTGCGTGTCCCCGGTTCCTCCGGCCTCGAGTCGGCACCGGTGATTGTGCTGCAGCAGCACATGGACATGGTGTGCGAAAAGACCCCCGACAAGGAACACGACTTCGCAAAGGACCCCATTACGGTGATCCGCGACGGCGAGTGGCTCCGGGCGGACCGTACGACCCTCGGCGCGGACAACGGGATTGCCGTTGCTCTGGCAATGGCGATCGCGGAGAGCGAAGGGTTTCCGCACCCCCCGCTGGAGCTACTGTTTACGGTTGACGAGGAGACCGGCCTCACCGGGGCGAGCGAGCTCGATCCCGCCATGCTGAGCGGCCGCATTCTCCTGAACCTTGACTCGGAAGATGAGGGCATTCTGACGGTGGGTTGCGCCGGAGGAAGGCACCTCATAATTGACCTGCCCATCTCCCACGATCCCATGCCCGCAGGCCATGGGGTGTACCGATTAACGGTATCCGGACTGGCCGGTGGTCACTCCGGTGTGGACATTCATCTGAACCGCGCCAATGCGAACTCCATTCTGGGGAGGGCGCTGCGGACCGTCGCGCAGCAGACGCCCGTCCGACTGGCCGCGGTGCAGGGCGGGAGCGCACACAACGCAATTCCGCGGGACGCCGAGGCGACGGTTGCTCTCCCGGCAGGTCAGGAAACGCCCGCGGGAGACCTGCTGGTCTCCCTTCAGAAGGAGCTGCGACAGGAGCTCAAGACGCGCGATCCGAAGGTAACGCTCGACTGGCAAGCCGCGAGGGAGGTGCCGAAGCACGTTATGAGCTTCGAGACTTCCCAGCGCGTGTGGCAGTTGCTCCTCGCGCTCCCCCACGGAGTGTGGAGTCACTCCGACGAGATCGAGGGCTTCGTCGAGACCTCGTGCAACCTGGCCACGGTAACCGAGAAGGACGGCGCCATCCAGATTCTGGTTAGTCAGCGCAGCTCCGTCCCCAGCCGGCTCGAGGCGCAGCACGCCCGGATTGATGCCGTTGCGGCCCTCGCCGGTGCCGGCCGGCGCCGGGACAGCGAGTACCCGTCGTGGCAGCCCGACATGGATTCGCCGCTCCTGGCGCGGTCGGTGCGCGTCTACGAGGAGACCTTCGGCGAGAAGCCGAGGGTGGAGGCGGTTCACGCGGGCCTCGAAGCGGGAGTGATAGGCGCCAAATTCGACGCCATGGACATGATATCCCTGGGCCCGACAATCAAGAATCCGCACAGCCCGGATGAACGGCTCTACATCCCGTCTCTTGAACGCGTCCTGGAGTTTCTGAAGGCTCTTTTCGCCTCATATGGGGACAAATAGGCCAGGGAGGCTATTTGGTGTGCACCGCCTCTCCCGGTAGCTTGTGGATAGACGTGATGATCAACGGGAGGAGGCAACAGCTATGAACGTTCCACTGGAGATATCGTACAAGCATATCGAACGGGACGAGACCATTGACAACCTCGTAAACGGTGAGGTCGACCACCTCGAAGAGGTAAACGACCATATCTCCAGCTGTCGCGTGAGCATTGAGAAGCCGAACGAACATATCAGGAGCGGCAGTCCCTACAGAGTACGGATCGATGTTACCGTGCCACCGCGCCATGAAATCGTGTCGAAGCAGGAGCCCGGTCAGGGCGATATGCATGAGGCGCTTAGCACCGTCATCCTGAACGTCTTCGACGGTGCGCGCCGCCAGTTACAGGAGCTGAACGAGCGGCAGGGCGACCATGTCAAGCGCGATCGAGAGCCCGAAACAAACGCCATTGTCGACAAAGTCTTTCACGACGAGGGCTACGGTTTTCTGAAGAGTCTTGAAGGGCGCGACATCTACTTCCACCGGAACAGCGTTCTCAACAACGACTTCGATCGCCTCGCAAAGGGAACCGGCGTGTACTACAGCGAGGAAATGGGCGAAAAAGGTCTGCAGGCGAGCAGCCTCCGAATCGTCGACAAGCCCGGCGTCCGGCGGGAGAATGCGCCCGAGGAACTCCCGGGCTTCAGCGGACCCCACACGGAATAGCGCCGCACCGACTACTGCGGAACGGCTCCCGCACAGAGGCCCGCGCCTCGGGGAGTCACGACTCCGCGGTCTCAGCCTCGACGCAGGTGCTCCGCCACTTCGCCTGCGGTCGGCGGGTCGGCCCCCGCCCTGGAGCACGTAATACCCGAGACGGCTGCCGCGTAGGTGAGGGCATCTCGAAGCTCCTGCTCGGTGAGACCGGCGACGGCGTCAATCGAGAGGCGGTCGTGATTGTGGAGCCACGCCAGGAACCCTCCATGGAAGGAGTCCCCCGCGCCGATGGTGTCGGAGACGGTGGTCCTGGCCGCCGGCGCCGTGGCTCCGGCACTCCTGGTGATGGCCGTGGACCCCTTCGCGCCTTGAGTCAGGACCACCAGGCGCGTCCCCAGATCCAGAAGGTGTCCCGCAGCGTCCTCCGGTGATGCCTCCGGATAGATCCAGGCGAGATCGTCATCGCTGATCTTGACGATGGTAGTGTGCGCCACCAGGTGCTCGAATTTGCGCACGTACGCCGATCGGCTCGGTATGAGGTTGGAGCGCACGTTGGGGTCGAAGGAGACCACACGGCGCGTGTCTTCACGCTCAACCAGCTTGGTTATGGTGGTCGCACCAGGCTCCATAAGCGTGGAGATGGAGCCGAAGAGCAGGGCGCCGTCATCTCCCGGAAGCTCCGCAGGCACGTCCTCGGGCAGCATGCTGCGTTCGGCGGAGTTCTCCGCGAAGAAGGCGTACCGGGCGTCTCCCCGTTCATCCCGGGTCACGAAGGCAAGCGTGGTCGGCTGGTTGCTGCGGACCACTCCGGAGACGTCCACGCCGTTCTCGGTGAGTCTGTCGATGAGCATGTCGCCGAAGAAGTCGGTGGATAGCTTCCCTAGAAAGCCGACCGCGGCGTCGAGGCGACCCAGGCAGATCGCGGTATTGTACGGCGAGCCCCCCGGCGAGGGAAGAAAGCACGTCCTTCCGGATCCGTTATCCTGTGGAATGAAGTCGATGAGTGCTTCTCCGACGCAGATGATCATGGCGTGCTCCTTTCACGTAATGGGTCATCAGCATATCCCGTAGCGGGAGCGTTGAAAATGGGTGCTCGCCGTTCCCCGAAAAGGGCCGATGAAAGGCCCAAAAGGTGTGGACGGAATCGAGAATTCTCAGCTATCGTGAAGCCATGGCGAAACGTGTACTCATTGTCGACGACTCATCCGCGATCCGAAAGAGCGTGAGCTTCATCCTGGACCAGGCCGGCTACGCCGTCGTTTCGGCGGAGGACGGGCTCGACGCATTGTCGAAGCTGGACGGTGCGAGCTTCGACCTCATTGTGACCGATGTAAACATGCCTAACCTCGACGGAATCGAGCTGGTTAAGAAGGTACGGGAGCAGCCCGCCTACAAGTACACCCCCATCGTTGTGCTTACCACGGAGTCGCAGGGCTCGAAGATGGAGGAGGGCAAGGCCGCAGGCGCGACGGGATGGATCGTCAAACCCTTCGACGCGGACAAGCTCCTGGCGGTGGTGAAGCGACTCGTCGGCGAAGCGTAACCCGCATCGTCCGGCGGCAACCGCATCCCTTTGCGCCGCCCGCACCGGCCCGGATCGGCTAATTCGTATCTATATGACACAGTGCCGCGTAATTGTGACCCGCCGTGTGCGTCGCTGCGCACCGTGCTGCGCACCGTGCTGCGGCTGGGCGCCGTGCAACTGTGGTGCCCAATGCGTTGCGGACCGTCCTCATCGACCCAGGAATCAGTAGCATAACTCATTTATCAGAAAGAACTTGACGCTTCCAGCACATCTCTCTCCCCGGGGGCGGTTGAAGTTGGTACAGGGATTACCAGGTGTTGGCATGCTCATTGCTTATATATGGATGTGAACAGAACCCCTGCCGACGCGGCAGGGAGACCAAACGAACCAGAGAGGAGAGAGACATATGCGTTACGTAGTAAGAAGCGCGGCCCCGGATGTGAATCGGCTGATGGACGCTGTTTTCGGTGACACTCGTCAGGTCACGGCGCGTACTCCCGCCGCGGATGTGTGGGAAGAGGATGCGCGCTACGTCATGGAGGTCGATCTTCCCGGGCACAACCAGGACAGCATTGACGTTCGCGTCGAGGAGAACCTGCTGACCATTGCGTCGAAGCGCAGGGAAGAGGAGAACGGGCACAAAGAGGACGCCGCCGGCGAACGATCCTACGTCCTTCGCGAACGTCGCACCAACGACTTCATTCGCAGCTTCTCGCTTCCGAAGGACGTTGACACCAACGCCATAGAGGCGCGCGTCCACAACGGAGTTCTGACCCTGACCATCGGCAAGGCCGAGCAGGCGCGACCTCGCAGCATTGAGGTGAAGAGCGAGTAACAGCGGGCAAAGGACACGCTCGGAGGTCCGAACACAGATAACGACATTTCCGGTGGAATGCCGGTGGTATCAACAAGGCCGCCCCCTCGGGCGGCCCTTTTCTTTCGTGGCGGCGCATTCCTTGGTAAGGATGGCCCGAAGCGATTAGAATATTCGGGTATGATTCCTCTTCCTCTCGTTTACGCCCTCCTTGTGGCCCTGGAAGTTGCTGCACCGATCGACTCAGACGTGCGCATGGATGTCCTGTCCGACGGCGACCTCGAGTACGAGGTGCACATGCTTCGAGACGAGACGGGTTGGCGAGCCGAGACGATCCCCGGCGGCGCCGCGCCCGACGAAGTCGCCGGAAGCGGTGACGAAGGTAGTGACGCGCCGTCGCAAGAGGGGCGCCTCTTGTTCGAGGTTGAGCGTTCGACCCGGTACGGCCGCTTCCATGTGGTATTCTTTCCCGACCGCTACCCTGCCCTCTTCGATCTCTCTTCCGTTTCGGGACAGCTCCTCATGCCGGACCCGGGCGAGCGTCTGGAGATCACGGTATCTCCTGAGTTGCCGCAGATGGGTTCGCCCATGGACACGGCGTCTTCACCGGGCATCGGTCCGTCCGGCGGCATGGACGCCTCCCCTGCCGACCGGGAAGGGAGCACGGCCGCCGGGGGTGCCGGGACGGACGGGCCGGTCTGGACGGTTATCACCCGCCGGGACGGCCTCTACCTCACGGCGCCCAGTCTCGGCCGGGTCATCGTTGTGCGGCGGTAGGTCGTGCAGTTCCTCTTGGGACGCCACGCCGTGGCCGGCGCGCGGTGCGAGGCGCGGTCCGACCCGCAGTCCGAACCGGGGTCCGACGCGCAGGGCATTTGAACGGCGTCGCCGGAACGGCTATCATGTCGACAAACACGGTCAATCAATGGGGGCCTCGATGACAACGAAAGCAGTGCGCATGTACGGGAAGAAAGACCT
Organism: uncultured Spirochaetaceae bacterium; assembly: GCA_964623865.1. Lineage (GTDB taxonomy): Bacteria > Spirochaetota > Spirochaetia > DSM-27196 > PWMO01 > CAYFQV01. The sequence continues at coordinate 76,980 of CAZUVX010000005.1, read as the reverse complement.
CCGTCTCGAAGAGTTCGAGCTTCCTGCAATCAAAGAGGGCGAGATTCTTGCTCACATCATCTCCGACAGTCTCTGCATGTCTTCGTACAAGGCGGCGGTTCAGGGCAGCGGCCACAAGCGCGTTCCCGACTCCATTGCCGATCGTCCGGTTATCGTGGGTCACGAGATCTGCGGTGAGCTCGTTGAAGTCGGCGCGAAGTGGAAGGACACGTTCAAACCGGGGCAGCGCTTCTCCATCCAACCCGCCCTCAACTACAAAGGCACCCTGGACGCGCCCGGGTACAGTTACGAGTACATCGGCGGCGACGCTACCTACGTGATCATCCCGGAAGAGGTCATGACTCAGGACTGTCTGCTGGGCTACGAAGGCGACGCCTTCTTCTTCGGATCTCTTTCTGAGCCGATGTCAACGATCATCGGGGCTCACAATGCGCAATACCACGTAACGCAGGGTACGTACGTCCACGAAATGGGCATTGTCGAGGGGGGCACCATGGCCATTCTCGCCGGTGCCGGTCCTATGGGGCTTGGTCACATTGACTACACGATTCACGGTCCCCGGAAGCCGCGCCGTCTCGTGGTTACCGACATAGATCAGGCGCGTCTCGACCGGGCCGCGGAGATATACACCAGGGAAGATGCCACGGCGAACGGCGTCGAGCTAACCTACGTGAACACCAGGGACATTGAAGATCCGGTCCAGGCGCTGAAGGACCTGAATGACGGGCAGGGATACGATGATGTCTTCGTACTGGCCCCGGTGGCGGCCGTCGTGGAGCAGGGCGATGCGATCCTCGGCAAGGACGGCTGCCTCAACTTCTTTGCCGGTCCCACGGACACCGGCTTCTCGGCGAAGATGAACTTCTATGATGTCCACTACGCGTCGCACCACGTGGTTGGGACGAGCGGCGGCAACACCGAGGACATGCGCGACGCCCTGGACCTCATGGGCCGCGGCGTGGTGAACCCGGTCGCCATGATCACCCACGTCGGCGGGTTGGACGCGGTGGTGCCGACCACTTTGAATCTGCCGAACATCCCCGGCGGCAAGAAGCTCATGTACACGAACATCAAGCTTGATCTGACCGCCATCGACGACTTCGAGGAGAAGGGGAAGCGAGATCCGCTCTTCGCCGGGCTCGCAGAGATAACCGCCGGGCATAACGGTCTTTGGAGCGCCGAGGCGGAGAAGTACCTCCTGGAGAACGCCGAGCCGATCTGACGGCCGATCCACGGGCCGGCCGATCCACGGGCGGATCCGACGGTGGACCCAACGAGGGAAGAGTTGTGGCGACCGATCCGCCCGCAACTCAGACCGCCGGCCCCGGACGCTTCGTCGGCGCCGCTATTCCTCGGGTTCCAGGTAGTCCGCCACGACGAAGCGCGTGTCGGGTGCGATGTCCCGCCATGACGCGAGATCCGTTTCGAGCACGGCAAGGTGCGCCGTCTTCATGCGTCGGTACCGGCCCGTGGCGTGCTCGACGAACTCCTCTACGGACGGATTGTGTCCGACTATCATGACGCGTGTCACCTCATCGGAAACGTCCTGGAGGACGGAGAGGAAGGTTCGAGGAGTCGCGTCGTAGAGAACGTCCGCTTCGGTAACGGAGCCGTCGTAGCCCACGCTCTCGGCTGTCCGCTCGGCGGTCTCTCGGGCCCGGACGGCCGGCGAGGTAATGACCGCGTCCGGGAGCCGGTTGCGCCGGGCGAGCTCCGTACCAATCGACTCGCACTGTCGCTGTCCCCGCGGGAGCAGCCGTCGCTGTCGGTCGGGTATCTCACCGTCGGATTTCTCCGCCTTCGCGTGCCTGTAGACGAGAACCTGACGCATGGCACCTCCCGAAGCGAGTATACTCCGGGGTTACGGGGCGG
>CAZUVX010000005.1:68182-75008 GCA_964623865.1 uncultured Spirochaetaceae bacterium | reverse complement strand
GCCCCGCGGGGCACAGGCCCCGGACTGGAAGCCGGATGTACCCCACCGGCGGCCGTCGCCATGCGCCGGAGGAGTCTCCGCCTCAGGTGCGCTCCTGGATTCCGGAGAGGCGGAGGGCCTCCCGGCGCACACGGTCCAGGAACTCACGCCGCTGTCGGTGAGTGCTCTCCCGGAGGCGCGGCATGACCAGTACCTCTTCCTCTTCGATCCCGCAGAATGCGAAGATGTGGCGGCGCCAGAGGTGCACGACCGTCTCCAGCTCCGTCGGCGGTGCGTCGCTCGTGATGACGGTCAGGGCGCGGCGATTCGCAAGGAGCCCGATCTTCTCCTTCGAGCCGAACTCCTCTCCCTCGTACTCGTAGGCAACGCCGGGCCGGAACACGCGATCCACCCAGCCCTTCAGGATGGCGGGCGGTTGCCCCCACCAGTCCGGGTGCAGAAAGACAAGGAGGCGTGCGGATTCGACCTCGCGGCTGAAGCGCTGAACGATCGGGTCGAAGGTCAGCTTGCGGTGGAACTCATCCACGGTCAGAACCGGATCGAAGTTCTCCGCGTAGAGATCGTGGAAGTGCACGGTGATTCCGGCGTCGTCGAGCCCGTCGCGCACCGTGTCGGCAAGGGCGTGATTGAAGCTACCACGCTTCGGGTGAGCAAGGACGACTACTGCCTCGACAGGTTGGCTCATGCGTCCCATTTTGGTACATTTAGGCGTGCCGAAAAAGTACCCGTCACCATGTTGATGGGCAGTCATATTCTTGAGTAAGTTGATACGCAATAGGGAGCGCTACATGGTAACGAAGGGCGAGTGCCTCGACGCCTTGAAGAACGTCATTGACCCGGAGATCGGGATGAACATCGTTGATGTAGGTCTGATCTATAGGGTCGAGCCTGCTGAGGACCATATTGAGGTGGATTTCACGTTGACAACTCCCGGTTGCCCCCTGGGCGACGTGATCACGAATGATATCGTTCAGAATCTGCGCGCCGCGACAGGAATCGAGGACATACGGCCCAACCTCGTGTGGAACCCGCCGTGGAGTGTGGACTTCATGAGCGAGGAAGCAAAGCTTGAGCTGGGCTTGCCTATCTAAGCGGCTACTGCATCCATAAAGGAGATACTCATGCACATTGTCATCAAGGATCTATATGCATCGATCGAGGGCACACCCATCCTGAACGGCGTGAACCTGGAAATGAACAGCGGCGAAATCCATGCACTCATGGGCCCCAACGGCTCGGGCAAGAGCACGCTCACCAATATTGTCTTCGGTCATCCCGCCTACGAGGTGACCGGCGGCAGCATTGAGGTCGACGGACAGGATCTTCTCGACATGGAGACGGATGAGCGCGCTCAACTCGGGCTCTTCATGGCGTTTCAGTATCCCGTGGAGATTCCCGGAGTCACCGTCGGCCGCTTTCTGAAGCGCGCGGCGGAAATCCGCGCGGGTGAGGAAGAGCTCAAGACCAAGGAGTTCATCCGCAATCTCCGGGATGCCATGGATTTCATGGAGATCGACCAGCAGTTCATCAATCGCTACCTCAACGAGGGGTTCTCCGGCGGCGAGAAGAAACGCATGGAAATCCTTCAGATGATGCTGCTGAAGCCGAGCTTCGCAATTCTCGACGAGACCGACTCCGGGCTGGATATCGACGCGCTCAAGGTCGTGGCCAAGGGCGTCAATCATCTGCGCAGCCCCGACTTCGGCGCCCTCATCATTACCCACTACCAGCGCATTCTGAATCACATCACTCCCGACTACGTGCACATTATGTATCAAGGCAGAGTCGTGACATCGGGCGGGCATGACCTTGTCGAGGCCCTTGAAGAGAAGGGGTACGACTGGGTCAAGGCAAAGTACGGCATACAGGAGGAGAATAATGAGCCAGCAACAAGCAGTTGACATTGGCGATTATAAGTTCGGGTTTCACTACCCGGACAAGTCCATATTCAAGACCAGGAAGGGCCTCGACGAATCCGTTGTGACGGATATTAGTCGCGCCAAGGATGAGCCGGACTGGATGCGGGAGTTCCGCCTGAAGTCTCTTGCGGAATTCCGGAAGAAGCCCATGCCGAACTGGGGCGCCGATCTCTCTACTCTGGACTTCGACGATCTTTACTACTACGCCAAGTCGACGGAGAAGCAGACCCGAAGCTGGGACGATCTTCCGGATGAGATCAAGGAGACCTACGACCGCATCGGTGTGCCCGAGGCGGAGAAGAAGTTCCTCGCCGGCGTGGGTGCTCAGTACGATTCCGAGGTCGTTTACCACAACATTCAGCAGCAGCTCTCCGACAAGGGCGTTATCTTCTCGGATCCGGAAACGGCCGTTCGCGAGCACCCGGACATCGTCCGGAAGTACTTCGGTACCATCATCCCGCCGAGTGACAACAAATTCTCCGCGTTGAACAGCGCCGTCTGGTCCGGGGGAAGCTTTGTGTACGTGCCTGCCGGCGTGACCGTGGATATTCCCCTCCAGGCGTACTTCCGCATAAACAGCCAGAACTTCGGCCAGTTCGAGCGGACGTTGATCATTGCCGAAGAGGGCGCCTTCGTCCACTACGTCGAGGGCTGTACCGCTCCCATCTACACGACGGATTCGCTGCACTCGGCGGTGGTCGAGATCATTGCCCTCGAAGGGGCCCGGGTTCGTTACACGACCATTCAGAACTGGTCCGGAGATGTATACAACCTCGTCACGAAGCGCGCCGTCGCCTACCGAAACGCCACCGTAGAATGGGTGGACGGAAACATCGGCAGTAAGAGGACCATGAAGTACCCCTCGGTGTGGCTCATGGACGAAGGCGCTCACGGAGAGGTCCTGTCCATTGCCTTCGGCGGCAAAGGTCAGGAACAGGACACCGGCGGAAAGATCGTTCACACGGCGAACAACACCAGCTCGGTGATCACATCCAAGTCGATCAGCAAGGACGGCGGTACGGCGAGCTACCGCGGACAAATTCGCGTCGACCCGGGGCTCAACAACGTCCGGAGCCACGTCGTCTGCGACGCCCTGATCTTGGACCCGGATTCGAAGAGCAACACCTATCCGTACATGGACATCCAGTCGGACGACGTGACCATTGAGCATGAAGCAAAGGTGAGTAAGATCTCCGAGGAGCAGCTCTTCTACCTCATGAGTCGCGGTCTGAGCGAGGCGGAGGCGTCCATGATGATCGTCAACGGATTCCTCGAGCCGTTGGTCAAGCAGTTGCCCATGGAGTACGCCGTGGAGCTGAACCGCCTCATTGAGCTGGAGATGGAAGGGTCCGTCGGGTGAGTGCGGAGCGGGCGCGGTAGACCCGCGGCCCCCGCGCCGCGGCCCCCGCGCCGCGCGCAGCACGCCGGCGCAGGTGAGGCACGCACCGAGGTGCCGGATTACGGGCGCGCATCGCCGCGCCGCATGACAACAGAGAAAGGTACACGTGAATGGCCAATTCGGAAGCTTCAACCTTTACCGGCGTGGAGAGTATCCACGCCTTTGTCGAGACGCGGCGTGAGCCGGAGTGGGTACGCACCATCCGCCGGACCGCGGAGAAGCGTTTTCTCGACATGGGGTGGCCGACGCCTAACGACGAGGAGTGGCGTCGAACCGACATCTCCATGTACGACTTCGGGGCGTACCGTTACGAAGGCGAGATAGGTGCCGTCCCGCCCGGAATCGACGTCCCCGAAGGGTACGCCGGTGTGATTCGCTTTGACGGCGTCCACGCCGTCGGCGCCGGTCTCGATCCCGCGTTCGCCGAGAAGGGCGTGATATTCACTTCGCTATCCCACCTTCTCGCCGAGGAGGGCCACAACCACGCCCAGGAGCGCCGCACCTTCTTCGACCACCTCGAACGAATGATGAGCCACAGCGCGGAAACCGGTGACAATCGGATGTACGCCTGGCACTACGCGCTCTGGAACTACGGCGCCGTGGTCTACGTGCCTCGGAATGTCGCCGTGGATAAGCCCCTGCTGGTGGAGCTTCACCAACGAAACGGCGACGTGGCTCGTTTTCCTCACGTCTCCGTGGTCCTGGAAGAGGGCGCCGACGCCAAGGTCATAGAGTGGATCAGAGGAGATGAAGAGGGTGAAGTCGTCGTGAACGAAGGGTTCGACGGCTACGTAGGGCCGGGAGCCCACTTGGGGTACTACTCGGTTCACGATTTGAACATAGACTCCACCGTCTTCTCCAACGGCACCATCCGGGTGGACCGGGATGCAACGCTCCACCACTTTGTAACGGTCTTCGGCGGGCTTCTCTCGAAGATGCGCTTCGATGCCAACCTCGTCGGATCCGGCGCGGATGTCGTCCTGGACGGCCTCTACTTCGGTCACGAGGATCAGCACATGGATCTGCGCACCGTGCAGAACCACAAGGCACCTCACGCCAACAGCCGAACCTTCTACAAGGGTGCCGTCAAGGACGAGGCGCGCAGCGTCTACCAGGGGCTCATTGCGGTGGACCACGGTGCGGTTCAGACCGACGCCTATCTCACCAACAACAACCTGATCCTCAACGATGGGGCTCGCGCCGACTCGATCCCGAGCCTGCAAATCAACACCGACGACGTGAAGTGCAGTCACGGGTCGACAACCGGAAAGATCGACGCAGATCAGCTCTTCTACCTCCAGACTCGAGGCTTCTCCGACAACGAGGCAAAATCCATGCTTGTGCAGGGCTTTTATGATGAGCTCATTGTACGCGCCCCGGAGGTCATTCAAGACGCCCTTCGAGAGAAGGTGATCGAGCGAATCCGCGAAAGCGTATAGTCATGGCGCAGTGGAGAAAGGCCGTTCACGAGAGCGAGCTGGAGGGGCCGCACAAGTTCGTGGTCCGGCGCAAGGAGATCGCAATCTTCAAGCTGGACGACGGCATCTACGCGACCGACAACTCGTGCTCCCACGAGTACAGCCCGTTGTCCGAAGGGCTCATCATTGATGACGACGTCTACTGCCCCAAGCACGGCTCCCGGTTCGACATCCGGACCGGCGCCGTGAAGGACTTACCTGCGACACAACCGGTCAAGACCTATCCTGTCAAGGTCGAGGATGGTTGGGTCTACGTAATGGTATAGTGTTTGTCCGTGTCACCGACAACCCGGATCACCGACAACCCGCCTTCCGCGTCGGACATTGCCGATGCCGCAGAGCTCATTCGGCGCGGCGGGATCGTCGTATTCCCCACGGAGACTGTCTACGGTCTCGGCGCCCACGCCGGGGATGATCGGGCGTGTCGCCGCATCTTCGAGACGAAGGAGCGGCCTGCAGACAATCCTCTCATCGTTCACGTGGCCGCGGTGGAGATGATCTCCGGGGTGGTTGCCGAGCTCCCCGAGCGCGCGCTCGAGCTCTTCCGCACCTGTAGTCCCGGACCTCTTTCAGTAGTCCTGCCCGTCGGAGACGGCGTTGCACCCTTCGTGACGGCGGGGCACGCCACCGTGGCGGTGCGGATTCCCTCGCACCCTGTTGCGCAGAGCTTCCTCCGCGCCTGCGCCGTACCCGTCGCCGCACCGAGCGCCAACCGTTCCGGACGGCCGAGCCCGACCACGGCCGCCATGGTGTACCGCGACCTTGCCGGGCGAGTGCCCCTGATTCTTGACGGCGGTCCGTGTATTCACGGCGTCGAGTCGACGGTGCTGGCGGTGACCGCCGGCGGGGCGATCACGATCTACCGGGAGGGCGCCGTCACCCGGGAGATGATCCGCGCGGCACTGGGGACGGAGGTGGACTTCGTCGACCCGACGGGGCGGCCGATGACGCCGGCGCCCTCACCCGGGACGCGGCACGCCCACTATCGTCCCGGTGCCCGGGTTGTGGTGGTGGAGGCGTCGGAGGTTTCCGCCGCCCTTGCGGAGGCGCCGCGGGATGTCGGGGTCACATCGATCCTCTTTGCACAGAATCCGCCCGCTCCGGAGAACGTGCATGCCGTTCACATGCCCGACTTGGCAAGTTACGCGTACGGCCTCTACCGCGCGCTGGTGGATGCCGATGACCGGGGGGACCGGCTCATCATTGCGGAGCTTCCTCCGCCCGAGGGGATCGGTCGCGCCGTGCGGGACCGTCTTCTCCGCGCCGCCGGGCGGTAGCACCCCGCGCCCGTTCCACCACGGTCCGCACCGCCGCCACGGATTCGCGAAGACCCCGCCCATCCGGGCGCGGCGTAAGCATCGGCACAATCTGATCATGCGCCAGGAAGCACTGCGCCGCCCCGATGAGCCACCACATGAGCAGGCTCACCGTGGCCGTGTCGGTACCGGCTCCAATGAAGCGCCGCTGCGCCTCGTGAAGGTCCGCAGCAGCCGAATCCGGGTCGATGTCTATGTCCTCCGGCAACACCCGTGCGGTCACCCGTGGAAGGTCGAGGTCGGGATCGAGCTCGGCGCGGTACTGCTCCTTACCGCGGCTGAGCTCCTCGATGAGGGCGGGGTGTTGCCGGCTCGGTGCCGCAAAGGCAAGCACCAGGCGGCTCGGACCGGGGGTCTCGTCGGCGCGGGGTTGCGGATCCGGCGCCGACGCGGCGCGCTCTCGCCCCAGGAGGAAGGCGAACTGCGCCACCGCCCGCTGGCCGGTGTGGGACACCAGGTACGCACACAGGTCATCTCCGGAGAACACCCGCACCGGCGCCGCCGCCTCATCCCGGAGGAGGGACATCTCACGCGTCAGCGCCTCGAGAAGCTCTTCGCTGTCGGTGATCACGTGGATCATATGGGCCGCCCCAGAAGGACGGGCTCCGTCCCCTCGCCGAGGGTCGTTCCCTCGTCGAGGGTCGTCAGCTCAACGGCGACCAGGGAGTTCCGCGGGAGCTCCGGCGGTGCGGTATCTGCGGCATCTGGGGCATC
>CAZUVX010000005.1:66690-68082 GCA_964623865.1 uncultured Spirochaetaceae bacterium | reverse complement strand
GGCGCCGACAATGCGAACCGGCACGTAGAGCTCGCCGTAACCGTGCTCACGACCCTGCGCGGGTTCGGGACGCTCAACGAGAACGTGCTGCGTTGCCCCGACGAGGGAAGCCCGGTAGCGCCGCTTGTTCTCCTCCGCGACGGTCCGGATCACCTCGGCGCGGCGAGTCTTCTCCGCACTCGGAACGTGGTCGGGCATGCGCGCAGCTCGTGTCCGGGAGCGCAGGCTGTATGGGAAGGTGTGGATGTGACTGAAGCCGATCTCCCGCGCCATGGCCACGGTGTCTGCGAAATCCTCATCGGTCTCGCCGGGAAAGCCTGCAATGATGTCCGTCGTGAAGTTGAAGTCCGGACGGTCCCGCCGTATGCGGGCCACGATATCCCTAAACCCGCGGGTATCGTACTGACGGCGCATCTTCAGGAGAATCCGATCGCTCCCGCTCTGAAGGCAGAGATGAAGGTGCGGGCACATCTTCGGGTGCTGCATGACCGCGAAGAAGCGGTCGTCAATTGAGTCCGGCTCCAGGGAGGAGATGCGTACGCGGAACTCTCCGGGGATCTCGAGAACCCGCTCTACGAGAGCGGAGAAGGGGGTATCCCCGTCCTGATACCGGCTCATGTTGACACCGGTAAGGACGATCTCCCGCGCCCCGGTCCGGACGCTCTCCGCAACCTCCGCCACAACCTGGTCTGCCGGCCGGCTCGCCGCGCGTCCCCGCACGAAGGGCACAATGCAGTAGGTACAGAAGTTGTCGCAACCGTCCTGGACCTTGACGGTCGTCCGGGTTCGGAAGACCGGAGCGAAGTGGAAGCCGAAGAGGTTGGGGTCCAGCTCTCCCGGGACCACGACCTCACCGCGACGGCGCGCCTCTACCAGCTCAACGATTCGCGCCTTCCGGGGATTGTCCACGACCATGAGGCGGCGCCCGTCCAAGGCTTCGTCGGAATCGTCGGCGTTGGAGCGGGGGTCCGTGTACGCCACGCCGGCACTCTCCAGGAGCGTCCCCTGCGTCTTTCCCTGCGTCCTCGCCTGCGTCCCCTGCGTTATCGCTTGCGTCTTTCCCTCGACAAAGCAGCCGGTGAGTACCACCAAGGCGCCCGGACCGGTCTCGCCGGGATCGGCACCGGCCTCGGCGCCCCTCTCGCGGGATCCCTCCCCCTCGCGGGAAGAAGCTCCCGCCGCCCGGAGGGCGCGGTAGAGCAGGTTGCGGGACTTCCGATCGGCGCGGTTGGTCACGGTGCAGGTGTTGAGAACGTAGACGTCGGCACTGTCTTCGAAGGGAACCACCCTGTAGCCCGCCTTCTCGAAGTCCGCGGCGAGGGAGTCCGTCTCGTACTGGTTGAGCTTGCACCCGAGGGTCTGGAAGGCAACACGCGGGGCACGCGGCTCGTC
>CAZUVX010000005.1:58354-66590 GCA_964623865.1 uncultured Spirochaetaceae bacterium | reverse complement strand
GCGGGGCACGCGGCTCGTCATCGTTCTCTTGGGCGCGTCCGCCGGGCAGGTGCGGCCGTTCGCCGGCGCCTTCCATCCGCGCCGGGAGGCTGTCCGGGACGGTGATGCGAGACGGTGCGGCGGATTCCGGTGCGTCGTTCCTAGACATCGATCCCAGGGTCCTGATTCCCTCGCGCTTGCGCCGTTACGACGCTGCTCCCACCGCCGCTTCCGCGCGGACCAGCTCACCGGTGAGGGAGAGCTCGGCGCAGTCGGTGATGCGGAGGCGGGCAAAGCTGCCGATCAGCGTCTCGTCGTCGCCGGGGAATCGAACGATCAGCCGGCCTTCGGTCTTCGCGGTGAGATGGCCGGGCTTCCGGTCGCGCCCCTCGACGAGGACCGTCACCTCCCGCCCCAGGAGGGAGCGGTTGTACTCGTAGGAGATCCGCTTCAGCACCTCCGAGAGCTCGGCATGGCGACGCTTCTTCTCCTCATGGGGCACATCGTCCTTCCAGCGGGCGCCGGCGGCGCCGGGCCGCGGCGAGTACATGGCAATGTACGCCATGTTGTAGCGGAACTCCTCCATGGCGGCGCGGGTGCGCTCGAACTGCTCGTCCGTCTCTCCGGAAAAGCCGACAATGATGTCGGTGAACAGCGTCGCACCCGGAAGGATGCGCCGAATGCTGTCGATGACCTCCCGGTATCGGTCCGTGCCGTGGTTGCGGTTCATGCGCATGAGCATCTCATCATCACCTGACTGAATGGGCAGGTGGATCTGCCGCGCCAGGTGGTCGTACTCGGCAATCACCTCCAGGACTTCGTCGGTCATGTCCCGGGGATGCGGCGAGGTGAAGTACACCCAGAACCGCTTTCCGCTGCGACGGCCAAGCTCCCCGACTTCCCGGAGGAGCTCCGCAAAGGTGATCTCGCCGGATCGCTTGTCGCGGCCGTAGGAGTTCACGTTCTGTCCCAGGAGCGTAATGGAGCGGTAGTCCCGGTCGACGAGCTCCTGCACCTCCGCCAGGATCTCCGAGGAGGGGCGTGACATCTCGCGGCCCCGGGTGTAGGGGACGGCGCAGAAGGTGCAGAACTTGTCGCAGCCGTTCTGGATGGGTACATAGGCCGCGAAGGACGATGTATACGTCGGCTTGATTTGCCGGTAGTCCTTCAAGGGATCGCCGCGGCCCTCGGTGCCGAGCAGTTGGTGCTCCCTTCGGGCACCGCCGGTGCCGGCCATGCTGCCCGTGCTCTCTCCGTAGGACGCCTCCACCGCCGCCGGGGAGACCACGCCGTACCGGCGGATAATGTCCGGGAGCTGCGGTAGCTCCTGGATGGAAAAGACGAAGTCGAAACGCTTCAGGAACTTCTCCCGGTCCGCCGGGAGTATGCACCCCGACGCGAAGGTGATGAGGTGTTTCTCCTGCTTCCACTCGTTCCACCGGTGGATCTTCGAGTAGACCTTGTCGATGGCCTTCTGGCGCACCGAGCAGGCAACGATTCCCAGGAGGTTCGCCTCCTCTTCATGGTCGGTGCGCTCGTATCCCAAACGCTCCAGGACGGAGCGGATGCGCTCGGAATCGGAAATGTTCATCTGGCATCCCAACGGTACCAGGCAGTACTTCATGCTTCCTGTCCTCATGTCCTCATGAGATTGCTGCTGCCGCAGCAGTCAATCCTCGGGGCGGCTGTGGGGCCTTGCGATTCAGGCGGCGGTGACTCTGCGCCTCAGAAGTAAACCTCCGCATGAATGGCGTCGGAGGCAACACCGTAGCCTCGCAGAATGTCGTACGTCTCATGAATCATGTCGCAATTCCCGCAGAGATAGCAATGGGTCTCGGGCCCTATCCGGTGCTCACCACCGCATTGTCTGAGGTAGTCGGTACGTCGGCCGAGGAAGTCTCCACCCTCTTCCGGGGAGACGCAGCCGATTCGGCGGTTGGGTAGTCGGCCCGGTCCTAGAGTTCCCGGCGATATAGGACTCCCTGGATGATTGCGTAGTCGAGGTTCGCGCAGGTCCTCACAGAGAACCGAAAGGGAGCAATACCCGTCCCGGTCCACACGAACAGGAGCGGTTGGCACCGCTGATCCGTTGGTATGGTGAGGAAGCCGAAAGGGCCCACCACCCGCCGCCTCCCTGCGGCGCGTTGTGCAAGGCCCCCGGAAAAAAATGGTTGACGAAGTCTGTTACCTATGGTCGTCTCCGTGGTTTGTTTAGATGCAGTTGCTCTTTCTGCCTCCATTGTTTTGGTTTCATTTTTGCGACGGCTCCCAGGGGTTTCACCTCCTTTCCCCTGGGGGCATTTTTTTGTGCTTCCACGGAAACGGTGCGAAGGCGACTTCCGGGACGACTCAGGAGAGGCGCGTTTCAGCGATGGTCGTGTACGTGGGGCCCCGGGAAGAGAGTCTGCTTTCCACCAGATCCACCTTCTGAACCGGTATTTCCGGCAGCGGCTCCGTCAACTCCTCTTGTGCCGCAGCGAGGAACCCGGTGAATGCGCGAACGACGGCGGCCCGGCGGGCCCGCTTTCGCGCATATCCAACGGTGATGTGTTGGTGGTAGGGGCGGGAGTCCAGCTCAAAGCCCAACTCCAGGAGGGGGTCCGAGAGTGCCCGGTGGACTCCTGCCAGCACCCCTGTCTCGTCTTGAACGCCTACCCAGAGGACCCGGGGGCGCCGTGCCGAGGGAAAGGTTCCGGCCCGGCCAAGGGTGGTGCGTGCCGGTGATACGGCGCCGACGGCCGTGTCCATGGCCGCAACGACTTCCGGAATGATCTCTTCGTCCGTGTCTCCCAGGAAGTGCAGGGTAACGTGGAGGTTCTCGGGGCGTACCCACCGAAGTGCGTGTTCCGTGTCCCGCGTCCCGGCGGCCTGCTGCACCGTTGCAAGCAGATCCATGACGTTCTGAGGAAGGCGCACGCCAAGGAAGAGCCGTTTTGTGGACATGGCGCAAACGTAGTATGTTCATTGCAAGCCGGTCAACGGAGAGGCAGGGGTAGTGCGACGTCCGGCAGATGTAAGATAATGTAGCTACAGGTCGTACTGGAACACGCATGAGCTTCGAGAGCGACGAATACAACGGACAGTCTGAGCCGAACTCCAACGGAGATGATCGCCACGGCACGGGCGAGCCCGGCGCCGGGAACGGCAACGGTGCCGACTCCCGAAATGGCTCCTCCCACTGGGAGATGGAGCTTCGCCAGCAGATCGAGGAGTACTATCTCCCGCGACAGCTCGTAAACGCCATCTATGAGCACGGCGGGATCCCGAAGCGCTCCTATGTCACGACCATGGGAATCGCCTTTCTGGACGTTGCCGACTACACCTACATGTCGAAGTTTCTCAGTCCCCAGGAGAATCAGCAGGTCCTCAACGGCCTCTATGCCGCCTTCAACAGCGTCCTCAAGCGGCACGGTGGGTACCTCAACAAGATCGAGGGCGACAGTATCATGTTCCACTACGGTGGGCTGACCGACCCGAAGGCACAGGAGCTCGAGGGGCGGTATCTGGTGCGGTACATTGCGAAGGAGCTGTTCTACACCTGCGTCGAGCTCCAACGGGTCACGGTCCTCTTCAACCAGGCAAACGACCGCTTTCTCTACGAGCACGAGAGCCAGGAGGCGCGGCAAGAGCTCGAGCGCGCCTTCGACATTGTTTCTACCTTGCGATCCATGACCGAGGTCTCCTCTCTCAATGCCCTCTTTCAGATTCGAGTGCGCATAGGCGCGAGCATGGGAGAGGTCACTCTGGGCAACTTCGGCCCGGACGGGGCCAAACAGTGGGACGTGGTAGGGCTGCCGGTGATCAACGCGAAGCGCATGGAGACGACTGCTCCGGTGGGTGGGCTGCGCATCTCGGAGGAGCTCTACGATATCCTGGAAGAAACCGGAGTAGCGGACGATTACTACTTCCGCTTCAGGAAAGAGGCGCAGGCACTCTTCGGCTACTACCGCGACATTACGAAGGAAGAGCTCTTCCAGTTCAGCACGGTGCTCCTTCGCGAGAAGAAGGGCGCCGCGTTCCGCACCTACAGCGTCCAGGTAAACCCGGGCCTCCCCGAAGGGATTCAGCAGCAGGTGGAGCTTCTCTTTCAGCAGGGGCAATCCGGGGCGGACCGCATTGTCGACATGGTTCAGTACTACCGGGGCAACCGCTTCGTCACGCGCGCCATCGAGGAAGTTTTCCGTCGTCGCTCCATTGAGTTGCGAAAGGACTACCTGTTCAGCAAGATCTACCCCAAGAAGTACAAAGTGCTTGCCGGCCGGCTCGGCAACGATCGCGATCGAATCCGGGACTTCATTGACGGCAACTTCGCACTCTACGACCTCCTGCAGGAGCTTGGTCGCTACCAGGATACGGTGAAGCAGGGTGCCGGCCGCGACCACGTGGAGCCCTGCGAGTTCGAGGACTACGAGCACTACCTGGAGCAGCGGGAGCGAATGCTCCTCGAAGAATTCGAGCGGAGCAAGCGAGTCATGGTGGAGAAGGCGTACTTCTACAACGTCGTGTATCCCCTGGTTTTCGACAGCCTCCGGTCGAGCATTCTGGAGTACCAGAGTCGTCTCGAGGATGTTCACGTCCTGGCATAACCGATTGCAGGACGACCCAACGGAGAAGCCACGCACATCCGGTCGTTCGCAGAAGAGCCGCCGCGTCGTCGCCGGGAGCAGCGGCATTGAGACGGCCCCGACCCGGCGTGGTCTACCGTCCGGGGCGCGTTACCCGGACTGCGGTGTTCAACCCGCGCGGCGCTCGAAGCTCCGAACCGGATTCCATGGTGAGAGCAAGCGAGTGGCATTCGCCCCGGTCCCGGCAAGAGCGGGAAGGATTCGCCGCAGCGCCGCGTGGGCGCCGTATATGTTCGGCGCCATGGGGCCCAGCTCCAGCTCGGCCAGAGCCGACGCAACGAAGAAGCCGCGACTCCACCTGAGAAAGCGATCGATCGCCGGGTAGCCCTCGGAGTTCAGCGGCAGGCCTGCATCGCGGGCGATCGCGGCAAGGAGTGTTCTTTCCGGCGGTCCCGGCTCGAACCCGGTTGCCAGAACGACGCGGTCCGTCGCGAGTGCGTCGCCTCGGCGCAGACTCAGGCGAAGGGCGGAGCCCGCCATGGTGGCGCCGTCGACATCGTCCTGAATGAATCTGATTGCGCCGGCGTCACGGGCTGCATCCAATCCCGCCGCGACGTCCCAGGGAATGGTCCCCGGTGTTCGGGCGGTTCCGACGGCGTGAAGCCGCTCCGCCGGCGTCGGCAGTGCCAGGAAGTCGCCGAGACAGCGTGGACCCATGTAGCACGGATCCGAGTCGAAATGGGCAACCCGGACCGGATGGCGGGAGACGAGATTGACCGTCCGCCTGCCGTCGGCCAGGGAGAGAGCGGTCTGTACGGCACTGATGCCTCCGCCGACAATGGTTACCGTCCCGTCGCGGAAACCTTCCGTGGCGGAGCCGGGGGTGTCGAAGACGTGGTGGACCGGGGCGCGGGGAGGAAGACGACGCGCCCAGTCGGGGATTCGCGGTTCCTCCGAGCGGCCTACCGCCAGCGCGACCCTTCGTGCGGCGACGTCGCCATTGTCGGTTCGGACGACCCACCCGCGCTCGAGTGCCCTAGCGTCGCCGCCGCGGGGCTCAACCGTCACCGCGCGTCCCTTCACTATCCGCCTGTCGATGCCGCTGAGTGTGATGACCTCTTCGCCGTGACGATTGAAGAGCTCCAGAGTGGGCCGAGAGTAGGGCTGCAGGAAGTGGTCCTCCGTGTAGCCGCGGGCGCGGGCGTACCGGCGCAAGGCGTGGAAGTCGTCGGTCATGTTGTGACTGCTTGTGGATCGGAGGAAGCGCATGCCGCATGCAGCGGTGTTTCGTCGCCACAGGTGAAGCGGCGCGGGCCAGGGGTCTATCAGAGCCAGTCGCTCCGAAGTGGTCCAGCCGCGGGCAACCAGATTGCAGGCCAAGAAGACGCCATGGATGCCGGCGCCGATGAAGACAATATCGTGCACCCTTCCACTATACCGTTGCCCGGCGGGTCGGGCCAACCGTGACAAGTTGTGTGCGGCCTCACGGTGGCATCGCTATATTAGGCCGGGAGGCTTTGAATGATTATAGAAGCACTCAGGTTAGCCCGCGCCGCCGTTCTTGCGGCGGCGGTCGCGGTTGTTACGTTGTCCTGCGCGACGACGCGGCAATCACCGCTGGAGGAGTTGAGCGTAGCCTATCCCGATCCGCTCTTCTCCCCTGCACAGGTGGTTCGCATCCAGATGGAAGCGTTCAAGGGAAACGACAGTGAAAACCGGGGCATCCGTATTGCCTTTCGCTTTGCATCACCCGGGAACCGGGAGGCAACCGGACCGCTACCGCGCTTCATTGTCCTGATGAATCAGCCGGAGTATCGGCCCATGCTCAACGCGGAGTCTCTCACAATCAGGGAGGCGCAGACTCAGGGTGCGATCTCCCGGGTGCGGGTCGATCTGGTCGGTCCGGAGGGCCGGCCCGCTTCATACTACTTCTACCTGATTCGCTACATCCTCCCGGGATGCCGTGGTTGCTGGCTGACCGAGGGAGTAGAGGCGGTTCCCCCTCCGCAAGACCTGAGCGTATAATCGCGGGCATGGATACAGACGTTCTCGTTATCGGAAGCGGCCACAACGGCCTGGTGGCGGCGGCATATCTGGCCAAGTGGGGCTACCGCGTTCTCGTCCTGGAGCGGCGCAGCACCATCGGCGGCGCAGTGTGTACCGAGGAGATGTTCGGCGGCTTCAAGCTGGATGTCGGCGGCTCCCTTCACTTCATGATTCATCACACGCCCATCGTCGAAGATCTTCAACTGAAGCGATACGGTCTCGAGTACATACCTCTGGATCCATTCATGACGGCACCATTCGAGGACGGAAGCTCGATCAGCTTCTACCAGGACCTCGACCGCACCTGCGGAAGCATTGCCGCGATCTCCGATCACGACGCGGAGGCGTACCGGCGCTTCGTTGAGGATTGGCAGCCCCTGAACGAGGCGGTATTCGAACTCTTCCAGATGCCGCCGACTCTGGCGAACGTGGGGCGAAAGCTCTTTCTCAATCGCGTCGACAAGGGGAAGGCCGCACGGTACGACAGGGTGCGGCGGCTGCTGCAGGGTTACGGCACCTTCCTGGATGAGTATTTCGAGAGTGAGAAGCTCAAGGCCGCACTGGCGTGGTGGGGCGCACAGAGCGGCCCTCCGCCCATCGATGCGGTCTCCGCGGAGTTTGTCGGTTGGCACTCCATCATTCACAAGCAGGGGCCTGCTCGGCCGCGGGGCGGGTCGGGCATGCTGACCCGGGCGCTACGCGGATACATTGAGGATCATGGCGGTACGGTCAGCCCCGACAGCGAGGTCAAACGAATCCTGGTGGAAGAGGGCCGCGCCGTCGGCGTTGAGACCGTCGCGGGCCGGCGGATTACCGCAAAGCGGGTCATCTCGAACGCTCACGTCTCGGTGACCTTCCTCGACCTCCTGGACGGCCGGATTCCCGGCGAACTGGCGCGGAAGGTTCGGCGCATTCACGTGGGCAACGGCTTCGGCATGGCGCTTCGCTGCGCTATGGACGAGCTGCCGGTGTACAACGTTTCCGACACCGGCAACGACGATGTTCTGACGGGGCTTCAGCTTCTGTGTCCCAGTCGACAGTATCTTGACGATGCCTTCGGGGACTACCTGCGGAAGGAGCCCTCTCGGCAGCCCGCTGCGATCGGCATGACCTTCAGCAAGATCGACGACACCCTGGCCCCCGCCGGGAAGCACGTCTTCTTCGTCTGGGGGCAATGGTATCCGTACGAGCTGCGAAACGGCGGCTCCTGGCAAGCCGTCAAGGAGGCGGAGACGGAGAAGCTCCTCGGAGTCGTTGAGCGGTACGCGCCGGGGACGCGCGACAAGGTTCGTGACATCTATGTCCAGACTCCGGACGTCATCTCGGAGAAGCACAACATGCCGCGGGCAAACGTCATGCACGTCGAGATGGTCCCTCACCAGATGTTCAGTCTGCGGCCCATTCCCGAGCTTGCCGGCTACGCCACTCCCGTCGCGAACCTCTACATGGCCAACGCGGGTATGCATCCGGGGGGCGGAATCTTTGGAGCGCCGGGGTACAACTGCGCTCATGTGGTCCGGTCGAGTTTGCGGCGCCGCCTGTTTTGAGGCGGTGTGGCGGGGCGTTCTCATGATTCGCTAACACGTTTCCGGTTGGATGTACCCAGTGGCCGGACCGAGCGGCCGCGCTCTGCAGCCGGGCCGGGG
>CAZUVX010000005.1:48770-58254 GCA_964623865.1 uncultured Spirochaetaceae bacterium | reverse complement strand
GGCGGGCCGGCGCTCGCGGGCGGATGCATTTGACCTGAACCGGAGTGTGCGGCACCTTAGGCACCGACGGACCGATTCACGCATCATGAACGAGGATGCCTTCTGCTACAACAATCTCTCCGCTCTCTTCGAGCGTGCCCCGACCCATCGGCTCGACGACCGAGACCAGTATGTCATCTTCAGTGACCTCCATATGGGCAACGGAGGTCATTCCGACGACTTCGCCCACAACGCCGACCTCTTCAACTCGGTGCTGCGCCGGCACTACCTTCGGTGCGGGTTCTCCCTCATTCTGAACGGCGATGTCGAAGAGCTGCAGCGCTTTCCCGTGAGCGCCGTGGAGGAGCGCTGGGCCCCGGTCTACGAGCTCTTTGCGGAGTTCCGTGACGGTCCGGGCCTTCACTGGCTCATCGGCAACCATGACAAGCGGCGGCTGCATCATCCCCATCCCGGATTCCCCGCGGAGGAAGCCCTGGTCTTCGACTACGGCTCCGATCTGCTCTTCATCTTTCACGGGCATCAGAGCATGGCCGCCTACGAGAAACACAACGCCTGGGTCGGCTTCGTCCTGAAGTACATTGCGACGCCGCTGCGAATCAAGAACTACGAGGTCTCCCATAACAGCGCGAAGCGTTTCCGCACGGAGAAGCGCGTCTACGACTTCGCAACGAGCAAGCGTGTGCTTGCCGTGATCGGTCACACCCATCGGCCGCTCTTCGAGTCCATGTCGAAGCTGGATTCGGTCAAGTTCGAGGTGGAGCGTCTCTGCCGGAAATACCCGAAGGCGGACGCCCCCAAGCGCCGGCGCATTGAGTCGAAGATCGCCACCTTCAAGGAGGAGCTCCGCCGCATGCTCGACCAGGACCATGACGCGGCGGACAAGTCGAGCCTCTACAGCGAGAACCTTGTGGTGCCCTCGGTCTTCAACTCCGGGTCGGTGCTCGGCAAGCGCGGCGTGACGGCTCTCGAGATCGACCACGGCAAGATCCGTCTGGTCCACTGGTTCGATGCGACCCGGAGCAAGCGCTATCTCCAGTACCGGGACTACCGGACCGATCGTCTGGACGACACCGATTACCACCGCGTGGTGATCAAATCGGACAGCCTCTCCTACGTTCTTTCGAGAATCAAGCTTCTCGCGTGAAGGGCCGGGGCGCGTGAGCCGGCCCCGTCGCGCGGAGGGTCCGAGCCCGCGCCGCCCCGGGAGGGCCGCCCCTCAGTCGAGAACGGTAAGCTCAACGCGCCGGTTCCTGGCTCGCCCTTCGGCGGTGGCGTTATCGCCGATGGGCTCGGTACCGCCACGGCCTTCAAACACGAAGCGTCCCGCCGGTACGCCCCGTTGGACGAGCTCGTCCACCACGGCCTCGGCTCGTTCGACCGAGAGCTGCCGTTGTCCCTCCGGCCGGCCCACATCGGCGGTGTGTCCGACGACGAGGAAGGTCTTGTCCTGAGGCACCTGCGTGAGGGCGCGGGCAATCGAGTCCAGCCGGCCGTAGTCTTCCGGGAGGATCACGGCGCGGTCGGGTTCGAAGTTGATGTTCCCAATGCGCAACTGAACCCCTTCTTCTACCGACTGCACCTCTACGTCCTCGATCCGCTCCCGCTCCAGATCCTGTTGCAGGCGCTCGGCAATGCGCGTCCTGTTCATCGGGACCGGCGTGTCCACGAAGGTGAGGGCGAAGCCGTCGAATCGAAGGGTCTCGCGATTCGAGAAGGTGTAGGTCTCATCGATCCGATCCCGGATCAAGACGATGCTGTCGGTCTCCACGTCAATGAGGATAGACGCCGTATGCGACCCGGTAATCCTGCGCAGGTCCCGGTCACCGTCCGGATCGTCGCCGGGGTTGTACCGGATGGCGTACTGCGCCGTGATCGAGTGAACCTTGCGGCCGTAGTACTCGGTGACACCGTCGTAGTGGTACCCGGAGTAGAAATCCACCCGCGTGTAGGTGCCCTTCCAGAGTGGGTCCACGAGCATCCACCCGGAAGACTCCCAGGTGTCTCCTGCCTCGATCTCTTCGCGTGGCATTACCGGGAAGCCGCGTCGGAGCGGGAGGGGTTGCCCGGGTGGCGCCTCGTAGAAGCCGTCGCCATGAAGGGTGAGGGTCACCTCTCGGGACCGGTCGACGCGCTTCGCCACGGAGAGCGTGTTGCGCAGGGTCTGTTCGTACTGATACAGCTCGCCGGCGTACTCGGCGGGGAGGGTCCCATCGCTCCGGTCGCGGAGAGTTGCCCGAACCTCCCGGAAGACGTGGCCGTGGTAGGTGCCGCCGTCGTAGCGTGCCAGGTTGAACCGCGTGGATACGGTGTACCGCGGCGCCCCCGGCGCAATGAAGACCGGGTAGAGGGTGAACTCGTCGTCGGCGCCGCCGCTGCCGCTCGACCGGGCGTGCGCCGGGGGCGCCCCCGCGAGGACGGTGAGAACGAGGAGGGACGCCGCGAGGACGGCCGGAAAGGGCGCCCCGCCGGGTGAGTTACCGTCCCGTCCGGCCGTAGCTCTCATTGATCTCGGCATACCGGTGACAGTCTACCAGATGGTCGTTCACCATGCCGATTGCCTGCATGTGGGCGTAGATGATTGTGCTTCCGACGAAGGAGAAACCGCGACTCTTCAGATCCTTGCTCAAGGCGTCGGACTGCGGTGTCGTAGCGGGCACCTCCTCCAGGCTCCGCCGGGCGTTCACGACGGGGGCGCCGTCCACGAAGCGCCAGATGTAGGCGTCGAAGCTGCCGAACTCTTCCTGAATCTCCAGGAAGCGGCCGGCATTGGTAACCGCGGAGGCGATCTTTCGCCGGTTGCGGATGATCCCGGTGTCCGCGCGGAGCCGTTCCTGATCCTCCTCGGTGAAGCGCGCAACCTCCTTTGGATCGAAGTCCGCAAAGGCGCGACGATACCCCTCCCGGCGGCCCAGGATGGTACGCCAGCTCAGGCCCGCCTGGGCGCCCTCGAGGAGGAGGAACTCGAAGTGGCGCCGGTCGTCGTGGACCGGCACGCCCCACTCCTCGTCGTGATAGCGCACGTAGACCGGGTCGGTGCCGCACCAGGGGCAACGGTACAGACCGTCGGGGTGTTTCAAGACGCCGTGCTCCACGTATCAGTCCCGGGGAATTTCCAGAATGGCGCCGCCGAAGGTGAAGCCGCCGCCGAAGGCGGTGAGCCCCAAATAGCGGCGATCACCCGGATCCGGCAGGACCTCCTCCAGACAGAGGGGAATGGTGCTCGACGACGTGTTCCCGTTGTACCGGATGTTGCTGTACATCTTCTCCTGCGGCGCCTTCATTCGCTGGCGCACCGCATTGATGATGCGCTGGTTCGCCTGGTGCGGAACGATCAGGTCCAGGTCCTTCTCGCTGATGCCGGCAATCTCGCAGGCGCGGCGCAGGCTCAGGATGAGGTCCTTCACCGCCTCGACGAAGACCTTCGGCCCGTCCATGGAGATCTTCCGGTCCTCATCCGAGGGCACCTTCAGGAGGGTGCCGTCTTCGCCGGTTGCGCCGAGATAGGGACGATGCAGCTTCGCCCGCACCGGCGTACCTCCGCGGCCGAGGGGGCGCCCGCCGGCGTCGGTCGCGGTGACCAGGGTTGCCGTGGCGGCGTCACCGAAGATCGGGGCCGTCCCCGGGTCCGTCGGGTCGATCCGAGGGGAGAGGGACTCCGTCGTGACCACCAGGACGGACTGCTCGGGATTGGTATTGACCATGTCATAGGCGTTTTGCAGGGCGTAGACGTAACCGGTGCAGGCGGCATTGACGTCGTAGGCGGGAACGAGGAACTCTTCCCCGTTTGCCAGATCCATCTGAATGAGCGTCGCCATTGAGGGTGTGTGGAAGGTGGGTGTCTCGGTGGCGACAATGATCATGTCTATGTCGTCGCGTCCGAGTCCGAGTCCCTCCAGGAGCTTTCGCGCTGCCGCGGATCCCAGGGTGACGCCGTTCTCCCCCTCTCCAAACCAGTAGCGCGTCTCGATGCCGGTTCGTTTGACGACGTCCTCCGGGTCCCAATCGGGGATACTCGCGACGATCTCCTCATTGGTGACCAGGCGGGAGCCCTTCACGCCGGCAACACCGGCAACGCCGATGGTGAGCTCCTCGGCTCCACGTCGACTCACCACCGCGACCCCCGCACCTGGTGCGCGGGCCGCCCCTGCCGGGGCGGTGGCCGCCTCGATGCCCGTGATGATCGGCTCGCCCGGCTCTTCCCGGGTCGGCTGCTTGAGGCTGCCTTCGGCATCGTCCCCTTCAGTCTTTACTTTCAGAATGGGCGTACCCACCTTGACCATGTCCCCCTGCGTGACCAGGAGCTCCTCCACGGTTCCGCCGACGGGGGATCTCAGCTCAACGGCCGCCTTGTCGGCTTCCAGATCAGCAACGACTGCGCCGGACTCTACCATTGCCCCCGGCTCGATGTGCCACTCGATGACGGTAATCGACTCGTCCGAGGGGCTCGAACCGATGGCCTCGACGAGGTAGGTGCCCTTCTGCGCGGCTTCCGGCAGCTTCCAGTGGATCTCTCCGCCGAGCATGTCGACGGCGGTCTCGAGGGTACGCTTGTACGAGGGCAGGACCTCGAGCTGGTTTCCGAAGTTGCACGGCACGTAGGTGTCCGCTCGGGTAACCCGGCGCATCTCAATGTGGTGTTTGCTCCGTTCCCCGACGGTTGCCAGGACCTCGCCGCCCATGCCTGCAGTGTGATTGTCCTCGTGCACGACGATGAGGCGACCGGTCTTCTCGGCGCTGCGGACGACGGCATCGACATCCCAGGGAACAATGCTACGAAGGTCAATGACCTCGCTCTCAACCCCGACCTCCGCCAGGGAGGTCGCGGCCTTGGTGCACAGTCCCACAGTGTTGCCCCAGCCGACGAAGGTCACGTCGTTTCCCTCACGAATGGTCCGCGCGCGGCCAATCGGGACGAAGTGCTTTGCCACGTCGGGGGAGGTCGCGTTGCTTCGATCGTTCAGGAGGCTCTTCGGATAGAAGAAGAGGGTGGGGCGCCCGGACTCGAAGGCCGCGTTCAGCATGCCTGCCGCATCTCCGGCGGTGGCCGGCATGAAGACGTCGACACCGGGCGTGTGGGCGGCAATGGCCTCCATGCTGCTTGCGTGGAAGGGGCCGAGTCCCGGCTTGTAGGCGCCGCAGGTGATCATGACGATGACCGGCACCTCCCAGCCCCCGTCGGTTCGCCACCACATGCTCCCGAGCTCGGAGAAGATCTGGTTGTACGCAATGGGCAGGAAGTCGGCGAACTGCAGGAAGGCAACCGGCCGCTTACCGGCCAGAGCCTGGCCAATGGAGACGCCGAGAATGCTTGCCTCGGCAAGGGGCGAATTGCGAACCCGCCCCGGATAGCGCTCGGTGAGTCCTTTGGTGATACCGAAGACATCTCCCTTTGGATCCTCAATGTCTTCACCGAAGAGCTGGACGCGCTCGTCCATGGCCATTCGCGAGTTCAGGACTTCACGTA
Organism: uncultured Spirochaetaceae bacterium; assembly: GCA_964623865.1. Taxonomy (GTDB): domain Bacteria; phylum Spirochaetota; class Spirochaetia; order DSM-27196; family PWMO01; genus CAYFQV01. The sequence continues at coordinate 52,790 of CAZUVX010000005.1, read as the reverse complement.
TGGCCTCCAGCATGGTTATCTGCCGGCGGCCGTTGTTGCCGGCCGGGGACCCGCGGTATTCCCTCGCGGGGTCGTGGAAGCGCGGCTCGAGCGGCTTGACCGCCGTGTGGATGGGTTCCGGATCCGGCGTGCGCTGCGCGCGATACGCCTCTTCACGAACCTGCTCACGGACCTCGTCGGCCGTCCGGTCCAGCTCCGCTTCGGAGACGCCGTTCTCCACGAGGTAGGTCTTGGCGTGGATCAGGGGGTCGCCCCCCTTCTGAACCGCCTCGATCTCATCCGCCGTTCGGTACATCCGCTGATCGTCGGCGTTGGTATGGTTCGAGAGACGATCGACCTCGAAGAGGACAATCGCCGGTCGGCGGGACTCTCGCATCTCGGTGACGACGTCCTGAAAGGTCGTGTAGACCTCTGCCGGCCGGCGACCGTCGACGCGACGGATCGGGATCCCGTAGAAGCTCTCCTGCGGGCCATCCGGGGTCGAGTAGAATGTTTGGTTCTTCGTCTTGGTGGAAATGGCGAAGGCGTTGTCCTGGACCATGAAGAGCACGGGCAGCTGATCACGCACCGCATGGGCGATTCCCTCGAGAACCTCGCCCTGCTGCGTCATCCCTTCACCGAGACCGCAGAGCACGATCGGTCGTTCCGGCCGCTCCTTGACCACGGAGGCCGCTCCCGTTGCCTGGAGGGCGCTGTTTCCCACCGGCCCCACGAGGCTCAACACGTTGAGCTCCGGAGCACTCATGTGCGCGTTCATCTGGCGTCCTCTGGAGTGAGACCCGTCCTTGTTGAAGGTGCTCAGGAAGAACTGTTCAATGGAGATGCCCCGCGCGAGCATGAGCGCCTTGTCACGGTAGTGCACATGGAGCCAGTCCTCGGGAATGAGGAAGTGATTCAGGAGCGCGGTAGCCTCATGTCCGGCCCCTGAGACGTGGAAGAACGCTTCTCCCCGCCCGGTGAACTCCTGCTCAATCAGATCAATCTCGCGAGAGGCAACCATGTATCGGTAGCTTTCCAGGAGTGCTGCGGTGGTGCTTGTCGTCGTCGCCTTGCCGCTTGCCATATGGCCTCCATACTTTCATCTGTGTTCGTTGAGAGTTCGGTCGACCGAGGACGTTTATCAGCCCGTGACCGATTAAGGAGCCACTATAGCACGCACCCGTATTGAAGTGAACAGGCCGGCTCAACTATGATCTGATCCCACAGCAAGAAGGAGTTGCACCATGCCCGTACCGTCATCGTCTTCCCTGGTCCGAGAGTTCACCGTCGGATCGGAGAGCTTCCGTTACTTCAGCCTTCCGGCACTGGCGGAGGGCGGCTATGACCGCGTGTCCCGATTACCCTTTTCCATTCGGATCCTCCTGGAGTCGGTGGTTCGCAATGCGGCTCGGCCGGATGAGCGCACAGTGACCGAAGAGCACGTTGCGGCGCTCGCGAAGTACGATCCGAAGAATCCGGGGAGTGTTGAGGTTCCCTTCAAGCCTGCCCGGGTGCTCCTCCAGGACTTTACCGGGGTTCCCTCCGTGGTCGACTTGGCCGCCATGCGCAGCGCCATGGCCGCGCTCGGCGGCGATCCCTCGAGGATCAACCCTCAGCTTCCGGTGAATCTCGTCATTGATCACTCCATTCAGGTCGACTTCTTCAATCGCGTGGACGCCCTCTACCAGAATGCGCAGCTCGAGTTCGAGCGGAACCGCGAGCGCTACGAGTTCCTGAAGTGGGGATCCAAGGCGTTTCAGAACTTCCACGTGGTGCCGCCGGCGAGCGGCATTTGCCATCAGGTTAATCTGGAGTACCTGGGCAAGGCGGTTCAGGCCTCGGACGATCCTGCGGGACACGGCGTGGGACCTGCCGACCTGGGCAACGTGGCGTACTTCGACACCTTGGTGGGTACGGACTCACACACGCCCATGATTAACGGGCTCGGCGTTCTGGGATGGGGCGTCGGAGGCATTGAGGCGGAGGCCGCCATGCTCGGCCAGCCCATTTTCATGCTCGCGCCGTCGGTGGTCGGGGTGAAGCTCACCGGGAAGCTGCGTGCCGGGATCACCGCCACCGACCTGGTCCTTACGATCACCGAAATGCTTCGGAAGCACGGGGTGGTCGGGAAGTTCGTGGAGTTCTTTGGAACGGGTCTGTCCGCCATGTCGGTGCCGGACCGCGCGACCATCTCCAATATGGCGCCGGAGTACGGTGCCACCGTCGGGTACTTCCCGATCGACGAGCGGACCCTTGAGTACCTGTATGCGACGGGGCGTCCCGAGGAGCTCCTTGAACGTGTCAAGGTGTACGCCGAGGCGCAGGCGCTCTTCCGTACCGACGAGACGCCGGATCCGGAGTTCGAGGACGTGCTGGAGCTCGATCTCTCCACGGTGGAGGCGAGCGTTGCCGGCCCCAAGCGGCCGCAGGACCGCATTGCCGTCGGCAAGGTGAAGGAGTCCTGGCAGCACTCCCTCCAGGCGCCGATTGAGGATCGCGGTTTCGCCGTCACCGGGAAGGATCTGGACAAGAGCGTGCGCGTGAGCCTCAACGGCGCCGGCACCTTCGACCTCAAGCACGGCGACGTCGTCATTGCGGCGATCACCAGCTGTACGAACACCAGCAATCCATCGGTGCTCCTGACCGCGGGGCTGCTTGCGAAGCACGCCGTCGAGGCCGGCATAACCACGAAGCCCTATGTGAAGACCAGCTTCGCCCCGGGATCCATGGTCGTTACGGAGTACATGAAGCGCACCGGCCTCATGGAGTACCTGGAGAAGCTCGGGTACTACCTGGTCGGCTACGGGTGCACCACCTGTATCGGGAACAGCGGGCCTCTGCCCGAAGCGATCGCGAACGCCATTGAGCAGGAGGACCTGGTCGCCGCCGCGGTGCTGTCGGGCAATCGAAACTTCGAAGGGCGTATCAATCCCCATACCAGGGCGAACTATCTGGCTTCGCCGCCCCTGGTGGTCGCCTACGGTCTCGCGGGTAACGTAGGCATCGACCTAGATACGGAACCCATTGCGACCAACGGGGAGGGCAAGAAGATCTATCTGAAAGACCTCTGGCCCACCGAAGAGGAGCTCGCCGAGTACGTGAAGAAGGCCCTTGATCGCGACGCCTTCATTGAGAGCTACTCCGGGCTGGAGAGCTCCAACAAGACCTGGAATGAGATCGATGTCGCCTCGTCCGACCTCTATCCGTGGAGTGAGGACAGCACCTACATTCAGGAGCCCTCTTTCTTCGAGGGGATGAAGCTCGAAGTCGAGCCGATCTCCTCCGTTGAGGGCGCCCGGGCGCTCGTGTGGGCGGGGGACAGCGTAACCACCGACCACATTAGCCCGGCGGGGCCCATTGACCCCCAGGCGCCGGCGGGTCGGTATCTCATCTCCAAAGGCGTGGAGAAGAAGGACTTCAACTCCTACGGCAGTCGTCGCGGAAACGACCGCATCATGGCGCGGGGCACCTTCGCCAATATTCGCTTCCGGAACCTCCTGGCTCCGGGCACCGAGGGAAGCGTCACCACCTATCATCCCACCGGTGAGCAGATGAGCATCTTCGACGCCGCGGAGAAGTACAAGGCGGCGGGAACGCCGACGATCATTCTGGCAGGGAAGGACTACGGCATGGGCTCGAGTCGCGACTGGGCGGCGAAGGGGCCCTTCCTGCTGGGTATTCGTGCCGCCATTGCCGAATCCTTCGAGCGTATCCACCGGAGCAACCTGGTCGGGATGGGAATACTGCCTCTTCAGTTCAAGGAAGGGGAGAGCGCCCGGAGTCTGGGGCTGGACGGCACGGAAACCTTCACCATTCACCTGACCGACGACCTCCGACCGCGTCAGAGCGTGAAGGTCACCGCCGAGGGCAGCGCCGGGAAGACCACCGAGTTCGAGACGGTGTGCCGCATTGACAGCCCCGTCGAGGTGGACTACTACCGCAACGGCGGTATTCTTCACACGGTGCTGCGGGACTTTCTCAAGCACCGGTGACACCGGGGCTGCGGTAACGCGGCGGTAACGCGGCGGGACGTGACGATGG
>CAZUVX010000005.1:45412-48670 GCA_964623865.1 uncultured Spirochaetaceae bacterium | reverse complement strand
GCCGGGATGGGGCTCCGCTCCCAGGCCGCCGGGCGGTGGCGCCCTCTGCGCTACTCGAGAATCCTCAGATTGCCGTTGCGAGTCAGCGTGTCCAGCGCCTCCGGGAGGCGCTTTCGAAGGGCCTTCCGGCGCTCAGGGCCGGCGGCGTGCATCTCGAGCCAGGCGGTTGCCACCAACTCTACGGTGCGCCGCACCTGGGTCGCCACTTCCCGCGGTTTGACCGTGCCGCACAAAAGGGCGCACTGTGGATCGTAGGGCTTCTCGAAGTCGCAGTGCCGGGCAAAGGGTATATGCGCGATCGAGATAGAGGAGCTCTCCGGTAGAGCCGCGACAATGTTGTTCTCCGCATTGCATGCAGACGGGTCGGCCAGAAGGATGAGAGAGGGCACGTCGTAGCGGCGGGACCCGGAACGGACGGTTGCCGCGAGGTCTCCGCTGTCGACGCTGTCGAGCCCCAGGTAGCCGACGGCTCGGGGATCTTCATACGCCGCGAGAAGTGCCGACAGCCCGCCGGCACTGTGTCCGGCGTAGACCACGCGGTCGGCCGGCTCCCGATCGACGACTCTGTCGGTCACCGCAACCATGTCCTTTGCGTTTCGGTCGTGATGTCCGTCGAGCCAGGTGGAATTGCAGAGGCTGACAACAACCACAGTCATTCCGCGGGAGGCCCAATGCCTCGCCCATCCCCGGCTCTGTTCGAGGCTTCGCATGAAGCCGTGGCTCAGAATCACGGCGGTGCGAGAGGCCGCGTCTTCCGGAGTGTACTGCTCGAACTCGACCGTGCACCCGTAGCTGGAGGGGAACGAGTGTGCCGTCACGGCGTAGGCGACGGCTCCCGCTTCGCTCCACTCGAGAAGATCCTCCGGCAGCGGCGCCGGCGCCTCCGCCGCCGGCACATACTCCGGGGGAGATGCGCACCCCGCCGCCAGTGCCGGCAGTAGAATGCCGAGGACGGCGACCCAACTGCGCCGTGACAATGCGCTTCTTTCGCTGCTCATGCTCCTGACCTATCGCGGTCGCCGCGCTCACGCCTCCTCGGTGAGCTCGCTCGCCTCTTCGGCACCTTCCGGTTCGCCTTGATCCTCCGGTTCACCGCGCTCGGGGTCGAGGCTCGACGCCGTCGCGTCGCCTGCCTGCGCGAGCGCGGCCTCCGCAGCAGCGTCGCCCCCGTCGTCGCCGGCGGGTTCGGCTTCCCCCTGCGCCTTCTCGACCATGCCGAAGAAGCGGTCCAGGACCTCGACGTATAGCGGATCGAAAGCGACGTGCATCTCCACGTGGGTCGTGGCGCGGCTTTCGCTGGTGGTTACCTGGGTGATCCGGATGGGTACCCGGGCCACGCCGCTGATGAAGTCAACCCGCAGGGTGCCCTCGTGATTGGCCGCGAAGTCGACGTGACCGGTGTTGACGCGGACTTCGGCTCGATCCACCGCGAGAATTCGCGGGGTCACCGGGTAGGACTTCTGGTGGACTCGCAACTCGGCGTACTTCCTGTACCCGAGGACCTGCTGAATCCGCAGGCTCTCCATGGGGATCCGCCGCGGCGATAGCTCACCGTATCGGGTGGAGAGGCGCTTGAGGAGCAGGTTGAAGTTCTCGAGCAACCGCGGCAATGCCTCGGGAACCTGGGTGAATCGTACGGCGAAAAGGGCAACGTTGTCGCGGCCCTTCACCGCACCGACCTGGGAGAGGACCCCGTACGCCTGCAGCTGCGGACCGTGCCCGGCGTTGGGGGAGACGAAGGCGATACCCAGGATGCAGGGACGCTGGGCGAACCGCCGGAAGAACGCGATCTCGCTCGGCGTGAGTACCGCAAAGACCAGTGCGTCCCCGCGGGAGAGCCGGTAGGGGGTGCATACGAGTTGATGGTTCTCGATCAGAAGCCGCGTCTGGGATTTGTCGATTCGGAGTTTCCGAAAGACGTATGGGGTGAGCGTCAGAGCCTGCGATAAGGGCCTTGACTCTGATGAATCCGACGCCATGCGTAGCATTGTACCGCCGCCACGACGCACGTCAATGCGACAGAAGGTCTTCCCAGCGAATACCCTCACCTGCACCCACACTCTGCGTGAGTCTGCGTCCGAGAATCCTCTCAAGGTGTCGGGGTGAAATACCGGGCCTCAGCTCCCGCTCCGTCCGGAGAATTGCGCAATTCTCCCGCGTCAGCAGCGCCCCCGCCGCCAGATCGTCGACCGCATGAATCGATCGGTTGGACCTGCCGTAGGCGTTGCGCTCGCTTTCCGCCAGACGCTTGATACCGTCGCCGCAGATCGCCTCCACGCGATTCCGCCCGAAGCGTGCGGCGAGCTCCCTCACCACCGGCGGCAGCTCATTGTCCGGCCCGTCTTCCGACTCATTGGATCGATGCGTACGGCCCTCCGTAATCTCTCGTACGACCGCACACATGCGCGTGAACTCCTTCGGCACCAGGGACACCGTGTCGTCGAGACCGTGGCCATCCCGCTCCAGGGTGAGGTGTTTCTCGATCATGGAGGCTCCGAGGGCGGTCGCAATTGCGGGTACCGCCTCGGGATCGGGACTGTGGTCGGAAACGCCGACGGCGACGCCGAAGATGCGACGGAGCGACCGGAGCACCCTGAGGTTGTACTCCTCCTCGGGCGCAGGGTAGGCGGTGACGCAGTGGAGGAGGTGGATGGCGCCCGGGGGGGTGGCTGCGTTCTCGCGGATAACGGACAGCGCCGCCTCAACATCCCCGAGGGTCGCCACACCCGCAGAAAGGACCATCGGGCGGCCGAAGGAAGCAACCTGCTTCAGGAGAGGTGTGTGATTGAGCTCGGGAGATGCGATCTTGTACGCCCCGGGATCGAGCGTCGCAAGCTCCCGGGCGCTCCGGATGCCGAAGGGAGTGGCAAAGGGCAGTATTCGCGCCGTTCGCGCCTCGGCGAAGAGCCGCTCCAGGAAGTCGATGTCCCGTTCCAGCGATCGAAGGCGATCGTAGATGGGCACGGATCTTCCGCCCACGTCGATGGTGCCTGACCGGGGGTGGAGGATCTCGTCGGCGTAGACGTGCTGGAACTTGATGCAGTCCGCACCCGCCTCGGCAGCCGCATGTACCAGCTCACGGCCACGTGTGAGGTCCCCTCTGTGGTCGGTTCCCGCCTCCGCCACCACCAGAACGTGGTCGTCCCGGGGCTCGAACCGCGCACCCTCAGGTGAGGCCGTCACGCTTGGTACCTCCGCACGCCGTACATCGTAACGTGATCCCTCTTGTCCGGGGAGCTCTCTTGTCCGGGGAGCTCT
>CAZUVX010000005.1:34217-45312 GCA_964623865.1 uncultured Spirochaetaceae bacterium | reverse complement strand
CTCTTGTCCGGGGAGCTCTCTTGTCCGGGGAGCTCTGCGGTCGATCGAGGTCCATGCTCGGGTGACTGCTACCGGCGAATGACCTCGAAGCCGGTGTAGGGGTGGAGCGCCGGCGGAATCCGGACCGAACCGTCCTCCTGTTGATGGTTCTCCAGAAGGGCGATCAGGGCGCGGGAGACCGCCACAGCGGTGCCGTTCAGCATGTGAAGGAACTCGTTTCCATCTTCGCCCTTTACTCTCACGTTGAGCCGTCGCGCCTGGTAGTCCGTGCAGTTGGAGGCGCTGGTAACCTCGCCCCATTCGCCGGCTTCGCCGCGACCGGGCATCCACGCCTCCAGGTCGAACTTCCGGTAGGCGGGGCCGCCGAGGTCGCCCGCAGCGACGTCCACAACCCGGTAGGGAACCTCGAGCTTCTGAAAGATCTCCTCCTCCACCGCAACGAGCTCCTCGAGCATGTTCTCCGACTCATCGGGGCGGCAGTACACGAACATTTCAACCTTGCTGAACTGGTGGACCCGGTAGAGACCGCGGGAGAACCGGCCGGCGGCGCCGGCCTCGCGGCGAAAGCAGTGGGAGAAACCGGCAAGCCGAACGGGCAGATCCTCAGGCTTGAAGAGGGTGCCGGCATGGTATCCGCCGAGGGTAATCTCAGCCGTGCCGATGAGACAGGTGTCCTCGTTTTCCAGCGTGTAGATGTTGCTCTCGGGACCGCGCGGATTGAAGCCTGTGCCCTGCGCCACTTCCTGACGCGCAACGTCCGGCGTAATGGTCGGGGTGAAGCCCTTCCGTGCCACCGCGTCCATGGCCATGCGCACCAGGGCGAGTTCCAGAAAGGCCGCTTCGTTCCGGAGATAGTAGAACTTGGTCCCGGTGACCTTTGCTGCGGTTTCGAAGTCAATGAGATCGAGCTCCTGGGCAATCTCGACGTGGTCCCTCATCCAGGACTGTCGCTCCACCGGCGTCCCGACGCGGCGGCGCTCGAGGTTGGCGGTATCGTCCGCGCCGAGAGGTGTCTCGGGATGGGTCATGTTCGGGAGGCGTCCCGCCTCCTCCTGGAGCTCCGTCTCTATCCTGGAGAGGTCGTGCTCCTTTGACGGAATCTCCTGTTTGAGGCGCTTGCCCTCCTCAATAAGCTCCCGACGCTCCTCTTCCGGGAGCTTCCCCTTCATCCGCTTCGCGTTCTCGTTTCGCCTGCTTCGCAGCTCCTCGAGCTCGTTGAGGATCCGGTTGCGCTGGTCGTAAAGGGAGACGACCCTGTCGGGGTCGGCCTGCACGTAGCGCTTTCGGACATTGTCCTTAACGCGGTCCAGGTTGTCGCGGACGAACTTGAGGTCGAGCATATTGGCGCATGATAGCGGCGCCCGTCGGCTTGTTCAACCACGCCGACGAGGGGACCGCGGTTTCGTGCCTTCGGTGCGAGTCACGGTCTCGCGGCAGGTTCTGCGTCGCCGGCAGGTTCTGCGTTGCCGGCAGCCTCTGGGCGCCGGCGCGGCCCTCCTACTCCATCTCCCGGGCGCGCCGGGAAGCGGCGGAGACCGCCTCCATAACGGTATCGCTGAAGGCGCCCTCTTCGAGGGCCTTAACCCCGGCAATGGTGGTTCCTCCGGGTGAGGTGACCCGGGTGAGCATGACTTCAGGGTGCTCCCGGTTCTGTCGGAGAAGTGTTGCCGCACCGTAGACCATCTGTATTGCCGTTTCGAGGGCCTGCTCATAAGTCATGCCCTCGAGGGTTCCCCCGAGGGCGAGGGCGTGGATGAATCGGAATGCATAGGCGAGGCCCGAACCGGAGACACCGGTGAGCGCGGCAAGGAGTTCTTCCTTCACCTCGATCGGCTTCCCAATGGCGCGCGCGACCGAGAAGGCGTCGGAGCGAAAGTCCGGATCCGCCGCGCTATCCCCGGCTTCGAAGCTGATCCCGACCGCCGCTTCGCCGACGAGGGCGGCGAGGTTGGGCATGAACCGACAGAGTCGCGCCGGTCTCAAGAGCCCGCAGATCGTACTCATGGGCGTTCCTGCAAGAATGCTGACGACGGCGGCGTCGGTGAGATCGCTGCCGACGCTCTCGGCGAAGGCGGCGAGATCCTGCGGCTTCAGGGCCAGGACCGTCACGTTCGCCCAGGCGGCGAGCTCACGGATTTCCCCGGTGAAGTCGCGAACTGCCGCGACCTGGTCGCTCTCCTGCGCCTGCCGAAGCCGCTCGGGGTCTTTCTCAACAACGCCCACTTCGAGATCAGGGTTCTCCCGGGCGAGCCCGCCCACGATGGAGCGGCCCATGTGTCCGTATCCAATAATCCCGAGGCGAGTCATTGCTCCTCCTTTCGCGGCCGGGCCGCAGCGCACCTAGAGTTTGGAAGCGGCTTCCAGGGCGCTCCCACAGAAGCGCTCCTGCGCACGGGGATTGTCGCCGCCGACGGTGAGTACCACGGTGTCGCCATGGTCCCCGATCTTCTCATGTACAACCTGTCCGTTGAAGGTGACGTTAGCCATAGCCATGCTTCCTGGTCCAGGCGATCAGTATGCGACCTGCTCGGTGTTGTGAGCAGTCATGTCCTGGATGTTCATTACCGACGGCACGGTGCGAATGCGCTTCATGAGCTTCTTCACATCCTCCCGCCGGTCCAGTTCCAGGGTGAAGCACGCCTCGAGATTGCCTGCGAGGTTTTCCTCGACGCGTCCCTCAATGAGGTGGCCGTTCACCTTCCGGACCGCCCCCTCAATCTCCGAGAAGAGGTCGCTGGTGTGGTGCGCCGTGACCTTGAATCGCCGGGTCGCCCGGGGAGACACGGTCTCCCACTCCACCTCGATGGTGCGCTCGTCGAGGTCGGAGATGTAGCGGAGGTTCGGGCAGTTGCGTCGGTGAACCACAATGCCGCGTCCGCGAGAGATGTAGCCGATGATATCGTCGCCCGTGGTGGGGTTGCAGCACTGGGCGAAACGAATCATCACGTTGCGCTCGTTCCCGATCCGGACGCCCACCTTCTGCTTGTCCATGAAGCGATTCGGGGATTTCGGTGGCGCCTTGGGCGGGAGTTTTGCGTGGTGGGGATGGTCGACTTGCCTCCTTGCAACGACGCTCTGGTCAATGATGAGGCTTTCGTCGTGGCGATTGAGCCAATGTCGAATCTTCGACCGCGCCCGCCCGGTCTTGACGTACCGAAGCCAGCTCAGGTGCGGGTGCGCCTGCGGCGAGGTCATGATCTCGATCACCTGGGTATTCTTGAGCTCGGTCTTGAGTGGAATGATGCTGCCGTCGGCCTTCGCCCCCGCGGTGTGATTGCCGACTTCGGTATGAATGTGATAGGCGAAGTCAATTGCCGTAGCGCCGCGGGGAAGCTCGACGGCGTCTCCCTTGGGCGTGAAGACGTAGATTGTGTCCTTGAGGAGTTCGCGCTTGATCTCCTCGAGGAACTCGCTCGAGGTTATCCGCTGGCCGTTGAGGTCCTTTACCCGGTGAATGATCTGCAGATCTTTGTGCCTGTTCCGGCTGTCGCCGGGGTTCGTTTTGTAGACCCAGTGTGCCGCGACGCCGAACTCGGCGGTGCGGTGCATTGCATGGGAGCGGATCTGGATCTCGATCATCTTGCCCTCGTAGCACAAAACGGTTGTGTGAAGGCTCTGATACCTGTTGGCCTTCGGCATCGCTATGTAGTCCTTGAAGCGGCCCTCGATGGGTGGCCACAAACCATGGACTACGCCGAGCATGCTGTAACAGGCGGACTCGTCCTCTACGAGGATTCTGATGCCAAGGAGATCGAAGATCTCACCAACGGATTTGTTGCGCCGCTTTATTTTCTGGTAGATCGAGTAGAAGTGCTTGGCCCGGGTCTCGACCTCTACCTTCAGACCCACCTCCCGGGCGGCGTCGACAATTGCCCGTTCCACCCGGGACAGGTAGTTTGCCCGCTCCTCCTTCTTCTGAGCGACGAAGGCTTTGATATGCTCATAGCTTCGCGGGTTGAGGTGTTTGAGGGATAGGTCCTCCAACTCATCCTTGATCCAGGAGATGCCCAGGCGGCCGGCCAACGGCGCGTAGATGTCCAGGCACTCCTGCGCAATCTCCTTGCGCCGGGCGGAGTCGCTCTTGTGCTCCAGAGTGCGCATGTTGTGAAGCTTGTCCGCGAGCTTGATGAGAATCACCCGGATATCCTTGACCATGGCGAAGAGCATCTTGCGGATGGTCTCTACTTCCTGGGTGTTCTTGTTCTGGGCCTTGACCGAGGCGATCTTGGTGACCCCGTTGACGAGAAGCTCCACTTCCCGGCCGAACTGTCGGCGCAACTCCTGGCGGGTCTTGCCGGTATCTTCCAGGACATCGTGGAGGAGGGCGGCTTGAACCGCGGTGGCGTCCAGACGAAGGTCGACCAGGATTTCCGCTACCTGGAGAGGATGCGTGTAGTATGGAGCGCCGCTCTCCCGGAATTGCCCCTCGTGGAGGCGCCTGGACAGACGTCCGGCGGCGAGGATGCGCTTGCGATCCTCGTCTCCGTAGAGGGCGAGTTTCTCTTCGAACTGTCCCAGCGTTTCAACCATCTCTTTTCGCCCGTCTCGGCGTGACCGCGTCGCGCGCCATCTTGCCGGCGACCAGTACCCGATCGCGTCCCCCAAGGTCCGTTACCATCTTGATCGATGCGAAGCCGCTTTTCCACGCGATGCTCCGTACTGCATCGCCCTGATCGTACCCGATTTCGCACAAAAAATAACCATTCACGCGAAGGCGTTCAAATGCTGAAGGGACGAGCCGGCGCAGCACCTCCAGACCGTCGGGCCCGCCGTCGAGGGCCATTGCGGGCTCCGGCCACTTTGCCGCGGCGAGACTGCGATACTCCGGGCTTGGTACGTAAGGCGGATTCGCCGTGATCAGGTCGGCGCGGGGAACGTGTTCGAGAAGATCGCTCTGGAAGAGGGGAAGATCAGCCTCTCCCATCGGCAGCAGACGTCGAGCGTTCAGACCTGCCACCGCGAGCGCGTCGAGAGAGAGGTCGCTCGCAGTGACGTGGAGGCGCGGACGTTCGGCCTTCAGGGTGACCGCGACACATCCGGAACCCGTACAACAGTCATGGACCGTTGCGACCTCCGGGATTGTGTCAACGATCTGCAGAGCCGTCTCAATAAGGGTCTCCGTGTCGGGGCGGGGAACGAGAACGCGCTCATCGACATAGAAGTCGCGTCCGAAGAACTCCTTACGGCGGCGGATGTAGGAGACCGGCATGCCGGCGGTGCGCTTGTCCAGGGCGGCGGCGAAGGCGCAACTCACCGCTTCCGAGAGCTCCCGTTCCGGAGCGCGAAGGAGATCCTCCTTCTCCACGCCCAGGCAGTAGCCAAGAAGCACCATGGCGTCCAGGTGTGGTGTTTCGATCTCGGCCTCTCGGAGGTGTTTGGTTGCGCGTACAAGGGCGTCGCGGACGGTCACGGTTCTGCGGAGACTACGCCTCTCCTTGGAGACTCTCTTCCCGATCGGTGAGCTTGAGCGCCTCGACGGTCTCATCCAGCTCGCCCTGCATGACGCTGTCGAGCTTGTAGAGGGTCAGGTTGATACGGTGATCGGTTATCCGGTTCTGCGGGAAGTTGTAGGTACGAATGCGCTCGGAGCGGTCGCCGGAGCCGATCTGGCTCTTCCGGGCGGAGGCGCGCTCCTTCTGTTTCTTCTGCTCTTCCAATTCGTAGAGGCGCGCCTTCAGTACACGGAGCCCCTTGGCCTTGTTCTTGTGCTGCGACTTCTCGTCTTGGCAGCTTACGACAAGGCCGGTCGGCAGGTGTGTAATGCGAACTGCCGAGTCCGTCGTGTTGACACTCTGCCCTCCCGGACCGGAAGAGCGGAAGACATCGATCCGCAAGTCCTCATTGCTGAGTTGGATATCCGTTTCCTCCGCCTCCGGTAGAACGGCGACGCTCACCGCCGACGTGTGGATACGTCCGCCGGACTCGGTGGTGGGAACCCGCTGGACCCGGTGTACACCGCTCTCGTACTTGAGGTTGCCGAAGACCTCCTTGCCGGATACCGAGAACACGATTTCCTTGAAGCCGCCCACTTCGGTCGGGCTGGAGTTGAGAACTTCGATCTTCCAGCGGTGCTTCTCGGCGTAGCGACTGTACATGCGGTAGAGATCCGCCGCGAAGAGGGATGCTTCCTCACCGCCGGTGCCGGCACGGATCTCCATGATGATGTCTTTCCCATCCAGGGGGTCCCGTGGTACCAGAAGCATGCGCAGCCGCCGGCTCAGTGTTTCGAGCTTCCCCTCGAGTTCCTCTACCTCTTGAAGCGCCATCTCATGCATCTCGGCGTCCTGTTCATCTTCGGCGACCTGTCCGGCGTCGGTGAGCTGCTGGAGCAGTTCCTTGTACTCGCCGTACACGTTCATGATCTCCGAGAGGTGAGAGTGCTCCTGCATGAGCTCCTTGTAACGGCGCGGATCCTTCAGCACATCGGGATCGGCGATCAGCTGTTCGACTTCAGCCAGCCGTTGGGAGAGCTCTTCGAGTTTGGATACGACGTGTGGTTGCAGCATGGCGACCTAGCCGCGCTTTGGACGGAGAAACCCGAACAAGCTCCCGCAGACCCCCCCGACAATGTGAGCGAACTGCGAGATCGAGTCCTCCTGGATTGCGCTCACAACCTCCCGCGTGAGATAGAGAACGACGACGAGGATGAACGTGAGCGGAATCTCTCCGGCGCGAATATTGGTGAAGGATACGAGCAGAATCATCATGAAGACAATCCCGCTCGCTCCGAGGAGACCGGTGCTCAGGAAGATGACATTGAGCAGCCCTGTGACGAGGGCGGTCAGGGCCATCATCAACACGAGGCTGCCGGAACCGTACTTCTCTTCCAGGATAGGTCCGAGCAGCAGAATGAAGGCGAAGTTGGTCAAGAGGTGCGCCCAGTTGGCGTGGCCGATCACGTGTGTGAAGAGACGGATCCAGTCAAGGACGTTTCCGGGGTCCATGGTCGGGCCAATAGCGAAAATGCTTCGCGTCAATCCCGCGCCGAGCAGCTGGTCAAGGACGAGCACGATCGTGGACAGCAGAGCGTACGTAAGTGTTACCGGGGCGTTGTACCGGATGCGCATGTAATCCTCCGTGTGCGTTAGGACAATAGATCGCCGGCAGGGCCTCGTCAAGTTGGTGACGAACCCGCCCGGACTTGGTAGAGTCGACCGTACGGAACGCTGAAGGACGTGCGAACATGGCGGACAACTCCCTGGTGCTGCTCGGCGGCGGCCACACACACCTCTACGTGCTTGCGCGGACTCGTGAGCTGGTGAAGCGCGGCGTAGGGGTGACCCTGGTTTCACCCACTTCCATGCAGTACTACTCCGGTATGGCGCCGGGAGTCATGGGCTGCCAATACGCGCCGGAGGATCTCCAGGTTGACGCGGCTGCCCTTGTGCAGCAGGGCGGCGGGCGTTTCCTCGAGGACAGCGCCGTAGACATTGATCCCGACGACAAGACCGTCGAAACCGCCGGCGGTGAACGGCTAACGTACGACGTGCTCTCGTGCAACATAGGAAGCAGCGTTCCTCTTGACGCCGTGGAGATTGCGGATGAGACGCTGTGGGAACGGATGGTCTTTCGGACAAAGCCGATCCGCAAGCTGCTTCGGGCGCGGGAGCGATTGATAGAGTTGCTGGATGCGGGAAGCACGCGGTGCGTGGTGATAGGCTGCGGTCCGGCGGCGGCCGAGCTCGCCGGGAACGTCCGACGCCTGGCGGATGACTGCACCAATCCCGAGGCGCCGAGTCGGCTCACCGTCACGGTTGTGTGCCGCTCGGAGCTGTTGTACGGTCGGCCTCGCAGCTTCCGCGGGCGCGTCGCGCACTCGCTGGTGCGACGCGGGGTCGAAGTGGTCCACAACACGGTAGCACGCCGGGTGGATTCCGACGGGGTGCATTGCGACGGCGGGACAACCATCCCGGCGGACGTCGTCCTCCTTGCAACCGGGGTCAAGCCGCCGTCGCTCTTCGTCGACGCCGGGCTGCCTGTGGACGAGGATGGTGCCCTCCTGGTGGAAGCAACTCTCCAGAGCGTGGCGTACGAGCACATTCTCGGGGCTGGGGACTGCATATCCTTCGCCCCTCGTCCGATCCGCCGGGTAGGAGTTCACGCCGTACGGGAACAACCGATCCTCTACCATAACCTGCAGCACCTGCTGGGCGTTGCCGAGGCCGGCCTTCGACGGTACCGGCCGCAGGAGCACTACCTGTTCGCTCTGAACATGGGAGACGGCACCGGTGTTGCCATGAAGTGGGGCATTCCCTTCCATGGGCGCCTTGCATTCCGCGTGAAGGACCGTCTTGACCGGCGCTTCATTCAGATGTATCAACGCCGGACGCAACAGGTTTCCGATGATGCCGCATGAGAGTCTGTACGACGCAGCAATCCTGATTGTGGATGACGACCCGGTCGCCGTGGAGCTTTACGGCACCGTCCTCGGTGAGCACGGGTTCGAGAACGTCCAGTCCTGCCAGGACAGCCGTGAGGTGATGGACCGCCTGCGGGCCGAGGCGATCAGTGTTACCCTTCTGGACTTGAAGATGCCCTTCGTAAGCGGGGAGGAATTGCTTCCGGAGATCACGGCGGAGTTCCCACAGGTGCCGGTAATCGTTCTTACGAGCGAGGACAGCGTCGACACCGCGGTGTCGTGCATGAAACACGGCGCCTTCGACTATCTGACGAAGCCGGTGGACTCGAATCGCCTGGCAAACGCCGTCAACCACGCGCTGAAGATACGGGATCTCCAGGACCAGGTCGATATTCTCGCGACACCCGGAGGGGAGGCTCAGCCGCGCCATCCGGAACACTTCGAGGATATTGTCACGCAGAGTCCCGTGATCCGCCGTCTCTTTCGCTACATCGAAGCGGTCGCTCCGAGCCCGCGGCCTATCTTGATAACCGGAGAGAGCGGGACGGGAAAGGAGCTTGTGGCGCGGGCCATTCACGCGGCTTCACGCCGGGCCGGCGCCTTCGTCGCGGTCAACGTCTCCGGCCTGGACGACACCATGTTCTCCGACACCCTCTTCGGCCATGTCGACGGCGCATATACCGGCGCCACCGGAACTCGTCGCGGTCTGGTCGAGAAGGCACGGGGAGGCACCCTCTTCCTCGACGAAATCGGTGATCTTCAACCCAGCGTGCAGGTGAAGCTCCTGCGACTGCTCCAGGAACATGAGTACTATCCCCTCGGGGCGGACGCGCCCCGGTATGCGCAGATTCGGGTTGTCGCCGCCACGAATGCGGACCTGCGTAGCGCTCAGCAGGAAGAGCGTTTCCGGCGCGACCTCTACTACCGTCTGACGGCGCACCGGGTCCACCTGCCGCCGCTTCGCGACCGGCCCGAGGACATTCCGGTGCTCCTGCGCCACTTCGTGAACGAGGCGGCGCAGAGCCTGGGGATACCCAGGCCCCGAATCGGTCAGGACGCCGTCCGGGCGCTGGCGGGCTACTCATTCCCGGGGAACGTACGGGAGCTCCAGTCGATGGTTTACGATTGTCTGAGTCGCCTCTCTGGAGATGCAATGACGGGAAACTGCCTCTCCAGGTACGTCCTCGGCGAATCCGGCGGCACCAGGCCGGGTGCCGGAGCCCCTGCGGGCACCGGGAGTCCTGAAGCCCTTTGGAGCGGGGCGGAAGCGCTACCCACGCTCCGGGAAGCGGAAGAGTACCTCTACAGGGAGGCGTTGAGGCGAGCCAACGGCAACCAGAGTGTGGCGGCCCGCCTTCTCGGCGTCTCCCAGTCCACCCTGAGTCGGCGCGTCAGTCGACGCAACGGGTAGCTGCGGCGCGACGTCTCCGGGTACTGCCGGCGTACGGCTATGCAGATTGCATAACCATGCGCACTGCATGTCTGCAGCGTAAGTACTTCTACTGTAGAGGCCTGACTCGGCAGGAGTGTTCCGGTTATGCATAGTGCATAGCTGGTAAGATACCCGTTGTCCCGGAGCAGTCGGCGTAACCCATTACAGTACAACAATTTATAAACAATACAGCGACTTGGCACGCTCGTTGCATTACAAAAGTGCCACCACAACGCATCCCTGTTGGTATGTAAGAAGACATGTAAAAAGACAGCTAAAAAGCCGCGCCCCCAACCGGGGGCTGCGCGGCGCTCCCGTGGCCATCGGTGCCGTCCGTCATGCCCCGGTAGCGACGGCTCCACGCCGGACCACCGGCACCTGCGCCGCGAGCGTCTCACTGCCGCCGGGGCTGATTCACCATTTCTTCACGCAACTCTTCCAGGAAACGGGGCAACGGAAGCGGATCGCAGTACTCTCGACGGCACGTTGCATTCTCCTGCAGTCCGTCGGAAAGGTTGATATCCGTCACAACCGCGCGAATGAGCTCCGCCGGCGGCGCTGCCGGAGCGGAGGTGCGGCCGTGCCACGCCGCGGTGACGCCGGAGACGACGGGAACCGCCGCTTCAAGGGCCTCGTCGTAGAGATCCCAGAAGGAGCTGTTTCGCTTCATTGTGGCGTCGCACGGATGTGTCCACTCACGGTGTTCTTCATTCAGAAAATCGATGTCCTCGGGCAACCGCGGAGGATGGATGATCGTGAGAGCGCGGGTCCGCAACCCTCCTTTACGCATTCGGCGCTCCAGAAGCGCCGGGTCGATCATGTTGGTAAAGTGATAGAATTCGCGGGCGTCCGCGTATGCATTTGCCAGCCGGCGCGTCAAGGTGGTGTCCCGGCCGGCCCGCTTGTAGGTCTTCCTGAGGCCGAAGCGCACGGCCCGCTCGAGAAAGCGGGGCATCTCCGGCCCGAGATCAAACATCGCGGCGAAGTCCACCTCCCAGTGTTGCAGCTTCCAGAAGCGCCGGACGACCGCCACATCCAGGAGTCGCTCCATGAAGGCGTGGGTGAAGCGCATGATCTGGTCGGCCCCGGGGCGGTGCCATCCGGCGAAGTAGTTAATGAAGGGGTGCATTGCACGGTCGAGGACCGCGTGGGTGGCCGCAGCGCAGACGAAGTGCAGCGCCCCGTCGGCTGCACCCCCGGCCGGTGAAGAAGCGCCCGGAATCGGGACCGCGTGCGTCGAACCTTCGCCCATGTGACGACCGTCCGATCCGGCATGTCCGGCATGTCCGGCATGTCCGGCATGT
>CAZUVX010000005.1:7785-34117 GCA_964623865.1 uncultured Spirochaetaceae bacterium | reverse complement strand
CGGCATGTTCGGCATGTTCGGCAGGGTACGCCTGGTCGCGGCCGGCGTGGCGCTTCAGATAGGCTGCAACATTTCCAAGGAAGCTCCCGTAGCTCTTCCGGTGAAGGAGACCGCCGTAGTGGAGGCCGGACGGCTTTGTCCGCCGGTTGTGGTAGAAGATATCCGGGCCCTGGGCACCGAAGACGGCAACTGAGGCCTCCGCGTCTTCCTGCCAAGGTAGTCCCGCGCGGTGAAACACGTGTTGAGCGAATACGGTGTGCGCCAGATGAGACGGCATGCACGCAGAAAGTACCCAGAACAGCCGGGTCACGGAAAGTCGGCAACGATTCGGGTTCGCCCCTCTTCAGTCGTCGGAGGGGGTGCCGTTGCGCCGGTCGCCTGGAAGCGACTCGTCGACGCCCGGCCCGGCGGAATGCGCGGCCGCGGGGCGGGGGGAGCGTTTACCGTAGATACGTTTACCGCTACACTGGTCCACATAAGGAGTCGGGAATGCAGAAAGCGAAACGAGTCGACGCATCGGTACGTGGAGCAGGGATGATTCTGATCGTGGCACTGGTCATGGCCGTGCCGGCCATCGCCCAGGATTTCCAGGAGCTCATCGAAGAGGGCGACCGCCTTGCTGAGGAAGGACTGTATGAAGAAGCCCTTCGCGCCTACGATAGAGCGATTGCCGAGAACGATGAGGAGGCCGATGCATTCTACAACCGGGGAACCATTCACGTGGAGCTGGGTGACCACGAGGAGGCGCTGTCCGATTTTGACAGCGCCCTTGATCTCCGTAGTGACTTCGGCGAGGCGATGTTCAACCGTGGAAACGCCCACTACCAGCTCGGCAATTACGAGGAGGCGGTGCAGGACTTCACCGGCGCCGTCGATCTGGTGGATGACCGCGCCGAGGCCCTGCACAACCGCGGTCTTGCGCACTATCGCCTCGGAAACACCGAAGACGCAATCATCGACTTCACCGAGGCGCTGGCCACCCGAGAGGACTATATTCGGGCGTACTTCAATCGCGGGGTGGTGAACTACGACGCCGGCAACTATCGCGATGCGATTGAGGATTTCAGCCGCGTCGTTGATGCCGAGCCCGAGAACGCTCAGGCGCTCTACAATCTCGGTGCCTCGTACATCCGAGTCTCGGAAGAGATAGACGGCTCTGCGCAGGGCACGGAGCCGGCGGAAGGCACCGGATCCTCCTCCGACGGGAACGGTACGGACGGAGAGTAGTAATGCCACGGACGTCACGGGAGACCGGCAATCTCATTCTTGTGATCAACTGTGGAAGCTCCTCACTCAAGTACGAGGTCTACGACATGCCGTCTCGAGAGAGTCTCGGGAAGGGCGTAGTCGAACGGATCGGCCAGGCCGCCGGTCGTATCGAGCAGACTTCGTACAACGGCGTCTTCGCCCGTGAGCGGACGGTTCCCGATCACAAGGCGGCCGTCGAGCTTATGACGGAAGCCCTTTCCGACAATCGGGACGGATTCCTTGAGGACTTGAGCGAGATCAAAGGCGTCGGACACCGGGTCGTCCACGGAGGCGAGAAGTATGCCGAGTCGGTCGTCATTGATGATGGTGTAATGAACGCGGTCGAGGAAAACATCGAGCTGGCTCCGCTGCACAATCCGGCAAACCTGACGGGCATCCGCGAGGCCATGGCGGCCTTCCCCGACCGACCGCAGGTTGCGGTATTCGACACCGCCTTTCACCAGACCCTGACGCCGCCTGCCTACCTGTATGGGCTTCCCCGGGAGCTGTACGAAAAACACAGGATTCGACGGTACGGCTTCCACGGGACGAGTCACCGGTTCGTGGCGAACGAGGCGGTGAAGTACATGAAGCGCGCCGTGGAGAACACCAACGTGATCTCCTGTCATCTCGGAAACGGCGCCTCCATTACGGCCATTAGAAACGGCAAGTCGATCGACACTTCAATGGGCTTCACTCCGCTGGAGGGGCTCATGATGGGAACGCGGAGCGGTGACATTGACCCGGCAATCATCTTCTACCTGATGGAGCGTGGGTACACCGCGGCGCAGCTCAATCAGATGCTGAACAAAGAGAGCGGATTGCTCGGATTGTCCGGCATTTCAAACGACCTCCGGGACCTCGAGGATGCGGCGGAGCAGGGCAACCGGAACGCCATGGACGCCCTCGAGGTGTACGCCTACAGAATTCGGAAGTACATTGGCTCCTACGTCGCCAACATGGTGAAAGTCGACATCCTGGTCTTCACCGGAGGAATCGGTCAGCACGGGACGCGGATGCGCGAGCGCATCTGCAATCGTCTGGAGAACATCGGTATTGTTGTGGACTATCGGAAGAACCTGGAGAACGGGCCGCGGATGGGACTGATCTCCCGAGACTACTCACCGGTGAGCGTCGTGGTGGTGCCAACGAATGAAGAGCTCCAGATCGCCATCGATACCTACGAACTCGTCGTCCCCGGGGAGTGAACACGTCCCCGCCCGGCACGATGTGGTCACGGTCACAGCAGGTATCCTTCGTGCCGGGAAGAATTGTCGGAGACAACTGCACAGAGCACTCTTTGCGGAAGAGACGCCGCAGCGCGCGGTGGCACGGGAAGACCGGCGGACCATGCTTGACATGTACGGTGCCCTTCAAGAGAGCGACGCAGGGAAGGCTCCGCCGTACCTGGATGCAGGGTGGGATCCCACCGCGACCGCCGCGGCGATTTGCGACGACTCCCGGGTAGCATCGGCTCGATTGAGCTTCCTGCTCGATCCGCCGGAGGATTCCGAGGGGAAGCCGGTTCGCATTGTCCAGGATATCGATCGGCTGATCCCCTCCGAGGCGGGGTACGATGTCGTCCTGGTCCGCCCGATCACACGGGTTCGCGGTGAGGCCCAAACCGAGGGCGCCCTCGCTGCGATCGGTCTCGAGCGGCTGGGGGCCGACGTGCACCGGGTGAGTGTGGTCTTTGCGAACCGCGGCTACGGCCGGGGCGAGCACCTCGATCCGCGGGAGCTTCTTCGTCAATCCGATATCACCCGGCAGGTACGCGGCCACGTGAAGCAGGTGGCGGGGTGGCTCGCCCGGTTGCACGATCTGGCACCGGGTGTGGCGGTCCCTCCGGACTACGCCTGCGAGAACCTTGACTGTGAGCTGTGCAACGGCCGTCGCGACGGCTTGTCTCCCGATCACGTGCGTCACCTGATCCACGGGAGGGAGACGGCACGCGATCTGTTGAAACGCGGCGTCTTCCGGATGGGCGACATACCGGACAGTGTTGTGTTGACGCGCAGCCAGAAACGACAGGTCGCGGCGTGCGTCGAGGACGCCGTGTACATCGACTGTGAAAGGCTGAGGGAGTTTCTGTATCTCCTCTCGTATCCGCTGGGATTCCTGGACTTCGAAGCGGTCAGTCGGGTTGTTCCGAAGCAGCCGGGGGTCAGAGTAGGGCAGCATGTGCCCTTTCTCTATTCGCTGCATGTGGCCGAGAAGCCGGGGGGACGCCTCGATCACGCCTGGTCCGGCGAAGGGGACCTCAGACCCCTGGGGTTCGCCGAGGCGCTCCTCCGCGATCTCGAGCGTATTCGCACGATTGTCGCCTTCGGAGCCGCGTTTGAACGGCGCATGCTCGCCTTTCTGGCGGAGCGGGCGCCCGGATACGCCGAACGCCTCATTGCCGTGGCGGCGAGGATCGTGGACGTTGCACTGCCGTTCCAGCGAGTGTGGGTGTACCATCCGGACCAGCGGGGCTCTCTATCGCTCAAGCGTGTTGCCGCTGCGTGGGCCGGTGTAGGGTACGCGGATCTTCAGCTTGCGGATGGAGGCGCCGCCAACTACCTGTACGCCGCCGCACAGGACGCCGACGGCGCCTCGGCGGAGTTGATGAGCCATCTGGTTGATTACTGCTCCCGGGATACTCACGCCCTTGCGGAGGTGGTTTTCGCCCTGCAGGACCGATTCGGGTCGGAGTGCTGATCTGCATGTGCACGCTCCGCTGCGGTGTCGCTTGGAGGACATCCGCGGGCGGCGCGTACCGGCCTCCCGGGCAAAAAAAGGCCGCAACCCCGGGTGGGGTTGCGGCTCGATGTTGACCGCTCCGTCGGCACGTTGCCGACTGCTGCGCCCGTTAGCGGCGAGTCACGACGAAATCGTCGAACTCGACTCCGAGCGAGTTGGTTCTCAAACTGATGTAGTCGCCTTCCAGAATATCCGGGTCCACGTCGAAGTAGAAGCGGATCGGAGCAGTGGGATCTTTCACCCCGATGCGTCCGGTCTCGGTATCCACCCGTATGCTGACGGGGATGTCGCGGACGAGGTACTGCTGACCGTCCTGCAAGGTCACCTCTACACCGTAATTCTCAAGAGCTTCGACCAGGTCAATGGACATGCGGGAATCACCGAAGTAGCGCTCGGCAAAGGAAGTCTCCCAGAGGGCCATGGTTGAATTGTCGGTGCTTTCATAGACCTGTGCCCGGAATCCGTAGTGTTCAGGACTATTCCGGCGGGTATCGGCTCGCGTGTCCAGGTTCAGCCAAAGCAGATAGCTTTCACCATTGCCCCAGGTGGCGCGGCCCAGGGGGGGATCGGTGACGCCGACATGAACACCGAAGCCTCCGTGAAGCCGCAGGTTCTCCAGGTCGTCCCGGCTCTCGTAACCGCCGTCTCGGTAGCGAATGATGAAGTCGATCTGATAGGTCCCGCGTTGGGGCAGGCGGCGATCGATGCGGGCAAGACCGGTCTCCGTGTCTGCCTGTACGAGTCTGCCGTTCTCGATGAACCATTCACCGTGTCCGGCCTGCCAGCTACCCATGTTCGAGAAGCTATCCTCGGCGACTACATTTTGCGCTAGTACTGCCAACGGCGAGAGAACCAGAAGCAAGACCAACGTCAGTGCGAATCTCTTCATGCCTTCCTCCTCTCTAAGATGCCGAAGAGTAAAAATA
Organism: uncultured Spirochaetaceae bacterium; assembly: GCA_964623865.1. Taxonomy (GTDB): domain Bacteria; phylum Spirochaetota; class Spirochaetia; order DSM-27196; family PWMO01; genus CAYFQV01. Next base: position 29,201 of record CAZUVX010000005.1, on the reverse strand, counting down.
CGTTCGAACCCAATCATAAACTGACGGCTCGGCAAAGACAACCGTAAATTCCCGCGATACCGCGGCCGGTGGGGTGCGCACCGAGGGCCGGGATGTTTACACATTGGAAGGCCAGTCTCTACAATGGGGTCATGCCGGAAGCGTTTCAGTCCTCTCGTATTCCTCAGGTCTTCTTTCGGGCAGGCGGACTGGCCGAGCTGCCCGCAATCGTAAGGAGCTTCGGGTTCGGCCGCGTCGGTGTGGTCACGGGGGCGTCATGGTTTCCCGCCTCGGAAGCATGGGCTGCTCTGAGTGCCGGTCTGGAGGATCGCGGTAGCACGGTCGTCCATGAGACCTGCAGCGGTGAGCCGTCGCCCCGCCGCGTGGACGAGATCGCGACCGTTTTTCGGGACGGCGACGTCGAGGCGGTCATCGGCATAGGCGGCGGGAGCGTTCTCGACGCCGCAAAGGCGGCCGCCGCAGCGTGTCGCCTGGAGCATTCCGTGCGTGAGTACCTCGAGGGAGTGGGTTCCCGTGTTCCCGACGGACGCACGCTTCCGGTCATTGCCGTTCCGACGACGGCGGGAACCGGCTCGGAGGCAACCAAGAATGCGGTCCTGAGCGAGGGCGGCGAAGGGGGCTTCAAGAAGTCACTGCGCCATGAGAACTACATTCCCCAGGTCGCTCTGATCGACCCGGAGTTGGCGACATCCGCGACGCCGGAGGTTACCGCCGCTTCGGGACTCGACGCCGTTACGCAGTTGCTGGAGGCCTACATCTCAACGAAGGCGTCGGTTTTCACCGATGCCATGGCGGAGACGGGATTGCGCCTCGCCGGTCGAAGCTTCATTGCCGTCGTACAGGACGGCGACAACCGCAACGCTCGTAGTGATATGGCCTACGCAGCGTTCTGTAGCGGAGTGTGCCTGGCGAACGCGGGGCTCGGCATTGTCCACGGGGCCGCTTCACCCGCCGGAGCCCTCTCCTCGGTCCCGCATGGCGTGTTCTGCGGGAACATGCTGGTGCCGGCAATGCGCCACACCGTGGATCGGCTCTCGCGCATTCGCGAGACGAATGGACGGGCTGCAGCAAAGATGGCGCGGGCGGCACACCTTCTGTCGGGTATGCCCCCCGGCCCGGAGCTGGAATTGAAGGGTACGGAAAGCCCCGCGGAGGTGACCAATCCCGCGATGAGTAGGCTCATCGAACGGCTGAACGAATTCCTGGCGGTGTCGTCGTTGCCACGGCTGCGAGAGTATGGGATCGATGAAGCCCTGGTCGACAAGATCGCTGCAGGCACCGGTCCCAAGAACCATCCGGTCGAGGTCTCCCGGAAGGATGTTCGCGACATGCTCATGGAGCGCCTCTAGATGGCGGAGCGTCGTGCAGGGGCCGAGCGTCGCGCAGGGGCGGAGCGTCGCGCAGGGGCGGAAGGCGGCAACCGGCACATCCTTGTGGTGTGTCTGAACCCAACCGTGCAGCGGACGTTCTTGGTCGACGGTTTTCGCACCGGAGAGGTCAACCGCGCTAGAAAGCACCGTGTCGACGCCTCGGGAAAGGGCGTCAACGTCGCCCGCGTTCTCGCGCAACTCGGCGCCCGGGCCACTCAACTGACCCACAGTGGGGGGCGGGATCACTCCCTGTTCTGCGAGTTGGCGGAGCGGGACGGTGTGCGGATCGATGCCGTCGAGACGGAGATCGAGGTTCGGGGAGCCTACACCATTGTGGATCCCACCGCCCCGTCTACCGAGCTGGTCGAGGAGGGGATGGAGGTTCCGCCGAACGTCGAGGGGCGGGTGCGGGCGCGATTCTTGCGCCGCCTATCGGAGATACAGGGGCTGATCATCACCGGTTCGAAGGCTCCGGGCTTCTCGGCGACGCTCTACGCCTGGATGGTGGGAGAAGCGCGACGCCACGGGGTCGCCGTTCTTACCGATTACCGCGGCGATGATCTTGTGAACTCTCTGGCAAGCGGACCGCATTTCATCAAGCCGAACTTCGTCGAATTCGTGCAGACCTTCCTCCCCGAACTGGTGCCCGACGACGGAATGAGCGAGCACGCCGCGGCGCCGGAGCTTGTGGATGCGGTGAAAGGCAAGATGGTCGAGATCCAGCGCGAATACGGTGTCGTCCCCATTGTGACCCGCAGCGCCCGGTCGACCTTCTACGTCGAGGATGGGCACGTGTGTGAAGATTCGCCGATTGAGCTGGAGCCCGTAAACACAACCGGATCCGGCGATGCCTTCGCCGCGGGTTTCATGTACCGCCATCTTGGAGGCGGCGACCTTCTTGACGCCGTCCGCTTCGGCCACGAATGCGCCGCGGCAAACGCGCGGGTCCTCAAGCCGGGATCGCTACACGACTGAGGAGCTACAGGCTCGGCCGCAGCCGAGCCCTGGCACCGTCACTCCCGCCTCAGCGCTCGAGCCGCCCCGTCTCAACGCTCCAACTGCAGGGTAATCGTGGGCCGGTTCGTAACCTCGTCGGGCCCGAAGTACTGGATGGCACCGGGATTGAGGTAGTCGTTGTGAACCGCCCAGGTCTCGCGATTGGAAGCGAACTCCCTGAAGGGCTTCCCGTCCAGCTCGACGAGGGCCTTCTTGATGACGGGCTTCTTCTTTCCCCTGCGCTGCTCGAGGTTCATCATCATGGTGAGGGGAATGCCCGCCGCCTGCCATTCCGATACCGGCCTCGCCAGGTTCCGTACCGCCGCCATGTAGCCGGACAGACCGTTGGCAATGAGTGCGTATGCCGTGTAGCCCAGGGAGTAGCAGTAATCGGCATCGAAGTTCGAGGGGAAGGCGCAACGACCCTCGTAGCCGAAGAAATGCTGCAGCGCATTGAACTTGCCCTCGAAGTCGCCGGCGCTCTTCATCTCGCCGAGGCGTGTCTCCACCATCTCGATCAAGAGCTTCTCCGTCTCGATCCGGGACACCTGAACATTGCCATGGGGATCTCTATCCATGAGGAGCTGCCGCTGGATGTCATCAGGGAGCGATGAAAACACGTACGATGCATCGCGGCTGAGCTTCTTGTTGATCCACGACGCCTGCTCCTCGAAGGTACGGAGGGTGTTGAAGTAGTGCGCCTCGTTGGCGAGGATGTCGTTCATCTCTCCGATCATCGCCTTCATTTCGGGGATGGACTCAATGAGCCCCTCAGGCACCAGCACTACGCCGTAGTTGTATCCGTTGTCACTCCGCGTCTTCACGGCCTTCACAATCTCGTCGACAATCGTGTCGACGGTCTGGCCCTTTGCGGCCACCTCTTCGCCGATGATGCAGACATTCGGGTGGGTCTGCAGTGCGCACTCGAGGGCAATGTGTGAAGCCGATCGCCCCATGAGCTTGATGAAGTGCCAGTACTTTCGCGCCGAGTTTGCATCCCGGGCCAGGTTGCCGATGAGCTCCGAGTAGGTCTTGGATGCGGTATCGAAGCCGAATGAGCACTCGACGTAGTCGTTCTTGAGGTCGCCGTCGATCGTCTTGGGCACGCCGATAACGCGTATGTCGCTGCCCTGCCCTCGGAAGTACTCCGCCAGGAGCGCCGCGTTCGTGTTGGAGTCGTCCCCGCCGATTATCACGAGGGCATCTATGCTGCGCTTCCTGCACACCTCCAGGGCGGTGGCGAACTGATCATCCGTCTCGATCTTGGTGCGACCCGACCCGATCATGTCGAAGCCGCCGGTGTTTCGATACTCCGCCACGAACTTCGGCGTCAGCTCAATGCAGTCGTCCGTCAGGATTCCGCCGGGACCGTTCAGGAAACCCAGCAACCTCGAATCGTGGTTTCCCGCCTTCAAGCCTTCGAGGAGACCAAGAATGACGTTGTGTCCCCCCGGGGCCTGGCCGCCGGAAAGGACGACGCCCGCCGTATACGCCTTCCCCGCGCCCGGATTCTCTCCCTGGACGAGCTCGGCGATTGGAGCTCCGTAGGTGTGCTCGAACATCTTCTTGAGCTCCCCTTGGTCCGAAAGCGACTCGGTCTGTTCGCCGAGGCGCGCCACGATCGACCCCACTGCACCGGAGAGCGCCGGGGGCAGTTTGGGTTGGTACTCGTATCGTGCCTTCTGAAGTATTGAGCTTTGCATTTCGCGCTCCTTATTGTCGGATTCTTCTTGTCGGGGCGGGCGCACGGAGAGCGCCACTGCGGCGCCGGCGCCCGCCGCCCTCAATCGGGTCTCCACGAACGACCGCGGGCACGTCGATCTTAGCTCGCCGCCGCCGGTAGAATCAACGCCGCCGGCCGGCGGGGAAACGCAACGGTGCGGCTTTGTCGGGTGCACGTTGACGCCTCCCGGGGGCGCGACTACACTTGATCTTCGTGGATCTCATGCCGATGACCAACCCCATTCAGCACTACGACTGGGGTTCCACCACCGCCATTCCACGGCTTCTGGGTCGCGAGGACCTCGAAGGCACCCCCTGCGCCGAGCTGTGGATGGGAGCCCATCCGAGGTCGCCGTCCACCGTCCACACCGACGTCGGTGACCGGCTGCTGTCGGAGCTTATCGCCGAGGACCCTGAGGGCATCCTGGGGCGGGACGTCGCACGGCGCTTCGGTGCGGCCATGCCCTTTCTCTTCAAGATTCTCGCTGCCGAGCGGGCGCTCTCCATCCAATCTCATCCCCGAAAGGACCAGGCCGACGCCGGATTCGCCCGGGAGGACGCCGAAGGCATCCCGCGGGACGCCTATCACCGCAACTACCGCGACCGCAACCACAAGCCGGAGCTCATCACCGCGCTCACGGAGTTCTGGGCGCTCCGGGGCTTTCGCCCCGTCGAGGAGATCCTTGCCGAGTTTGCCGGTCTCTCGACCGTTCGTGGCGCCGTGGACTCCCTTTCGCGCGACCCCGGTCCCCGCGGCCTGGCGGCGTTCTTTCGAAGGCTCATGACTCTTGAGGACGATGCCAACGCCCGGCTTCTGGAGGAGGCGCAGGAACGCTTCGGCGACAGTGACGAGCCGCACCACCGGTGGATCGCCGAGTTGCGCGCCCAGCACGGCAACGACATCGGCGTGTTGGCGCCGCTCTACCTGAACTGCATTCGCCTGCAGCCCGGGGAGGCGCTCTTCCTGCCGGCGCAGACGCTCCACGCCTACCTCTCCGGTGTGGGCGTGGAGGTCATGGCGAACTCCGACAATGTTCTTCGCGGCGGTTTGACGACGAAACACGTAGATGTGGCGGAGCTCCTCTCATCCCTGGTGTTCACCGCCGAGCGGCCGCCGGTGCTCCATCCGGAGCCCGATGAGGATCCCGGGGTGGAGCTGTTCCGCGCCGGCGCGGAGGAGTTCGACCTGCGCCGCGTTGCGGTCACGCCGGAGCGTGAACGAATCCTTCGTGGCCGACACAGCCCGCGCATCCTGCTCTGCACGGAAGGGTCCGTGACTGCACGTGCGCACGAGGCCGGAGATGTTCCGCTGCAGGTATCCCGGGGACACTCCCTCTTTGCCGGTGCCCGCGCCGGCGGTATTACGTTAGGGGGAGCGGGTATGGTCTATGTAGCCGGGGTTCCGGAGGCGGCATGACCATCTGCGCGATATGACTGTATGGGTGGATGTTGATTCCTGCGCCCGGGAGGCGCGGAGGATCCTTGCCCGCGCCGCCGGTAGGGCCGGCGTGTCGGTAACGATGGTAGGTGACCGGGCCGTTCCCGAAGGGAAGGAGCCGCAGGTAACGCAGGTGATCCTGGAAACGGGCAAGGACGCCGCAGATCGGTACATCCGTGAGCGGGTGGAGGCACGCGATCTGGTCGTGACGAGGGATCTGCCGTTTGCCGAGGAGGTTGCCCTGCGCGGAGTGACCGTGCTGAACGACCGTGGTGATGTCTTCACCAGTGAGAACATCGCCGAGCGGCGATCGGTTCGGGATTTCATGTACGAGCTCAGGCAGGACGGCATCCGCCGGGAGCGCGGACGCACCCTGGGCAAGCGGCAGCTGCAGGACTTCGCTAACGCACTGGACCGTGAAATCACAAGGCGCTTGAACCGAGGATGAATCGGTATTAGATTATCTATACAATTCCTGAGCGAAGAGGTGAGGAATAATGAGGACGACTGAAGTAACCGACGGCGTGTATCGGCTTTCCGCAAACGTCGACAACATCAAGTTCGAGGGCATGTGGCCCATTCCGAACGGCATTGCCCTTAACTCCTTCATTGTGAAAGGAGAGAAGGCGGCAATCATCGACGGCGTGTGTACCTGGGACGGCGTGCCGGAGACCCTCTTCGAGCAGCTTGATCAGATGAACGTGGCCGTCGAGGACATCGACTACGTCATTATCAATCACATGGAGCCGGACCACTCAGGGTGGCTCGAGCCCTTCAAGAAGCTCAGGGGGGACTTCGAGATCTACTGCACCGAACGGGCAAAGGCGCTTCTGGAGAGCTTCTACAACATCACCAACAAGATCAACGTGGTGAAGTCCGGTGACACCCTGGATCTCGGCGCGGGGCGGGTGCTCCAGTTCGAGGAGATTCCCAACGTCCACTGGCCGGAGACCATGGCGACCTACGACACCAAGTCGAAGACGCTCTTTCCCTGTGACGCCTTCGGCGCCTTCGGCAGCGTCGACTCGGACGCCCCCTACGACGACCAGCTCACCCCGGACCAGATCGACTTCTTCGAGCGCGAGGCGAGTCGCTACTTCGCCAACATTGTGGCGGCCTTCTCCATGCCCACGCAGAAGGCCATCGACAAGCTGGCGAACGTCGACATCAAGATAATCGCTCCCGGCCACGGCATTGTCTGGCGGAAGGATCCCATGAAGATAGTGAACGATTACGTTCGCTACGCGAGCTACTCCAAGGGCCCCGCCAAGCCGGAGGTAACCGTAATCTGGGGAAGCATGTACGGCATGACCGAGATGGCGGTCCAGCCGATTGTGGATGCGATCGAGGAGGAGGGGCTGAAAGTGCACGTGCACCGCGTTCCCGAAACCCACGTCAGCTACGTCCTGCAATCGGTGTGGGAGTCCTCCGGCGTGGTGTTGGGCATGCCCACCTACGAATACGCCATGTTCCCGCCCATGGCCAACGTCGTCGACGAGATCGGCAAGAAGAAGGCGCAGAACCGGAAGGCCTTCCGCTTCGGCTCCTACGGGTGGTCCGGTGGCGCCGAGAAGGAGCTCGAGCACCTTGTGGAGCGCCACAAGATGAAATGGGACTTTCTCGATCCCGTTGAATTCAAGGGAGCTCCGACCGAGGAGGACCTCAACCTGATCCGTCGGCGCGGCAAGGAGCTGGCACAGGCGGTGAAGGAGTGGGCCGGGGAGCCGGCTCGCTAGAAGCTGAGGTTCCCCACCGTTCGCGGGAAGGGAATGACGTCGCGGATGTTCTGCATGCCCGTGACGTACTGGACGAAGCGGTCGAGCCCCAATCCGAAGCCGGAGTGGGGAACGCTCCCGAACCGACGCAGATCGAGGTACCACCAGTAGGCCTCCTTCGGGAGGCCTGACTCGTCTATTCGCCCTTCAAGGCGGTCCAGCCGTTCCTCCCTCTGGCTGCCACCGACGATCTCTCCGAGGTGCGGAACCAGAACATCCATTGCGGCCACGGTGCGGCCGTCGTCGTTCCGGCGCATGTAGAACGCCTTGATGTCCTTCGGGTAATCGGTCAGAACGACGGGGCCGTTGAAGTGCTCCTCCGCGAGATAGCGCTCGTGCTCCGACTGCAGGTCGCCGCCCCATCTGACGGGAAACTCGAACTCCTTTCCGGACGCCTCGAGAATCTCGATCGCTTCCGTGTAGGTAAGGCGTCGGAAGGGGGTGTCCATGACCCTCTGCAGCTCCTCGATGATGCCCGGGCGAATACGCTTGTCGAAGAAGGCCATGTCCTCGGGGCACTCCTGGAGAAGGCTTTGCAGGATCACCTTGATGAACTCCTCCGCCAGGTCAATGCAGCAGTGCAGATCGCAGAAGGCGATCTCCGGCTCGATCATCCAGAGCTCCGCGAGGTGCCTGCTCGTATTGGAGTTCTCGGCGCGAAAGGCCGGACCGAAGGTGTAGACTCGCTCGAGAGCCTGGGCGTAGGTTTCCACATTCAGCTGTCCGCTGACCGTGAGGAAGCTCGGCTTGCCGAAGAAGTCCTCCGAGAGGTCCTCGTGCTTCTCAGCGGGGGACAGCGTTGTTACGCGAAAGAGCTCCCCGGCGCCTTCGGCATCGCTGGATGTGATCAGGGGAGTGTGGACGTAGATGAAGCCGCGCTCGTGGAAGAAGCGGTGAATCGCAAAGCTCACGGCGTGGCGCACCCGGGCGATCGCCCCGAAGGTGTTGGTGCGCGGGCGCAGGTGGGCGATCTCCCGGAGGTACTCGAAGGAGTGGCGCTTCTTCTGGAGAGGGTACGAGTCCGCCGGGGCGGGGCCCACCACGGTCACCTGGGTGCCATGGATCTCGACACTCTGGCCCTGGCCCGGAGACGCCACCAGGGTCCCCGTGATCTCCACGGCTGCACCGGTCTGTACGGCATCGAGGGCCTCGGCCGGGCTACCGTCGTCGGCGCGGTCGACGATTACCTGGACGTTTGCGAGGCAGGAGCCGTCATTGAGCTCGAAGAAGGTGACACTCTTGGAATCGCGTTTCGTGCGGACCCAGCCGCTCAGAGAGATGGTCTGGTCCTCCGGGGTCATGGTGAGGACGTCCCGTACTCGTAGCTTCTTCATGATGCGTATGGGTATCACACGGGCGCAGAGGTGTAAACACGGCCGGTCCACCGGCCGTGACAGTGGGTGAGCTTTTCCGATACAGTAGCGCCATGAGCTCAGGATTGAAGGCAGACACCGTTGCTCGAACGAGTGACCTCCGCATTGTTGGTCTCCAGCCGATTGTTCCCCCGCGGCTCCTCAAGGAGGAGTATCCCCTTACGGAGGAGTCCGCCGCCACGGTTCTCGAGAGCCGAGCCGCCGTGGAGGCCATTGTGTCCGGCCGGGATCCCCGGCTTCTGGCCATTGTCGGCCCGTGCTCCATTCACGATCCGGATGCCGCCCGGGACTACGCCCGGCGCCTCGCCGCGTTGCGACGCGAGCTCAGTGACCGGCTCTTCATTGTCATGCGCGTGTACTTCGAGAAGCCGCGGACGCGACTCGGCTGGCGCGGTCTGATCCTGGATCCCTACCTCAACGGAACGAACGACATTGCCGAAGGTCTGCGCCGTGCCAGAGGTCTTCTCCTGGATATTACGGCCCTTGGGGTTCCGGGGGGCTCGGAGATGCTGGACCCGATTGTCCCGCAGTACATCGACGACCTGGTCACGTGGGCGTCGATCGGCGCCCGAACGACGGAATCCCAGACACACCGGGAGATGGCGAGCGGACTCTCCATGCCGGTGGGATTCAAGAACGGGACGGATGGGAGCGTCGACGCGGCGGTGAACGCTCTTGCCTCCTCTCGTCACGCCCATAGCTTCATTGGTATCGACCAGGAGGGGCGCACGTGCATCCTCAGCACGGCGGGGAACAGCGCAACGCACGTCATCCTCCGGGGCGGACGCGAGGCACCCAACTACGAGCCCCACCACGTCAAGGCGGCGGTCGCGAAGCTGGAGGAGGCGGGGCTGGACGCGCGGCTCCTGGTCGACTGCAGCCACGGCAACAGCCGCAAAGTCCCGGAGCGACAGTCGGAGGTACTGGAGTCGGTCATCTCCCAGCGGCTCATGGGGCGTCGGAGCATCGTCGGATTCATGGTGGAGAGCAACATCTTCGGCGGCAGGCAGACCATCTCGTCGAAGCCGGCAGATCTGAGATACGGCGTTTCCATCACGGACGCCTGCCTGGGCTGGGACGACACCGTTGCGATGCTCCGAAAGGCGCACGGTCAGCTCGCGGACGACCCGCTTCTCAATCCGGCGTAACGACCCGCCGGCGCCGACGGGCGCCCCGCATCCGGGCCCGCGCGGACGCCCCGCACCCGGGCCCGCGGAGGTCTACGCGTTGTAGGTGGTGGCGCTCACCTCGCCGCCGCGACCCGTCCAGTTGGTGTGAAAGAACTCGCCTCGCTTCCGGTCGATGCGCTCGTAGGTGTGGGCGCCGAAGTAGTCGCGTTGCGCCTGAATGAGATTCGCCGGAAGGCGCTCGCTTCGGTAGGCGTCGTAGAAGGCGAGGGCGGTGGCGAAGGCCGGGACGGGGATACCCATTTCCGCCGACTTCGCCACAACCCGGCGCCACGCCGGCTGGCACTCATCGATCAGGTTTCCGAAAAACTCATCGAGAAGCAGGCTCCTGAGGTCGGCGTTGCGGTCGTAGGCCTTCTTGATGTCACCGAGGAAGGCGCTGCGGATGATGCAGCCGCCACGCCACATGTTTGCAATGCTCCCGTAGTTCAGGGACCAGCCGTACGCGGCGGTGGACTCCTGCATCTGCATGAAGCCCTGGGCGTAGGAGATGATCTTGGAGGCGAGAAGAGCTCTGCGGATGTCCTCGACGAAGGCGGCTTTGTCCCCGTCGAAGCGGGCGACGGGTCCCGAGAGCCGCTTCGACGCCGCGACGCGGTCGTCCTTGTGTGCCGACAGCGCCCGAGCGAAGACGGCCTCCGCGATGAGCGTGACCGGCACACCGAGGTCCAGGGCATTGACGGCGGTCCATTTCCCCGTGCCCTTCTGGCCCGCGGCATCCAGGATGCGCTCGAGGAGGGGCGAGCCGTCCTCATCTTTGTGGGCCATGATGTCCCGGGTGATCTCAATGAGGAAGCTGTTGAGCTCCGTCCCGTTCCAGGCGGCGAATGTTTCGTGCATCTCCTCGTGGCTCATTTCCAGGGCGACGTGCATGAGGTGGTACGCCTCCCCGATGAGCTGCATATCCCCGTACTCGATGCCGTTGTGCACCATCTTCACGTAGTGACCTGCGCCGTTCTCGCCGACCCAGTCGCAGCACGGGTCACCGTCGGGGGTGCGCGCGGCGATGGACTGCAGGATCTCCTTCATGTGCGGCCACGCATCAGGGTTGCCCCCCGGCATGAGGGAAGGGCCGTGTCGCGCTCCCTCCTCGCCGCCGGACACGCCGGTACCGACGAAGAGAATGCCCTTCTCGGCGAGGGAGGCGGTTCTTCGCGATGTGTCGGGAAAGTGGGAGTTACCGCCGTCTACGATGATGTCGTCCTTTTCGAGGTGCGGCAGGAGCGACTCGATAAACGTGTCGACGACGGGACCCGCCTTCACCATGAGCATGATTCGTCGTGGCTTCTTCAGGGAGACAACGAAGTCGTCCAGCCCGGAAAAGCCGCGGATGCTTTCCCGGCCCGCCGCCGGTCCGGCGAGGAAGTCTTCCATCTTCGACGTGGTGCGATTGTAGACGCTCACGCTGTATCCGCGGTCGTTCATGTTGAGCACGAGGTTCTGCCCCATGACTGCGAGTCCAATGAGTCCAATGTCGCTGCTGTCGGTCATACGAACTCCTTGAAGAGGCTGCGAGGGCCGGGCGGCACTCTTAGCGTCAATGATAGATTGCCGGTCCGCCGGGTTCAACCGGTCGGTGCGGCGCACCTTGCTTGATGGTGGACGGCGAATTGGATATCGTCACCATGATGGAATCTCAAGAACGCACATCCGCACCTTCCCTGGAAGAGCGGGCTCGCCGGGCACGGGAGTCCTCTCGTGGTCTCGCCGGGCTGTCCGGCGACGCCAAGAATCGCGCCCTCGAGGCAATCGCCGGGGCGCTGTGGACGCACCGGGAGAGGATCGTTGCCGCGAATCGCGAGGACCTGGACCGGGCCGACCGGGATGGGGTGGCGGCACCGCTGGTCAAGCGGCTGCGCTTCGACGAGAGAAAGCTCGCCGAAGTCATCGACGGGATCCACAAGACGGTCGCGCTTCAGGACCCGGTGGGCGCGATTCGCTCCGCCCGCGAGCTCGACGAGGGGCTTCGTCTCTACCAGGAGAGCTGCCCCCTCGGGGTACTCGGGATCATCTTCGAGTCGCGACCGGACGCCCTGGTCCAGATCTCGACGCTCTCGCTGAAGAGCGGCAACGCCGTGCTTCTGAAGGGGGGCAGCGAGGCCGCGGCAACGAACCGCATTCTCGCCGAGGTAATTGGTGAAGCCACCCGCGCTCTCGAGCCGGCGGTGCCCGAGGGCTGGATTCAGCTGCTCGAGACGCGGCAGGAAGTCGCCGACATGCTGAAGCTGGACGTATACATCGACCTCATTATCCCCAGAGGATCGAACGCCTTCGTCCGCCACATCATGGACAACACCCGGATTCCCGTCCTGGGTCACGCGGACGGGGTCTGCCATCTGTATGTAGATGAGGGCGCCGACCCGGCCATGGCGACAAGGGTCGTGCTGGATTCCAAGACGCAGTACGTCGCGGTCTGCAACGCCGTGGAGACCGTTCTGGTCCACGAGGCAGCCGCAGCCTCGGCGCTGCCCCGGATAGCCGACGCCCTGGAGAAAGCCGGCGTGGAGGTTCGCGGCTGCGAACGTACCCTGGAGCTTCTGGGGGACCGGGTCATCCCGGCTGCCGACGAGGACTGGGCCACCGAATACCTTGACATGATCGTGGCGGTCCGGATTGTCCCCGACGTGGATGCCGCCATTGCGCACATCAACACCTTCGGATCTCATCATACCGATGCTATTGTCTCCCCGAGTCGCGAGAGGGCGGACCGCTTCATGAGTCTGGTGGACTCGGCAAGCGTCATGTGGAACGCGAGCACCCGCTTCGCCGACGGCTACCGCTACGGCCTCGGTGCGGAAGTCGGCATAAGTACGAGCAAGATCCACGCTCGCGGTCCGGTGGGACTCGAGGGTCTGGTGACGTACAAGTGGCGCCTCGAAGGGGACGGACACGTGGTGGCGGACTACGTGGGAGAGAACGCCCGGCCCTTCGCGCACCGCCCCTTGCCCTCGCAGCGGGACGGAGCGTAGCCGGTCATGGGAACTCTCGGGGACGCTGCCTCTCCCGGAGATAGCGCGCGCGACTTCTCAGGGGTTCGCCGCCTTGTGGTGAAAGTGGGGACGAACGTCCTCGTTCGGGACGGCATGGTCGACGTCTCCTTCGTCGGAGACATCTGCCGGCAGCTCGTGCAGGTGCGCAATGCCGGGCATGAGGTCCTGGTTGTGACCTCCGGCGCGATCGGGATGGGCGCTGTGGAGCTCGGCGTTGCCCACAAGCTGTCGTCGATCAGGACGCGTCAGGCCTGCGCGGCTCTGGGGCAGCCGCTTCTGATGGAGGCGTACCGCGACGCCTTCCGCGGCGAGGGCGTGAAGGTGGCGCAGGTCCTGGTTACCCGGGAGGTTTTCGAGAACCGTACCTCCTACGTGAATCTGCGCAACGCCGTGGAGGCGCTGCTTGAGCTGGGGGTGGTTCCGATCTTCAACGAGAACGACAGCGTCTCCACCGAAGAGATTGGCTCGGCCTTCGGTGACAACGACCGGCTCAGCGCCTTTGTGGCGAGCAAGGTGGATGCGGACCTTCTGTGCCTTCTCACGGATATCGACGCCCTCTACGACGACGATCCACGGCACAACCCGGCGGCGAAGCCGATTCGTCGCGTTACGGAGATCACCGACGAGATCGTTGCCTCTGCCGGTGCTCCGGGAAGCCCTCTCGCAACCGGCGGAATGAAGACGAAGATCGAGGCTGTGAGAATTGCCCGGCGCGGGGGGTGTCGGGTTGTGCTTGCCCACGGGCGGGAAACGAGCATTGTGCCGCGAATCCTTGCAGGCGAGGCGGTGGGCACCCTCTTCGACGCTCAACCTCGTCTTGGGAACCGTATGCGCTGGATCATGAACGCCGAGCCGAAGGGGCGCATCCTGGTGGATCAGGGCGCCTTCGACGCGGTGCACCGGCGCAAGAGTCTGCTTCCAAAGGGGCTCGTCGGCGTGGAAGGCAACTTCGCAGCGGGATCGGTGGTCGAGCTGGTGTGTCCCGGCTGCACCGAGGAGGCGGCCAAGCTGGTGACCGCGCTGGACAGCTCGGACCTGCGCCGCGTCATGGGGCGCCACTCGTCGGAAGTGTCGGGGCAGATAGGCGAGGGAAAGAAAGAGATCATTGCGAGGCCCGAAGACATTGTGTTTCTGGAAGAGAGTGTAGAGTCATGAAAGCCACTGTTGGATTCGAGGAGCTGCAGGTTCGGGCGGTTATCGGAGCGCTCGCCACCGAACGCACCGCCGGGCAACCCCTGCGCCTTTCCATCTTCCTGGACTACGACGCCGCAGCGCCGATTGCGAGCGACAGCATTGACGACGCCGTCGACTACGCGGCCGTCGCCTCGGTAGTCGAGAAGGTGGCCGAAGAGGGGCGATTCCATCTCATGGAGACCCTCTGCGGTGCCATCATTGGGGCGGTGCGGGAGGAGTTTCCCCAGGTAACGGGCGTTGTGGTCGAGGCGAGGAAGCCCCGGGCGATCGCGGGTGCGAAGGCGGCGTTCACGAAGATCGCCTGGAGTGCGGAAACTCCGAAGGTAGCGCCCGAAAGGGTTGACATGGGCCGGGGGTAGTGGCTAATTTACGCGGGATTCACGACAGACGATGACTCTGAGTAACAACGTCGACGTCGATAATGCATCGCCCTTTGGAGGTGGCACCTATGGCAGCAAACATTTCTAAGAACGCACGGCGTGAAGGGGCCCATGAGCTGGTAAGTCGCTGGGGCGGCAAGATCATCATGAAGTCCGTTTTCGAGAACGGAAAGATGCGCCACTACGCAGTGTGCGAAAAGACCGGAAACCAGGGTCGACGGCCGAAGGACCTTATGTAGGCCCGGATCACCGACCAACCAAGAGGGCTGGGAACACCGCTTCCCGGCCCTTTTTTTGTGTCCGCATATCGCGGTAGAATCAGGGGTCCGCGGCAGGTGCCGCCGGGAATGGGCGGGCGCACGGGCCCGTCCTTAGACGCAGATGGCCCGGGCCATACCGGAGAGGCAGGGTGCGAAAGTGCCCAGGTGGATCGGGCCGCCCAGGGAGCGCGTGCATGATTCTTTCGGGAAAGCAAATCGAGGCCGAGCTTGGCCGACGCATCACCATTGAGCCCTTCGCTGCGAGCCGGCTCAACCCGAACAGCTACAATCTCCGTCTTCACGATGAGCTCGTCGTGTACGAGACCCCGGTGCTGGATATGGCGGCAGACAATCCAACGTCGCGCATGACCATTCCGGCGGAGGGGCTCGAGTTGCAGCCGAATCGTCTCTACCTGGGGCGCACTGTGGAGTACACCGCCACCGACGGCTACGTCCCCATGCTGGAAGGGCGGTCTTCCATCGGCCGCCTCGGACTCTTCGTCCACATTACCGCCGGTTTCGGGGACATTGGGTTTCACGGCTACTGGACGCTGGAAATCTTCTGCGTTCAACCCATCCGCATCTACGCCGGCGTCCAGATCTGTCAGATCTTCTATCACACCATAGAGGGCGACTACGAGTCCTACCGCAACGGCAAGTACCAGAACAACACCGGCATCCAGAGCAGTCTGCTCTACACCGAGCTCGACGGAGGCTGACCGGAGTCCCCGGGGTCACCGGAGCTCCGGGGAGCGTAGATCAACACGCCCTTGTGGTATTGCCGATAGAAGCAGGTACGATTACCCGTGTGACAGGCGCCGGAACCGCTCTGGCGGACCTTCAGGAGCACCGCGTCCTGGTCGCAGTCGACCCGGATCTCCCGTACCTCCTGAACGTTGCCGGAAGTCTCTCCCTTCTTCCAGAGGCGACGGCGGCTGCGACTGTAGTAGTGGGCGTAGCCGGTCTCCAGGGTTGCCGCCCACGCTTCCCGGTCCATGAACGCTACCATCAAGACATCGCCGCTGGTCTCGTCCTGGGTGACGACGGTGATTACGCCCCCCTGCTTATCGAAGTCGAGGCCGGGCGGTGTCGGCGCTTCATCCCGACGGCGCGGGAGCTCCCGGTCGCTTTCAGGGGTATTACTCGATTGTGAGGGGTGCTCTCGGGGTGCGGGCATGGAGCAATCCTCAACCCGGCTCGGCAGTGAGCCGGTCGACACTCTTGGGGATCCATCTCCCCTTCTCGAGGCTCATGCCGTACTCCCCGACGAGTTTCCGCTTGAGGCCGTCGTGAAGCTTCCCGGCGGTGCCGCGGAGATCCCTGTCGGGCCGTTCGTCGGTCGGGTAGCCCGGGTCGTCGAGCTTGAGACCGCTGGTCATCAGCGTCTCCAACAACACCTTCGCGGCGAGAAAGCGCTCGTACTTGTCGACGCCGAAGACCAGAAAGTCGTCCAGCATGCCGACGATCTCCCACGTAACCTGCTCAGCCTGGGAGTACTTGCCGGCGTCTTTGTCCTGATCCGAGAAACGCATGGGCAGATTCTCGACGACGTAGTCGATGTTGGGTACCAGGTAGTCGAGGTTGAAGAGGCCGGTCGCGCAGTTGAAGAGGATGTTCTTGCCCTCCTCTTCCCGGCGGAAGACCTCGTCCGGGCTGATTGCGGGACCAATGTCGGCGGCGTTCAGCCCGCCGTGCCGGTCCCTCACCAGGATGCCTCCCTTCACGTCGACGGGCGTCCGGAAGGAGAAGTCGAATGCCGCTTGTTTCCCCGTGAGCGCGAGGTACGCCACCGACACCGGGTCCACGGTGAAGCCGAGATTGTCCACGTTGCCCAGGTATACGAAGCGCTTTCCACGCCTGTGGAGTCCGGCATAGACCTCCCGGAGGATGTCGAAGTTCTGGCCGTGTCCGCCCGGCAGCGGGAGCGTCTCCCCCTCTCGCCCGTACGCCCGGGTGAAGATGCGCTTCGGCCGGCCCTCGTCGGAGTGGGTATACGCGGCAATCATGGGTTGGATCCCGGTCTCCGCTTCAGTAACCACCACTCCGGTCTCACGGATGAGATCGGCGAGGAAGGGGCTGTGGCGATAGGTCGTGTAGGCGTGGGCGATCTCCTCATCGTTGTACACGCTGGTCATCTGGAAGAACGGCGCTCCCGGCGGCGTGGCGTCCGCCGGTGCGCCGTAACGGAGGTTGTACCTCAAGACCCTGATCAGAAGCGCCCGCATCTTGAGCTCGAGAAAACTGGGGCCGAACGAGCCGTCGGGATTCACGAAGGCCGGTGTGATTCCCTTTGCCTTCCCGCGGGAGCTTCCGGCCACGGCGTCGAAGTCCTCCCGCAGCAGGGACAGGAGTTCATTGCTCAGCGTGGAGTTCTTCTTCGTATCGGCGTAGCTGGTGGCGGAACCGCCGTTGAGCACGCCGTAGGAAACCAGGGGGAGCAAACGCTCACCGAGTCGGGCAAGCTCACTTCGGTCGAAGTGCCCCTGCGAATCCGTCCAGGTTCCGTGCTCTTCGGGATTCACGCCGGGCAGGAGCTCCTCGATGCGCCGCTTCGCCTCCCTTGCCGGGAGGGTAAGCGAGACGTCACCGGTCATGTCCACGATGGTCTCGCCGTCGATCGAAGGGATGTCCTCCGCGATCACCTTCTCGATTGAGTCGTACGCACCTGCATTGTAGTTGTCGAGGATCGCCAAAGAGCGGTCGACATCGATCTTCCTGGATTCCATGTCGCGCCGGACCTCGTTGTCGACTGTCTCGCGGGGGGGCTGCCGTTCCTGCATGAAGTCTCCTCTCTCGTGCCGAGACCGGGGTTTGAGTCGAGTATACCAGCCGTCTCGAAGGAGGGCCAACGTGCCGGCGGCCGCAGGCGCCGCCGGAGGGGCCGCGGGAGGGTCCGCGGCGCCGCGGGAGACGCCGCGGGAGATGCCGCCGGCAGGGGATCGCCGGAGCGCTTGGTTGCAGTTTCACAGCGGTTCCGGTAGCATTCCCCGGAAACAGGGAGCTCCCGCGTATGGATACAGGCTACCGTCTCTTGACGAGGAGTGACTTCGACGGGTTGGTTTGCGCAGTCTTGCTGACGGAGCTCGACCTCGTTCGTGAGATCAAGTTCGTCCATCCCAAGGACATGCAGGACGGGCGCATCGAGGTGACTCCCTACGATATCACGGCGAATGTTCCCTACGTTCCGGGGGTCCATCTCGCCTTTGATCACCACGCTTCCGAGAGCCTCCGGATCGATACCGAGGAGAGCCTGATCCTTGATCCGGCGGCGCCCTCCGCTGCGAGAGTGGTGTACAACTACTTCGGCGGGGCCGAGCGCTTTCCCAATGTGTCCCAGGAGATGATGGAGGCGGTGGACAGGGGCGATGCAGCCCAGTTCACCCGAGAGGAGGTTCTCTACCCGGAACGCTGGAATCTGCTGAACTTCCTCATGGATGCGCGCACCGGACTCGGGCGCTTCCGGAACTTTCGCATCTCGAACTACCAGCTCATGCTCGATCTGGTCGACTACTGCCGGGAGTACCCCATTGAGGAGATTCTGAAGATCTCAGATGTCGCCGAGCGGGTACAGATCTACACGGATCACAGAGATCACTTCAAGGCGCAGCTCTACGAGGCGTCAACCGTCTACGAGAACGTACTGCTTGTGGATCTGCGGCCCTTCGATACGATCTATGCGGGGAATCGCTTCGTGAAGTACGCCCTCTTTCCGCACGCCAACATCTCCCTCCAGGTGATGTGGGGATTCAAGAAGCAGAACACCGTGGTCACCGTGGGAAAGTCGATCTTTGATCGCTCATCGACGGTGCACGTCGGCCGTCTCATGCTCGAGTACGGTGGCGGTGGCCACGAAAGCGCGGGGACCTGTCAGATTGACAACGGCAGGGCGCAGGACGTCCTGGAGGAACTACTGGCCAAGGTACGGGGCACATGAACATGCACACCCACAGCACAGACGAGCTGATCGCCGAGCTGGCACCGCTCTTGAACGCGGCCACCATGGATGAGCGAATCGCGCACCTGCAGGATGCGGTGCGCTCCAATTGGTACGGCATTCGAGACGCCGCCGTCTCGGAGGAGGCCAACAACCACGTCCATACCTTCTACTCTTTCAGCCCCTACTCTCCGACCTTCGCCGCCTTCATGGCGCGATGGAGCGGACTGCAGGTGGTCGGGAGCATCGATCATGACTCCATCTCCGCCGCGCCGGAGATGGTGGAGGCGTGCAAGATCGTCGGTGTTGCCTCCACGGTTGGGGCGGAGGTGCGCACAACCTGGTACAACACGCCCTTCGCGGATCGCAAGATCAACAGCCCCGACGCGCCGGGAATCGCATACGTGGTGATTCACGGCGCTCCGAGGCGCTCCTGGAAGGCCCTCGACGAGTATCTTGCTCCGATTCGTGCCGCAAGGAACGAACGCAACCGTGGACAGCTGGATGCGTTGAACAGCCTCCTCAACGGCGTCGGTCTCGAACCGCTGAACTTCAACGAAGACATTGTGCCGCTGTCTCAGTCCGTCGACGGCGGAAGTGTCACCGAGCGCCATCTGGCATTTGCGGTTGCACAGCGGCTCCTGAAGCGCTTCGGGCGCGGCGCCGAGCTGGTTAGGGTACTGCGGAGGCACCTCGACCTGGAGGTAGGCGGCACCGTTGAAGAGCGCCTTCTTGATGAGGAGAATCCTCACTACCCCTACGATCTTCTGGGAGTCCTGAAGAGCGGTCTTGTGCCGTACATCTTCATTCTTCCAGGGGAAGAGGAGTGTCGCCCCATAGCAGAGGTGGTGGCGACGGCGCGGCAGATGGGCGCAATCCCCGCGTACGCCTACCTCGGTGACGTGACGGAGTCTCCCACAGGAGACAAGAAGGCTGAGAGGTTCGAGGACGGCTTCCTGGACGAGCTCTTCGACGTGATAACCGAACTCGGCTTTCAAGCAGTGACTTACATGCCGCCTCGGAACACGAAGAGCCAGCTTCGACGCGTTCAGGATTTGTGTCGCAGTCACGGGCTCATGGAGATCAGCGGGGTCGATATAAACAGCTCGCGACAGTCGTTCACCTGCCCGGAGGTGCTGGAGCCGGAGTTTCGGCACCTCAACGATGCCAGTTGGGCCCTGGTCGCACACGAGAAGGTCGCAGACTGCGACCCGAGGTTGGGATTGTTTGCCGAGGGCAATCCCCTCGGGGGCCGACCGACCGATCGGGCGGCGCGGTACGCTGAGCTCGGCCGAGCCCTCGATCCCGCCTCTCCGGAGGCAGCGTGCAAGGTCGCAAAGGAGATGGGGTGGCCGACAAGACAATAGAACTGGTAATGCCCGTACTGCGGGCCCTGCTGATGGATCTGGACGCCCCCGGCCGGGGTGCAACCGGGCCCGGCGGCCCGACTTCCCCCGTCGCCGGGCACACGGCTCCGGCTTCCGCGCCTTCCGCCGAGGCGAACGCGCTACACCCCGAAGATCCCCTTGATCGCCGGGCGCCGCTGCTTCGATTGGAGGAGCAGGAGGCGGTGGTCCGCGGGGACTCCGAGGTGACGCTGGATCTCTCGGATGCTCTCAAAGGCGCAGACCGGGCGCTTCAGGAATGGGACGGGGTGGACGCCGTGACGGACGCCGTGGTGGACACGGCGCTACCGGTCCTTCGCGACTACGTCGCGAAGATGGGAGGCCTCCCGGAGGTCATCCGTCTGCCCGCCGTCGGCGGGGTCCAGGTCACTCCCGACGCGGACGCGCGAACAGGCGGTACGGCGTCCTCTCTCCTGTCGCGCGTGCGACCATCGGTGGCCGGGAAGGTGGTGGTCGTGACCGGGGGCGCCCAGGGGTTCGGCGCGGAGATCGCCCGCGGCCTTGCAGGCGCCGGGGCGCAACTCGTCCTTGCAGATCTCAACCTCGAGGGGGCACAGGAGATGGCCCGGACGCTCAACAGCGTCGCCGGGCGTTCCGTAGCACACGCCGTGCAGGCCGACGTCTCGAGGGAAAGCTCCGTTGCGAAGCTCCTTCACGACGTGGCCGCTCTCGCAGGTGGCATCGATCTCTTCATCAGTAACGCCGGCGTGTTGAAGGCGGGAAGCGTGAAGGAGCTCTCCGTGGACGACTTCGACTTCGTCACCTCGGTGAACTACAGGGGCTTCTTTGTCTGCACCAAACACGCTTCTCGGCTCATGAGTATCCAGGATCGGGCTCGGGGGCGCGCTGCGGCGCTGCCGTTCTTCAGTGACATTGTTCAGATCAACTCGAAGTCGGGCCTTGATGGATCCAACAAGAACGGCGCCTACGCCGGCGGCAAATTCGGAGGGATCGGCCTGGTTCAGAGCTTCGCGAAGGAGCTCGTTGAGAACCACATCAAGGTAAACGCAGTCTGTCCGGGGAACTTCTTCGACGGACCGCTCTGGTCGGATCCGGAGCGCGGGCTCTTCGTCCAATACCTGCGCGCGGGCAAGATACCGGGGGCCGAAACGGTTGCGGAGGTGAAGCAGTTCTACGAGGCAAAGGTGCCCATGGGGCGAGGCTGCACCGGCCCGGATGTGGTGAAGGCCATTCTCTACGCCGTCGATCAGCGCTACGAGACGGGTCAGGCCATTCCCGTCACCGGCGGACAGATCATGCTGAGGTAGCCGCGCACAACCTGAGGTAGCCGCGCACCGCCTGATGAGGTAGCCGCTCACCGCCTGAGGTAGTCGCGCACCGCCTGAGGTAGCCGCTCACCCCGGCCCTGGGTGGACCGCGCCACGTCCACC
>CAZUVX010000005.1:0-7685 GCA_964623865.1 uncultured Spirochaetaceae bacterium | reverse complement strand
CACCGCCTGAGGTAGCCGCTCACCCCGGCCCTGGGTGGACCGCGCCACGTCCACCGGGTGCGGTCGTGCCTACTCCGGAGGCCGGTGCCCTCCGCGCGCAAAGAGTCGTCGAAAGAGCATGAGCTTCTGAAAGCGGTTCTCCTCGCCGCGAAGGAGGCGGCGCAGGTTGGTTCGGTGGCGATACACGATCAGAAGCGCAATCGGGACGGTCACAATCAGAAGGGCCGGCTCCATCTCCCGGACTCCGGTCGCCGAGAGGGTCACCGCAATAACGGGAAACGCCAACGCTCCGGTAATGGAGCCGAGTGATACATAGCCGGTGGCGACGGCAACCACGAGAAAGACCCCCACCGCAATGAGCAGGGAGACGGGGTAGATCGCCAGAAGCATTCCGGCGGCGGTGCCTACGCCCTTGCCGCCGCGGAACTGTGCGAAGATGGTCCACATGTGACCTGCGACTGCCGCGGTTCCGGCGAGAAGCTTCACGAGGAGCGGCGCAATCGGCGCCGTTGGGAAGAGCGCGGCAATGAACACCGCCGCCGCCCCCTTTCCGACGTCCACGATGATGCACGCCGTACCCGCGGCGGGACCGAGAACCCGGAACGCGTTCGTCGCCCCGGCGTTTCCGGAGCCGTGCTCCCGAATGTCCAGATTGAAGAAGATCCGCCCCACAATGACACTCGTCGGCACCGAGCCGAGGAGATAGGAGAGTAGGAGCGCAACGGCCAGGAAGAGCCATTCCATCAGCAGCGCACCTCAGGCCTCCGGCTCAATGTAGGCAATGGCGACCGTCCCGAAGCCGGTGTGTGTTGCAAGAACCGGCGCCGCATCCAGCACGAAGGGCTCGTGTCGAAGGCGGAGTCGTTCTTCCAGGCGTTTCCGAATGGCCTGCGCCGTCTCCGGGCTGTTGACGTGAGCCACGGCAAAGTCGGCCGGTCGGTCCGGCGGAAGCGCGGCAAGGGTCTTTCGTACGATCCGGTTCACCCCGCGTTTCAGATTCAAGGCGGCGCCGAAGGGCTTTGCCTCTCCCTTCTCGTTGAGACGAATGAGCGCGACCAGGCCGAGGGCCCCGATGATCTTTCCGGCCTTCGCATTCAGGCGGCCTCCCTTGATAAGGAAGTCCATGGTGGGTACCGCAACGACCAGCCGGGTTCGGTCCGCCAGAGATCGAGCGAGCGTCGCCACCTCCGCTGCCGACGCCCCCGCCTCGATTGCCTCGCAGAGGCGCCGGACGATCAGGCCGGTTGCGACACTCACCGCCCGACTGTCGACAATGTCGATGCGTTCGCCGGCGTCTTCGGGGATCCCTGCCCGGGCGGCGTCGATCGTCCCGGAGAGCGCTCCCGAGAGGCTCACCGCAACGACCCTCTTGTAGTGGGAGAGAAGGGCCCGGTATTGCTTCCGGAACTCATGCCCGCTGGGCTGAGAGGTCTTCGGTAGCTGTTCGGGATGATCCCTCAGAAGCTGGTAGAAGTGCTGCGGGGAGAGGCCGAGCTTGTCTACGTAGCTCTCGTTTCCGAATGTCACACGTAACGGCGCGACCATCAAGTAGGGCTTCTCCATGTACTCCTCGGGAATGTCGCAGGCCGAGTCGACTACCAGCGCTACGTCGCCGTGGGCTGTATGCGCCGTGTGGAACTGTTTCTTCATGTCGTCGGCCTTGGGCTCCATGACGGTTCCAAAGCCCCCGAGGTAGGAAAAGACCTCCTCGGGCGCGTCCGTGTGAACGTGAACGCGGGCTTTCGACGATGAGCCGGCAACAATGAGTGAGTCGCCCATGCCTTTGAGCTTCCGGCGAAACTCGGCCACGGGAAGGTCGGTTCCTTCAACCAGGCACTCCGTGCAATACCGGTAGGTCAACTCACCATCCTGCTCGGTGAGCTCCGGTTCTTCCACCACGGCGGCGGCCGCGTCTGCGCGCTCCACGTCGCGGATGCTGCCACGGGTCATGAATAGATAGATCCCTTCGATCACGTGAACGAAGCCCAGGGCGCCGGCGTCGACGACGCCGGCCTTCCGCAGAGCGGGGAGGGTGGTACGCGTCTGATCGAGGGCGTGCTTGGCGCTTCGAAGCGACTCACCGAGGGCGTGCATCAGGTCCTGGGAGCGTTGATTCGCCTCCTTGAAGGTCTCCCCCCAGCTCTTGATCACCGTCAGGATCGTGCCTTCCTGGGGATTCGTCATGGCGTCGTAAGCGTACTTGATCGCCCGCTCTACGGCGTCGGCGAAGCGTTGAGACGTGACGGCAATGTCGTTTCCGACCTGATCCGCAACGCCGTAGAAGAATTGTGCGAGAATGGCCCCGCTGTTTCCCCGCGCACCCATGAGAGCGGCATCCGCAGCAGCGTGAGCGGTTGCAGAAAGGGAGCGATCCTTCATGCGGACCAGGCGATCCACGACCGACGCCAGGGTGCCGGCCATATTGGTGCCGGTGTCGGAATCCGCGACCGGAAACACGTTCATGGTGTTGAGCTGCTCCGCGTATTCCGCCAGGCGCTTGCCCCCGGCGATCAGCGCTCGTCGGAAACGTTCCCCGTCAATGTATTTGATCTGCATGTATGTCTCCTGGTTGGATTTGCGCGGGCCCACCCGAGCCGCTGAGCGGGCCGCCGTGAGCCGCTGCGAAGGCGAACTCCCGACGTCGCACCGCGCAAGAACCGCAGAGGTGTGCGTGAACGTGCGCAGGACCGTTCTCTATGGCTGAACATACCGCGGTAGACCGCGGAGAGGGAACCGTTTGAGGCGTCTGTTCTATTCAGATTCTAACAATCCGGAGCGTATCACGAAGATTGTGGGGCGAGGTGCTGCAAGTCCGGGCTGCGTCGCCGGATAGCCGCCCGTGGTGCCGCAAAACGCCCAAAAGGGGGCGCCGTGCCGTCATGTTGTTGCGCGGAAAGGAAACGTCGGCTCCGGCACCCACAATCTTCTTGATACATCATACTCCCTGCCGGTAGCGGCGAAGAATCTCCCCGTTCGTCTGCACCGTCGTCACCTCGTGTCCCGGCAGCGGCAAGACCCGCTCGTGGATCGCGTCCAGGATCCACTCCTTCTGCGGAAAGAAGCTGTCCTCCATCTCGAAGGCGGGGGTAATCCAGTTCCGGGAGCCGACGACTACGGGCGGGCCGTCCAGGTAGTCAAATGCCACCTGGGACAGGTTGGATGCCACGGTGTGGAGGAAACTGTTCCGGTCCACCGCATCCGACGACATGACGATCCTGCCGGTCTTCCTCACCGACTCGACAATCGGCTCCATGTCCAGCGGATTGAGGAAGCGGGCGTCGATCACTTCCGCCTCGAGTCCGTACCGCTCCTTCAGGTGGTCCGCCGCCTCAAGGGCGCGGTAGAGGGTGGCGCCGATTGTCAGAATGGTCAGATCCTTTCCGACACGTCGAAGGGCGGGCATGCCCTCTTCGACCTCATAGTAGCCTTCGGGAACGCCGCCTTCGACGAAGATCTCACCCATGTCGTAGAGGCGCTGGCTCTCGAAGAAGACCACCGGATCGGTGCCGCGGAGGGCCAGATTGAGCATACCCTTGGCGTCATACGGCGTGGCCGGGAACATCACCTTCAGGCCGGGAATGTGGGCCACCAGGGATGTCCAATCCTGGGAGTGCTGAGCCCCGTACTTGCTGCCCACGGAGACGCGGATGACCAGGGGCATCTTCAGAACCCCTGCGCTCATGCTCTGCCACTTGGAGGCCTGGTTGAATATCTCGTCACCGGCGCGGCCCATGAAATCACAGTACATGAGCTCCACGACGGCGCGCCCCCCCGACAGCGCGTATCCAATGCCGGTGCCGACGATGGCCCCTTCGGAGATGGGGCTGTTGAAGAGGCGGTGGTACGGCAGCGCCTCGGTGAGACCGCGGTAGACGGCGAAGGCGCCGCCCCAGTCGCGGTTCTCCTCCCCGTAAGCGACCATGGTGGGATCAATGTAGAAGCGGTGCAACATGGCCTCGAAGAGGGCGTCCCGATAGGCGACGACGCGCATCTTCGACAGGGGCTTGCCGCTCTCATCCAGGGCAAAGCGCGACTTCTTGGCGATCTGCTTCACCCGGGGATTCTCTTCCTGAGAGATCAGCGTCTCGACTTCGCGCTCCTCCATCTTCTCCGTCGGAGTGTTGGAGAACATCACCTCTCCAATGAACTCACTGTCGACGCGCGGGGATACGTCGGTGGGTGCTGCGAGGGAGAGGGATTCGGTGATCTTGCGGATGATCTCCTCGTGGTAGTCGTCGAGCTCCTTCTGCGAGGCGATCTTGTTGTCCATGAGATACTCGCCGTAGCTCTTGATGCAGTCCATCTCTTCCCAGAGGGCGATCTCGTCCTTCGTGCGGTACGACGAGGCATCGCTCGGCGAGTGCCCGGTGAGCCGATAGGTGACGGTGTCCAGCAGGACCGGCCCGAAACCCTGCTCCAGGACCTTCCTCTTGCGCTTGACGGCGTCCGCGACGGCCAGAGGGTTGTACCCGTCGATACGCTCGGCGTGCATGTTCTCTGCGTTCACTCCGGCGCCGACTCGCGCAAGCACACCGAAGCCCATTGTCTCGCCGGCGGTCTGACCGCCCATCCCGTAGAAGTTGTTCATGAAGTTGTAGAGGATCGGCGGGCGGCCGCCGATCTCGTTGGGCCAGAGGTTCCTGTACTGATCCATGGCTGCGAAGGTCATGGCTTCCCAGGTCGGGCCGCAGCCCATGGAGGCGTCGCCGATGTTGGCAATGACAATGCCCGGCTTTCGGTTCACCCGCTTGTAGAGGGCCGCCCCGGTGGCAATGTCCGCGGACCCGCCGACAATGGCGTTGTTCGGCATGCTCCCGAAGGGGGCAAAGAAGGCGTGCATGGACCCGCCGAGGCCGCGGTTGAATCCCGTCGCGCGGCCGAAGATCTCCGCCATTGTCCCGTAGAGCACGAAGGTGCGGGCCAGATCCTTCACCGAGGAGGCCTTCTTCTCGTCGATGATCCGCAGGATCTCGCCGTCCAGGTAGCTCTCCATAACCGCCTGGAGCTCGGTGTCATCGAGCTTCTCGACGGCGGAGTAGCACTTCGCCAGGATCTCGCCGTGGCTCCGGTGGGAACCGAAGATGAAGTCCTCGATCTCCAGATCGAGGCTCT
Organism: uncultured Spirochaetaceae bacterium; assembly: GCA_964623865.1. Lineage (GTDB taxonomy): Bacteria > Spirochaetota > Spirochaetia > DSM-27196 > PWMO01 > CAYFQV01. Next base: position 2,573 of record CAZUVX010000005.1, on the reverse strand, counting down.
GGCCGACCACCGCAGATTCCTGCCCAATCGAGAGGTGCGCCGGTCCCTTGTGGTCGTATTCGATGCCCCGGTACGAGCCCTGGGTCTTGATATCGTTCAACATGCTTTCGAACTCGCGAATCGTGAGCATGTCGTAGTAGACCTTCTTCAGGCGCTCTTTGCCGTACTCCTTGATCTCCTCGGAGGGGTCCGCCTGGTACCGGTTGATCGGGATCTCCGAAATCGAGATCGAGCCTCCCTTTCTCACTTCTTTTGGATCGATGATGATGGACTGTGGCATTGTTTACTCCTTGTTGCGTCCTGTGGTCGTGCGTGTCGGCTTCGCGCCCGCTCCGCCGATTTCCATCTCCCAGGCGGCCTCTCTGAGCACTTCGGAGACGGTGGGGTGGGGGAAGATCACCTCCCTCACGTCGGAGATGCGAAGCTCCGCCTCGATCATGGTGGCGACGCCGAAGATGATCTCGGAGCTCCCGGTGCCGAGGAGCCGGGCGCCGAGAATGCGCCCGGTTCGGGCGTCTGCGACCAGGGTGCACTCTCCCTGCTCGTCGGGATGCTCGGCCAGATAGCGCCCGCTCATCCGCATGGGCACCGTAGCGGTCACGGGGTTCAGCCCCGCCTCCCGCGCCTCTGAGGCGGTCATCCCGCAGCCGGCAAGCTCCGGCCTGGTGTAGACGACCCACGGCACCGCCTCGTATCGCATGCGCGGCGTGTATCCCAGGCCGGCGGCATCGCCGGGGGGAATCGACGCGGCGGCGAACTCCTCCGGGAAGATGTCTGCAACGGCAACATCCGCCATGCGGTATGCGGCGTGAGCAAGGAGGGATTTCCCGGTTACGTCGCCGACGGCGTACACTCCGGAGACGTTGGTTCGCATTCGCTCGTCGACGCGAATCCCGGAGGCGTCGAAATCCAGGCCGATGGTCTCGAAGCCGATTCCCTCGACGGTGGGCCGACGCCCCACCGAGAGGAGGATCCGCTCGGCTTCTACGCTCTCGTTGCCGTCGGGGCCGGAAACCTGCAGGGTCGACCCATCGATCGCGGTGACCGTCGTGCCGAGCTTGAAGGTTACCTCCTTCATGCTCTTTCGCAGCTGCGCCGCCACCTGCGGCTCCACCTGGGGAATGATCTCGTCGAGCATCTCGACGACCGTGACGGGGACCCCCAGCGTGGTAAAGAAGCTCGCGAACTCCATGCCGATGTACCCGCCGCCGATCACGGCGACGCTTCCCGGCATCTCTTCCAGTCGCAGCATCTCGTCACTCGTCATGACGGAGGCGCTGTCGATGCCGGGAATGGGCGGCACGGCTGTGTGTGATCCCGTCGCAACAATGAGGTGCGCCCCCTCGTAGCTCTTTCCTTCTACCACCACTTCCCGGGCGCTCACGACGTGGCCGAAGCCGTAGACTACCTCGACGCCGAAGCGCTTCATCTGCGCCGCCACGCCCTTCGTGAGGGTGTCGACGACTCGATTCTTCCACTTCATGGCGGTGGAGAACGAGAAGGTGGCGTCCTTCGTGGTCACGCCGAGGCGCTTGCTATCCCGCGCGGCGTGGTAGATCTTTGCCGCGTTCAGCAGAGTCTTGGTGGGTATGCACCCGGCGTTGAGGCAGACGCCTCCCAGGCGCGACTCCTCGATCAGCAGCACTCGCTTGCCCAGGTGTCCGGCTCGTTCGGCGGCCATGTACCCGCCGGGGCCGCCTCCAAGCACTATCAGATCGTACATGAACACTCCTTCGTCCTGTCCTCACCGTCCGTCACACCGCCCCTCCCGGAGCCCTTCACGTGCTACTCCGCCAGGGTCAGCTCGAAGGTCGCCAGAGCCTCCGCGACGGCCTGGAGAAATCGGGCCGCCGGGGCGCCGTCAACGGCGCGGTGATCCATGGTCAGAGAGAGATTGATCCCGGGGATGAACCGCGTCTCGTCCCCCTCGAATACGGGGGTGGGCTGAATGGTTCCGACCCCCAGAATACCCGTCTGGGGTGCGTAGATAACCGGCGTAAACGAGGTGACTCCAAGGCTGCCGAGGTTCGTGACCGTAAAGGTCCCCGGTGCCAGATCCTCCTGGGTCGCCTTGCCCGCCAAGCAGGCATCCGCCAGGCGCCGACTCTCCCGGGCAATCCCCTTCAGCGAGCGTCGATCCGCGTTCCGGATGGTCGGCACCATGAGCCCCCTGGGCGTGTCCACGGCGAGACCCAGGTGCACGTGGCGGAATCGCCGCAAGGTGTACTCCTCCATGTGGGAGTTCATCTCAGGAAAGCGCGGCAGCACCCTCGAAACGGCAAAGAGAATCATGTCATTAATGGTGATGTTTACGGCCTCCGCCTCCGCGGTGCCGGTTCCCTCCCCGCCGGCGCTGCGCCGGGACTGTGCGTCCCGCCGGACCAGCTCGCGATAGCGTCTGAGGGCTCGCGCATCCGCAACGGCATTCAGGGTGAGCTGCGCTTGGGAGTGGAGGGAGTCGTACATGCGGTCGGCAACCACCTTCCGGACGCCCCGGGCGGTCTCCTCGGTAACCGGGCCGGGGTACTCCGTCAAGTCCGCGGTGCTTTCCGCGTCGGCCCCGGCCGCCACGG
>CAZUVX010000004.1:89556-97002 GCA_964623865.1 uncultured Spirochaetaceae bacterium | reverse complement strand
AGTGTGCCCGTGGTAGCCGGTGGCATAGGGTCGGGGAAGACCACGCGGCTTCAGGGCTTACTAGGACGGCTCGAGGCGGACGAAGGGCAGATTCTAGGGAACGGGCGTCCCGTCGGGGATCCGGCCGCCTTTATTACGCCGCCTAGGCAGGCCTACACACCACAGGTGCCGCGTCTGTTCAGCGAGAGCCGGCGCGACAATATCCTCATGGGCCTCCCTGGGGACAAGGTGGACCTGCGCGCTGCCCTGCACGAGGCCGTGTTCGATACCGACGTGGCGGCGATGACCCAGGGCTTGGAGACCATGGTGGGCACACGCGGTGTCCGGCTTTCGGGCGGGCAGATGCAGCGAGCGGCGGCGGCACGGATGCTGGTGCGCCGCCCTGAGCTGCTGGTCATGGACGACCTATCTTAACTTCCCCCCATCGACCCGGATAGGGTGGCCCCAAAAAGCCCATGGGCAAGGCGCCCGAGCGTTGTCAGGCTAGCTGCTTCGTGAGACTACGACGGTAGGCCTCGATGGAACGCCACCAGCCGATGCGTTGGAGTTCATCCTGCATCGCTTTGCCGGTGTCGCCCAGTGACCACTGCCAGTCGGTGGCAACGTGATCGGCGAATTCGATGCGCTGCTCAACTAGGTGCAGGTCATCCCAGGCGGCGAGGACCTCCTCGACCTCCTGGTCTATGTTGTGGGCGCGGAGTTCTAGCTCGAGCCGCTTGACTAGGTAGAAGGCGAAGAAGCAGATGAGCACGTGCGCCCGGACTCGCCGGCGAAGGTAGTGGTAGACTGGGCGAATCTTTAGGTAGCTCTTGATGTGACGGAACGCCCTTTCGGCATGCTGCAGGGAGCGATACCGTCGGTCGATTTCCTGGGCATCACACTCTTCGGCGGGAACCGACGTGCAGAGAACGTACCTGCCCTCGCGTGCTTCCCTCTTGGCGATGGCCTCCTCGTCCAGCCGGAAAGTCAGCTTCAGCCTAGCCCTTGCGTCTGGTGAGACTTTCTCTTCCTCGAGAGAAGCGATGTCTACTTTCCATAGGTCGGCGACATGCGCTGCCTTGAGGATCTCGTTGGACTTCTCGCGTAGCCTGGTCCAGCTGTAGTAGTGTTACGTAGCAGGTTTTTTGGCCGCTGGCTTCGCGGGCTGAATGGCCACCTGCCCTCAGAGGACAGGCGGCCATCGTCAGCGTCGGCTAGGAGGGGTCGGTGTCCGTCCGTTTGGCCGCCCGCTGCGGCCGGTGCGCCCGCCGGCCCTGGTGCGGCCGCCGCCCCGGGCGCACGGTACGCCGCGCCGACCGCCGACCTGGGCCTCCTCACCCTGGGACCGGACCGCATGATCGAAGTAGGCCACGCGCAGCTCCAGAAGCACGGTGAGCGTGCCGCCGGCGACACCATCCGGCTGCGCCGCATCCCCGAGGAGGAGCGTGCCGTCGTCGTGCTTTCCGACGGGCTTGGGAGCGGGGTCAAGGCGGGTGTCCTCTCGGCGCTTACCTCCACCATGGCCATGGAGTACGTCACCAGCGACATTGAGCCGACCCGGGTGGCCGGCATCATCATGCGGACGCTGCCGGAGTGCAGTCGCCGCAAGATCCGCTACGCCACCTTCACCGCCCTCAACGTCCGCGCCTCCGGCGTGTGCGACGTCGTCAATTACGACAACCCGGGACCCTTTCTGGTGGACGGGGAAGGGTGCGCCGGCGTCGAGCTTGACGCCACCACCGTTCCCGGCGCTACCGCCCGGCGAACCACCGCCCACGCCGGCCGCGTCGAGGTCCGCCTGGGACAGTATCTGGTAACCGTCTCGGACGGTGTCACCCAGGCCGGCATGGGCTCCCGGCGCTACCCTCTCGGCTGGAGCGTTCGAGGCGTCTGCGCCTTCCTCCGGGAGAGCGTCGCCGCGGAGCCGGGGATCTCCGGCCAGGATCTTGCCGAACGCGTCGTGGCGCGGGCGGTTTCCATTGACGGGCACCAGCCCCACGACGATGTCTCCGCGGCGGTGGTCTATCTCCGACGGCCGCGTCGCCTCCTGGTGGCGACGGGTCCGCCCATGCAGCGCGACCGCGACCCGGAGATAGCGCGCACGGTAGACGCCTTTCCCGGCCGCCGCGTTATTGCCGGCGGCACGACGGCGAACCTGATTGCCCGAGAGCTCGGGCGGGAGGTGACGGTGAATCTGCGTGATCGCGATCCGGAAATCCCGCCGACCTCGAAAATGGAGGGAGTGCACCTGGTCACGGAAGGAACCATGACCATGAGTCGCGTCGCAGAGCTCCTTGAGGCGGAGCGCCCCACGGCAACGCCGCGACGCAACGGCGCCACCGGAATGGTTGCGGCGCTTCTGGAGAGCGACGAGATCCACTTCCTGGTGGGTACCAAGATCAACGAGGCGCACCAGAACCCCAGCGTTCCGGTCGAACTGGAGATACGACGCAACCTGATGAAGCGGATCTGCCGCGTTCTGGAAGAGCGCTACCTGAAGCAGACCGACATCCGGTTCGTCTGACAACAATACAGGAAGCCGAGCAGGCAAGGAGAGTTTGTATGGACACATCCATCCCCGTCGACATTACCCTATGTACCGGCACCACCTGTTACGTCATGGGTGGAGCCGAGCTCCTGGACGACCTCGAGGGCGCCATTGACGCCGGCGAGATTGCAGCGCGCCTGCGAGGCTCCACCTGCCTGGGACACTGCCGGCTGGAAGATCCAACAGGAGATGCAATGGAAGATGCCAACGGCCACCGCCGGTCTGCCGACGTCGACCGCGGCACTTCCAACGAAGACCCCCACACCGGCGGACCTGCCGCCGCGGCGCCCACAGTGCCGCAGGGGCGGCCCCCATACGCGGTCGTCGACGGCCGGGTTGTTGCCGGGGCGACCCTGGATCGCGTCAAGGCCGCCGTGGCGGCGCGCAGAACGAGTGCGGAAAGCGCACCGCGCCCCGCCACGGCCGATGCTGCAGCGGGAAAGGAGGAGCGCTGATGGCCCGGACCAACAACGTCGTCCGCATGCGCCGCGACCTCATGGTGCGCATGGCGAAGCTCCTTCGACAGGGAAGCCTCCTCGACGGGATCGACCGCATTCCGGTCGAAGTCGCCCCGCGGGATACGGAGTCCTACCGCTGCTGCGTCTACAAGGACCGGGCGATTCTCAAGTACCGCCTCATGTCGCTCCTCGGTTACGGCATGGAGGACGAGACCGACGAGCTCACGCCGCTCAGCCAGTACGCCGCCGAGGCACTGGGGCGCACCACGGCGCCGCCGCCGGAGCCGAGCGTCCTGGACATTGCCTGCGACTCCTGCACCTCCGGAGCGCACATGGTGACCGACGCCTGCCGCGGCTGCCTAGCCCGGCCCTGCACCACCAGCTGCCCCAAGGGGGCCGTGCAGGTGGAGAACGGCCGCGCCCGCATTGACGGCGATTCCTGCGTGAACTGCGGGGTCTGCGCAAAGGAGTGCCCCTTCCACGCCATCATCTACCGGCCGGTGCCGTGCGAGCAGGCGTGCCCGGTGGACGCCATTGAGAAGGACGATGCGGGACGGATACGCATCAACCGGGAGAAGTGCATTGCCTGCGGCAGGTGCCTCTCGGCGTGCCCCTTCTCGGCGGTGATGGACCGCTCCCAGATGATCGACGTCCTGTCGGCCATTGCGAGTGACCGCCGGGTGGTGGCGGCGGTGGCCCCCGCCGGGATTGGCCAGTTCTCCGCGCCTTTCGAGCAGCTCGTGGGCGCCTGCCGCGCCCTCGGCTTCGACGCGGTCCACGAGGTCGCCGCCGGGGCGGACGAGGTTGCCCGCCGGGAGAGCAAGGAGCTCGCCGAGCGCCTCGACGGCGGGGCGCCCTTCATGACGAGCTCCTGCTGCCCCGCCTACACCGCCGCGGTGCAGCGCCACTTCGAGGGGCTCGCGCCCTACGTCTCCCACACGGAGAGTCCCATGGTTGCGCTGGGCCGACGCATCCGTGCCGAGGATCCCGACACTCTCGTGGTCTTTGTCGGGCCCTGTCTGGCGAAGAAGCGCGAGGCCGCGGAGTCCGGCGTGATCGACTACACCATCTCCTTCGAGGAGCTCGGGGCCATGTTTGTTGCCCATGAGATCGATGTGCAGGCGTGCGACGCCGAGGCGGCTGCAACCGTCGGTGAGGCGGCCGGGCGCGGCTTCCCCGTAACCGGCGGGGTGGGGGCCGCCGTCGCAGCGGCACTTGCCCACCGGGACGACGTTGTGACCGCCTGCATTGACGGGATCGACGCCGAGGGCGTCCGCACCCTCCGCAGGCTGGCCAAGGAGCCCGGCAAGGCGGCCAATCGCCCCGACGGCGCCACCTTCCTCGAAGTCATGGGGTGCCCCGGCGGCTGCGTCGGCGGCCCCCTGGCGTACGGTTCCGCCAAGAGCGCCGCACGACAGATCGCCAAGCAGGCGGCAGGGGCGTCGGCATCGACATAGCAGAGGGATAACCGGGAGCGAAGCCCCTCCCCCGGGGCTCGCTCCCCGATTCACGTTGGCTGCCTCATCCGCCGACACTGAAAGAGCGGAGCCATGCGCGTCCGCAATGCGTGTCGCATGAGGTTTATCTATGTATAGGCGAAGTTTACAGTCTTTCGTGCTGGTGGGAGCCGTCGTGGTCCTGGCCACCTGTGCCACCCCGGAGGAAACGGCGCCGCCGACGGAACCGGTGCTGCAGGGGCTCTCCATTCGGCCCGCGCCGGTGGAGCTCGACGTGGGGCGGAGTGTGACCCTCGGGACCGTGCCGGAGCCTTCGGGGGCGTCCACTGAGGGTATTGCCTGGCGGAGCAGCGACCCCCAGGTGGCGGGCGTCTCCGGCGACGGCACCGTTACCGCCGTCAATCCGGGTACCGCTACCGTTACCGTGCGCTCCCGGGAGCAGGAGGTGGAGTCTTCGGTCACGGTCGTCGTCAAGGACACCATTGCCGCGGGAGATGCCTCCATGGCGTTCGCCCTCGTTCCCGCTGTGGAGCTTCCCGCCGGAAGCGGCCGGGCAGGCGTGAGCATTGACCAACCCGTGTGGCTCCAGGACACGCCGGTGACCTACGACTTGTGGTCCCTGGTGCACCGGTGGGCGACCGAGGATACCGGTGAGGGCGCCCGCGCCGACGGTGGACCCCTCTACGAGATCCCAAGCATTGGACGTCGGGGGAACGACGGCGCCCAGGAGAAGGGCAACAATCATCCCGTGACCCGGGTGAGCTGGCGGGCGGCGATCGTCTGGCTCAACGCCCTGACCGAGTACGTGAATGCCGCCGGCGACCTGGCCTTCGAGCCGGTGTACTATCCCTCGGATAGCGCCGAAGAGCCGCTTCGAAGCGCCGACCGGGCCGAAAGCATCCGCCGGGACGTCTTCTACAGCCAGGACAATCCCTACGTAAGACGGACCGCCGACGGCTTTCGTCTCCCCACCGATCGGGAGTGGGAGCTCGGTGCCCGTTACATAGTCGACGCCAACGGTGACGGGAGTATTGCCGACGAGGGCGAGGCCTACCCGGGAGATTTCCCGAGCGGCTCCGACGCGGCTGCCGGGCGCTCCGCGCGCGCCGACTACGACGGTGACGGGACGGTAGAGTCCACCGCCGACGTTGCGGTGTTCCAGGAGAACGCGGAGGGATCGACTGCGCCGGTAGCATCGCGCAGGCCCAACGGCCTGCGCCTCCATGACATGAGCGGGAACGTCGCCGAGTGGGTCTTCGACTGGCACCCTGAGCTGGTCGGCGAGTCCCGAAGCCTTCGGGGAGGAAGCTGGGCAAGTGAGTCCCGGGGGGTGCGGATTGACTCCCGCGCCGCGGCGCGGCCGTGGTTCGAGGACGGCGTGACCGGGTTCCGGGTTGCCCGGAGTGCGCTGCGCATTCCCGTGGAAGGGGTGAGTCTGGATCGGGAGCGCGTGACAATTCCGCTCGGACAATCCGTCGAGCTCGCGGCGCAGGTGAGCCCGGCGAACGCCTACAACCAGGAGGTCACCTGGGCGAGCAGCAATGAGGACGTGGCTACCGTCTCCGAGGATGGTGTCGTCACCGGCCATGAGGTCGGCAGTGCGACCGTCACCGTGACGACCGCCGACGGCGACTTCCAGGAGAGCGTCGAAGTGGAAGTCCGGGTCGCCGTGACCGGCGTGAGCCTGGACCGGCAGAGCGCGTCGCTCTTCGTCGGAGACACCGCGGAGCTTCAGGCAACGATCACCCCGGAGAATGCGGCCAATCGCGACGTGCGCTGGAGCAGCGAGAACCCGGATGTGGCTTCGGTGAGCCAGGACGGTGTCGTCACCGGCGTATCCGTCGGCACCGCGACGATCACCGTCACCACCGCGGACGGCGGCTATACTGCGAGTTTCACCGCGGTGGTGAAGGAGCAGATCACCCTCGGCGCGGTGACCTTCAACATGGTCACGGTGCCTGCGGGCACCTTCCCCACGGGTCTGAGCGACAACGCCACGGGTCGCGTCGACCGGCGCTTCCGCCTCGGCGAGACGGAGGTGACCTACGAGCTCTGGAAGGCGGTCTACGACTGGGCGACATCCGACGCCCGCGGCGACTCCACCTACGAGCTCACATCGCCGGGTCGTCAAGGCGGCTACTGGCCCGATGCCGCGGAGACGACACCGCAGCACCCTGTCACCGAGGTCGACTGGCCGACCGCCCTGGTCTGGGTCAACGCCCTGACCGCGTACTACAACGAACGTACCGGCTCCACCCTCGATCAGGTCTACTACGCCGACGAGGAGCTCACCACGCCGCTTCGCCGCGCCGCCGGGCTGAATGGCGCCGGGTATCTGATTGAAGAGATCTGGATCGATGAAGACGCCGACGGCTTCCGACTGCCCCGGGGCGAGGAGTGGGAGCTTGCCGCGCGGTTCAGGGGAAGCGACGCCACCGGCGGCGCCTTCGAGTTTCCCGGGGACAGCGGCCGGTGGTGGACTCCGGGAAACTACGCAAGCGGCGCCTCCGGCAGCGTCGACGATGCGGAGGCGACCCGCCGCGCCGCAGTGGTCTCCGGTATTCCAGGATCCACCGCAAAGGTCGCCACCAGGGAGGCGAACGCCCTGGGCCTCTACGACATGAGCGGCAACATTGCCGAGTGGACCCTCATGCCGGCACCCGACGGGGAGGGCGGTCCGGCCGCCGCGCGGCGCGGGGGTAGTTGGTACGACGAGGCGGCGGCCCTGCGGGTGAGCCGCATTGACCTCTCCGGTTTGTCGCCGGCGGGGGGCGGCCGTACCGGCGGTCTTCGGATTGCCCGCAGTGTCGAAACCGCGCCGGTGGAATCCGATGAGCCGGAGTCCGAGGTGTCGGAACCGGAGGAGCCGGAGGCGGATGCGCCGGAACCGGAGGTGTCGGAACCGGAGGCGCCGGACGCGGAGGGGCCGGAGGCGGATGCGCCGGAACTGGAGGCGCCGGACGCGGAGGGGCCGGAGGCGGATGCGCCGGAACCGGAGGTGTCG
>CAZUVX010000004.1:70148-89456 GCA_964623865.1 uncultured Spirochaetaceae bacterium | reverse complement strand
GGAGGCGCCGGACGCGGAGGGGCCGGAGGCGGATGCGCCGGAACCGGAGGTGTCGGAACCGGAGGCGCCGGAACCGGATGCGCCGGAACCGGATGCGCCGGAGGCGGGCATGACTCCGCCTCCTCCGCCGGCCGGGGCGGAGGAAGCGCAGAGGGAGCCCCTTGCCTCTCCGGCGCCGGGAGACACCGAGGGCTTCGCCGTGGCCGGTGTGCGCTTCGAGCTGGCGTATGCGCCGGCTGCAACCTTTCCGACCGGCCCGGATGACGGCGGCACGGCGACGGTGGAGGAGGGCTTCTGGCTCGGCCGCACGGAGGTGACCTACAGCCTGTGGAGCGCCGTCTACTCCTGGGCGCAGGAGAACGCCTTCCGGATCCCCAGCCGCGGCGCCCGGGATATTCTGACCCGCGATCGCGCGGCGCCGGTCGGGGCCGTGAGCTGGCGCTCCGTCATCGTCTGGCTCAACGCGCTGACGGAGCTCGTGAACGCCCAGGCGGGGACGGAGCTGCGGCCGGTCTACTACCGGGACAGCGACCTGACCGAGGTTATTCGCAGTGCCGACAATCACGGGGAGGCCGTGACGATCCGGGGGAGCAGTGACGCCCCACATGTGGACGAGAGCGCCGACGGTTTTCGATTGCCCGGGGCGGACGAGTGGTCCCTGGCCGCGCGGTACGCCGGTACGGATCAAGTTCCCGGCCTCCTGGCCTCTCCCACCGGCGACGGGCGGTGGTGGACGCCGGGCGACCGGGTCAGCGGGTGGTCGGGGCGGGCCGGCGACGCCTCGGAGCCCTCGGACTACGCCGTCTTCAACGGAGGCCGGACCATGCCGGTCGCTTCCAAGCGTCCGAACGCCCTGGGCCTCTACGACATGAGCGGCAACGTGGAAGAGCTGTGTTTGGATGCGTACCTGGGCGGCGACGAGTCCAACCGCATGGCCCGGGGGGGCTCCTTCGCCACGCCTGCGGAGCGGATTGGAGTCGGCCACGTGCTGAGCGTGCCTCCCGGCCGCGACTCGTACATCGGGACGGGCTTTCGCATTGCCCGGTCGCGGTGACTACAACCGTTCCACTGCTTCCCGTTCGATTGACAGGCCCTTCGTATACCGGTCGAAGTACGCGTTGAATCCTTCAACATCTTCCGGACGAGGCTCCAGGGCGACTCGCTTGCCGTCGGCAAGGGCCGCGTCCAGGAAGTCGGGCAGGCTGGTCGTCCTCCCGGCGTCCGCGAGCACCCCCGTCCGCGCGGCGGTGTAGGCCGCCAGGAGAGCCATGCCCCATGCGCCGCCCTCACCGGCGGTGTCCAGAACGCTGACGGTGGTGTTCATTGCAGCCGCCATGATGCGCTGACCCACCTCGGGGGTCTTGAAGAAGCCGCCGTGGCCGCGGATCTCATCGACCTGGACCTTCTCTTCCCTCGTAAGGATGTCCATGCCCGTGCGCAAGGCCGCCAGGGCGGAGTAGAGGTGTGCCCGGAGGAAGTTTGCCAGGGTGAAGTTGCCGTCGGGTCTGCGAACGAAGAGGGGGCGCCCTTCGCTGAAGCCGGTAACGTGCTCGCCGGAGACGTAGCCGTAGGTCAAAAGGCTTCCGGCGTCGGCATCGGCCCGGAGGGCCAGGGGCATGAGAGTGCCGTAGAGCGTCTCGGAGTCTGCGTCGGCGCCGAGTGCGTGAGCGGCCTCGCCGAGAAGGGACATCCAGGCGTCGAAGTCGGAGGTGCAGTTGTTGGAGTGCGCCATGGCGACTTGTTTGCCGCCCGGCGTGAGGATCACATCGATTTCCCGGTGATACCGAGCGAGCTTCTCTTCCAGTACCACCATGGCAAAGGCCGATGTTCCTGCGGAGACGTTGCCGGTGCGGGGACGGACGCTGTTCGTGGCGACCATGCCGGTGCCGGCGTCGCCCTCGGGGGGGCACAGGGGAACGCCCGTTTCCAGGTCGCCTTCCGCATCCACCAGGCGGGCGCCCTCGGGCGTAAGGGTTCCCGCGATCTCTCCGGCAGCAACGATTGGAGGCAGGAGATCACGGACCTTCCAGGGCACGTTGTGTGAGGCAACGGCCTGGTCGAAGGCATGGATCATGCCGGCGTGGTAGTCCTGGGTGTCCGGGTCGACGGGAAACATGCCCGAAGCCTCGCAGATTCCGATGGCCCAGGTCCCGGTGAGGTGGTACTGCACGTACGGCGCCAGGGTGGTGAGGTGGGCAATCCGGTTGACGTGCTCCTCTCCGTTCAGGATGGTCTGGTAGAGATGCGCAATGCTCCAGCGTTGCGGGACGGCGAACTGAAAGAGGTCCGTGAGTTGTGAGGCCGCCTCTTTGGTGATGTTATTGCGCCAGGTCCTGAAAGGCGACAGGAGGTTGTCGTCGTCGTCGAGGGCCAGGTAGCCGTGCATCATGCCGCTGAATCCGCCGACGGCAATTCGCTTCAGGGTAATGTCGTAGCGCTTCCGGACGTCCGCCTTGAGATCGGCGTAGCAGGCGGCGACGCCGGTCCAGACGTCGGCCATGTCGTAGGTCCACACGCCGTCCTTCAGTTCGTTCTCCCAGCCGTGGGATCCCGAAGCAATGGGTTTGAAGGACCGGTCAATGAGGGTCGCCTTTATGCGGGTCGATCCCAGCTCGAAGCCCAGAATGGCCTCCCCTCTCTCGATCAACTCCGCCGTCGCGCGGGCGTCTGCGCTTGCGTTACTCACCTCGTGCCTCCTTTCGTCGTCGGTATTGTCGGGGTATTGTACCAGGAGAGCGGGCGTCGTGACGACGCCGGTGAGTCATGACGCCGGCGCGACACGAGGCCGCGGGGAGGCAAGGATGAGCTACGACCGAATCCGCGAAGAGGCGTACCGCGCCAACATGGAGATAGTCGATGCGGGGCTGGTCCTCCTGACCTGGGGAAACGCGAGCGCCCGGGATCCGGATGCGGACGTCTACGCCATCAAGCCGAGCGGCGTCTCCTACGATGAGCTCTCCCCGGAAGCCCTGGTGGTGATCTCGGTGGAGACGGGGGACGTCGTTGCCGGGGACCTCCGTCCCTCGTCGGATACTCCGACCCACACCGAGCTGTACCGCGCCTTCTCGCGGATCGGCGGGGTGGTCCACACCCACAGCCACTACGCCGTCGTCTACGCCCAGGCACGCGTTCCGGTCCCCGCGCAGGGTACGACCCACGCAGACCACTTCCGGTACGATGTGCCGGTCGCCCGGGTGCTCACCGGGGAGGAGGTCGCCGGCGACTACGAAGCCGCGACCGGCAGAGTGATCGTGGAACGGTTTCGTCGGGGCGTCTCCGACGGCGCTGCTGCAGGCAGGCGCGGCGCGGCCGGTGCGGACGCGCGCCGTGCGGAGGAGGGCGCCCGCGCCGGCGGCGCGGGGCGCGAGATCGGGGACGCGGCGTCCGCCGCAGCGTCCGCCGCAGCGTCGGGCGGAGTACCCTGGGGCGTGGATCCCGAAGAGGTGCCCGGTGTGCTGGTGGCGAATCACGGGCCCTTCACCTGGGGGCCCACGGCTCACGCCGCAGCGGAAAATGCAATCGTCCTGGAGGAGGTGTGCAGGATGGCGTACCACACTCTGACACTCAACCCCGAAGCGGGCTCGGCGCCGCAGCACCTCATGGATCGCCACTTCCTGCGCAAGCACGGGCCCGGCGCCTACTACGGCCAGACGGGGAGGTGAAATCGAGCAGGACCGCGTGGTAACCGCGTGGTCTTCGTCAAGGACCACGAGGGAGGGTCTTCTGGAGCGCCGTTGGTCCTTACACAATTACCGGTTCACGTAGCGACGCGAATCTGCTACTATTCGGCTCTAGTGAGGCGCGAGCTAACGAAACGCCCGGGTGCGGCGCTTCATTGCCAATGCAAAAAGTGACTATGCCGGATATGCGAGTCTGCATTGTCGACGACATCCTTGAAAACGCCAAATACGTCCGCCGGGTGCTCAAAGACTACTCGGTGACGCTTTTCACGGATCCCCACGAGGCGCGCCGGCACTGCATCGAGAACAGCTTCGACATTCTCATTACCGACCAGAAGATGCCGGGGCTGACCGGACTCGAGCTGGTTCGAGCAATTCGAACCCGCAAGACCGACTTTGTCACGATTGTCATTTCCGCTTATACCGACTCGGAAGACCTCATAGATGCCGTCAACTCGAACGTGATCTACAAGTACGTTGTGAAGCCGTTCTCACCGAGTGTTCTGCTCCAGCACGTTCACCGCGCCGCGGAACACTTGACCCTCTCCCGGAAGAACGACCGCCTGCAGCAGGCGCTGCGGAAGCAGCACCGAATTCTCGTAGAGGAGAGCCGGGGGGAGGGAAGCGGATCGGAGTCCATATTCGACGTGTTCACCGGGGATGATCCGGCAATGCGGCGAACCCAGGAACTGACGCAACTGTACGCGGTTTCCGACGAACCGGTAATCATTACGGGCGAGACCGGCACGGGTAAGGAGCTTCTGGCCAGGGTCATCCACGCCTTTTCTCCGCGGCGGAACAAGGCGTTTCTGCCGCTCAACTGTTCCGCCTTTCAGGAGAGCATTCTTGAGAGCGAGCTCTTCGGCTATGAACGGGGTGCCTTCACCGGGGCGGACCGGCCGAAGAAGGGGCTCATGGAGGCGGCGGACGGTGGCACCCTCTTTCTGGATGAGATTGGCGACCTTCCGGTCACCCTGCAGCCCAAGCTCCTGCGGAGCGTACAGTTCGGCACGTTCATTCCCGTCGGCGGCACCGCTGAGAAGCACGTCAATGTCAGGGTCGTCTCGGCCACGAACAAGAATCTTCGCCAGCTCGTCGAACGCGGGCTGTTTCGGGAGGATCTCTACTACCGGATCAACGCCTTCCACGTCCACCTTCCGCCTCTGCGGAAGCGCCGCCGGGACATTCTCGCAATAATGGAACGAATCGCCGAATCCCGGGGCATCCGAATGCCGAACCTGTCCAAGGAGGCCCGGGAGGCCCTGCTGGCTCACTCCTTTCCCGGTAACGTTCGGGAGTTGCAGAGCGTTCTCGAGCGGTTGAGCCTCGCAACCCGCCGAGATGGAGACGAACCGGTTTCCGCCGAGATCATGCGGGCGGCTGTTGATCCGGAGGGGACCTTCCTCGAGGGGCTGGAGCAGGATCAACTCGCTCAGAATCCCGTTGGTCTTCACGGTGCAAACGGTCTCAGCACCGCGCCGCCGAGTCTCGGCGAGATCGCGCCGGGAGAGAGCATTGACCTGAACGCCCGCCTCGAGATCTATCGCGAGAACGTCATCCGCCGGGTCTTCCTGCAGGAGGAGGGCAACATATCGCGCACGGCGCGTCGACTTGCCATGAGCAGACAGGGGCTCAAAAACAAGCTCCGGGAGTTTGGGCTCATTACGGACCGTCCCGATCAGCGCGATGAGGTCCCCAATGACAATACAGCCGAGTGAGCGACTCGGCGCCGGGCTGCACCGGGTGCTCCTTGGGACGCACGCTGTGTTCAGCGGCGTCAAGGCGGTCCTGGCCCTCATGGTCCTGCCCAACTTCCTCCCGGTCGTCGCCATAGAAGCTGCGGAGGCGATTGCCGCCGGTGCCCTTGCGATTTTCGTCTCGTACTCCCGGTACGAGCACAAAGACTACGGCCTCCTGGCGCTGGCGGCTATTGCGGCGGAAGTCTACTTCTTCTATCCCTTCTTTCTGACGTTTGATCTATTGCAGTCCGCCTTCCTCTTGGCAACCTTTTTCGACATGATCGTCCTGGTGGGGCTCGCCTGTGCGCCCTTCCGGGTGCTGTCCGTGCCGCCCCTGTTGATGGCCGGGTGGACCGTCTGGCTGCTCTTCGATCGGATCCGCGGGGAGCCCCTGGTTCTCGTGATTGCCAGCTACGTTATTGCGGTGCTCATCGGCATTCTCTTCACGCTCCTCGTACGACTCCGGCGCGAGCATGTCCGACTCATTGCGAGCTTCCGTGAAACTGAGCGGTTGAACCGCCGCCTTGCTACGGCAAGCGCCAGAATCATGGAGCAGCGGCGTCGAGAGAATCTTGCAACCATGACTGCGGGCATCGCCCACGAAATCAACAACCCCATTACCTATTTGGCCGGAAACATGGAGTTCCTGGAAAGGCATGTCGACGCGCTCCTTCGTGAGAGCGGCGACAATGGCGGTAACGTCTCGTCGGATCTAGCTGAAGCTCGCGCAGAGGTCCCTGAGATTCTGGAGAGCTTCCGCACCGGCGTGGATATGATTCAGCGAGTCGTCCAGCGACTGCAGCACACCTTCGGGGCGGAGAGCCGTGATTCCAGCGTAGTCGTCCTGCGTGACATCGTGGATTCCTGCCTCAAATCCCTCGGGATCCGCCGCGACGGTGCCTATACCGCGACCGTGGATGTCACCCGGGACATAACGATCGTCGCGGATCCCGCGGATCTCTACACCGTGGTAATCAACGTCCTTCGCAACGCCGTCGAGGCGGGGGACGGTGAGGGCCATATACATGTCACCGCGAAGGTTCGGAACGACGTGGAGCCCGGCGAGTACTCCTCGATCGGGCAGACGGATCGGCCGCACCTGAATTCGGAGCTCAGCGGCGCCGCGGATGGTCCCGCATCCCTGTCGGGGCCGATGGTGGAGTTGCGCATCTGCGACGACGGCCCCGGTATTCCCCGGTCGGTGCTACACCGCGTCTTCGACCCCTTCTACTCCGACAAGCGTGATCACGACGGGATGGGAATCGGGCTGGCGCTGTGCAAGGCGATCGTCGAGCAGTTGGGCGGGCGGATCCGCATTGACAGCCGGGAGGGGTCATTCACCTGCGTGTACATCCTGGTGCCGAAGGAGTCCTCATGAAGTTGATCCGATCATGCCGCTGTGGCACCGTTACGACTCCCACCGGACTGCTCAGCCGGCGGCTACGGCGGGTGGCCGCGGTGCTTGTGGCGGCCGCCGTTACGGCGGGGTGCTCCAGCCGGGCAATCGACCTGGCCGGCGGGTCCGAGCACTCGGGCAGCCTGGTGGACACGCATTCGTACGCAGAGGTCGACTTCCGGCGGTTCGGACTCGTGTCGGAGCGCGCCTTCGAGCAGCGCGCTTGGCAGATCCACGCCGGTGACGTCCGCGGGGACGCCCGCGAGGAATTGGTAGTCGGCCTGGGCACGAGTGCTTCCGTTCTGCAGGCGCCCGACCTCGAGAAGGAGACGACTGTCTCCTTCGGCGACAACGCCTTCCACCTTTCGCTTCTGGCCGACGTGGATAGAGACGGCAAGCAAGATCTGATTCTCGGCGCTGCCGGAGGCGGCAACGGACGCATTGCTGCGTACAACGCCGGTGGCTCGACCCTTATGGATGAGACCTTTGCGGACATCTTTCACTCCCACACCCGCGTACATTTCGTAGATGGAACTCGTATCTACTTCACCGCGCGGTCGGACCTGGCCGTTGCGCCGAAGCTGGTCGGCGCTCTCGACGCCCTCGCCGGGCCCGAGCCGCTGTGGATCCATCACATGGGGCCGGTACCTCTGGGGATAACGCGAGGGAGTGATGGAAGGATCGCAATCTCTCATCGTGCCGTCTCCAGGGACCGCCAGGACGTTGCAACACCCTACGAAAGTGCCCGGGATCGCCACGCCCTCTACGTGCTCGACGACGACGGAGATGTTGACGCCTACGAGGCTTTCGGACCGGAGGCTCACGAGGGCTACCCTGAAGAGGATCGGATCTCCGGGGTACGGACAAAGCTCTTCGATGTCACCGGTGACGGCGAAGACGAGGCCCTCATGCTGGTTGAGCGTGTGTCGGACCTCTATCCCGGCCGGTCATTGTTGCGAATCCTGCAGGCGGACGGCGACACTCACGCGGAGTACCAGGGTCCGCCGCAGACCGACGGGAGCTTCGGGTTCTACCGGCACAGCGCGGGCGGCCGCGACAGCGGGACGCCGGCGCAGCAGGCCGGTGAGAGCGGATCAGCCGCCGAAGGGGGCGACGCAGTCGCGGAGCGGGGTGGCGCAGCCGCAGTCGGAGAAGCCCGCATTGTCGTGGCGTGGCGGCGTACGGGTGAAGTGTTGCTCTTGAACTCTGCCGCGGAGCCCGTCCGGCAACGCCGGCTCCCAGGTGACCTCCACTACACGGAGATCCGTCGGATCGGCGACTTCAATCGCGACGGCACAGTCGACCTGATCGTGACCGACCACACCCGGCTGTTCATCCTGAACGAAGAGTTGGAGACCCAGTTCAGTACGGTCCTGCCCAGGCGCATCTCGGATGTAGCGGTGTTTCCGGATGCCGACGGCCGCGCGCACCTGGGCGTGCTTTCCGACAAGCTCTACGTCGTGGGGCCGAGGGAGGACGCCGCGGCAACCCTTCATCTCAGCTCCACCCCCGCGGGAGCGGTGTTCTTCCTCAACGACCGTCGGATCGGCGCGGAGGAGTTGCCGGTGCTGCACGGGCTCCCTCCCGGCACGCACACAATCCGCGCGGAGATTCCGGGTCTCAGCGGCGCCTCCGACAGGGTTACGCTCGAGGCGGGCAGGGCCACTGAGCACCACGCACGCCTCCTCGGCGATGAGGTGCGCGCCGGGGACCCGCTGCCGCCCATCACCATTCCGGACAACAGGCCGGAGAAACCACTGGAGCGGTACGACGACCTTACCCTCCGTGGCGTTGCCGGTCTGCCGGAGGGCTACAACCTCTGGGGCGCACCCGCCGATTACGCCGGCGACGGCAACGGTGATCTTCTCCTGTTGGACGCATCACGGGGGCGCACACGCATACTCGATCACGAGCTCGAGCTTCTTGTCGGAACCCCCCTGCCCGCCGGCGGGGACCGCTTCACCACTGTGCCGGATCTCGACGGGGACGGCGTGGCGGAGATAGCCATGGAGGCGGACCTCACCATGCACCAATGGGAGCCCATGCCGACGGTCCTCGTCTGTACACCTGCGGGTCGGCTCCTCCTGGAGAAGCCGCTCACACGGGGATACGACACGCGAGCGCACGCTCTCGGCGTGTTCGGAGGTCTCCTGTGGCTGCGCGTCCAGACCGGATACCTGCTGGCACCGCGCTTCCTGTACGGCGTAGGTCCCGACACCGGTGACACGGCTTTCGCCTATCCAAATGCCCTGCAGGTAAGCGCGCCCCACGCGCACAACGGTAAGGTCTACTTCGACGCCTACACCTTCAGTAACGGCGCCGTCGTTACCCACGAGGACGGCACGGTCGAGCGCGACACGGAGGCGTACTTCCACGTTCTGACTCCGCACGGTGAGCGCCTGCCCGAGTCACGACCGTGGCCGGGCGACGATCTGGCCGGCCGGCTCGGTTACTTCAGCTTTGATGCCGATGGTGACGGTGCCCGGGAGCTCTTCGCGACGATCGGCAAGGATCCCCGCTACTATACCGGTACTCCCCGGGTCTACCGCGTTCACGACGACGGAGCGCTGGAGGTTGTGTACACGGGGCCGGAGAACCACGCTCCCAAGGTGCGACGAGTCCCGACGCCGGAAGGACGGCCGGAGCGGGTCACGCTGTGGTGGGACCCCTCCGGGCGGGCCGAAGTCCTCGACGGCTCCTTCGAGCCGGTCTATCCGGCAATCGAGCGGCCGCGCTCACCGGGTGATCCGATCAACCTGGACGGCGACGATGAGTGGGAGTTTCCTTACATCCGAGAAGGTAGGCTGGTCATCGAAGCACAGGACGGCAGGGAGATTGCGTCGTTCTCCCTTCAGACCGTTTCCGAGGATCAGGATGAGGTCAGAGCGTACCGGATCGCGGATCTGGATCGCGACGGAACCGCGGAGGTGGTGCTGAGTGGGCACACGACCGTCGAGGTCCTGGGGTACTGAGGCTCGCCCGGGGCGGCTGCCGGCGCGGCGCTCGCCGCGGCTCCCGGTGGCGCTGCGCCGGCTCGTGCTCGCCACGCCGGCGGCGGCACTCCTTCTGTATGCAGGATGTGCCGGAAATGACCCCGAACCGTGGCGGTACACCGCTTTCGACGCCGGCGACACTCACACGTATCCCCGAGGCTGGCGGGATGAGTGGGAGGTCGAGCCCCACGCAGCCTTCGATCTTCCCGGGCACACCGCAGGGGCCGCCTTCCTCGGTGATGTCCGGGGCAGCGATGCACCGGAAATCATTGTCGCGTCGGCAAACCGCCTGGAAGTCTTTGCCATGGATGGTCGACACCTTGGGAGCTACGGATATCCCGTCGCCCACGCCGTTCCCGGATTCCTTATGGATGCCGACTCCGACGACAAGCTCGATCTCGTAGCGGGTTCCTTCGAAGAAGCCAATCCTACCTTTTTCGTCATCAACGGGCGCGGCAAGGTCATCTACCGCCATGCGGTGAGTGAGGGACGCCGGGACTACCGATCCATTGAGCCCGTGGTTCATGAAAACGGTGCCGTCTACCTCATGACCAGGGAGAACTGGGTCGACTCGCCGCGGGGATTCATACGCTACTCCCTGGAGAAACATCGGGAAGTGTGGGAGTTCCTCATTCCCGGCGATCCCCTCGATCTGCGGCCGGTCGGCGATGATACGGATCCCCCCCGATTCGTTGTTTCCTATGCCACGCGCCCCACCGGTGGGAGCCGCCGTTTCGGCATCGACCACTCTCGCCAGTTCAAAGGCATTGACGCCGCCACCAGGATCATCGAGTTCGAGGAGTCGGGCCGAATATCCCGTGCCCCTGTCATATGGAACGGCGGAGTGCCGCTGTCGGGAAACGCTCGGGTCTTCCCCCTTGGCGAGAACGACCGTAGCGACTTTCTCGTGATTCGCGATTTCCTGAACTATCAGGGTACCGACCCGGACCCCCCGTGGGTCGACTTTCTGATTGTGCGCAGTGGCGGCGGGGACGCGGATATCGCGCGAACCGTCGCGTTTGCACGGTACACCCTCTCCACCTACCGCGATTTCCGGCTTCTTCAGACATCTCGAGGACCCCTCGTGGTTCTCCTCCTGCAGGACGCCGACGGTTTTCACCTGGAGCTACGGGATGGAGAGTTGGAGCTTCTTCGAACTCTGACCTTCCCGGGTTCCGCAGCGACAACCGACGGGGAACGGACGCGTGCCGGTCGAACTGCAATCACGACCGGGGCGCCGGCGGTGGACTCGCCGGTGCGTCTGGGCCCCGTGTTCTCGGATCCGGACGCTCTCGTCGAACCACTCGTTACGGTTCTGCGAGACGGCGGACTGTACCTCTACGACACGCGTCTGACAGGCCGGAGAATCGCATCCGTTGACGGGGCGCGCACGGTCCTTCCATGGCTTGGTCCGGACGGCGGCCGGCTTGTTGTCCTCGGCGAACGCGGCGAGGTACTCCGTGTCGGGGCCAGGTGACCAATAGGTTGTCAACAGATTGACGACGGCGTGACAACGGCCTGGTCACCACGCCGCGGCTGAGTAATTCCCCTCTTGCCCGATGGTCGTATTTGCCGGCTGCACGGGCGTATCTCCCAGTCCGAGAACAAGTTAGTCTCCACCAATTGGAACGTCGCAATCAACCCGACGTGGCTTTGGTTGGTACGCCCATTGCTAAAGATACCGGTAGAGGCAGAGCGACCTCGCAACGCAGCAACCGAAGGGGGACAGTAATGCGAAAAGCAATTCTCCTGGGTTTCGTATTCTTGTTGGCCGTGACCACCGGCGCAGCCGCGCAAGTCATGGCCGGCGCGAGCCCAGGCGCACCGGGATTCGATTGGGCGGAAGTCAATGTTGAGTTCGGTCTTGGCAACTGGGTCAGTATCGGTGTGTCGCCTGGAGTCCGGATGGCCGGCGGCTTTGGAGACGCCGTCCGGGCGGGCGTCGACGCGCGCTTCTATCCGTTGCACGGCAGGGATCTCGGCTTAAGGGGTTTCCCGTACGACGTCCGGGATCTGGGTCATCAGTTCTCGCCGTACATTGCCGTGGGGGGCGGCGTGGGGCTGGTCTTTCCGGAAGAGGGACAATCCTTCGCCGTTTCCAGCCTGGCGTTTCAGGCGAACGTGGAGGTCGGGGCGCGGTGGTATCCGTTCCGCACCTTCGTTGTTTCGACTGCTCATCTGTTTGACAACATCTTCCTCGAGGTTCCCTTCGGCTATGAGGTCAACATCAGCGACCTCACCGGCGTTCTCGGCTACGACCAGAACAACACGGAGATTCTCGGCCGAAGCCTCTTCGGCGTGCCCAACCTCTACGCCGGCATCTGGGCCGGCATCATCCTGTAATGCAGAAGGAGCTACGTATGTCACGAGTACTTGGCGCAACCCTCGCAGCAGTGCTTCTGCTGGTCGGATGCGCAACAATTGGCGATCCCGAGGAGGATCGACTGACCATTCGGTTGGTAGAGGACACAAACCACGTTCTGGAGCTCCCGCGGGAGTTCGTGCAGGAGGACTTCAGGCCGACCGGTGCAACGAACTTCTACGAGCGGCAATCGGTTCTGCGCTCGGAGCTGGGGGCGCGGTTCTACACGCGGGACGATACTGCGAAGGCGAAGAGGCAGTTCCAGGACGCCATTGCGTACAACCGGTACAACAACAAGGCGCACTTGGCCCTCGGCATCATTCACTACGAAGAGCAGGAGTTCGCCGAAGCGCTGGCTCATCTCCAGCGGGTCCGGCGACAGGAGAGTCGCACCTTTCCCTACGACATCGATTACTACACCGCGGCGCAGATGATTCTCTCGTACTTTCCGTTACAGGCCAAGGTCACGGCTTTTGAGTCCAGTGAAACGGGGGGGCGGAGCGATAACCGGCTGATTATCAACAAGGGATCGAATCAGGGCATACGCCCCGAAATGGAGTTCCAGGTCTACCGCGTCGGCAACGCGATTCGGGACATAGACACCGCCCGGGTCATCGGCCAAAAGCGTACGCCTCTGGCCATGGTCAAGGTAACCAGGGTGGAGCCCGACAATGCCGTCGCAGAGCCACTGAGCGAGGATGATTCTCTCGCCGGGGTCCAGATAGACGACCTCCTCGAGACGCAGTATCTCCGGCAGTTGGCGCCTGAGAGCGAGGCGGCGCAGCTACAGCGCACAGCGGAAGAAGTCAGCGAGGAGGCAGCACGGTGAAACGCACAGTGGAAAGCAGGAAGGCACACCATGCGAACGGGGTGCTCCATAAGGCGCCGATAGCCCTGGTCATTCTCGTTCTCGTGGCATTCTCCGGAGCGGCTCAGGAAGACACGGGGAGCCGCCCCGAGGACCCGGACCGGCCTCCCGACGTGGTCACCCTGGAGTACCGCCCGGGTACCATGGACCGTTACGAGGTGGCCCTGCGTAGCTATCTCAAGCGAGACTTTGAACGAGCAGAGGCACTTGCTCAGGCAACCCTGGCGCACGAGCCGGATTGCGTTGAAGCGAGCTGGCTTCTCGCCAACGTCTATCACAAGACCGGACAATTGGGCCTGATGATGGAAGAGGTCAGCCGGCTCGGTATTCGCGAGGCGGTGGAATCGCAGTTTGCGTACGACATCGTCAACCGAGGCGCCAGGGGTTATGTGATCGCCAAGCTTGACTCCGACCGTCCCGAAGCGGCGGTTGGAGACGATGTCTACGTAGACCTTACTGAAGCCGACGGTGTGCAGGAGGGGTCGGTCCTGGTTCTCTATCAAGAGGGCGACGTGCTCACGCACCCGGTGACCTTTGAGATCCTCAACGTCGATCAGTCCAAGAAGGCGGAAGCGGAGATTCAGTATCTCTCCGATACCTTCTCGGTGGCGCGAATCACAACAGTGGTGGAGCCTTTCCTTATCCAGACCGATTCCGGGAATGGAGATGTAGAGGCCGGGCCAACCGAGGGCCGGGAGGTTCGTGCCATGCTGAAGAGCGAGTTCGAGAACTTCCGGTATGAGCGCGAGGCGGCCCAGGCTCAGAGCGCGCCGGAGCAACCCGCCGACCAACCCGCTTTTGAGCCGATTCCGCTCAGTGACGAGTATGACGGTACGGAGCTCTCCGATCCTGAGGGTTTTGTGATCGGCACCGACGGCAACCTGTTCATTGTGGACACAGGGAACAACCGTGTGGTGAAGCTGAACGCCGACCGAGAGTTTGTAGCGGCCGTCGGCTTCCAGGGCAGCGGACCGGATGAGTTTCAGACGCCCGTGGACGTGACCATCTTCCAGGATCAGGTCGTAGTGGTTGATCGTGGCAATCACCGCCTCAGCATCCTGGACCAGGACCTGAACCCGCAACAGATTGCAGGGAGCCGCGGGACCGGAACACCGGGACGCTTCACGACGCCGACAAAGGCGGTTTCCTATCGCGGCCGGCTCTACGTTCTCGACTCCGGAAACGACCGCGTCCAGGTCTTCGACGAGGATTTCGAGCCCACAGACGTGGAGTTTCCGATTACGGATGCGCAAGACACGACGACCTCCTTCACCATTGTGCCCAGACAGTATTTGATTGTGCTGGACTACGCGGGTGGTCAGGCGCTCTACTACGACATCGATTCACCAGGGCCTCCCATCCGTACCGAGGCGTTGCCGGATGAGATTGCAGGCCGGCAGATCAGCGACGTGACCTTTGTCAATCTGGAGGGAACCGGGGCCCTTGCGTACACCCTGGATCGGGAGCACCAAGTGGCGGTGACCGACGCAGAGACGCAGGAGCTGATCTCGATGATCGGCCGACGCGGTACCGGCGCCGGCACCTTCAACCAGCCGATACAGGTGAGGTCGGAAGCCGATAGCTTGATCGTGCTGGAGCGGCGCAACAGGCGCCTGCAGGTGATTCGCGAGCTGCCATGAGTCGGCTCTTGGCCTTCAGCAGCTTGAAGGGTGGGGTAGGGAAAACCACCTGCACCATCTTCGCGGCCGAGTGTCTTCAAGCAGCGGGTAAGCGCCTGCTGCTTGTCGACCTCGACCCGCAGCACAGCCTCACAACCTACTTCGTTGCCCGTGGCTATGAGCCGCGAGAGGGACAGGACGTCCTCTCGTACCTGTCGTCCCGCTCCGGTACCGTTCACGACTACGCGGTTGCCCGGGACGGCCTGGCCATCGTGCCGGGTACACTGAGACTCGCCTCGCTGACGACCCGGCCTCCCGGGGGCCGTAAGCTCCGAAGGATGGTCCACCGCCTTGCAGCCACGGAGCTTGAGAACGAGTTCGACTACGTTCTCATTGACACCGCCCCGACGGTGTCTACCCTGAATCTGCTGTCGCTGCCGGCCATCCACAACCTTGTACTCGTAACCACGCCCGAGGTGTGGTCCGCCCGGGCGATCAATCTCTTTCTCGAGACTCTGCCGCAGCAAATCAAGCAAGTCGGATCCCGCTTGAGGGATGTCTCCGTGGTCGCCAACAGTTACGACGCTTCGAGACGGAGCGATCGCAACGTCCTGGCCGCCATGAAAGACAGTCTGCCCGATTATGTTACCGAGCCTCCAATTCCGTTCTCGAAAGCGGTGCGCAACTACGTCCTTGAACAGCAAGAGCGAGCGCACTACCTCGAACCGGTGCGAAGTGCCGTATCGGACGTAGTCACTGCGATTCTGGGGGTATCACCATGAGCAAACAGAAAGACGGAGATCAATCATCGTCGGATGCCATTCAGCGATTGATTGAGACGGACACCAAGGTCGAGAAGTCGGATGTTCTCGGCGAGAAGCCGCCGCGCAGGGGGCGTGCGCCTCTGTTTGGTATTGGTGCCGGCGTCGCCGTCGTGGCGGTCCTGGTCGCTGTCTACCTTGTGACACTTCGACCCGGTGCCGCCGACGATCAGCCGCAGGAGCCCGGTGAGGCCGTCGCACAATCGCAGCCTGAGCCACCGGACGAGCCGGAGGGCGCCGTCACGAGCGCCGATGAAGGGCGCCCGCAGGCACAGACTGATGAAGAGCCCGGTCGGCAAGTCGACGGGGAACCCGAGGTAGAACCGGAGGCGGATGATGCCGGCACCGGAGACGACGAGCCCGACGACGAGCCCGACGACGGCGACGGCGACGGCGACGGCGACGGAGACCCCGTAGACGGCGATGAACCCCCGGCCGGCGGCGGTCCTGCCGTGGCACGCGCCGAAACACCGGAAGAGAGTCCTGAAGCGGCGGAAGACGACGTCTCGGACCGGGAGCAACCGGATGAGGGCGGTGACGCGGGGGAGACGACAGCGCAGCCGGACGAGGAAGCCGACGCGGTAGTCACCGAAGCGGGGCCGGATCGACCGGACAACGGTCCGGAGGCGCGAGAGGACGCCCTCCTCAGGCGGATCAACTCGCTCTTTCGCCGACGTGCAGTCCCGCCACGGGATGAGCCCCAGGAGCCCGCGGAGCCCGCGGACCCCCCGGAGCCTGAAGATATCGCGGAGCCGGAGGATATCGCGGAGCCGGAGGAGCCGGCGCAGGTCGTTGAGGAGAGGGAACCCCCTGAGGAGTCGGGGCAGCCTGAATGGAAGCAGCTTACCCCACTCGTGCCGGTTTCGAGGCGCACCGTCTTGTTCGGCGCAGTGCCCGGTGACGAGATCGCGGTGGAGAATGAACGGCCTCCTGTCGAGGTTCGGGTGGCACCGTTCCGGATCGAAGAGCACGAGGTCACGAACCGACAGTACAAGATCTTTCTCGACGACACCGGATACGAGCCGGTGCCGACATCCGACGACCCGTCCCGCAACGACTACAATTGGGATCCGGAAACACGAACATACCCTGAGGGCCTGGATGACTTTCCGGTGGTGAACGTGACTCGCGCAGACGCCCGGGCCTACGCTGAATGGGCGGGCCGCCGGCTCCCCACGGAGGTCGAATGGGAAGCTGTGGCGCGCGCCGGCTCGGAAGGGGAGCTCTACCCCTGGGGAAACTCCTTCCCTGACCGCGTCTTCGCGAACTTCGACTCACAGGCCCTGGTTCCTGTCGGAGGGTATGAACCCAACGACCTCGGCATCTACGACCTTGGCGGAAACGCCTTCGAGTGGGTCGCCGACGCCTACGTGGCGGATATCCACGATGGCTTCTCGCCGGCGACCTATCCCCCGACCGACGGCGATGAAGGTCTTCTCAAGGGCGGCGCCTTCTACTCCACATTCCGGGAGACTCGCATCAGCTATCGTGAGAACAACTTCCCGAACGTCCGGTTCTTCGGCTACGGCTTTCGCCTGGCGGCCGATGCCGAGCAGCCAAGAGAAGAGAGACAAGAGTAGCAGAGGAGATGTGAACTATGAGGATATGGGGTGCAGTTGTTGGAAGCGTTGTTCTGGCAGTAGTGCTTGCAGGTTGCACCGGTGCGACGGGACCTGTGCCCGCCGTCAACGTCGATGGCGGCGGCGGCGCCTGGAGGGATGCGGACTTCGGGATGGTCACGGTCGTCGCGGCGGATTCGACCGCTCAGTTCGATATGGGCGCGAGTGACGGGGAGGATGACGAGAAGCCGACGCGTACCGTTACCCTGAGCGTGCCCTACAGCATGAACACGAGGGAGATAACGAACGCTCAGTACGCTGCGGTCCTCAACGAGGCTCTCGATGAGGAGTTGATTGAGGTGGTGGACGGTACGTCGGTGCGGAACGCTGCGGGTGACCCGAAGGAGCTTCTCGACCTGGATGCTGAGTACGCCCGAATCCGTTACGCCGACGGTGCCTTCGCTGCGGAGTCCGGCCGCGAGACCCACCCGGTCACGGAGGTGACCTGGTACGGCGCCGCCGCCTTCGCCGCCTTCCTCAACTCCTTCGAGGACCAGGCCGAGACCTATGACCTGAGCGATTGGAGCGTGGATGCCGCAGCAGCGGGCTATCGGCTTCCCACCGAGGCAGAGTGGGAGTACGCCGCACGGGGCGGTGCGGACGGAAAGGATACCGCCTATGCAGGCAGTGACACCATCGGGGATGTTGCGTGGTACGCCGACGCCGCATCCGATACCCAGGCAGTCGGCGGCAAGAGCGAGAACGAGCTGGAGATCTTCGACCTGAGCGGAAACGTCTGGGAGTGGGTTGGGGACTGGTACAAGAGGGACTACTACGCCGACGACGAGAGCTCCGACCCGGTCGGTCCCGATGCCGGAGAGCGTCGGGTGTTGCGCGGCGGGAGCTTTTTCGACGACGCTTCCGCTGCGCGCGTATCCAATCGCGGCAGCGCAACACCGGACGCACGCGATGTGCACATTGGCTTTCGCCTGGTGAAGGTACTTCAGCCGTAATTCTCGGTCGCACTACGTACCATTGGCAGCGCCCCGGCGCTCAGGGTAGAGTCTATCCGTCATGAGCAACCTGCTGAACGAGATTGTCCTACTCTCCCGGGAGTACGGTGGGAGCCGCGACTGGGTAATCGGTGGCGGAGGAAATACCTCCATCAAAGACGACCGGTGGATGTGGGTGAAGGCGTCTGGAAGCGCTCTTGCCGCCATTGAGCCCGAGCAGTTCGTAAAGATGGACCGGGGCAAGCTGGATGCGATCTGGCAGGTCGAGTATCCCGCCGACCGAGAGGAGCGGGAGGAGCGTGCCAAGACCGATCTCTTTGCCGCGCGGGCCCCCGGCGAGGATGGGAAGCGGCCCAGTGTGGAGGCGCTCATGCACGCCCTCTTTCCGAGTCGCATTGTGTATCACACACATCCTACCATCGTGAACGCGTTGACCTGCGCGCTCTACGGAGAGTTTCAGGCGCAGCGCATCTTCGGTGACGACTTGCTGTGGATTCCAATGATCAATCCCGGCTATGTCCTGGCGAAACGCGTCTACGATGAGCGGCGCCTCTTCATTGAGGAGCACGGTCGGGAGCCGCGGTTCATCCTCCTGCAGAATCACGGGCTCGTGGTTCACGGGGAGACGCCGAATGACATTCGCCGCGACCATGGTGAAATAGTGGACGCCATTGCTCGCGCAGCCGGAGGAGCCCCGCCGGAGTCCGAACCACGGGAACCCTCGTCGGCGCTCAAGCGGGCGGCCGAGCGAATACGCGAGTCCGATACGCACGGCGCACTCTATCTGTGGCCCCATGCAGATGCCCTTCTCGATCCCTTCATCGGCCACCGCGCGACCCTCCTGCCGGTGAGCGGTTCATTGACGCCGGATCACATTGTCTACGCCGGACACGTGCCGGCGTGGGTGGAGGAACCCGAACAGGCCGACCAGGTCTTCGCCCAGTACGAGAAGCGCGAAGGCGTGCCGCCGAAGACCGTCGTGGTGAGAGGGGAGGGTATTCTGGGGGTCGGCACGAGCGCCGCTGCGGCAGAGAACGCGTGCAGGCTCTTCGTGGATGCCGGTCGCGTTGCCCACCTGGCGGAGGCCTTCGGTGGCGTTCAGTTCATGCCGCCCGATCAGGTTGAGTTCATCCGCAACTGGGAAGTGGAGAAGTACCGCCAGGAAGTGAGCTCATAGCGAGTCCCTGCTCACGCTTCAGGGGCCCGTACCGAGGGCGACAGACGTTCTCCCGGTGTCGGCAGGGACCCTCCGGCGAGC